>NZ_JBIVIC010000034.1:0-1096 GCF_044749545.1 Pseudomonas sp. NPDC089396 | reverse complement strand
ATTGGCGACAGGTAGTTGTTATAGCTGTGGAGCCTGATTCGGTTGTATCGCATGAAGAAGCTGGTCATATCCTGCCTAGCTTCTTCAATCGCCGCGTAGCCCTTGGCGGGCACCCACTCCGACTTGAGCGTCCCAAAGAAACGCTCTGTTGGCGCGTTGTCCCAGCATTGCCCTCGGCGGCTCATGCTTTGCGTTATCCCGTGCTCAAGCAGCTCGGACTGGAAGCGTTGGCTGGTGTATTGGCAGCCTTGGTCTGAATGAAACATCAAGCCTGCATGTTTTCCTCGGATCTCCACCGCCATTCTCAGCGCCTTGCTAACCAGGTTGGCGTCATTGATCAGGGAAAACGCCCAACCCACAATTCGGCGGGCGAACAGATCAATGACCACCGCCAAGTGGTACCAGCGCTTCCCGACCATCAGGCTGGTAACGTCGCCGCACCAGACTTGGTTGATTGCCGTTGGCTCGAAGTTACGTTCGAGCAGGTTCTTGGCCACAAATGCCTCGACACCCTTGGAGCGATACTGATGACGACGGCGCTGCCTGCTGGCCAGGTTAGCCTCCGTCATGAGCCTTGCGGCCAGATACCGCCCCACCTTGAGCTGTTGGGCCTTCAAGTGCTGAGAGATCATCCGCGCGCCTACGCTTCCCCGGCTTTCAACGTGCAGTTGCACGACTTTTGCTCTGAGCGCGTCACGCTTGGTATTCGGCGCTGAACGGCGACGAAGCCAGTCATAAAACGCACTGCGGGAAACGCCCAGGGCGTCGCAAAGCAGGCAGGTCGGATACGAGCCCGACTCTCTCAGCTCCTCAATCAGGAAAAACGATCGGGATCCGACATTAAGAGAGCCGTAGCCTTTTTTAAGATTTCAGCCTCAGTCTCCAGTCGCTTGACCTTGGCTCGCAGTTGTTGGAGCTCTCGCTGTTCGTCACTGATTGCCTTGGTGCCTGCCACTGGCTGGCCTTTCTGGCGCTCTTTTCGAACCTGATCCACCCAACGGCGCAGCGCCGTTGGGCCGACATCCATCGATGCGCAGACGTCAGGGATCGAGCAGTTGTCATCAAGAACCATGCTTGCAGCACGTTGCTTGAACTC
>NZ_JBIVIC010000033.1:0-1186 GCF_044749545.1 Pseudomonas sp. NPDC089396 | reverse complement strand
GGATTCTCCGATCAAGTCAGCACAGGCCATCTGAGCTGTGCTGAAATAGCCCTCCGTCCAACTGCCCTCTACAAGCCCGCCATCCCATGAGTCAGATGAGCTTTTCCGATTTCGAGTACGCCGGTAAGCGCAAGCAAACCCGTCGCGAGCGTTTCCTGGCCGAGATGGAGCAGGTGGTGCCGTGGAGCGGTTTGGTGGCATTGATCGAGCCGCATTACCCAAAGGCCGGCGGTGGTCGCAAGCCATACCCACTGGAAACCATGCTGCGTGTTCACCTGCTGCAGAACTGGTTCTCGTTGAGCGACCCCGCCATGGAAGAGGCGCTGTACGAGATCACTTCGATGCGCCAGTTTGCTCGCCTGACGCTCAGCGCTCCGATCCCCGAAGACACGACAATCATGAATTTCCGGCACCTGCTGGAGAAGCATCAGCTGGCGGCGGGCATTCTGGAAACCATCAACAATTACCTGCGAGACAAGGGCCTGTCGTTGCGCCAGGGCACCATCGTCGACGCCACCATCATCCACGCGCCCAGTTCGACCAAGAACAAGGAAGGCAAGCGCGATCCTGAAATGCATCAAACGAAGAAGGGCAACCAGTACTATTTCGGCATGAAGGCCCACATCGGCGCGGATGCTGAATCGGGTCTGGTGCATCACGTTCATGGCACCGCCGCGAACGTGGCCGACGTAACGGAAGTTGCACAACTGCTGCATGGCGCAGAGAACGTCGTCTGTACCGACGCTGGCTACACCGGCGTTGAGAAAAGGCCAGAGCATGAAGGACGGCAAGTGATCTGGCAGATTGCGGCTCGTCGTAGCACCTACAAGCACTTGAGCAAACGCAGCGTGCTCTACAAAGCCAAGCGCAAGATCGAAAAGGCCAAGGCGCAAGTGCGTGCGAAGGTGGAGCACCCGTTCAGGGTGATCAAACGCCAGTTCGGCTATGTAAAGACGCGTTTTCGAGGCTTGGCCAAGAACACGGCGCAACTGACCACGCTGTTTGCTCTGTCGAATCTGTGGATGGTGCGCCGGCAATTATTGACTGCTGCGGGAGAGGTACGCCCGTGAGGGCGGATAACCAAGGCTTTGCCTTGGTTATCCGATAATCAGCGGCTGAAAATCGGGCTTTTCGGCATCCCTAAGCCGCCCATTTCCGGCTGATGAGCAACTTGATCGGAGAATCC
>NZ_JBIVIC010000032.1:0-1661 GCF_044749545.1 Pseudomonas sp. NPDC089396 | reverse complement strand
CATGCGCTGGGTGTTCACCGTCCCTGCGCCGATACCGTCGTCGGTAGCATTGGTGACAACGAACAGGTGCAAGGCGCCATGCACCCCTGGATCTCTCCCGCCGCAGGTTTGGTCCAATGCGGCTTTCTTGATCGCTTCGGCCAGCGGCGGCCAGCGGAAGTACTGGTTCTCGATATAGATGAATTGGGTAGCATTGTTCACCGCCTGTAGGTAGAGCCACTCGATTTCACGCTTCATGCTCATCTGCGGCTGGGTTCGTAGCAGTTGACACATCAACCGTTGACCGCTGCCCGTCTTGAGGTTCAACGCCTCGGCCACAATTTCCGCCTGCCGGCTGACCAGCAGGTCTTCACCAGTTTCCTTACACCAGGCCTCGGCAAAGTTGGCGTGCAGGTGCTTGAGTACCGGGCCACTGACCTGGCTGGAGATATCCTGACGTGGCTGTATGCCACGCGGGCCTCGGTCCGGGGCCGGTTTGGTGTGTTCGCTACGGTTCAGTGCCGAGTGATCGTCGGTGTCCCAGTACTCGTCGAGCAGGTTGTGCCCCATGACAAAGCCGACCGCGCGGTCGGCCAGTTCGTAGTCGACCAGCACGCTCTTCTGGTGATGGGTGGCCGTCAGCTTCAAGGTCTGGCGCATCTTTGCGCTGATGTGTGGATCAAGGCTGTGACGCTTCGCCTGATAGGCAATTTCGGCGCGTTCTCGCCAGCTGAAACCACGGCTGACAAACACTGGGTAGCCACTGTCGACGCGAGTTGCAGCTTTGCCGTCATCGACCTCGCACAATTTGAACCAGTCACGGTCGAATGCGTACTGCGTCTCGGTCGAGCTCTGCAGGGCACGATCCTTGAGCCGCAGCAGCCCCTTGCCCGGCAGGTTGGCCTCGCCGGCGAAGCCGGCGGTGTTGAATGGCATTTCCCAGCCCAGCACTCGCACCTGCACGCCTTCACGTGCCTTGGCCAACAACAACTCGCCCAGACACGGGGCACTGCCATCGCGGATCAAATACATCGAGGGTTGGAAACCCCAGCAGATGATGTCGACCGACTTCTGCGCGGCGGCAATGGCCAGGTGCACGGCACGGAAGGTTTCCTCGCCATTGACCAGCGGGGTGTAACGGGCGAGTGCGGGGTCGTAGTCCGTTTCCTCGACGAACCAGGGGGGAGTGAAGGTGCATTCATCGGTGTACTGGAACACGAGAGGTACAACAGTTTCGCTCTGACTCATGCTTGGTCTTCCTGATCAAACAGCGTGACGTACTGATTGCGTGCTTTGGCGGTGCGGTCAGCGATCGATGTGTGGCGACGCAGGCCACGGGTGGCTAGATGACCTTGCTCCGCGTTGCGGTACTGCTCAGGGACCGGGATTTGCAGGCTGACGTTGTTGGCGAAGCAAACCGTGTATTGGCGGGTCACGACTTGGTGATCCACCTTCAGCGCGCCGCTTTCGTCCACTACGCCCTGCTGCAGCACGACTCCATCCGCCAACAGTGTGTAGGGCATCCCGGCCCAGGTGGCCGTGGTTGCGTTGGGGACTTGGGGTAGCTTCAGCGTCATCCGCTGCGGCGTCTGGCGCTTGGGATATTCCGGGTGCGCGGCCTTCATGCTGGCCGGGCCGCTGTAGTCGAAGTACGCCGACTTGACGTTGTAATCACCCTCGGT
>NZ_JBIVIC010000030.1:0-1790 GCF_044749545.1 Pseudomonas sp. NPDC089396 | reverse complement strand
GAAGCCTACAACCAGCTCAAGGCCTACCTCATGCTGGCCCGCCCCGAGAAGGCCGATGCGACGTTCCTGGTCCAAACGCTGGGCAATACCGAGCCCACGCTGTGGACCTTCTTCGCCGAGCAGTTACCCGCCAACCCCGACTGGGCCATCAAGGCCGATGCCAAGCTCATCGCCCAGGCCCGCCAGGTGCTGCTCGGCCAACTCGGCCAGCGCAATGCCGAAAGCAGCCTCTACCAGCGCGCGCTGGAAACGGCAGCCAACCACTACCCCGCGCAGGGCCTGCAACAGCTGGTCGGCGACACCGATGCCGACGCCTTGTTCACTACCCAGGCCAGCGTCCCTGGCGTGTTCACCCGCCAGGCCTGGGAAGGCCACATGCGCGACGCGATCGAGGAGGCGGCCAAGGCACGCCGCGAAGAAATCGACTGGGTCCTGAGCGACAACCCGGACAACCTCACTGCCGCGCTAAGCCCTGACCAGCTCCGCGAGCGCCTGACCGCGCGTTACTTCCAGGACTACAGCAGCGCCTGGCTGGCCTTCCTCAACAGCCTGCGCTGGCAGCAGCGCGACAGCCTGGAAGAAGTCATCGCCCAGCTGACCCTGATGAGCGACGTCCGCCAGTCGCCGCTGATCGCCCTGATGAACACGCTGGCCTATCAAGGCCAGGCCGGCATCCGTGGCCAGGCGCTGGCTGACTCGTTGCTCAAATCGGCAAAAAACCTGATCGGCCAGGACAAACCGGCGGTGATCGAGCAACTGCCCCAAGGCCTGAACGGCCCGTTGGACAGTACCTTCGGATCGCTGCTGGCGCTGTTGGGCAAAGGCCCTGAAGGGCAACGCTTCGATGACAACCTGAGCCTGCAGGCCTTCCTCACCCGCGTGACCAGCGTGCGTTTGAAACTGCAGCAAGTGACCCAGGCGCCCGACCCGCAGGCCATGACCCAAGCCTTGGCCCAGGCGGTGTTCCAGGGCAAGCGCATCGACCTGACCGAGACCCAGTCCTACGGCCAACTGATCGCTGCAAGCCTGGGCGCCGAATGGGGCGGCGCCGCCCAAGCGTTGTTCGTGCAGCCCTTGGACCAGGCCTGGCAACGCGTCCTGCAGCCGTCGGCCGCAGGACTGAATCGCAACTGGGAGCGTGCCATTGTCAATGACTGGAACGGCGCCTTCGCCGGCCGCTACCCGTTCGCGGCCACTTCCAGCGATGCGTCGCTGCCCATGCTGGGGCAGATGATCCGCGCCGACTCGGGGCGGATCGAGCAGTTCGTCCGTGAACAACTGGCTGGGTTGCTGCGCAAGGAAGGCAGCCGTTGGGTGGCGGACCCACGTCACAGCCAGGGCCTGCGCATCAATCCTCGGTTCCTCGCCGCCATCAACCAGCTCAGCGCGTTGGCGGATGTGCTCTACACCGATGGTGGCATGGGCATGAGCTTCGAACTGCGTGGCAAGCCGGTGCGCGATGTGGTGCAGACCACCTTCATCCTCAATGGCGAAAAGCATCATTACTTCAATCAGCGCGAGCGCTGGCAGCAGTTCCGCTGGCCTGGGCAAAACGACTACCCCGGCGTCAGCCTGACCTGGACCAGCGTGCACACGGGGGAGCGTTTGTTCGCCGACCTCCAGGGCACCTGGGGGCTGATCCGGCTGCTCGAACAGGCCCAGGTCACCCACCTGAACGACGGCGGCAGCCAAATGCGCGTGGTGTTGAAGGCCCCGGATGGCATTGGCCTGACCTGGCATCTGCGCACCGAACTGGGGGGAGGGCCGTTGGCCTTGCTCGGACTGCGGGG
>NZ_JBIVIC010000029.1:0-2043 GCF_044749545.1 Pseudomonas sp. NPDC089396 | reverse complement strand
TCACCACGCATGGTTCGGCGAACATCAATACGCGAAGTATGCAGGTGGACAGCGAGCTGAATATTGCCCATGAGTGGGCGAGTGAGACGCAGAAGTTGAGACGGCGATTGTGGAAGCTGCATACGGATGGGAAGGGGGTGCAGGATGATGCGGCTGAGGCATTTCAATCTTGGAAGGAGATTTTAAAAGAAAATAAAGGTCGCTGTGAAAATGGCAGTGCTCCAAGTTGTTCTGTTGTGGAGTTTTTTTATGAAAAATCAATGTGGAGGAATCTGGATTGATGCGTGCTGGGATTTTGCCACTTTGCCTTTTATTGATGTCTTGCAGTGCGGTTGGAAGTTCCAGTTCGGAGGGCGGAAGAAGTATGAATCCACTTATTGAAGTCGAAAACAAGTTATATTTCGAGTGTTCGCATGAAAGCATTCCATCGGCATCGGCAGAGGTTGATGTTCTTTTCAAATATGCGCGATGGCTCCAGAAGAATAATCAGCTCAAGAGAGATGTTGGTGTCAATGCTGAAGTCGAACGATTGTATCGAATCGGCGCCGAGCATAATCACTATAAAGCCAATATCAACTTGCAGAGCGGTGCGATGCGAGGGCATTTTAAACTGAAAGGCTGGGAGCACTTACGTCTGAGCGAGAAGTTGATTGATGCCCATGTTGCCACGGGCTATCTTTTTGTTGCATATTTTTTGAGGCAGGGCTCTGCAGGGTTGCGAGAAGATTCTGATATGGCGCTTCGATATCTGCGCAAGGCGGCAGACGAGGGTAATGCGCAAGCTCAGTATGAAATAGGAGAGAAGCTTGCGCCGATTGGTATAGCCCCGAACGTCGCACGACAAATGCGCCGTTGTGCCGCAGAGCAAGGGCATGGCGAGGCGGCCGTTATGTTAGGTGTCAACCTTAAATTAAAGGGTGATTTCAAGGAGGCCATCGAAGTATTTCAAAAAGGTGTTTCTGCAGGTGATAGTACCTCGGCTTCATTTCTGGCCAAAGGCTTCGGTGGGCCAGAACCGACGAATACGCTTCATTTTCTTGGGCTGCAGAATGATATTGAACGCGCGGATCGCTACAAGACAATCTGGAGAGTACTGGCCAATTACTCCTATGCAGACCCTAAAGTCCCGGAAATTAACGAAATCCTCCCGCTACCTCCGGCCAAGCTACCGCCATGGGACGGCAAGCTACAATGGCTAGAAGCCCGTCTGGCAAACATTCCGCCAGAAAAGCCCAGTGAAGCCCTGATCCACAAGTTGGCCAAGGAAAAGGTTCTCGACCCAGCTACCGGCAAACCCATGCCAGGCTCACCCGCCTTCAGCAAGGCCAACTTCCCGATTATGGTTTGCGCCAGTGGCCAGACTTGTCCTGAAAGTGGCTATTGGAAAGTAATGATCAATAGCTGGGAAGATCATATTCAGCATTTCAAAGAAGGTGAGGTCATGCCTACCTACCTGATGGTCTGGACGGAATATCGACCATGGCCTTTGCGGGACAAGATTATGCAACGCCATGAACGTGTCGAGTGGGGGTTGCTTGGATAAGCCAGGAATGTACGCGAACTTCGTCTCGGTGTGGAGCAAGGAAACCGGTGAAAACTTGTTCGTCAGACCAGGCCAAATGCGGTTGCGATCCGGGCTTGCATGGTGACTTGCACCTGTTCGTGGTCACCAATGCCACCGACGTCGGTATCGGTGCAGGGACGGTGAACACCCAGCGCATGATCGAGGGAGCCGAGACCTTTCCACAGGTGACCAAGCTGCGGCGGATCGAGCAGGTGAATAAGGCTGCGCCACCGCGCCCCAGGCTTGATGGGCCGAATGACTACATGGGCCGGCGTGCCCAGGAGAAGTGGCAGGCCGAACTTGATGGGCTGATTGAGGAAATCGAAGAAAGCATGATCACGCCGGAGGAAATACCGGGGTTGAAGGTGCACTTGTGCTCGTTAGGGATTCTCCGATCAAGTCAGCACAGGCCATCTGAGCTGTGCTGAAATAGCCCTCCGTCCAACTGCCCTCTACAAGCCCGCCATCCCATGAGTCAG
>NZ_JBIVIC010000028.1:0-2604 GCF_044749545.1 Pseudomonas sp. NPDC089396 | reverse complement strand
AGCAAATTGCTTGGGTGTTATATGGTCAAGCCTCACGGGCAATTAGTATTGGTTAGCTCAACGCCTCACAGCGCTTACACACCCAACCTATCAACGTCGTAGTCTTCGACGGCCCTTTAGGGGATTCAAGATCCCAGTGAGATCTCATCTTGAGGCAAGTTTCCCGCTTAGATGCTTTCAGCGGTTATCTCTTCCGAACATAGCTACCCGGCAATGCCACTGGCGTGACAACCGGAACACCAGAGGTTCGTCCACTCCGGTCCTCTCGTACTAGGAGCAGCCCCTCTCAAATCTCAAACGTCCACGGCAGATAGGGACCGAACTGTCTCACGACGTTCTAAACCCAGCTCGCGTACCACTTTAAATGGCGAACAGCCATACCCTTGGGACCGGCTTCAGCCCCAGGATGTGATGAGCCGACATCGAGGTGCCAAACACCGCCGTCGATATGAACTCTTGGGCGGTATCAGCCTGTTATCCCCGGAGTACCTTTTATCCGTTGAGCGATGGCCCTTCCATACAGAACCACCGGATCACTAAGACCTACTTTCGTACCTGCTCGACGTGTTTGTCTCGCAGTCAAGCGCGCTTTTGCCTTTATACTCTACGACCGATTTCCGACCGGTCTGAGCGCACCTTCGTACTCCTCCGTTACTCTTTGGGAGGAGACCGCCCCAGTCAAACTACCCACCATACACTGTCCTCGATCCGGATAACGGACCTGAGTTAGAACCTCAAAGTTGCCAGGGTGGTATTTCAAGGATGGCTCCATGAGAACTGGCGTCCCCACTTCAAAGCCTCCCACCTATCCTACACAAGCAAATTCAAAGTCCAGTGCAAAGCTATAGTAAAGGTTCACGGGGTCTTTCCGTCTAGCCGCGGATACACTGCATCTTCACAGCGATTTCAATTTCACTGAGTCTCGGGTGGAGACAGCGCCGCCATCGTTACGCCATTCGTGCAGGTCGGAACTTACCCGACAAGGAATTTCGCTACCTTAGGACCGTTATAGTTACGGCCGCCGTTTACCGGGGCTTCGATCAAGAGCTTCGCTTGCGCTAACCCCATCAATTAACCTTCCGGCACCGGGCAGGCGTCACACCCTATACGTCCACTTTCGTGTTTGCAGAGTGCTGTGTTTTTAATAAACAGTCGCAGCGGCCTGGTATCTTCGACCGGCGTGGGCTTACGCAGCAAGTGCTTCACCCTCACCGGCGCACCTTCTCCCGAAGTTACGGTGCCATTTTGCCTAGTTCCTTCACCCGAGTTCTCTCAAGCGCCTTGGTATTCTCTACCTAACCACCTGTGTCGGTTTGGGGTACGGTTCCCAGTTATCTGAAGCTTAGGAGCTTTTCTTGGAAGCATGGCATCAACCACTTCGTCGCCTAATGGCAACTCGTCATCAGCTCTCGGCCTTGAGATCCCGGATTTGCCTAAGATCTCAGCCTACCACCTTAAACTTGGACAACCAACGCCAAGCTGGCCTAGCCTTCTCCGTCCCTCCATCGCAATAACTGGAAGTACAGGAATATTAACCTGTTTTCCATCGACTACGCTTTTCAGCCTCGCCTTAGGGACCGACTAACCCTGCGTCGATTAACGTTGCGCAGGAAACCTTGGTCTTTCGGCGTGCGAGTTTTTCACTCGCATTGTCGTTACTCATGTCAGCATTCGCACTTCTGATACCTCCAGCAAGCTTCTCAACTCACCTTCACAGGCTTACAGAACGCTCCTCTACCGCATCACCAAAGGTGATACCCGTAGCTTCGGTGCATGGTTTGAGCCCCGTTACATCTTCCGCGCAGGCCGACTCGACTAGTGAGCTATTACGCTTTCTTTAAAGGGTGGCTGCTTCTAAGCCAACCTCCTAGCTGTCTAAGCCTTCCCACATCGTTTCCCACTTAACCATGACTTTGGGACCTTAGCTGACGGTCTGGGTTGTTTCCCTTTTCACGACGGACGTTAGCACCCGCCGTGTGTCTCCCATGCTCGGCACTTGTAGGTATTCGGAGTTTGCATCGGTTTGGTAAGTCGGGATGACCCCCTAGCCGAAACAGTGCTCTACCCCCTACAGTGATACATGAGGCGCTACCTAAATAGCTTTCGAGGAGAACCAGCTATCTCCGAGCTTGATTAGCCTTTCACTCCGATCCACAGGTCATCCGCTAACTTTTCAACGGTAGTCGGTTCGGTCCTCCAGTCAGTGTTACCTAACCTTCAACCTGCCCATGGATAGATCGCCCGGTTTCGGGTCTATACCCAGCGACTAAACGCCCTATTAAGACTCGCTTTCGCTACGCCTCCCCTATTCGGTTAAGCTCGCCACTGAATATAAGTCGCTGACCCATTATACAAAAGGTACGCAGTCACCTAACAAAGTAGGCTCCCACT
Organism: Pseudomonas sp. NPDC089396; assembly: GCF_044749545.1. Taxonomy (NCBI): domain Bacteria; kingdom Pseudomonadati; phylum Pseudomonadota; class Gammaproteobacteria; order Pseudomonadales; family Pseudomonadaceae; genus Pseudomonas; species Pseudomonas sp. NPDC089396. The sequence continues at coordinate 213 of NZ_JBIVIC010000028.1, read as the reverse complement.
GCTTGTACGCATACGGTTTCAGGATCTATTTCACTCCCCTCTCCGGGGTTCTTTTCGCCTTTCCCTCACGGTACTGGTTCACTATCGGTCAGTCAGTAGTATTTAGCCTTGGAGGATGGTCCCCCCATATTCAGACAAAGTTTCTCGTGCTCCGTCCTACTCGATTTCATTGATAAGAGATTTTCGTGTACGGGGCTATCACCCACTATGGCC
>NZ_JBIVIC010000027.1:0-3046 GCF_044749545.1 Pseudomonas sp. NPDC089396 | reverse complement strand
GTGTGGGGTTTCCCCATGTGAGAGTAGGTCATCGTCAAGATTCATTTCGCAAAACCCCTATCTGCGCGAGCAGGTAGGGGTTTTGTCTTTTCTGCGTATGGAATCAGGCCATCCGGAGCCTTTCCGGGATGCCCTTTTCCTATGCAAGCCCACTACCCATAGCTATCATGCCAGCCTTATTCCAAGTCGAGACTGGCATGCTGAAGTTGTTGAATCTCCTCAAGGATGGCCGGTTCCATTCCGGTGAAGCTTTGGGGGCAGCCCTCGGTGTAAGTCGCAGCGCTGTCTGGAAGCAGCTGCAGCACCTGGAGAGTGAGCTGAACCTCACCATTCACAAGGTTCGCGGGCGCGGTTACCAGCTCGCGGCTCCCCTGGCTTTGCTCGATGCACAGGCTATCGCCGAGTTCGCCGAGGGCGAGCAGTGGCCCGTTTTTATCCACGAAAGCATTGATTCGACCAATGCGGAAGGCCTGAGGCTTGCTGGCCTTGGCCAGGTGGCGCCTTTCCTGGTGCTGGCCGAGCGCCAAAGCGCCGGGCGCGGGCGCCGCGGTCGGCAGTGGGTGAGCCCATTCGGCGAAAACCTTTACTACAGCCTGGTATTGCGAATCGACGGTGGCATGCGCCAGCTCGAGGGCTTGAGCCTGGTGGTGGGCTTGGCGGTTATGCGCACGCTGCAGGCTTTCGGCGTAAAGGATGTAGGGCTTAAGTGGCCAAACGATGTGCTTGTACGTGGGCGCAAGGTAACTGGCATCCTCCTTGAGCTGGTCGGGGACCCGGCTGACGTCTGCCATGTCGTGCTAGGGGTCGGCATCAATGTAAACATGCAGGCCAACGAGCATGTCGACCAGGCGTGGACCTCGATGCGGCGTGAAACCGGTGCGGCAATTGATCGCAATCGCCTTGTCGCGATGCTCAGCCAGCAACTGCAGCACGAACTGACACGCCATCGCCGTTATGGTTTTGCCGCTTTCCAGGAAGAATGGGAGCAGGCGCATCTCTGGCAGGGGTGTAACGTATCGCTTATCGCCGGCAGCACGCGCATCGATGGTGTGGTGCTGGGCGTCGACGGGCAGGGCGGCTTGCGTCTTGAAGTCGAAGGTGTTGAAAAGAGCTTCAGCGGTGGAGAGCTCAGTTTGAGGTTGCGTGATGATTCTTGAGCTCGATTGCGGTAACAGCTTCATCAAGTGGCGGGTGATTCACACTGCCGACGCCACTATCGTGGGCGGCGGCATTGTCGATTCGGACCAGGCATTGCTCGCTCAGGTGAGTGCCTTGACGTCGGTGCGGTTGACCGCTTGCCGCATCGTCAGCGTGCGCAGCGAAGAAGAGACGACAGCGCTCTGCGCATTGATTGCCCAGGCCTTCGGTGTTGCCGCCCAGGTTGCGCAGCCAGCGCAGGCAATGGCTGGGGTGCGTAATGGCTACGAAGATTACCAGCGCCTGGGGATGGATCGCTGGTTGGCTGCCTTGGGGGCGTTCCACCTGTCCAAGGGCGCTTGCCTGGTGATCGATTTGGGTACGGCCGCCAAGGCCGACTTCATTGCTGCCGATGGCGAGCACCTGGGCGGTTACATTTGCCCCGGCATGCCGCTGATGCGTAGCCAGTTGCGCACACATACCCGGCGTATCCGCTATGACGATGCTTCGGCCGAGCGGGCATTGGTCAGTCTCGCTCCCGGGCGCTCCACCGTCGAAGCCGTGGAGCGAGGCTGTGTGCTCATGTTGCAAGGTTTTGCTTGTGCTCAACTTGAGCAGGCGCGTGCGCTGTGGGGAGAAGATTTCGCCGTGTTCCTTACCGGGGGCGATGCGCCCTTGGTGCGTGATGCCATACCACAGGCGCGCGTGGTTCCCGACCTGGTATTCGTTGGCCTGGCAATGGCCTGCCCACTGGACTGAGGTGCTTATGCGTTGGTTGTTTCTGCTGTTGCTGGTGCTCAATGTCTTCTATTACGTCTGGCACCAACAGGAAGCCCCGCTGAAAGCCAAGGATGTCGCCCCGCTGTCACTCTATAAAGGAAGCCAGCAGGAAATCCGCCTGCTGCGCGAAACAGGTGGGGCCGAGCCGGCCCGTCGCCGTGATGAATGTCTGGTGGTGGGCGGCTTCGCAGGGCGTGAGCAGCTTGATGCCCTGCGTCAGCGTTTGTTGAGCCTGGATATCAGCGCTTCCCCGGTCGTAGGCCAGCTGCCGGGTGCCGACGGTGCATGGCTGAAAATCGCCCCGGAAAGCGAGCGTTTACTGGACCAAACCGTCCTCGCCTCTCTTTCCAATGATTTCAAAGACTTAAAACATAAAATTATTTTCTGCCAGGGTATTGCAACTGGCGAATAGCTTGATAGAATGGCGCCCGCTTCACAGGGAACACCACTTAGGTGGCAGAACTGGAAGCAGTGTCAAAGCAGCTAAGTTTCAGATTTGATTGAAAAAATTTGAAAAAAAGCTTGACACTAGGACGGCAGACAAATAGAATGCCGGCCACATCTGGAGGGATTCCCGAGCGGTCAAAGGGGACGGACTGTAAATCCGTTGCGAGAGCTTCGAAGGTTCGAATCCTTCTCCCTCCACCAGTTTTAGCGAGAGCCGCAAGCTCCGCGGGTATAGTTTAGTGGTAGAACCTCAGCCTTCCAAGCTGATGATGCGGGTTCGATTCCCGCTACCCGCTCCAAGTTTGCTGGATTTTGCACAATGTGTTTCGCTCTTGTAGCTCAGTTGGTAGAGCACACCCTTGGTAAGGGTGAGGTCAGCGGTTCAAGTCCGCTCAAGAGCTCCATATAAACAAGGCAGATATGAAAATATCTGCCTTTGTTTTATCAGCGCAAGACTATTTCTTCTGCGGAGGATTGTATCGATGGCTAAGGAAAAGTTTGATCGTTCCCTACCTCACGTTAACGTCGGCACTATCGGCCACGTTGACCACGGTAAAACCACTCTGACCGCAGCTCTGACTCGCGTCTGCTCCGAAGTTTTCGGTTCGGCAATCGTTGAGTTCGACAAGATCGACTCGGCTCCGGAAGAAAAAGCGCGCGGTATTACCATCAACACCGCTCA
>NZ_JBIVIC010000026.1:0-4891 GCF_044749545.1 Pseudomonas sp. NPDC089396 | reverse complement strand
CCTTGGTTATCCGATAATCAGCGGCTGAAAATCGGGCTTTTCGGCATCCCTAAGCCGCCCATTTCCGGCTGATGAGCAACTTGATCGGAGAATCCTTAGTGGCGCCGGATTCCCCTGCGGGGCAGCCGTGGACGCCGGTGTATATCCACTCGAAGTTGATGATTGTGAATGATGTGTTCTCCACGCATGGTTCGGCGAATATCAATACACGAAGTATGCAGGTGGACAGCGAACTGAACATTGCCCACGAGTGGGCGAGTGAGACGCAGAAGTTGAGGAGGCGGTTGTGGAAGCTGCATACGGATGGGGAGGGGATGCAAGATGATCCAAAAGAAGCGTTTATCGCTTGGCAGAAAATAATTGATAGCAATAAGGGCCTTGAAACAGAAAAAGGGAAGCCGAAATGTTCGCTAGTTGAATTTTATTATGAGAGCGCGCTGCTTAAGGATCTTGACTGATGCGATGCTTGTTAATTTTGCTGTGCTTGTTGTTTTGTGGTTGTGGTTCGGGCGCAGCTTCTACAAGCTTGAAGGAAAGATATATGAGTCTGAATAGCGTTACTCCCAGATTGGCATTCAATTGTTCCCATGAGAAAATTTCCGAACCGCCTCTTGATGCGGATGTGCTTTTCCGGTATGCGCGCTGGTTGCAGAGAAACAATCAACTCAAGCGCGATCCTACTGTCAATGTTGAAATCGAGCGCTTGTATCGTATCAGTGCTGAGCATGAACACTACAAGGCTAATATAAATTTGCAAAATGGCGCCATGCGTGGTCAATTCAAGTTGAGGGGATGGGAGCACTTGCGTCTAAGTGATAGTTTGATAAGTCAGAATATCGCAACGGGTTATTTATTTGTGTCGTATTTTCTCGAGCAGGGCTCAGCAGGGCTGCAGCAAGACTCAGAGATGGCGTTGCGCTACTTGCGCAAGGCAGCTGACGAAGGTAATGCGCAGGCCCAGTATGCTGTAGCGGAAAAGCTTGCTCCAATTGATATCGCTCCGAAAGTCGCTCGTCAAATGCGGCGCTGCGCTGCAGAGCAACGGCATGGTAAGGCTGCAGTTGCTTTAGCTGTAAACCTGCAACGCAAAGGTGAGTTCCGTGAGGCACTTGAAGTGCTCCAAATGGGAGTCGCTGGTGGTTACGAGCATGCTGCAGGGCATCTAGATGATGCTTTTCGTGGGCCTGAACCTTCCGATACGTTGGATTATTATGGCCAAAAGGAAGATCTGGATCGGGCCGAACGTTACAATGAAATATGGCGCGTTCTAGCTCGATATTCATACGCAGGTCCAGAAGTTCCAGAGATTAATGAGATTGTCCCGCTTCCCCCAGCCAAACTGCCGCCATGGGACGGCAAGCTGCAATGGCTGGAAGCCCGCCTGGCAAACATTCCGCCAGAGAAGCCCAGTGAAGCCCTGATCCATAAGTTGGCCAAGGAAAAGGCTCTCGACCCAGCCACCGGCAAACCCATGCCAGGCTCACCCGCCTTTAGCAAAGTCAACTTCCCAATTATGGTTTGCGCCAGTGGCCAGACTTGTCCTGAAAGTGGCTATTGGAAAGTAATGATCAATAGCTGGGAAGATCATATTCAGCATTTCAAAGAAGGTGAGGTCATGCCTACCTACCTGATGGTCTGGACGGAATATCGACCATGGCCCCTGCGGGACAAGAGGTTGCAGCGCCAAGAGCGTGTCGAGTGGGGGTTGCTGGGATAAAGGTACAGTATTTCTGGTGAATGTTGTTTTTGCCGCTGTCCTGAAGTTGGAAGCGCTGACTTCAAGTTGATGCGTTTTGAATTGTTTAGCTTCTATTGAGTTTTGGCTTTGTCATTGAAGAGGATGAACTATGCGCGGAATCATCCGTGTCGGCGATAAAACAACCGGGGGCGGCACAGTGCTCTCTGGCTCCAGCACGATGCAGTTCGGCGGTATCGCTGTCGCTCGCCAAGGCGATCCCGTGCAGTGCCCGTTACCTGGGCACGGTCGCACGGTGATAGCCGAAGGGCATGCGAAGTTCTGCGACGCTGGCTTGCCAGTGGCATTCAATGGGCATTTGTGTGCCTGTGGATGTGCGCTGATTAGTTCGCTGCCTGTAGCAGGGGCGAGCTGAGCATGCCCGTCAGAATGGATCAAGTCCTGCCCTTGGCTAAGCGACCGTCCGCGCCTCGGCCATGGGTTTGGGCGGCCCTCCTGATGCTGTTCCTGCTGCTGGCAGGGGGCGCAGAGGTGCTGTTTGCCGAGCAACCCCTGCACGAGCGGCCGCTGATGTCTTGGGGAATGGCGCTGGGAGGTGCGTTACTGGGCTGGTGCTTGTTGATGATGGGGCGCGTGCTGCTCTACCTCGGCCAGCACCGCGCAGCGGATGGCTGGGACCAGGCTCGTGAACAGGAGTGGACGGAGAAAATGGCTCAGGGCAGACGCTTCATGCAGGTTTTGAAGGTCAGCCTTTACACCGCGTTGCGGGCACCGGGGCAAACGCCTGAAGCTCAAGTTACTGCGCTGCTCGAAGGAACCAAGGTCATCAAGACCCAGCCTTCCTGGCGAGGCGAAGCAACTCGCCATAGTCGCCTTTGGGACGACCAGAAGAAGGTGCCAGAGGAAAACCTGCTGGACGCGTTGAGCCTGGTTCTGACAGAGCTGAGCGAGACCTTGGCGCTGTTGCCGGATGACACCCCGTTGGCCGTGATGTTGGAAAGCGACAGTGGCCTCCCAGAAGCCGTTCTGTCTCGACTGTGGCATCAAGCGTGGAGCGACTCGGGTATCCGGCAGCCTACTTCTGAAGTGCAAGGTCGCGGCCTCGACGGGGTGGATCAATGGCTAGACCAGCGTTCTGAAGATCGGTCATTGCTGCTGGTGGTGGCTTTTCAGGTAGCTCCCGAACAACCAATCGACACTGCCGAAGCCATTGCAGCGCTGCTGCTTGGCAATCCTCAAATGCCTTCAGCCTCCGCGCCAAAGGCCTATCTACATCGCCCCCAGCAGGCACTGGAAGCTTCCCGCGAAGCCTGGATTTGTGCTGTCGATCAATCCTTGCAATGGGCGTCTGCGCAAGCGACGACTATCGAACGCCTCTGGCGCGTGGGTAGCAACACTCAACAAGAACAAACCATCAATGCGGTGATGGCTGACCTGCCAATGGAGCACGACCACAACGTTCGCCACGTGGATTCCCTGCTGGGGCATCCGGGCAAGGTCTCACCTTGGTTGGCTGTTGCCGTTGCCGTTCAGGGTATCGAGCAGGGGATTGGCACACAGATCATTTTCAGTGGCAGCTCCGACGGTACGGAATTCTGGAGCACGGTAGTGACACCTGCTTCAGCGCGTGAAATATAGAGGCTCACACATGCAATCTCGACGAACGATAGGCTGGCTTGTGCTGCTGGGCATATTGCTGTTGATGGCGGTTTCGCTTGGCTGGTGGCTTTGGCACTACCAAACGACACGGGGCGTTGTGGCTATCGACCAACCGCAAACCAAAATGCAGCTGAGCTTTGTTGTTTCACTAGCCCTGGCAATGGTGTGCATGTGCGGTTTCTGGCTGATGGTTCGTTGGCGTGGTCATCGGGCCTACCACCGTCGTGAAGCTGATGGCCTTGTTGATGCACTTGAAGTTTCAACGGACATCCTCACGAAGGGTGACCACGTTGGCGCAATGATCCAAGCCATGCACGAGCAACACGGTCGGCTCTGGCGCCGCAAGGTGCGTGTGCTGTTGGTCTTTGGCGACGCTGAGCAGATTGATGCCATTGCCCCTGGGCTCGAACAGAAACGCTGGCTCGCAGATCAGCAGACCGTGTTGCTTTGGGTCGGCAGTGCAACGCAACCCGCACAACGGTTGATCGTATCCGACCTTCAAACGTTATTTCGTTGGCGTGCGCCTGACAGTGTCGTTTGGGTGATGAGCCCGGAACAGACCCATGATGCTGCAACGATGAGCCTTGGCGCACATCATTTGCGAGCTTTCGCCAGGCATCTGCGCTGGCAGTTGCCGCTGCACCTGTGGCAGCTCTGCACAAGTGAGTGGCCGCAGCTCGCTCGGAAGGTTGAACCGATTGGATGCCAGCTGGCACCGCACGCTCAAGGCAAGGATTTGCAGGCGAGTTTGCAGCAGCTGCAGCCAGCGTTGCGGGATCAAGGTTTGGCACAGCTTCAAAATAATCTCAGCCATGATTTTCTGCTGCGCTTGTCGCGTGACCTTGGGGCCGTGGGCGAGAAGCGCTGGCGCGCCGTACTGACCTCCCTGTCGGGTGGGTCTGCTGTGGTTTTGCGTGGACTGTGGTTCAGCTTGCCGGTGTCACGACCGGTCAGTACGGGGCTGGATCATCACTGGATTGCTGACCCGGCATGGCTCGGCGTGTGCAATGCCAAGACTCAATTTTCAAAGCGTTTGGCGTGGAGCCTACCCCAAGTCACTCAGGCCTTTGTCCTGCTCCTGCTTTCGGCATGGGGGTTGGGGCTGTTGCTGTCCTACGCCAGCAACCGCGCCGAAGTTGGCCGGGTAGAGGCGGCATTGGCGACGCTGCAGCAACCGGCTGAAGGCCACGATTCACGGGTCGCCTTGACTGAACTGGTCCGCGAGCTATCGCGCCTTGACTACCGCACCGAACACGGCGCCCCCTGGTACCAGCGCTTCGGCCTGGACCGCAGCGGGGCTCTGCGCGATGCGCTGTGGCCGCACTACGTGCAAGCCAACCAGCGGCTCCTGCGCGACCCAACGGCGTCTTCCCTACAAGCCCAACTCAATACCCTGGTCAAACTGCCCCCGAACAGTCCTGAGCGCAGCAAGCGGACCCGGGAAGCCTACAACCAGCTCAAGGCCTACCTCATGCTGGCCCGCCCCGAGAAGGCCGATGCGACGTTCCTGGTCCAAACGCTGGGCAATACCGAGCC
>NZ_JBIVIC010000025.1:0-14824 GCF_044749545.1 Pseudomonas sp. NPDC089396 | reverse complement strand
ACACGCTGATGCAGCTGCCGCTGTTCCCGTACATGGACATCGAGGTCGACGGCCTGTGCCGCCACCCCTCGTCGATCCACGCCGACGACCGCTGACTTTCATCCGCACAAGAACAAGAGGTACGCAACCATGACCGTGAAGATTTCCCACACTGCCGATGTACAGAAATTTTTCGAAGAAGCCGCAGGTTTTGGCAATGACGAGGGCAACCCGCGCCTCAAGCGCATCATCCAGCGCGTGCTGCAGGATACCGCGCGTCTGATCGAAGACCTGGAGGTCAGCGAGGACGAGTTCTGGCATGCGGTGGACTACCTCAACCGCCTGGGCGGGCGCGGGGAGGCCGGGCTGCTGGTGGCGGGCCTGGGCATCGAGCACTTCCTCGACCTGCTGCAGGATGCCAAGGATGCCGAAGCCGGCCTCGGCGGCGGCACCCCGCGCACCATCGAAGGCCCGCTGTATGTGGCCGGCGCGCCCCTGGCCGAGGGCGAAGTACGCATGGACGATGGCAGCGAGGAGGGCGTGGCCACGGTCATGTTCCTCGAAGGCCAGGTACTCGACCCCGCCGGCCAGCCGCTGGCCGGTGCCACCGTCGACCTGTGGCATGCCAACACCCGTGGCACCTATTCGTTCTTCGACCAGAGCCAGTCCGAGTACAACCTGCGCCGGCGCATCGTCACCGATGCCGAGGGTCGCTACCGGGCGCGCTCCATCGTGCCGTCGGGCTATGGCTGCGACCCGCAGGGGCCGACCCAGGAATGTCTCGACCTGCTCGGTCGCCACGGCCAGCGCCCGGCGCATGTGCATTTCTTCATCTCGGCGCCCGGGCACCGGCACCTGACCACCCAGATCAATCTGTCGGGGGACAAGTACCTGTGGGATGACTTTGCCTATGCCACGCGGGATGGGTTGGTGGGGGAGGTGGTGTTTCGTGAGGGCGCCGAAGGACGGTATGCCGAGTTGAAGTTCGACTTCCAGCTGCAGAAGGCCCAGGAAAGCGCCGATGAGCAGCGCAGTGGGCGTCCTCGGGCGTTGCAGGAAGGCTGAGGGCCCTATCGCCGGCAAGCCGGCTCCCACAGAGGAAGGTGGTGAACCTGTGGGAGCCGGCTTGCCGGCGATCAAGGGCAAAGCCCTTGCCATCCTCCACTGTCGCGCGAGGTCCCATGAAAACCCTGATCAAGGACTGCTCCCTGTCCGCCGTCGTCGCCGGCTGCATCGCGACGATGATTTCCTATGCCGGCCCGCTGGTCATCATCTTCCACGCCGCCGAAGCCGCCGGCCTGTCCCACGGCCTGTTGTCTTCCTGGGTCTGGGCCGTGTCCATGGGCAGCGCCGTGCTGGGCGCCGTGCTCAGCCTGCACTACCGCGTACCGGTAGTGATCGCCTGGTCGATCCCAGGCTCCGCACTGCTGGTCAGCGCCTTGCCCCAGCTTGGCCTTGCGCAGGCGGTGGGCGCGTACCTGATCGCCAACCTGGTCCTGCTGCTGATCGGCATCAGCGGGGCCTTCGACCGGATCATCGCGCGCCTGCCCGGTTCGATCGCCGCCGGCATGCAGGCCGGCATCCTGTTCAGTTTCGGCAGCGAAGTGTTCCGTGCGCTGCCGCTGCAGCCGGAGCTGGTGCTGGCCATGTTCGTCACCTACGTACTGATGCGCAGGTTGCAGCCGCGCTACGCGGTGGCCGCCGTGCTGGGTGTCGGCGCCGTCGTGACCTTTGCCAGCGGCGCGTTCCGAAGCGAGGCGCTGGTCCTTGAGCTGGCCTCGCCCCAGTGGATCACCCCGCAGTTCAGCCTGGCGGCGGTCTTCAGCCTGGCGTTGCCGATGGTCCTGGTGGCATTGACCGGGCAGTTCATGCCGGGCATGGCGGTGTTGCGCAGTGCCGGCTACGCCATGCCGGCCAGCCCGTTGATCAGCGCAAGTGCTGTTGGCGGCGCGTTGCTGGCCCCGTTCGGTTGCCATGGCCTGAATCTCGCCGCGGTCACAGCCAGCCTGTGCACCGGCTTTGAGGCCCATGAAAACCCGCGCCGGCGCTATGTCGCGGCCGTCGCGGGCAGCCTGCTGTACCTGCTGTTGGGCATCGCCGGGGCAACGCTAATGTCGCTGTTCGCAGCTTTTCCTGCCGCGCTGATCGCCGCACTGGCCGGCCTTGCCTTGTACGGTGCCATCAGCGAGGCGCTGGTGCGTAGCCTGGCTGAGCCCAGCGAACGCGATGCTGGGTTGTTCACCTTCCTGGTCACCGCCTCGGGCGTGTCATTCCTGGGCCTGTCGGCCGCGTTCTGGGGGCTGTTGTTTGGCCTGCTGGCCCATGCGCTGCTCAGCGTGCGCCGGCCACAAACCGTGGAGGCCCTGCGCCGTACCCCCTGAGACCGCCGTATTCCCAACGCTTTATCCATAAAAACAAGATCAAGAGAGCTTCGGAATGAATCAAACCCCCTGCGTCGCCATCGGGCTGACCCTGCTCAGCCAACCGCTTTTGGCCGCCGAAAGCGGCTTTTTCGAGGATGCCAAGGCCAGCCTCAGCGCCCGCAACTACTACTTCAGCCGTGATTACTCCGACATTGTCGGCGCCAATCAGCAGTCCAAGGCCCAAGAGTGGGCCCAGGGCTTCATCCTCGACTTCAAGTCCGGCTACACGCCAGGCCCCGTCGGCGTTGGCGTGGACGCGCTGGGCCTGCTTGGCATCAAGCTCGACAGCAGCCCGGACCGCGTCAACACCGGCCTGCTGCCGGTGCACGGCGATGGCCGCGCCGCAGACGAGTACAGCCGCCTGGCACCGACCTTCAAGGCCAGGCTGTCGAAGAGCGAACTGCGCATTGGCGAGTTGCAGCCCAACCTGCCTGTGCTGACCTTCAGCGATATCCGCCTGCTGCCACCGACCTATCAGGGTGTCAACCTGAGCTCGTCGGAGCTGGAGGGAATGACGGTGCAGGCCGGGCATCTCAGGACGACGCACCTGCGCAATGAGGGCGGTGATGGCAAGATGAACGCCATGCTCGGCCACGTGCCACAGCGCCAGGCCGAGAGCGATGGCTTCAACTACCTGGGGGGCGACTACGCGTTCAATGCCAACCAGAGCAGTGTCAGCCTGTGGTACGGGCAGCTGGAGGACATTTACGAGCAGGGCTTTCTCGGTTTCAAGCACAGCAAGCCCGTGGGGGACTGGATACTCAGTGCCAACCTCGGCTACTTCACGGCGCGGGAGGACGGTGATGCGTTGCTGGGCAACATCGACAACCAGGCGTTCTTTTCCCTGCTGACCGCCAAGCGCGGTGGCCACAGCTTCCACGTGGGCTACCAGGGCATCTATGGCGACAGCCCGTTTCCGCGGGTATTTGCCAACATTTCGCCGTTGGGCAACGAGGTGCCGACCTATGAGTTCGCCTACACCGACGAGCGATCGTATCACGTGCGCTACGACTACAACTTCGCAGCCATGGGTATTCCGGGGCTGACGGCGACGGTGCGCTACATCACCGGCAATAACGTCGATACCGGGTTGGGTTATGAAGGCAAGGATCGAGAGCGCGACCTGGATATCGGCTATGCGGTGCAGAGCGGGGTGCTCAAAGGGCTGGGGATTCGTATGCGTAATGCCATGGCGCGGTCCAATTACCGCACGGATATCGATGAGAACCGGTTGACGCTGGTGTACACCTGGCAGTTGTTCTGAGGTCTTACCGGCCCTATCGCCGGCAAGCCGGCTCCCACTGGGTCACCACCGACTTCTGTGGGAGCCGGCTTGCCGGCGATAGGGCCATCAGGTGAACTTGCTATCTGTTGTCACACACCTGCATTTGCACCATCCGACCTCCCGGGGTTAGGTTTCCTACATCGCCCCCTCAGGAAGCCATCCCTTGGACTCCATCACCCAAGCCGTTCTAGGCGCCGCCCTCCAAGGCACGGTGCTCGGCCGCCTGCAGGGCCGTCGCTCGCTGATCTACGGCGCCGCCCTGGGCACCGTGCCGGACCTCGATGTGGTCATCCGCTACGCCGACCCGGTATCGCAGATGACCTATCACCGGGGGTTCTCTCACTCGATCTTCGTCCTGACGGGCCTTGCCTTGCTGCTGGCCGTGCTGGTCGACTGGCTCGGCCGAACGCGCTGGCCCGCCAAGGGCTACACGCTGCCACGGCTGTTCCTGGCCTTCTGGCTGGTGCTGGTGACCCACCCGATCCTGGATGCCTTCACGGTCTACGGCACCCAGTTGTTCTGGCCGTTGCAGTCCACTCCGCTCAGTTGGGCGGCGGTGTTCATCATCGACCCGCTCTACACCGTGCCGCTGCTGGTGGCCGTGCTCTACACCGCGATCAAGGGCGTGAACGGCAAGGCGCTGCGTTTCATGAGCCTGGCGCTGCTATTCAGCACCGCCTATCTAGGCTTTGGTCTGGTCGGGCGCATGGCCGCCGAACAGCGCTTCCAGGCTGCCCTCGATCAACAAGGTGTCGTCGCAAGCGAGGTGCGTGCCGTGCCGATAGCCTTCAACAGCCTGGTGTGGCGGGTGCTGGCCAAGACTCCGGATGGCTATTACTACGAAGGTGTCAGTAGCGGGTTCGACCGGGAGCCGCCGGAAATGCAGCGTCTGCCGTTGAACCTGGCGGCCGCCGACGAGATCAAGGGCGCACCCTTGCTGCAGCGCCTGCGCTGGTTCACCGATGACTGGCTGCGCTACGACCAGATTGGCAATACGCTGGTGGTCACCGACTTGCGCATGGGCATCCCCGGCAACTACACCTTCCGTTTCAACATGGCCCATCGCGACAGCCAGGGACACTGGGTTGCCGATACGCCGAGCCGCTGGGTGGGGGCGGGGGTCGGCCCGATGTTCGACCGCCACGACCTGGCCTTGATCTGGCGGCGCATCCTCGATCAGCAACCGCCGCTGCCCTTGGCGGCCTGGACGACCCGCTACATGGGCCAGACCGCCGAGCCCGGGCGCTGACGTATGCGCTCGGCGGGTCTGGACTTGGTCAAGTGGGTGGCGATCCTGGCCATGGTCGCCGACCATCTGCGGTTCCTGTGGCCGGCCGCTGATGGCCTGTTCATTGTCGGACGGCTGGCTTTCCCGCTGTTCTGCCTGGCCATTGCCGTCAACGTGGCGCGCACCGAAGGCATCCCTGCACGTTATTTCGGCTGGATGTTCGTCTTCGCCATGCTGTCCGAAGGGCCCTATCGCTGGCTGGACGCAGGCACACAGACGTTCAGCGTGATACCGACATTGGCGCTGGGCCTGCTGTTCGCCTGGGGCGTGCAGCATACCGCGCTGTGGGCTCGCCTGAGCGGGCTTGCTGCCGCTTTGCTGGGCCTGCTGTGCAGTCAGCAGTTGATGTATGGCCTGCCAGGTGTGCTTCTGCCGGCGGGCTGGTTGCTGGCACGTCGTCTGGGTGGCTTGACCTGGTTGTTGCCCTGCCTGTTGGCGGTGGCGGCGAACCTGACCAACAGCTGGCTGCGCGGGCACCTTCTGGCGCCGATCACCTTGCTGACGATGGCCGCTGCGCTACTGGCCATCCCCTTCGGTTGCCTGCTGCTGAGGCTCGACCATTGGCATGTGCCTGCCGTGCGGCGCTGGGGCTACCTGTTCTACCCTGTGCATCTGCTGGTGATCAAAGTACTGATGTGAATCCTTGCAATGCCGCCGATTCGCACCCATCTAAGCGGGTCTTGATTACCTGCAGGAGCCCGTCATGGAACCCAACCGCTTCGGCGACATCGCCGCCTTCGTCAGCGCCGTGAAGGCCGGCAGCTTCACCGCCGCAGCGGCAAGCCTGGGGCTGACCCGCTCGGCCGTAGGCAAGAGCATCGCCCGCCTGGAAGCGCGCATGGCCGTGCGCTTGCTCAATCGCACCACGCGCAAGCTCAGCCTGACTGACGAGGGCCTGGTGGCCTACGAGCGCTGGCGGCAGATTCTCGATGACCTCGACGAGGTGGAAAGCACCATGGCCCAGCGCCGTGGCAAACCCACCGGAACCTTGCGCCTGACCGCGCCGCTGTCGTTCGGCCAACGCCATGTGCTGCCGATTCTCGATGACTACCTCAAGCAGTGGCCGGCGCTACGTGCCGACATTCGCTTCACCGACCGGTTCGTCGACCTGGTGGAAGAGGGCGTTGACGTCGCGGTGCGCATCGGCGCGCCCAAGGAAGACTCGCAGTTACTGACCCGCACGGTGGCCTGGCAGCAGTTCGTCACCTGCGCCTCACCCGACTACCTGCACCAGCACGGTGTGCCACAGGTGCCGGCGGACCTCTACGCGCATGACAAGATCACCTTCCTGTCGGGCGAAAAGTCGATGCCGTGGCGTTTCCACACCGCCGAAGGGCTGCACCTGTGCGAAGAGCCTGGGCGGCTGAACATCGACAGCTCCGAGGCGATGCTCGACGGTGCCAGAGCCGGTTTCGGCCTGATTCATCTGCCTACCTACATCACCGGCGGCGACCTGCGGGCCGGCACGCTGGTGGAGGTGCTGCACAGCTACCGGCCCCCTGCGTACCCGATCCGGGTGGTGTACCCCAGCAAGCGGCACCTGTCGCCGCGGGTGCGCGGATTTATCGATCTGCTGGTGGCGACCTGGGAACAAGGCGTGCCCTGGGAAGACTGATTGGGGACTGCACGGCCCGTATGTGGGGCCTGAAGCCGGGTTTATCCCAGGCGAACCAGCGCGGAAACTGGCGCCACTGATAATCCATCTGGAGACCCCATGACAGCCCTGTCCGTACTGGATCTGGTCATGATCGGCGAGGGCAAGACCTTCGCCGACGCGATCGAAGAATCCCGCCAACTGGCGCGCCATGTCGAGCAGCATGACTACCGCCGCTACTGGATCGCCGAGCACCACGACATGCCCGGCATCGGTTCGGCCGCCACCTCGCTTGTGATCAACGAGATCGCCAACGCCACTAAACAAATCCGTGTCGGTGCCGGCGGCATCATGCTGCCCAACCATGCACCGCTGGTGGTCGCCGAGCAGTTCGGCACCCTCGACACCCTGCACCCTGGCCGTATCGACCTGGGCCTTGGGCGCGCGCCCGGTACCTCCGGGCCGACCGTGCGTGCCTTGCGCGGCGCCGCCCCGGAGCGTGATTTTGCCCAGGACATCGCCGAGTTGCGCGACTACCTGGCCGACAACGGCAAGCGCCAGGTCCGGGGTGTACCGGGGGCGCACCCGGTACCGGTATGGATCCTCGGCTCAAGCCTGTTCGGTGCCGACCTTGCTGCGAAGCTGGGGCTGCCGTACGCCTTTGCCTCGCACTTCGCGCCGCGCTACCTGTTGCAGGCCATCGCCCATTACCGGGCGAACTTCCAGCCATCGGCGCAATTGGCCAAGCCCTATGTGATGGTGGGCGTGAACCTGTTCGCGGCAGGCAGCGATGCCGAGGCCGACTACCAAGCCAGTTCCCATCGCAAGTGGATGCTCGACCTGCATGTCGGGCGCTTCGGTTTGCTGCCCAAACCGCAGGAAGGTTACGTCGAACGCCTGCCGGGGCATGAAAGGGCAGTGCTGGATCAGGTCATGGCCTGCACCATTGCCGGCGGGCCGTTGCGGGTGAGGGAGGGCCTGAAGTCTTTGATCGAGCAGACGGGCGCGGACGAGTTGATGATCGATTGCCGGATGCATGATCCCTTGGCGCGGCTGCGTTCCCATGCCTATGCGGCGCAAGCGCTGGCTGAACTGCAGTAGGGCGGGCAGGCACTAAAAAGGGAGCTTCTCAGCTCCCTTTCTGCCTTGAGGACTCGGTTGGGCTTGCTGGCCTCATCGCCGGCAAGCCGGCTCCCACAGGATCACCCTTTGCTTCGAACCTGTGAACACCTGTGGGAGCCGGCTTGCCGGCGATGAGGCCAGCCCAGTCAACCAATCAGCTGCGAGCCAATCGCCCACTGACAAAATGCACCACATCATTGAACCCAGGCGTCGACGCATGCCCCGGCGTTACCAGCGAATCGATGAAGGCCTCGTCATCTGCCGTGATCTTTACCTCCAGCGCCCCAGCATAGGTATCCCATTGCGCCTCCGTGCGCGGCCCGACGATCGCCGAGCTGACCAGTTGACTGTTGAGCACCCAGGCAATCGCGAACTCGACCATCCCCACGCCCTTGGCCTGCACATGCGCCTGAATCTGCTGGGCAATGGCCAGCGACTCCTGCCGCCACTCCACTTCCATGATGCGCTTGTCCTGGCGCGCGGCGCGGCTGCCGGCTTCGGGCGCCACGCCCGGTGCATACTTGCCGCTGAGCACGCCACGGGCCAGCGGGCTGAACGGCACCACGCCCAGGCCATGGCAGGCGGCAGCGGTGAGCTGTTCGGGTTCGGCCTGGCGGTTGACGATGTTGTACAAAGGTTGGCTTACCACCGGCTTGGCCACACCCAGGCGTTCGGCAATGTTGCAGATCTCGGCGATGCGCCAGCCGCGGTAGTTAGACACGCCCCAGTAGCGGATCTTGCCCTGCTGCAGCAGGTCACCCATGGCCCGCACCGTTTCTTGTAACGGCACTTTGTGATCTTCACGGTGCAGGTAATAGATATCCAGGTAGTCCAGGTCCATGCGCGTCAGCGTGGCGTCGATGCCATTGAAGATGTGCTTGCGCGACAGCCCGCTGCGGTTGGGCAGGCCATCGGTCGGCCCCATGCCGACCTTGGACGCGACGATCCAGTCCTGGCGATGGCGTGCCACCGCCTCACCGACGATTTCCTCGGAACGGCCAGCGTTGTACACATCCGCGGTGTCGATGAAGTTGATGCCCTGGTCCCAGGCCTTGTCGATGATGCGCAACGAATCCTCGGTGCTGGTCTGTTCGCCGAACATCATGCTGCCAAGGGTGAGCGCGGAGACTTGCAGGCCGCTGTGGCCGAGGGGGCGATAGATCATGCTGGAACATCCTGTGCACTGAGGTGGAAACGTCTGTTTTACACACAAGCACCGTCCTTTGAAAGGGCGGCGCTTGTGGGTAGAACAGCGGTTTCAACCGATCAGTTCGAGGGCCTGCTGCCGGCTCAGCGGCCGCTTCATCCGTTGCGACAACAGCGCCATTGCATCCGAGTAGCCCTTGGCAATTACCGCCTCCACCTGCTCGCCCACGCACTGCAAGGCAATGAAGTCGCCTTGCTCCGGCGCCCCGACGAACACGATGTCGTCCCAGTGCTGCGCATGCCCCAGCACTTCATAGGTCCGCCCGTGCTGGTAGGTCCAGAAAAAAGGCACGTCGGCATAGCGGCGCTGTTGCCCGAGCATGTTGGCCGCGGCGATCACCCCGTGTTGTTGCGCCAGGCGCCAGTGCTCGATGCGCATCGGGTGGCCGGCCAAGGGAAAACGCGCGATATCACCGGCGGCCCACAAGCCGTCGGCAGCACGCAGTTCGGCATCCACCTGCAACGCGCCATCGACGTGCAGCGGCACACCCTGGACGAAGGCAGTGGCGGGTCTGACCCCGGTGCCCAGCAGCACCAGTGCCGTAGGGAGCGTTTCGCCATTGGCCAGCAGCACGGCGTCTACCTGCCCCTCACCGCTGAAACGCACCACCTCGGTAGGGCCATGGAACACCACGCCCTTGCGTTCGTGCACCTCGCGGATGCAACGGCCGATACGTTCGCCCAGCTGTTTCTCCAGCGGCACCTGATGGCGGCTGACCACATGCACTAGGGCGCCATACTTGCGCAGGGCGGAAGCGGCCTCCAGGCCAATGAAACCGTCGCCGACGATCACCACCGGTTGGCCCGGCTCGGTCGCATCGAGCAGGCGCGCGGCATCCTCACGCGAGCGCAGCGTCATCACGCCTGCCAGGTCGGCACCGGGGAGGTCGGGGCGTTGCGGTTTGCCACCGGTGGCCAGCAACGCGGCGTCGTAGTCGATGCGCTGGCCGTCGGCCAGGGTGATCTGGCGTTTGCTCGCATCCAGCGTGCGCACCTTGCCGACACGCCGCTCCAGCTGGCCCTGGCGCAACTGATCAGCCTCCAGCAGGGCCGGCACTTCGTCTGCGGGCATTTGCCCTGCGATCACGAATTTGCTCAGTGCAGTGCGGTCGTAGGCGGGTTGGCGCTCCTGATCGAGCCAGATCAGCTTGCCGGCAAAGCCGTTGGCCAACAGCGTGGCAACCGCCGCCGAGCCCGCGGCACCGGCACCGATCACGACGAAGCAGCGGGCATCACTGTGGCGGGGGGCGTCGGCGCGTGCCAGCGGCTGATCATCGACCCAGACCTGGCCATCCTTCACCCACGCCTTGTAGCGGCGCAGGTCGATCAGCGCTGGCGGTTCGCACACGGCCCCTTCGTCGACGGCAAAGGCCGCCTTGTGCCAAGGGCACACCAACAGGCCGTTGCAGACCACGCCTTCTTCCAGCGGGGCACCGGCATGGGGGCAGTTGGCCTGGTAGGCATGCACCTGGTCGCCCTGGCGAATGAGGATCAGTTCTTCGTTGCCAGCCTGGACCCGCAGAGGGCGCTTGGGATCGAGCTGTTCGAGGCGGGCCACGGCATGCTGGGTCATGGGGGTTCTCCAAAGGGGGCTTTGGAACCATTTGACGCCTGGGCTTTGGAAGGGATGCGTTGATCTGACGATCGGCGGGGCGCTTATCGCCGGCAAGCCGGCTCCCACAGGTAAACCACCGCTTTCAAGCCCTGTGGTGTCCCTGTGGGAGCCGGCTTGCCGGCGATTGGGCCGCAAAGCGGCCCCTTTTTACCTCAACTAGCCCGAACAGCCTTCAACGCACCTGCCCGGGTAACCCGCAGGGCCACCAGGCTCCCCAGCACGATCAACGCTGCCAGCGAATACAGCGCCGCATCGGTCGAACCGGTCTGGTCCTTGATGAACCCCACCAGGTACGGGCTGAGGAACCCAGCCATCTGCCCCACCGAGTTGATGATCGCCAAACCCGCCACCGCCGCGCTGGCACTGAGCAGCGCGGTCGGCATCGGCCAGAACATCGGCAGGCCGGTGAGGGCGCCCATGGTGGCGATCGACAGGCCAAGGATGGCGATCGTCGGGTTACCCGCGAAGTTCACCGCAATCAGCAGGCCCAGCGCGCCCATCAGCATCGGCACCACGAGGTGCCAGCGGCGCTCGTTGCGCAGGTCCGCCGAGCGGCCGCAGAGAATCATGAACACCCCGGCCAGCAGGTACGGAATAGCGCTCAGCCAGCCGATCAGCAGCGGGTTGTCGAAGCCCATGTTCTTGATGATCGACGGCAGCCAGAAGTTGATCGCGTAGACGCCGCTCTGGATACAGAAGTAGACGAAGCCGAATGTCCAGATCAGCGGGTTGGTCAGCACGGCCAGTACGCTGTCGCCGGTGGTGCTGGGCTTGCTCGCAGCGTCGGCCGCAAGGTCGGCGGCAATCAGCTGGCGTTCGGCCGGGCTCAGCCAGGCGGCTTTCTGGTAGCCGTCGCTGAGCAGGCCGATGGCCAGGAAGCCCAGTACCACGGTCGGTACGCCCTGGATCAGGAACATCCACTGCCAGCCGGCCAGGCCGTGTTGCCCGGCAGCGAAGTGTTCGAGGATCCAGCCGGAGAATGGCCCACCCAGCAGGCCCGAGACCGGGATCGCCGACATGAACAGGGCCATGATGCGGCCACGGCGGTCAGCCGGGAACCAGCGCGAGAGGTACAGCACCACGCCCGGGAAGAACCCGGCCTCGGCGGCACCGGTCAGCAGGCGCAGGGCATAGAACTCGGTGGGTGTGGTGACGAACAGCAGGCAGGTGGACAAGCTGCCCCAGACGATCATCATCGCCGCAATCCAGCGCCGTGGGCCGAAGCGGTTGAGCGCCAGGTTGCTGGGCAGGCCGCAGAGCACATAGCCGATGAAGAAGATGCCGGCGCCAAGCCCATAGACGGTTTCGCTGAACTTCAGTGCATCGAGCATCTGCAGCTTGGCGAAGCCGACGTTGACACGGTCCAGGTAGTTGAACAGGTAGCAGATGAAAATGAACGGAATCAAGCGCAACGTGATGCGCCGGTACAGCGCATTGCGGGTGCTCTGGGTGCCTTGGTCAGGGGCAGGGCTGTGTGCCATGATCGTGATCTCTGTTGTTATGGTTGTCGCCGCGTCGCCTGTGCCGGCGCTCACCCTGACGAGTCTCGGGGAGTGCGACGCGCCTGTCTTTGTGCTTTTGCACAGCGTATGGTGCGGGCCGCTGTGCCTCAGAACAAAACCTAACACGCCATAGGATCGCTCAATGTTCGAACTGGACCATGACCTGGCGCAGGATATCGTCAATCGGGCGATGGCCATCTTGCCGTGCAACGTCAATGTCATGGACAGCCAGGGGCTGATCCTGGGCAGTGGCGAGCCGGAGCGCATCAACACCCGCCACGAAGGCGCCCAGCTGGTTCTGGCCAATGGCCGCATCGTCGAGCTCGATGCCGATGCGGCCAAATGCCTCAAGGGTGTGCAGCCTGGGGTCAACCTGCCGTTGATGCTCGATGGTCGGCTGATCGGCGTGCTCGGCCTGACCGGGGAGCCGCAGCAACTGCGCACCTATGGCGAACTGGTACGCATGACCGCCGAGATGCTCCTTGCCCAGCGCCACCTGCAGGTGGAGCAACAATGGCGCCGCCAGCGCTGTGATGACCTGCTCGCCCTGCTGCTGGGCGGCACGGGTGATTCGCCGCGCCTGCTGGACGAGGCCCAGCAACTGGGGCTCAAGCCACAGCTGCCCCGCGTGCCATGCCTGTTCGAACTGCGTGCCGGGCCACCCAGCGAAACCTTGGCGGCCTGGTTGATGAACCGCTACCCCGACAGCTGGTGCGTCAGCCCCGCGCGGGATTCGCTGCTGTGGTGCCGCCCGGCCGGCCCGGTGCTGGACGAAGAACGGCTGGTCGAGCGCCTGCTGCGCAGCGGCTGGGAGGTCCAGCGCCTGGCCTTGGGTAACCCGGCGCAAAGCCTGGAGCAGCTGCGCCGAGGCTATCGACGCGTGCGCGACCTGCTGGCCTACGGGCGCGAAGTGCTGCCCGATCAACAGCTGCTGAGCCTGGCCCGCTATCGCCTGCCGGCGCTACTGTGGCGTCATCGCAACGAAGATGCGCTGGATGAGCTGCTGGAACCGCTGCAGCGCATCCGCGCCAAGGACGCCAGCGGGCAATTGCTCGCCACCTTGCGCGCCTGGTGCGCGCACGATGGCCAGAGCCAGGCCTGCGCCGATGCCCTGGGCATCCACCGCAACAGCCTGCGCTACCGCCTGGAACGCATCAATGAGCTCAGCGAAGTCGACCCGCTGCGCCTGGAAGGGATGTTGAGCCTGTACCTGGGCCTGCAGTTGTTGCCGGCGGATTGAGCGGCGCTCAATGGCATTTGCCCAAACAACCGGCTGGGCCTTTTGTGCATCCGACCGAGGCCGTCCCATCCGGTAGCTGTCAGCATGCCGCTATCTGCTCAGGAGAAGCCCCATGAAAATCGTCATCGCCCCCGACTCGTTCAAGGACAGCCTCGACGCCGCCGGCGTCGCCCGCGCCATCGCCGCAGGCCTGGCCGAGGCCTTGCCGGAGGCTGAGCTGGTCGAGTGCCCGATGGCCGATGGCGGTGAAGGCACCATGGAGGCCATTGTCGCGGCCAGCCACGGCCAATTGCGTCGCCAGACCGTGCGCGGGCCGCTGGGGCGGAACGTGGAGGCCGGCTGGGGTTGGTTGGCCGAGAGCCGCACGGCGATCATCGAGATGGCCCAGGCCAGTGGCATCCAGCTGGTGCCCAGCGGGCAGCGCGATGCCTGCCGCAGCAGCACCTGGGGCACCGGTGAGCTGATGGCGGCCGCCCTGGCTGCCGGCGCCCAGCGCATCGTCCTGGCCATTGGCGGCAGCGCCACCAACGATGGCGGCAGCGGCATGCTGCGCGCCCTGGGCCTGCGCTTGCTGGATGCCGACGACCAACCCCTGGAAGAGGGCGGCCTGGCCCTGGACCGCCTGGCGCGCATCGATGCCAGCGACCTCGACCCACGGCTGGCCGAGGTGCAGATCGAAGTGGCGGCCGACGTCGACAACCCGCTGTGCGGACCCAACGGCGCCTCGGCGATCTTCGGCCCGCAAAAGGGCGCGAACCCCGAGCAGGTGCAGGCGCTGGACCAAGCGCTGAGCCATTTCGCCGATCACTGCGCGCAGCTGTTGGGCGAGGATGTGCGCGAGTTCCCCGGCTGCGGTGCGGCGGGCGGCATGGGCTTTGCGGCCAAGGCGTTCATGGGCGCCAAGTTCCGCCCTGGGGTCGAGGTGGTGGCCGAACTGGCCGGGCTCGATGCACTGGTGCAAGGCGCGGACCTGGTGATTACCGGCGAAGGGCGCTTCGATGCCCAGACCCTGCGCGGCAAGACACCCATGGGTGTGGCACGGGTTGCCAAGCGTCATGGGGTGCCGGTGGTGGTGTTGGCGGGGACCTTGGGTGAGGGGTATCAGCAGCTGTATGCCCAGGGTATCGATGCTGCCTTTGCCCTGGTTAGCGGGCCGATGAGCCTGGAGCAAGCCTGCGCGAATGCCGCGACGTTGCTGCAAGCGAGGGCCAGCGATATCGCCCGGCTCTGGTGTAGCGCTCGTAAGAGGTGATTGGTTTGCGCTTAGCCTGCTATGCACGCTTTTTGTAGGATAAATTCCGGCCAAATGTAGGAAGCGTCTATATTCCCCCGGAAGGGTGGCCCCCTCAGAAATTGTGCGCCAAGGTTCGGAACTTCACCGCAGTGGAGTTCCAAACAATGGCGCAGCCCTTCTTTGATCACAGCCGGCACAAACTGGACGTCACCGGCCTTGAAGCCGAACTCGACGTCCTGACCTTCAAAGGCGAAGAGGGGCTTAGTCACCCGTTCTGCTACACGGTGACGTTTACCTGCGCCGTACAGGACATCGCCGCCGAGCGCCTGCTCGGCA
>NZ_JBIVIC010000024.1:0-15704 GCF_044749545.1 Pseudomonas sp. NPDC089396 | reverse complement strand
TGAGCGGTGTTGATGGTAATACCGCGCGCTTTTTCTTCCGGAGCCGAGTCGATCTTGTCGAACTCAACGATTGCCGAACCGAAAACTTCGGAGCAAACGCGAGTCAGAGCTGCGGTCAGAGTGGTTTTACCGTGGTCAACGTGGCCGATGGTGCCGACGTTAACGTGGGGAAGGGAACGATCAAATTTTTCTTTAGCCACGACAGTGAACCTCTTGCCTAAAGGGGATTAGCCTTGTTTTTTAACGAGTGCTTCGACGATGTTCGACGGAGCTTCGGCGTATTTGGAGAATTCCATGGAGTAGCTTGCGCGACCCTGAGACATGGAACGAACGTCGGTTGCGTAACCGAACATCTCTCCGAGCGGTACTTCAGCACGGACGACGCGGCCGGAGACCGACTCATCCATACCCTGGACCAGACCACGACGACGGTTCAGGTCACCCATCACGTCACCCAAGTAGTCTTCCGGGGTTACAACTTCGACCTTCATGATCGGCTCGAGAACCACGCCGCCGCCCTTAGTGGCCAGCTGCTTGGTTGCCATCGATGCGGCGATCTTGAACGCCATTTCGTTGGAGTCGACGTCGTGGTACGAACCGTCGAATACCGTGGCCTTCAGGCCGATCAGAGGATAACCGGCAACAACGCCGTTTTTCATCTGCTCTTCGATACCCTTCTGGATCGGGGCGATGAATTCCTTAGGAATCACACCACCAACGACTTCGTTGGAGAACACCAGACCTTCGGTGATGTTGCCCTTCTCGTCGACTTCCGGCTCCGAGAAACGGATCCAGCAGTGACCGAACTGACCACGACCACCCGACTGACGAACGAACTTGCCTTCGATCTCGACGTTGGACTTGGTGATCTTCTCGCGGTACGAAACCTGCGGCTTGCCGATGTTGGCTTCGACGTTGAACTCGCGCTTCATGCGGTCAACGAGGATGTCCAGGTGCAGCTCACCCATACCGGAGATGATGGTCTGGCCGGTTTCTTCGTCGGTCTTGACGCGGAACGACGGGTCTTCCTGGGCCAGTTTGCCCAGTGCGATACCCATCTTCTCCTGGTCAGCCTTGGTTTTCGGCTCGACGGAGAGCGAAATGACCGGCTCAGGGAAGTCCATACGCTCAAGAATGATTGGCTTGTCAGCGTTGCACAGGGTTTCGCCTGTGGTCACGTCCTTCATGCCGATCAGTGCAGCGATGTCGCCAGCGCGCACTTCCTTGATCTCTTCACGCTGGTTGGCGTGCATCTGGACCATACGACCAACGCGCTCTTTCTTGCCCTTGACCGAGTTGATGACCGAGTCACCAGAGGTCAGAACACCCGAGTAGACGCGAACGAAGGTCAGAGTACCAACGAACGGGTCAGTCGCGATCTTGAACGCCAGGGCCGAGAACGGCTCGTTGTCGTCTGCATGACGCTCGTCCTTGCGAACAGCCGGATCTTCTTTATCCAGATCCTTGTCGTCCGGGTTGATACCCTGGATTGCAGGGATCTCGGTCGGAGCAGGCAGGTAGTCGATGACGGCGTCGAGAACCAGGGGAACGCCCTTGTTCTTGAACGACGAACCGCAGACAGCCGGAACGATCTCGCTGGCCAGGGTGCGCGCACGCAGGCCTGCCTTGATCTCTTCGACGGTCAGCTCTTCGCCTTCCAGGTACTTGTTCATCAGCTCTTCGCTGGACTCGGCAGCCGCTTCAACCATGTTCGCGCGCCATTCTTCGGCCAGCTCGAGCATGTCCGCAGGAATTTCTTCCTCGCGGTAGGTGGTGCCTTTGTCGTCGTCGTTCCAGTAGATAGCCTTCATCTTGATCAGGTCGACCTGACCCTGGAAGTTATCTTCCGAACCGATGGCCAGCTGAACAGGAACCGGGGTGTGACCCAGACGGTTCTTGATCTGACCTACGACGCGCAGGAAGTTTGCACCGGCACGGTCCATCTTGTTCACGTAAACAACACGTGGAACGCCGTATTTGTTGGCCTGACGCCATACGGTTTCGGACTGCGGCTCAACGCCGGAGGTGCCGCAGAACACAACGACCGCGCCGTCGAGTACGCGCAGCGAACGCTCTACTTCAATGGTGAAGTCAACGTGGCCGGGGGTATCGATGACGTTTACGCGGTAGTTGTCGTACTGACCAACGGAACCTTTCCAGAAGGTGGTAACGGCAGCGGAGGTAATGGTGATACCGCGCTCCTGCTCCTGCACCATCCAGTCGGTGGTCGCGGCGCCGTCATGCACCTCGCCCATCTTGTGGCTCAGACCTGTGTAGAACAGGATCCGCTCGGTAGTGGTAGTCTTGCCCGCGTCAACGTGGGCACAGATACCAATGTTACGGTAGCGGTTAATTGCTGTAGTACGAGCCATAAAGCCCTCGCAAAATGATTGATGCTTGAATTAGAAGCGGTAGTGCGAGAACGCTTTGTTGGCTTCAGCCATACGGTGCACGTCTTCACGCTTCTTGACTGCAGCACCTTTGCCTTCGGCAGCATCCAGCAGCTCGCCAGCCAGGCGCAGGGCCATCGACTTCTCGCCACGCTTGCGGGCGTAGTCTACGAGCCAGCGCATTGCCAGAGCATTACGACGGGATGGACGAACTTCAACCGGAACCTGGTAAGTGGCACCGCCGACACGGCGGGACTTTACTTCGACCAGCGGAGCGATGGCGTCGAGAGCTTTCTCGAAGATTTCCAGGGGGTCGCTGTTCTTGCGCTCTTTGACCTTGTCCAGTGCACCGTAAACGATGCGCTCGGCCACGGCCTTCTTGCCGCTTTCCATCACGTGGTTCATGAACTTGGCGAGGATTTGGGATCCGTATTTAGGATCGTCCAGAATCTCACGTTTTGCTGCTACACGACGTCTTGGCATGATAAGCCCTCAAACGGTCTTCAGGTTAGCCCGGGACGTGGGTCTTCGACCCCTGCCCGACCTTACTCTTATCGACTCAAAAAAATGGATGTCTGCAAACGGCCGATTACTTCGGACGCTTGGTACCGTATTTCGAACGACCCTGGTTACGGCCTTTAACGCCCGAAGTATCCAGAGAGCCGCGAACGGTGTGGTAACGAACACCTGGCAAGTCTTTTACACGGCCGCCACGGATCAGGACGACGCTGTGCTCTTGCAGGTTGTGGCCTTCACCGCCGATGTACGAGGAAACCTCGAAACCGTTGGTCAGACGCACACGGCATACTTTACGCAGTGCCGAGTTAGGTTTTTTCGGCGTGGTGGTGTACACGCGGGTGCACACGCCACGACGTTGCGGGCAGTTCTGCAGCGCAGGAACGTCGGACTTCTCGACCGAACGCTTACGCGGCTGACGTACCAGCTGGTTGATAGTTGCCATCTACTAGCTCCACTGATTGTCTTGCGACTCTATTGTCTTGCAAGAAAGCCAAAAATTGGCGAGACGGAGCCTCACCAAATTTAAGGGTACAAAAGTCTACGGAGGATCTTGCACCCAGTCAAGACGAGGCCCCGGCCCTCCCCGCCCGGTCATCGGCAACAATTCATGTCGCCGACGACCGTTCGGGGCTTGCCGGGGCCCTGCCCTGTACTTAGTTACCGCTGGAATTCAGCGCTTCGGTCAGTGCGGCTTCCACCTCACTGGCACTTACGCGCAGCGGTTTGTCGGCATCACGGCGACGCTTGCGCTCGCTGTGGTAGGCCAGACCAGTACCAGCCGGGATCAGACGACCCACGACCACGTTCTCTTTCAGGCCGCGCAGGTAATCGCGCTTGCCGGTTACCGCCGCTTCGGTCAGTACGCGGGTAGTTTCCTGGAAGGAAGCCGCGGAGATGAACGACTCGGTCGACAGCGAGGCCTTGGTGATACCCAGCAGCACACGGGTGAACTTCGAGATGAACTTGTCTTCGCCGGCGAGACGCTCGTTCTCGACCAGTACGTGAGTCAGTTCCATCTGGTCGCCCTTGATGAAGCTGGAATCGCCCGACTCGGAGATCTCGACCTTGCGCAGCATCTGACGCAGGATGGTCTCGATGTGCTTGTCGTTGATCTTAACGCCTTGCAGACGGTAAAAGTCCTGGATCTCGTTGACGATGTACTTCGCCAGCGCGCTCACACCCAGCAGACGCAGGATGTCGTGCGGATCGCTCGGGCCGTCGGAGATAACTTCGCCGCGGTTTACCTGTTCGCCTTCGAAGACGTTCAGGTGGCGCCACTTCGGAATCAGCTCTTCGTACGGATCGCTACCGTCGGTCGGAGTAATGACCAGACGACGCTTGCCCTTGGTTTCCTTACCGAACGCGATGGTGCCGCTGACTTCAGCCAGAATCGAGGCTTCTTTCGGACGGCGCGCTTCGAACAAGTCGGCAACGCGTGGCAGACCACCGGTGATGTCACGGGTCTTCGACGTTTCTTGCGGGATACGCGCGATAACGTCACCAACACCGATCTGTGCACCGTCAGCCACACCGACCAAGGCGTTGGCCGGCAGGAAGTACTGAGCCGGTACGTCGGTACCTGGCAGGTACAGATCCTTGCCGTTGGCGTCGACCATCTTGATTGCCGGACGGATTTCCTTGCCTGCGGCAGGGCGATCCTTGACGTCCAGAACTTCGATGTTGGTCAGGCCGGTCAGTTCGTCGGTCTGGCGCTTGATGGTGATGTTTTCTTCCATGCCCACGAAGGTCACGGTACCTTTCAGCTCGGTAACGATCGGGTGGGTGTGCGGGTCCCACTTGGCGACGATTGCGCCAGCTTCGACCTTGTCACCTTCCTTGACCGAAATCACCGCACCGTAAGGCAGCTTGTAGCGCTCACGCTCACGACCGAACTCGTCGGCAATGGCCAACTCGCCGGAACGCGATACAGCAACCAGGTTGCCATCGGCACGCTCAACCTGCTTCAGGTTGTGCAGACGGACCATACCGCCGTTCTTCACCTGGACGCTGTCGGCAGCCGAAGTACGGCTTGCAGCACCACCGATGTGGAACGTACGCATGGTCAGCTGGGTACCCGGCTCACCGATCGACTGTGCAGCGATAACGCCGACAGCTTCACCGATGTTCACCTGGTGACCACGTGCCAGGTCACGACCGTAGCACTTGGCGCAGATACCGAAGCGGGTTTCGCAGTTGATCGGCGAACGCACGATCACTTCGTCGATGCTGTTCAGCTCGATGAACTCAACCCACTGCTCGTCGACCAGGGTACCGGCCGGAACGATGACGTCCTCGGTGCCTGGCTTGAACACGTCACGGGCGATTACACGGCCCAGTACACGCTCACCCAGCGGCTCTACAACGTCACCGCCTTCAATGTGCGGCGTCATCAGCAGGCCGTGGTCGGTGCCGCAGTCGATCTCGGTCACGACCAAGTCTTGTGCGACGTCTACCAGACGACGAGTCAGGTAACCGGAGTTAGCGGTCTTCAAGGCGGTATCCGCCAGACCCTTACGAGCACCGTGAGTCGAGATGAAGTACTGGAGTACGCTCAGACCTTCACGGAAGTTCGCGGTGATCGGCGTCTCGATGATCGAGCCGTCCGGCTTGGCCATCAGACCACGCATACCGGCCAGCTGACGGATCTGGGCTGCGGAACCCCGCGCACCGGAGTCAGCCATCATGTACATCGAGTTGAAGGACTCTTGCTCGACTTCCTTGCCCTCGCGGTCGATGACCTTCTCTTTCGAGAGGTTGGCCATCATCGCCTTGGACACTTCGTCGTTCGCCTTGGACCACAAGTCGATGACCTTGTTGTACTTCTCGCCCTGGGTTACCAGGCCGGAGGCGTACTGGCTTTCGATTTCCTTCACTTCATCGGTGGCGCTGTTGATGATGCGCGCTTTCTCATCCGGGATGACAAAGTCGTTCACACCAATGGACACGCCAGAGATGGTGGAGTAAGCGAAACCGGTGTACATCAACTGGTCAGCGAAGATAACGGTCTCTTTCAGACCAACCACGCGGTAGCACTGGTTGATCAGCTTGGAGATCGCCTTTTTCTTCATCGGCTGGTTGACCACATCGTACGGCAGGCCTGCCGGTACAACCTGGAACAGCAGCGCACGGCCGACGGTGGTGTCGACGATACGGGTGTTCTTGGTGATGCTGCCATCGCGGTCTTTCACGGTCTCGTTGATACGGACCTTGATTTTCGCGTGCAGGGCGGCTTCGCCGGCGCGGAATACGCGGTCGACTTCCTGCAGGTCGGCGAACACGCGACCTTCGCCCTTGGCGTTGATGGCTTCACGGGTCATGTAGTACAGACCCAGTACAACGTCCTGCGACGGAACGATGATTGGCTCACCGTTGGCTGGCGACAGAATGTTGTTGGTCGACATCATCAGCGCGCGCGCTTCAAGCTGGGCTTCCAGCGTCAGCGGCACGTGAACGGCCATCTGGTCACCGTCGAAGTCGGCGTTGTACGCGGCGCAGACCAGCGGGTGCAGCTGGATAGCCTTACCTTCGATCAGCACTGGCTCGAACGCCTGGATACCCAGACGGTGCAGGGTTGGCGCACGGTTGAGCAGTACGGGGTGTTCGCGAATCACTTCGGCGAGAACGTCCCACACCTCTGGCAGCTCGCGCTCGACCATCTTCTTGGCGGCCTTGATGGTGGTCGCCAGACCACGCATTTCCAGCTTGCCGAAAATGAACGGCTTGAACAGTTCCAGGGCCATCTTCTTCGGCAGACCGCACTGGTGCAGACGCAGGGTCGGGCCAACGGTAATTACCGAACGGCCGGAGTAGTCCACACGCTTACCGAGCAAGTTCTGACGGAAGCGACCTTGCTTACCTTTGATCATGTCGGCCAGGGACTTCAGCGGACGCTTGTTCGAGCCAGTGATGGCGCGACCGCGACGGCCGTTGTCCAGCAGGGCGTCGACCGCTTCCTGCAGCATGCGCTTTTCGTTGCGCACGATGATGTCTGGCGCCGACAGATCGAGCAGGCGCTTCAGACGGTTGTTACGGTTGATCACCCGACGATACAGGTCGTTCAGGTCGGAGGTCGCGAAGCGGCCGCCATCCAGCGGAACCAGCGGACGCAGGTCCGGCGGCAGTACTGGCAGGACGGTCAGGACCATCCACTCAGGCAGGTTGCCCGAGCCCTGGAAAGCTTCCATCAGCTTCAGGCGCTTGGACAGCTTCTTGATCTTGGTTTCCGAGTTGGTCTGCGGAATTTCTTCGCGCAGGCGACCGATCTCGTGCTCCAGGTCGATAGCGTGCAGCAGCTCGCGGACAGCCTCGGCACCCATGCGGGCGTCGAAGTCGTCACCGAACTCTTCCAGCGCTTCGAAGTACTGCTCGTCGTTCAGCAGCTGGCCCTTCTCGAGGGTGGTCATGCCCGGATCGATAACGACGTAGCTCTCGAAGTAGAGCACGCGCTCGATATCACGCAGGGTCATGTCCATCAGCAGGCCGATACGGGACGGCAGCGACTTCAGGAACCAGATGTGGGCAACCGGCGAGGCCAGTTCGATGTGCGCCATGCGCTCACGACGAACCTTGGCCAGGGCAACTTCAACGCCGCACTTCTCGCAGATCACGCCGCGGTGCTTGAGGCGCTTGTACTTGCCGCACAGGCACTCGTAGTCCTTGACTGGGCCAAAGATCTTGGCGCAGAACAGGCCGTCACGCTCAGGCTTGAACGTACGGTAGTTGATGGTTTCCGGCTTCTTAACTTCACCGAACGACCACGAACGGATCATTTCAGGCGACGCCAGACCGATGCGGATGGCGTCGAACTCTTCGACTTGACCCTGGTTTTTCAGCAAATTCAGTAGGTCTTTCAAGGCCTTTCCTCCTGGCGGAGCAGGGAGCGGGCATTACCTGCCCCACCCCCCTTCGCGTCACGTGTTATTCGGTTTCCAGATCGATATCGATACCGAGCGAACGGATCTCTTTGATCAACACGTTGAAGGACTCGGGCATGCCCGGCTCCATACGGTGATCGCCATCCACGATGTTCTTGTACATCTTGGTACGGCCGTTCACGTCGTCCGACTTCACTGTGAGCATTTCTTGCAGGGTGTATGCCGCGCCGTATGCTTCCAGCGCCCACACTTCCATCTCCCCGAAACGCTGACCACCGAACTGCGCCTTACCACCCAGCGGCTGCTGGGTAACCAGGCTGTAGGAACCAGTGGAACGCGCGTGCATCTTGTCGTCCACCAAGTGGTTCAGCTTGAGCATGTACATGTAACCAACGGTCACAGGACGCTCGAACTTGTTGCCGGTACGGCCATCGAACAGCACCATCTGGCCGCTTTCTGGCAGGTCCGCCAGCTTCAGCATGGCCTTGATCTCGCGCTCCTTGGCACCATCGAAGACCGGAGTAGCCATTGGCACGCCTTTCTTCAGGTTGTGGGCCAGGGCGAGGATCTCTTCGTCAGTGAACTCTTCCAGGTTCTCCTGACGACCACCGATCTCGTTGTAGATCTCGGTGAGGAAGCCACGCAGTTCAGCGGCCTTGCGCTGCTCTTCGATCATCCGGTCGATTTTCTCGCCCAGACCCTTGGCCGCGAGGCCCAGGTGGGTTTCGAGAATCTGACCGACGTTCATACGCGAAGGTACGCCCAGCGGGTTCAGTACGACGTCGACAGGAGTACCGTTGGCGTCGTGCGGCATGTCTTCGACCGGCATGATCACCGAGACGACACCCTTGTTACCGTGACGACCGGCCATCTTGTCACCCGGCTGGATGCGACGGCGGATTGCCAGGTAGACCTTGACGATCTTCAGTACGCCTGGAGCCAGGTCATCGCCCTGCTGCAGCTTGCGCTTCTTGTCTTCGAACTTGTCGTCCAGCAGACGGCGGCGATCGACGATGTACTGTTGAGCTTTTTCCAGCTGCTCGTTCAGTGCATCTTCGGCCATACGCAGTTTGAACCACTGGCCGTGCTCCAGACCGTCCAGTACTTCGTCGGTGATCACGGTGCCTTTCTTCAGGCCCGCGCCACCATCGACCACTTGGCCGTTCAGGGCAGAACGCAGACGCTCGAAGGTTGCACCTTCGACGATGCGGAACTCTTCGTTGAGGTCCTTGCGGATCTCGTCCAGCTGCATCTTCTCGATGGCCAGGGCGCGGCTGTCGCGCTCGACGCCATCACGGGTGAAGACCTGTACATCAATGACGGTACCCTTGGTGCCGGTTGGCACGCGCAGGGAAGTGTCCTTAACGTCGCTGGCCTTCTCACCGAAGATCGCGCGCAGCAGTTTTTCTTCCGGCGTCAGCTGGGTTTCGCCTTTTGGCGTGACCTTGCCGACCAGGATGTCGCCAGCGCCGACTTCAGCACCGACGTAGACGATACCGGCTTCGTCCAGCTTGTTCAGTGCGGCTTCACCCACGTTCGGGATGTCCGCAGTGATTTCCTCTGGGCCAAGCTTGGTGTCACGCGCCACACAGGTCAGTTCCTGGATGTGGATGGTGGT
Organism: Pseudomonas sp. NPDC089396; assembly: GCF_044749545.1. Lineage (NCBI taxonomy): Bacteria > Pseudomonadati > Pseudomonadota > Gammaproteobacteria > Pseudomonadales > Pseudomonadaceae > Pseudomonas > Pseudomonas sp. NPDC089396. The sequence continues at coordinate 6,303 of NZ_JBIVIC010000024.1, read as the reverse complement.
GAAGCGGTCTTCCTGAACCACACGCTCGGACAGGCAGATGGAGTCTTCGAAGTTGAAGCCGTTCCACGCCATGAACGCGATGCGCATGTTCTGACCCAGTGCCAGTTCACCCATGTCGGTGGACGGGCCGTCGGCCATGATGTCGCTGCGCTGGACCTTGTCACCTTTGCTTACCAGCGGACGCTGGTTGATGCAGGTGTTCTGGTTCGAACGGGTGTACTTGGTCAGGTTGTAGATATCCACACCTGCTTCACCGGTCTCGACTTCGTCGTCATTGACGCGAACGACGATACGGCTGGCGTCGACCGAGTCGATCACACCACCGCGGCGAGCAACCACGCAGACACCGGAGTCACGAGCAACGTTGCGCTCCATGCCGGTACCTACCAGCGGCTTGTCGGCACGCAGGGTTGGTACAGCCTGACGCTGCATGTTCGAACCCATCAACGCACGGTTGGCGTCGTCGTGCTCGAGGAACGGAATCAGCGAGGCAGCAACGGAAACAACCTGCTTCGGCGAAACGTCCATCAGGGTGACGTCTTCCGGCGCCTTGACGGTGAATTCGTTCAGGTGACGGACCGCTACCAGCTCGTCGATCAGCTGCTTCTTCTCGTTCATCGCGGCCGAAGCCTGGGCGATGACGTGATCGGCTTCTTCGATCGCCGACAGGAACACGATGTCGTCGCTGACCACGCCTTCCTTCACCACGCGGTACGGGCTTTCCAGGAAGCCGTACTGGTTGGTGCGGGCATAGGCTGCCAGGGAGTTGATCAGACCGATGTTCGGACCTTCAGGGGTCTCGATCGGGCACACACGGCCGTAGTGGGTCGGGTGTACGTCACGGACTTCAAAGCCTGCACGCTCACGGGTCAGACCACCAGGGCCGAGTGCGGAGACACGACGCTTGTGAGTGATCTCGGAGAGCGGGTTGTTCTGGTCCATGAACTGCGAGAGCTGGCTGGAACCGAAGAACTCTTTCACCGCCGCCGCAACCGGCTTGGCGTTGATCAGGTCCTGCGGCATCAGGCCTTCGCTTTCGGCCATCGACAGGCGTTCCTTGACCGCGCGCTCGACGCGCACCAGGCCAACACGGAACTGGTTTTCGGCCATCTCGCCGACGCAACGTACGCGACGGTTACCGAGGTGGTCGATGTCATCGACAATGCCTTTGCCGTTACGGATGTCGACCAGGGTCTTGAGGACCTCGACGATATCTTCCTTGCTCAGTACGCCCGAACCTTCGATCTCGGTGCGACCGATACGACGGTTGAACTTCATGCGGCCAACGGCGGACAGGTCGTACCGCTCGGCGCTGAAGAACAGGTTGTTGAACAGGGTCTCGGCGGCGTCCTTGGTTGGCGGCTCGCCTGGACGCATCATGCGGTAGATCTCGACCAGCGCTTCCAGTTGGTTGCTGGTGGTATCGATCTTCAGGGTATCCGAGATGAACGGACCGCAGTCGATGTCGTTGGTGTACAGGGTCTCGATGCGGACGACCTGAGCCTTGGCGATCTTGATCAGCAGCTCGGTGGTCAGCTCGGTGTTGCACTCGGCCAGGATCTCGCCGGTAGCCGGATGCACGAGGGCCTTGGCAGTGGTGCGACCCAGGACGTATTCCATGGGTACGTCCAGCTGGTTGACACCGGCCTTCTCGAGCTGGTTGACGTGGCGCGCGGTAATACGGCGACCTTGCTCGACAATGACCTTGCCGCTGTCGTCATGGATATCCATGACCGCAACTTCACCACGCAGACGCTGAGGCACCAGTTCCAGGCTGAGTTTCTCGCCGGAAATGTGGAACACGTTGGTGGTGTAGAAGGTGTTCAGAACTTCTTCGGTGCTGTAGCCCAGCGCGCGCAGCAATACCGAGGCCGGCAGCTTGCGGCGACGGTCGATACGCACGAATACGCAGTCTTTCGGGTCGAACTCGAAGTCCAGCCACGAACCGCGGTATGGAATGATGCGAGCGGAGTACAGCAGCTTGCCCGAGCTGTGAGTCTTGCCACGGTCGTGGTCGAAGAACACACCAGGCGAACGGTGCAGCTGGGAAACGATTACACGCTCGGTACCGTTGATAACGAAGGTACCGTTCTCAGTCATCAGGGGGATTTCACCCATGTAGACTTCTTGCTCTTTGATGTCCTTGATCGCTTTGTTCGACGATTCCTTGTCGAAGATGATCAGGCGCACCTTGACCCGCAGTGGGACCGCGAAGGTCACGCCACGCAGGACACATTCCTTCACATCGAAGGCTGGTTCGCCCAGGCGATAGCCTACGTACTCCAGGGCAGCATTGCCGGAGTAGCTGATGATCGGGAATACCGACTTGAAGGCCGCGTGCAGGCCGACGTCGCGGAACTGATCCTTGGATGCTCCCGCTTGCAGGAATTCGCGATACGAATCCAGCTGGATGGCCAGGAGGTAAGGCACATCCATGACGTCCGGCAACTTGCTAAAGTCCTTGCGGATACGTTTTTTCTCAGTGTATGAGTAAGCCATCAGCGTTCCCCAGCTTGGTCACCTGCTTGTTTGGCTTCTCCCGGCGGGAGCAGCCAGAAAATCGTGCAACCCCCTTGGTTTGCGCCACCCACATGGGTGTCTTGCAGCTTGTTATCGGGGCCGACCTGGCCGACCGCCAATAACGGAAAAAGGCCGGTGGCATAAGCCACCAGCCATCAGCCTTCGCTCAACGCTCCGGCTGGCGTCGCAAAGTCGAGATTACTTCAGCTCGACTTTAGCGCCTGCTTCTTCCAGCTTCTTCTTAGCGTCTTCAGCGGCTTCTTTCGAAACGCCTTCAGCTACGACCTGAGGAGCGCCGTCGACTTTCTCTTTGGCTTCTTTCAGGCCCAGACCGGTCAGTTCGCGAACGGCTTTGATCACGTTCACTTTCTTGTCGCCGGCTTCAACCAGAACAACGTTGAACTCGGTCTGCTCTTCAACAACGGCAGCAGCAGCAGCTGGGCCAGCAGCGGCAACAGCAGCGGTAACGCCGAAGGTTTCTTCCATTGCTTTGATCAGCTCAACAACTTCCAGAACGGTTTTCTGGCCGATTGCTTCGATGATTTGTTCGTTAGTCAGGGACATGACTTAAATCCTGTATTGGGGTGACAGCCTACGCAGCCATCAAATTAAACATATGATTTTGAAAGAGGTTACGCGGCCTTAGGCAGCAGCAGCTTCTTTCTGGTCGCGAACGGCCGCCAGAGTACGAGCCAGCTTGCTGGTAGCGCCTTGAATAACGCTCATCAGACGTGCGATAGCTTCGTCACGGGTCGGCAAGGTAGCCAGTACATCGATCTGGTTGGCGGCAATGAAATTGCCGTCAAACGCAGCTGCCTTGATCTCGAACTTGTCCTGACCCTTGGCGAACTCTTTGAACAGACGAGCAGCAGCGCCCGGGTGTTCGTTGGAGAAAGCAATCAGGGTCGGGCCTTTGAACGCGTCGTTGAGGATCGAAAATTCGGTGCCTTCAACTGCGCGCTTGAGCAGGGTGTTACGTACGACACGTACGTAAACGCCAGCTTCGCGGGCCTCTTTACGGAGTCCGGTCATTGCGCTTACAGTCACACCACGGGCATCGGCCACGACAGCGGACAGAGCGACTTTGGCAGCCTCGTTGACTTCAGCGACGATGGCCTTCTTGTCTTCGAGTTTAATTGCCACGGGTTTACTCCTGGTTTTTACCGTTTCATCTGGCCGAAGCCGGATGTCGTTTTGGTGTCTGATTCGGTAACGAATCGGGAGCACCATCTGCGTAGGCTGGTGGTTTAAGGCTTGCGCCGCCTACGGTCTTGGATAGCCCCCGCCAGGCAGGGACCCCAATTTTTGCTGGCGGCGCGACGAGTCGCACCGCCATGGTCTTACGCGTTCAGCGAGCTCTGATCGATGACCAGACCTGGGCCCATGGTGGTGCTCAGGGTAACGCGCTTGACGTAGATACCTTTCGAAGAAGCTGGCTTGATACGCTTCAGATCAGCGATCAGGGCTTCAACGTTTTCCTTCAGCTTGCCAGCTTCAAAGCCGACCTTGCCAACGGAGGTGTGGATGATACCGTTTTTGTCGGTACGATAGCGAACCTGACCAGCCTTGGCGTTTTTGACAGCCGTGGCGACGTCTGGAGTCACGGTACCGACTTTCGGGTTAGGCATCAGGCCGCGAGGACCCAGAACCTGACCCAGCTGACCAACAACGCGCATGGCATCAGGCGATGCAATGACGACGTCATAGTTCAGGTCGCCGCCTTTCATTTCGGCAGCCAGATCGTCCATACCTACACGGTCAGCGCCGGCAGCCAGAGCGGCTTCAGCAGCTGGACCCTGGGTGAAGACAGCAACACGTACGGTCTTGCCAGTGCCGTGTGGCAGCACGGTAGCGCTACGAACGACCTGGTCGGATTTACGCGGGTCAACACCGAGGTTGACGGCAACGTCGAAGGATTCGCTGAACTTCACGGTGGACAGTTCGGCCAGCAGCGCGGCTGCGTCTTCGAAGTTGTAAACTTTGCCAGCTTCGATTTTCGAAGCAATGGCCTTTTGGCGCTTGGTCAGCTTAGCCATTACACACCCTCCACGTTCAGGCCCATGCTGCGGGCAGAGCCAGCGATGGTGCGTACAGCAGCGTCCAGGTCAGCAGCGGTCAGATCAGCCTGTTTAGCTTTGGCGATGTCTTCCAGCTGAGCGCGGGTAACGGTACCGACTTTGACGGTGTTCGGACGAGCCGAACCACTGGTCAGGCCAGCAGCTTTCTTCAGCAGAACCGAGGCAGGGGTGCTCTTGGTCTCGAAAGTGAAGCTACGGTCACTGTAAACAGTGATGATCACAGGAGTCGGCAGGCCGGCTTCTTGACCCTGAGTACGGGCGTTGAAGGCCTTGCAGAATTCCATGATGTTCACACCGTGTTGACCCAGTGCTGGACCAACGGGTGGGCTTGGGTTGGCCTGGCCGGCCTTAACTTGCAGCTTGATGTAAGCCTGAATCTTCTTAGCCATGAGCTACTCCAATTTCGGGTACGAACGCCAGAAGGCTCCCCGGATGACTTGCGTTTTATCCCAGTGACGACAAAACCCCGCAGCACACAGGGCTGCGGGGTATGGGATGCTTCGTCCGCCTAGACCTTTTCGACCTGGCTGAACTCGAGCTCTACCGGGGTAGAGCGACCGAAAATGAGCACCGCCACCTGGAGGCGACTCTTTTCGTAGTTAACTTCTTCGACACTGCCATTGAAGTCAGCGAACGGACCGTCAATGACTCGAACCACTTCACCTGGCTCGAACAGCGTCTTCGGCTTCGGCTTGTCACTGCCGTCGGCTACGCGACGCAGGATAGCTTCAGCTTCTTTATCAGTGATCGGTGCAGGCTTGTCTGCAGTACCACCAATAAAGCCCATCACACGAGGGGTGTCCTTGACCAAGTGCCAAGTCCCTTCGTTCATCTCCATCTGGACCAGTACATAGCCAGGGAAGAATTTACGCTCACTCTTGCGCTTCTGGCCGTTACGCATTTCAACGACTTCTTCGGTCGGGACCAAGATCTCGCCGAAACCGTCTTCCATGCCAGCCAGCTTGACGCGCTCGATCAGGGAGCGCATTACATGCTTCTCGTAACCCGAGTAAGCATGCACAACATACCAACGCTTAGCCACGGGACACCTTTAGCCAACGATCAGGGAGACCGCCCAGCCGAGCAGGGAATCGAGACCCCACAGCAGCAGTGCCATAACCAGCACGACAGCCACGACAATCAGCGTGGTCTGGGTGGTTTCCTGGCGGGTCGGCCACACGACTTTACGGATCTCAGTACGAGCTTCCTTCGCCAACGCAAAGAACGACTTACCCTTCGCAGTCTGCAGAGCTACGAAGCCTGCGACAGCAGCCAGGGCGAGAAGTGCGAGGACACGATACAGGATTGGAGAGGCGGAGTAATACTGATTACCCACAACACCAACAACAACCAAAGCCACTACAGCCAGCCACTTGAACAGATCAAAACGCGATTCTTGGGCTTCAGTTTTGGGAGTCATCGGGGAGGATCCTGTAAGAAGAAAGCCAATCACACTGAGGTGAATGGCAGGTCAGGAGGGAATCGAACCCCCAACCTACGGTTTTGGAGACCGTCGCTCTGCCAATTGAGCTACTGACCTGTAACGCTGTATCAGGCCGGCCATTATACCGGCCTGATCAAGTAAATCAACTACTTATTCAATAATTTTTGCTACGACGCCGGCGCCGACGGTACGACCGCCTTCACGGATAGCGAAGCGCAGACCGTCTTCCATTGCGATGGTCTTGATCAGAGTGACAGTCAT
>NZ_JBIVIC010000023.1:0-59629 GCF_044749545.1 Pseudomonas sp. NPDC089396 | reverse complement strand
CCCGGGAGGACCGCGCTGCAGGCCCCATCCTGGGGCCCAGCGCTTGACGGGCATCCATGCCCGTCACCTCCCTCCGCAAGACCTCCGCTCGGCCTCCTGACGTCGCAATTGGCGGTGACTGAACTACCGCGCACTTAGAAGCAAAAGCAAAAGCAAAAGCAAAAGCAAAAGCAGGCAAGCCGCGCTGCGCGACGCAGTGGCGGCAGGTGGCTATTGGTCTGCGTCACGCTATGCGCGACAATAGCGATCATTTGCGGAGCCCCCCATGACTGAATTCACCCCTGACGCGATCCTCGATGCCACCGGCCTGAACTGCCCGGAGCCCGTCATGATGCTGCACCAGCACGTGCGCAACCTGGCCGCCGGTGGCCTGCTCAAGGTCATCGCCACCGACCCCTCGACCCGACGCGACATTCCCAAGTTCTGCAACTTCCTCGGCCACGAACTGCTGCAGCAGCAGGAAGAGGCAGGCACCTTCCTTTACTGGATTCGCAAGAAAGCCGACTGAGCCGCGCTGGAACACGCCCGTCGTAGCGCCTACACTGCGTTCCCCTGACAGGAGAGCGCCATGCTGATAGTTGCCGACGAGAATATCCCGCTGCTCGATGCCTTCTTCGAAGGCTTCGGCGAGATCCGCCGATACCCCGGCAGAAGCCTCGACGCCGCCAGTGTCAAAGAGGCCGATGTGCTGCTGGTGCGTTCGGTGACCAAGGTCGATCGGCAACTGCTCGAAGGCAGCAAGGTACGCTTCGTCGGCACCTGCACCATCGGCACCGATCACCTCGACCTGAACTATTTCGCCGAAGCCGGCATTCACTGGAGCAGCGCCCCAGGCTGCAATGCCCGCGGCGTGGTCGACTACGTACTGGGTAGCCTTTTGACCCTGGCCGAACTGGATGGCGTAGCGTTGCCACAGCGCACCTATGGTGTGGTCGGGGCAGGTGAAGTCGGTGGCCGGCTGGTGCGCGTGTTGCACGGCCTGGGCTGGAAGGTGCTGGTCTGCGACCCGCTGCGCCAGGCCCGCGAAGGCGGCGATTTCGTCAGCCTCGAAACGATCCTGGAACAGTGCGACGTGATCAGCCTGCACACGCCACTGCAGCGAGACGGTGAGCACCCGACCTGGCACCTGCTGGGCGCCGCGCAACTGGCAGACCTGCGACCGGGTGCCTGGCTGATCAACGCCAGCCGTGGGCCGGTAGTGGACAACGCAGCCCTGCGTGAGCTGCTGCTGGACCGCGAAGACGTGCACGCCGTGCTCGATGTCTGGGAAGGCGAACCGCAGGTCGATCTGCAACTGGCCGACCTGTGCACCTTGGCCACGCCGCATATCGCAGGTTACAGCCTGGATGGCCGCCAGCGTGGCACGGCGCAGATCTATCAGGCGCTGTGCCGCTTCCTCGACCAGCCTGAGCGGGTGCAACTGGTCGACCTGCTGCCCAAGCCGCCGCTGGCGCAGATCGAGCTGGATGGCGAGGCTGACCTGGGATGGGCGCTGGCGACCCTGTGCCGAGCGGTGTACGACCCCCGTCGCGACGATGCCGATTTCCGCCGTAGCCTGAGTGAGGATGCCGCCGAGCAACGGGCGGCGTTCGACCAGCTGCGCAAGCATTATCCGCCACGGCGCGAAATCGAAGGGCTGGCGGTGCGGGTACGCGGCGAGGCACCGCAGTTGGTGCAGATGGTCAGTGCCTTGGGTGCGGTAATGGTCTGACCGACTTGGGCATGCCGTACCGGCCTCATCGCCGGCAAGCCGGCTCCCACAGGTAAACCACTGCTCTCAATGCCTGTGCTGAACCTGTGGGAGCCGGCTTGCCGGCGATGAGGCCGGTACAGGCAACCGCGAACGGGCAATAAAAAACCCGGCGCAAGCGCCGGGTTGCAAAGAATTCGCGGCTCAGCCCTTGCGACTTTTCTCGTCGCGGCTCTCCTCCAGCTTCTTGCATGCGTGTTGAATCATCTGCTCGGTAATCGGAACCTCACGGCCCTGGGCGTCGATGATCGAACCGCAGGCCTTGGGTTGCGGGGTGCTCTGGCTTTTCGGGGTATCGCTGCCATGCTGCAAACTCATTCGCTGTCTCCTCATCAGGTCCAATATCAAAGTAAACCTGTGCCGTGACCGGCCTGTGACAAGGGCTCTTGGGTGTCGCGGACATCCCACAGTCCAACAGAAAGCGCAAAAAACCTCCAGAGGCCCGTTAGAACGTTGGGCTATAGCCGCAGGCGCAGTGGTTGAGTGGTAGTCTGCTTTTTCACCCCGCTGCTCTGGTCGCTGTCATGCCCGAACCGGTCTCCACCCGCCAACGCCGCGCTTTGCGCCTGGCCTGGCAATTCATTCGACCTTACCGTCGTCAGGCCCTGCTGGCATTGCTGGCACTGGTCGTGACTGCAGCCATCACCCTGTCCATGGGCCAGGGGATCCGCCTGCTGGTCGACCAGGGCTTCATGACCCGCTCGGCGCACCAGCTGAACCAGACCATCGGCCTGTTCCTGGTGCTGGTGCTGGCACTGGCGATTGGCACCTTCAGCCGCTTCTACCTGGTTTCATGGATCGGCGAACGCTGCGTAGCCGATATTCGCCGGGCCGTGTTCGATCATCTGGTCGGGCTGCACCCCGGCTTTTTCGAAGACAACCGCAGCTCCGAGATCCAGTCGCGGCTGACCACCGACACCACCTTGCTGCAGTCGGTGATCGGCTCGTCGCTGTCGATGTTCCTGCGCAACGTGTTGATGGTGATCGGCGGCGTGGTGCTGTTGTTCATCACCAACGTCAAGCTCACCAGCATCGTGGTGCTGGCCCTGCCGCTGGTGCTGGCGCCGATCCTGCTGTTCGGCCGAAGCGTGCGCCGCCTGTCGCGCCAGAGCCAGGACCGGGTGGCGGACGTGGGCAGCTACGTGGCCGAAACCCTGGGGCAGATCAAGACCGTACAGGCCTACAACCACCAGGCGCGCGACCGTGCGCTCTTCGCCGACACGGTCGAGGCGGCCTTCGCCGTGGCCAGGCGACGGATCGCCCAGCGTGCCTGGCTGATTACCCTGGTCATCGTGCTGGTGCTAGGCGCGGTGGGGGTGATGCTGTGGGTCGGTGGCATGGACGTGATCGCCGGGCGCATTTCTGCGGGCGACCTGGCGGCGTTCGTGTTCTACAGCCTGATCGTCGGCAGCGCCTGCGGCACCCTTAGCGAAGTGATCGGGGAGTTGCAGCGCGCCGCCGGCGCCGCCGAGCGCATTGCCGAGTTGCTGGCGGCGCGCAGCGCGATCCTGGCACCCGAGGTGGCGGTCGCCTTGGAGCGCCAGCGCGGTGGCGGGCGCATCGCGTTGCAACAGGTGGCGTTTGCCTACCCCTCGCGGCCCTCGGTCGCCGCCATCGACAACCTGAGCCTGGTCATCGAACCCGGTCAGACGCTGGCCCTGGTCGGGCCTTCGGGGGCCGGCAAGTCGACGTTGTTCGACCTGTTGCTGCGCTTCTATGACCCGCAGCAAGGGCGCATTCTTCTCGATGGCGTGCCAATCACCGCGATGGAGCCCAGTGAGCTGCGACGCCAATTCGCCTTGGTGGCACAAACCCCCGCCCTGTTTCGCGGCACCGTCGAAGCCAATATCCGTTATGGCCGGCCTGAGGCATCCATGGCCGAAGTCGAGTCTGCGGCGCAGGGCGCCCATGCCGACGAATTCATCCGCCAGTTGCCGCAGGGCTACCAGACGCTCTTGGGCGAGGGCGGAGTCGGTTTGTCGGGCGGCCAGCGGCAACGCCTGGCGATTGCCCGTGCGCTGCTGGTGGATGCGCCCATCCTGCTACTCGACGAAGCCACCAGCGCCCTCGACGCGCAGAGCGAGTACCTGATCCAGCAGGCGCTGCCCAGCTTGATGGCTGGCCGCACCACGCTGGTCATCGCCCACCGCCTGGCCACGGTGCAGCATGCCGACCGCATCGCCGTCATCGACAAGGGCCGGGTGGTGGCGGTGGGGAGTCATCGCCAACTCATCGAGGAAAGTCCGTTGTATGCCCGCCTGGCTGCGCTGCAGTTCGCCCGCGGCTGAGTCATCGTCAACCTGTAACATTTCTGTAGCAAATGCCTGAGAGTATTGCTCCAACTGTTGCGTAAGTGCTCGACCTGGCTGCTATCGATCGATGGCAGCTTTTTTTTGGCCTACGAAAACGTTTCCCCACTTTCCTGTACCAGAGATCTGCGATGTTGCGTACTTCCCTCAGAGTGCAAATTCTCACCTTGCTGGGTGCCAGCCTGGCGGCGATGCTGCTGATAGCCTTGGTGTGTTTCCAGTTCCTGTCCTCCAGCGTTCGCGGATACGCCGAGCTGGTCGATGGGCCGCTGCGGGCTTCGCAAACCCTCGACGAAGCCAACCTGCAGTTCAAGATCCAGGTACAGGAATGGAAGAACGTGCTGTTGCGCGGGCGCCAGCCGGCCGAGCGCGACAAGTACTGGCAGCAATTTCAGGCGCGCGAGCAGCAGGTTCAGCAATTGCTTGGGCAATTGATCGACACCAGCGATGTGTCTTTGAAGGCACCGTTGCAGCAGCTGCGCGACAGCCACCGGCAACTGGGCGTGGCCTATGAGCAGGGCCGCCAGGCGTTCATGGCCGCCGGTGGCGACCCGCTGGTAGGCGACCAGGCTGTCAAAGGCGTCGACCGTGCCGCCAGCGAACAGATGAGCGCGCTGGTCGAGCAACTTCGCGCCGATGCCCGCACGCGCGCCGCCAGCATCAGCGCCAGCGCGGAGCGCACGGTATGGCTGGGGATGCTGGTGATGCTTGGCTCGGCGTTGCTGGTGGGGCTGTTCAGCGTGTGGCGGGTCAACCGCAGCCTGATCGAGCCGATCCGCCAATTGATCGAGTATGTGGCGCAACTGAGCCAGGGGCGCTTTGCCGCGCGTGTCGACAGCCGTCGCGAGGACGAGCTGGGCCGGCTGGCGCGTGCAGCCAATACCTTGCGTGATTTTCTCGCCGACACCGTGGGCAGGCTCAAGGACAACGCCCAGGAACTGGAAGGCGCCAGCGGCCAGTTGCGCAACATCGCCGGGGACATGTCCCGTGGCACTCACGACCAGTTCCAGCGTACCGACCAGGTGGCCACGGCCATGCACGAAATGTCCGCCACCGCCCAGGAAGTGGCCCGCCACGCGGCCGAAGCTGCGCGTGCAGCCGATGATGCCGACCACAGTGCCCAGGCAGGCGAGCAGGTCATGCAGCTGACCATCGACATCATCGGCGTGGTCAACCGTGAGATCGCCGGAACCGCGGCGGTGATCCGTGACCTGGAGAGTGACAGCTCGCGCATCGGCAAGGTGCTGGAAGTGATCCGCGGCATTGCCGAACAGACCAACCTGCTGGCGCTCAACGCCGCCATCGAGGCGGCCCGTGCCGGCGAGGCCGGGCGTGGTTTTGCGGTGGTGGCCGACGAAGTCCGCAGTCTGGCCCAGCGCACGGCAGCCTCGATCGCCGAAATCCATCAGATCATCGAAGCGGTGCAGTCAGGCGCGCTGGAGGCGGTCAAGGCCATCGAAAGCGGGCAGCAGCGCAGTGAGGAGGGCGCCGAGCAGGTGCAGCAGGCCGGGCACATGCTGCAGCGCATTACCACCGCGGTCGAGGCGATCCGCGACATGAACCGGCAGATCGCCACCGCTGCCGAGGAGCAGACCAGCGTAGCCGAGGACATCTCGCGCAACCTGATCGAAATCACCCGCATCGCCACCGCCAACCAGGAGGCTGTGCAGCATACCGAGCAGGCGGGCCAGCGCTTGCATGGGTTGTCGGGGCAGTTGGGCGAGGTGACGTCGCGGCTTACCGCTTGAAGGTACGCTGTGCGCTTCGCGAGGTTGCCCGCGACGCGCACGGCGATTTTCTCAGGCACAACAAAAAGCCCGCGCAAGGCGGGCTTTTTGAGCAGGATTTGGTCGGAGAGACAGGATTCGAACCTGCGGCCTTCTCGTCCCGAACGAGACGCGCTACCTGGCTGCGCTACACTCCGATGAACGAAATCCTACTGCATCGCTTTTTCGAGCGCAAGCCCTTGTTGTTAAAAGGGCTTATGTCCAAAACAGCGGCTGAATCAGAGCTCTTTGACGGTGCGAACCTGGTCTTTGTTCAGGCGCGTGCGCTTGCCGTCGAGCTGCTCGAACTCGTAAAAACCGGAGTCCTCGTCATAGGAAGGGGTATCGGTTGCCTGGATCTCGCGGCCGTCGTTCAGGGTGATCACGCTCGGCGAGGAGCAGCCGGCGAGGGCGCCAATGCCGAGGGCGAGCAGGAAGGCGGGAAGAGTCCGTTGAATCATCGTGTTTCTCCAGTGCAAGGGTGCTAGATGATTTTATGACGCGGTGCGTCTGCGCAAGTTCCTTAGCAGTTCAGCATAGCCCTGTTAGTGGGTTATTGACCTGGATCTGCAGGGCTGGCCCGAGGCCTGCTGTGATATAAATGCGGGCATCCTCTTCCCCTGCGACGGACACTCATGAAAGCCAAGGCAGATACCCCCTTCGTGGCGCTGAACATCGCCGTGCTGACGGTCAGCGATACCCGTACCTTCGAAACCGATACGTCCGGTCAACTGTTCGTCGATCGCCTGACCGCCGCGGGCCACCAATTGGCAGCCCGTATGCTGCTCAAGGACGACCTGTACAAGATCCGCGCCCAGGTCGCCACCTGGATTGCCGACGAAAGCGTGCAGGTGGTGCTGATTACCGGGGGCACCGGCTTTACCGGTCGCGACAGTACGCCGGAAGCTGTTGCCTGCCTGCTGGACAAGCAGGTCGAAGGCTTCGGCGAACTGTTCCGGCAGATTTCCGTGGCCGACATCGGCACCTCCACCGTCCAGTCGCGCGCCTTGGCCGGCCTCGCCAACGGCACCCTGGTGTGCTGCCTGCCGGGCTCGACCAATGCCGTGCGCACCGGCTGGGACGGCATCCTCGCTGAACAGCTCGATGCCCGTCATCGTCCGTGCAATTTCGTGCCTCACCTGAAGCAGGTTGCGGCCTGTGAAAGCCGTGGCTGAGGCGCCACACGCCCGGCCGCTGATGCCGGTGGAAGAAGCCCTCGAACGCCTGCTGGCGCTGGCGGAAGCGGCACCGATCAAGGACATCGAGCAGGTCTCGCTGGCCGAAGCCGAGGGTCGAGTGCTGGCGACCGACCTGGTCGCCTCGCTCGACCTGCCGCCGTGGCCGAACAGCGCCATGGACGGCTACGCGCTGCGCATGGCCGATCACCTGGGTGAACCTTTGCCGGTCAGTCAAAAGATCTTCGCCGGCCACGCCCCAGAACCGTTGCTGCCAGGCACCTGCGCGCGGATCTTTACCGGCGCGCCGCTGCCAGCCGGTGCCGACTGCGTCGAGATGCAGGAAAACACCGAAGTGCTGGACGACGGTCGAGTGCGCTTCCTCGAACCCTTGCAGATCGACCAGAACGTTCGCCCCCAAGGCCAGGAAACCCGCAAAGGCGAGCAGGTGATGGTCGCCGGCACTCGCCTGGGGCCGATCGAACTGGGCCTGGCGGCAACCTTGGGGCACGCCCATCTGCAGGTCGTGCGCCGGGTGCGCGTAGCTGTGCTATCCACCGGCGACGAGTTGGTCGAGCCGGGCCTGCCGTTGGGGCCGGGGCAGATTTACAACAGCAACCGGCGCCTGCTGGTCAGCTGGTTGCAACGCCTGGGCTGCGAAGTGCGCGACATGGGTATTCTCCCCGATGACCTGGCGCACACCCGCCAGTGCCTGGGCGGGCTGAGCGATGTCGACCTGATCCTGTCCACCGGCGGTGTTTCTGTGGGCGAAGCTGATTACCTTGGGGCAGCGCTGCGCGAGGCGGGCGAACTGGCCCTGTGGAAGCTGGCGATCAAGCCGGGCAAGCCGCTGACCTTCGGCCATTATCAAGGCGTTCCGGTGATCGGCCTGCCGGGTAACCCGGCGTCGACACTGGTCACCTTTGGCCTGCTCACTCGCCCCTACCTGCTGCGCCGCCAGGGTGTGGCAGCGGTCACGCCGCTGCAGTTCGACGTGCCGGCCGGATTCGACTGGCCCAAGGCCGGTACCCGGCGCGAGTACCTGCGCGCCCGTCTCGAAAACGGTCAGGTGCGTATCTACAAGAACCAGAGTTCCGGTGTGCTGCGCAGTGCCGCCTGGGCTGAAGGCTTGGTCGAGGTGCGTGAAGGCAGCACGCCGAAGGTGGGCGACAGCGTGCCGTTCATTCCGTTGAGTGAACTACTCGGTTGAACGGCCTATCCAGCTGGCACTGCGCTGCGAGACATCGGCCGGTGCCGACTGCATCAGGCGCATGTGCACGGTCTCCAGTTGCTGCGCCGCGATGCTCCAGTCGTGGCGTTGGCGGGCAAACTGGCGGCCGGCCTCGCTCATCTGGCACATCCGCCAGGGCTGGTTGAGCAACTGGGTGATCGACAGCGCTAACTGGTCTCCGTCGTCGCTGCCCAGGTAGTGCTCGCCGTTGTTCAGCGCAAGGCCTGAAACCCCCTTGGCGGTGGTGATTACCGGCAGTCCGGCAGCCATGGCTTCAAGGATTTTTACCTTGGAGCCACCCGCGTAGCGCAACGGCGCGAAAAATAGCGCCGAACGCCGTTGCAGTTCGCGCAGGTCGGGGCGATAGCCTATCCATTCGATACGCGGGTCGTTCCAGTGTCGCTTCCAGCTGGCGGGCAGGGCGTGTCCAGCAATCGCAAGGCGCACCGCCGGATTGCTCATCCATACCTGGGGGAGAATGTCCTCCAGTGCCCATTCGATGGCTTCGAGGTTGGCACCGTACTCGAAGTTTCCGACGAACAGCAGGCGCTGGCTGTGCAGGGCCGGGCGCACGTCCTGGTAGTAATCGCAATCCACGCCATTGACCACCACGTTCACCGGCCGCCCGCTGATCTGGCTGATCAGTTCGGCGTCGTGCGCGCACACCGCTACCACTTCGCTGGGTTGGCGCAGTACGCGCTGTTCCCAGCGCCGATAGCGCCAGCGGTCGAAAGCATTGAGTGGCCGCAGCCACAATGGCAGGCGATCGTGGCAGGCTGCGCCCATCACCGATTCCAGGGTGTGCTCGCTGAGCAAGTAGGGCAGGCCGCGGGCTTGCAGGGCTTTTTCGAAAGGTTGGAAGCTGTAGCTGTGCTCGATCTGGATCACGTCCCAGGGCTCGTCCAGCAACTGCTCGAAGCGATGCCGCAGGCGCGGCGCAAGGCCATTGATGATCGCGCGCATCGGGTAGTCGATGATCGGCGAGGCCAGCAGGTTGAGCGGGCTGTGCAACGCGCGCCTGGGCAGTACGATCAGGCGTTCGACCAGCGGTTCAAGGGCTTCACGGGTAGCGTCGCTCAGGGGGATCTTCGACTGCACCAGCAAGGTGATCCGGTGGCCATGCTGCGCCAGCGCGCGCAGCAGGTGGTATTGCCGGGTCTTGCTGCCACTGGTGGTGGGCCAGGGCAGGTAGGGCAGTGTCCAGAGTATGCGCATAACCCGGAATCCTCGCTAAAAGCCGCGGACAAAAAAAGCGCCCTGTGCAATCGATGCTGCCGGGACGCGTCCGTAGCTATCAGTAAAGCCCACGATACCGTCTTCGCCCAGGTACTCGCTGCTTTGTACCTCGATCATCTCCAGGTCGATGGCGCCGGGGTTGGTCGGACGGTGAGTGCAGCGATGCAGCATTGTGCCCCTGCTTGTGGTCGAGATCTGGACTGACGGCTTCCCATGGAGAGGCACAATGCAAAAGCGCAAGGCGATGTTGATCCTGCATGGCAAGCAGGCGATGAACGAGGACGTACGTCAGGCAGTCGTGGCCATGCGCGAGCGCGGCTGGACGCTGGATGTGCGAGTGACCTGGGAAGGTGGGGACGCCCAGCGGCTGGTCGGCGAAGCGCTATCGGCCGGTTATGGCCATGTGGTTGCCGGGGGGGGCGATGGCACCTTGCGTGATGTGGCCGAAGCCATGGGCCAGGCGAAAACCGATGCCAGCCTGGCCCTGCTGCCGTTGGGAACCGCCAATGACTTCGCCAAGGCAGCCGGGGTTTCGTTGCAACCGGATGAAGCCCTGTCATTGCTCGAACTGCCGCCGAGGCCGATCGACCTGGGGCGGGTGGGCGATGAATGGTTCCTCAACATGGCCACGGGCGGCTTTGGTAGCCAAGTCACCGCCAATACCTCCGAGGACTTGAAGAAAATACTGGGCGCGGCGGCCTACCTGTTCACCGGCCTGTCGCGTTTCAGCGAGCTGCAGGCTGCATCGGTGGAACTGACGGGGCCGGATTTCCAGTGGCAAGGCGAACTGCTGGCGCTGGGGATCGGCAATGGCCGCCAGGCCGGTGGCGGGCAGGTACTGTGCCCGGAAGCTCGGGTGGATGATGGCCTGTTGGACATCGCCATACTGCCGGCACCGCAGGAAATGGTTGGGGCATTGCGTGAGTTGCTGGCGGGGGAGGGATTGTTCGTGCGTTCGCGTTTGCCCTGGGTCGAAATCAAGTGTTCCCAGGGCCTGGATATCAACCTCGATGGTGAACCGTTACAGGCTGACAGCTTGCGTTTCGAAGCCTGCCCCGCGGCATTGCGGTTGCATTTGCCGGTGGACTCGCCGCTGCTCAGTCGTCCAGGCTGATGATCTTCTCGCGCACGGCAAACAGCACCAACCCGGCGACATCGTAGATCTGCAGGCGTTTCATGATTTGCGAGCGGTGGGTTTCCACGGTCTTGATCGACAGGCCAAGACCGCTGGCGATTTCGCGCGTGGACTTGCCGCGTGCGATAAGGCGCAGGATTTCCAGCTGCCGTGCCGTCAGGTTGTGGCGGTCGGCATGGGCGTGCTTGCCGTGCTGCGCGCGCATCAGGGCCTGGTTGATCACGGTATGGGCGATGGCCGGGCTGAGGTAGCGCTCGCCGCTGCGCAGGGCGGTCAGCGCCTGCTCCAGTTCGGTGGCGGTGGCATCCTTGAGCAGGTAACCATGGGCGCCGCTTTCCAGCGCCCTCATGATCAGCTCCGGGTCGGTGTGCATGGACAGGATCAGCACCCTGCAGGCGTGGCCGTTGGCGCGCAGCAAGGTGAGGGCATCCAGGCCGCTGGTCGAGCGCATGGAAATGTCCAGCAGCACGATGTCGGGTGCCAGCTGCTGAGCCTGCTCAAGCAGTTGGTCGCCGTCATCGGCCTCGCCGACCACGGTGTAGCCCGGGATATCGGACACCAGGGCGCGCACCCCGGCGCGGATGAGCGAGTGGTCATCCACCAGCAGCAGTCTACAGGTCATGGCGAAATCGGGGTCCTGGCGCGTTCATGGGTGCGGGGTTGCCACGGAAACAAGACATCGATCCGCGTGCCAAGGCCGAGCTGGCTGGTAATATCCAGGCTGCCCTTAAGCGCGGTGGCGCGTTCCTGCATGCCCGCCATGCCGCGTTGGCCCGCCTCGGCAGGGTTGATTGCAGGGATGAACCCGAGGCCATCGTCCTGGATAGACAAGGCCAGCCCATCGGGCTTGCGCTGCAGGCGGATGGTCAGGTTGCGTGCCTGGGCATGGCGCAGCATGTTGGTGACGGCTTCCTGGGTGATGCGAAAAGCGGCCATGGCCACTTCCTCGGAAATCCCGCCCAGACGCTGCTGGCACTCCAGGCTCCAGTGCACATCACTGCTTTCCAGGGTGCGCACCAGGTGTGCGCGCAGGCTGGCTTCCAGACCAAGGCTGGCCAGTTGCCGTGGATTGAGGATGGCGGACACGTCGCGCACCTTGCTCAACGAGTCTTCCAGGGTGCTGCGCAAGGTCCCGCAGTGCGCCTGCAATTCAGCCGGCAATCGCCGTTGCAACCAGTCCAGCTGCAGCTTGGCGGCAGTGAGCAACTGGCCAATGTCGTCATGCAATTCACGGCTCAGGTGCTGGCGTTCGCCCTCCTGCACCTTGAGCATGCGATCGGCCAATTCCGCCGGGCGCATGCTGATCGACCTGGCGCCGTGGCTCAAGTGCCAGCAGACGCCGAGGGTCGCGACCAGTTGCAACAGCAGCAGGCCGGCCGGAAGGGCCTGCGTGACCACCAGCGACAGATTGGCGACCAGCGACACCACGCACAGCGATGCTGTCGCCCAGCGCAGCAAAGTGGCGCGGGAACAGCGACGCAGAGGAATCTTCAAGCGTGGGGACATAGATAGGGAAGCCACTGAAGTCTTGCTGATGGAGGCCGTGCGCATGGTTTACCAGAGGCGTTGGCGTCGAGCTTTCAATAATTGGCGAGTGCGCGTTGAAAGCAATTCATATACGGCTGGCCGGTGTTTGTTGGTGCGCATGGTATCACTTCGGACTGCGTTGGTCGCGGCCGGGTAATGCTTTGAAACCTCGGGATTTACGGGCTGATCGCGGCGTCTTCCCTACGCCGCAAGATGGCAAAGTGACACCACTGATTCAACCCTTCGACTTACCCACTGCAACTTTGTGAGCGGTTGGCTGCAGGCGTTTGGCTAAAGGCCTTGGCACTAGGCAAGTTTGACCTGATACAGCATCGCCAGTGTTGCTTAGTTGCCCCGTGCCGCACTTGCCAGTGCATTGGCGCGGTTGGCTACAGGTGTGTGCGGGTGAATACAGCTGCTGCCGGTTTCATGGCAGGGCGCACACGTTTGCGGCAACGGCTGATGCAGCGCGTTCGCAAGGTCAGTCAGCAGCGCTATTTGCTCGCTGGTGTCGAGGGCAAGCCGGCCGGTGCGCACATCCACCAGCTCCAGCTGCCAGGCCAGCAATGTCAGGCACGCTTCCAGCGGCGGTAGCGCTTCGCTGTGCAGGTGCAGTTGCCGACAGGCCGGCGCGAGCAGCTGCTGCAGGGCGTCGGCGTAGTGCGCGACCTCGCGCAGGTTGAGGCCGCTGGCGCGTCGGGCGAGCGTGTCGAGGGTATTGTTCAGACAATGACAGGCGTCGGGGTCGTTGGTGATCAGTTCCAGGTGTTGCAGGCATTCCTGGGACTGGGTCAGCAAGACCTGCGCATCCAGCAGAAATTCCTGCAGGGCGCTGTTGTTGAAGACGGTGCTGTCCATCATGACACTCCTGCGCGCAAGGCAAGAGCAGGGGATGGCCACGTCAAGTCGATCGCTCGCAAAAGCCTGACTCCATTCATGCAGTGAGAATGGCGTCACATTAATGGCTAAAGGATATCGCGAACATCAGGTTGCACCCGATTGCCACTAGGGGTTTCCCTGATGGCTATCTAGGGTGCGACTGCCGTGAGCAGGAATGGATCCAAGGTGGCGATTATCGCAGTAAAGCATGATGGTAATATGATATCAATTGCTCCCGCGGCATTTTCCCAACAGGGTCAAGCTGAGCCTGAAGCCGCCGATACAGGGAAGATCAATTGACCATTTCCCACTCAAGCCCGGGGGTTTTCCAATGGCTGGCATTCTCGACACGGTAGACCAACGCACGCAACTGGTGGGTGAGAACCGCCTGGAAATTCTCATGTTTCGCCTGGCCGGCCGCCAGCTGTTCGCGATCAACGTCTTCAAGGTGCAAGAGGTGCTGCAACTGCCCAAACTGACCTTGATGCCCCAGCGTCATGCGTTCGTCTGCGGTGTGGTCAACCTGCGTGGGCAGACCTTGCCCGTCATCGACTTGTCCCAGGCGATCGGCATGCGCCCGCTGCAGCCGGGGCCGAACAGCACCATCATCGTGACCGAATACAACCGTTCAGTGCAGGCGTTTCTGGTCGGTGGCGTCGATCGCATCGTCAACATGAACTGGGAAGCCATCCTGCCGCCGCCTTCCAGTGCTGGCCGCCAGCACTACCTGACGGCCATCACCAAGGTGGATGAGCAGCTGGTGGAAGTGATCGATGTGGAGAAAGTGTTGGCCGAAATCGTGCCGTACAACGCCAGGGTTTCCGGCGACAAGCTCGCCGATCCGGTGCTGGCCCGCGCCCGTGGGCGTGAGGTGCTACTGGTGGACGATTCCAGCGTGGCCCTGGCGCAACTGCGTGACACCCTCTCGCAACTGGGAATGAAACTGCATGTGGCCAGCGATGGCCTGAAGGCCTTGCGCATGCTCAAAGGCTGGGCCGACGCCGGCGAGGATGTGTGTGAAAAACTGCTGATGGTGTTCACCGATGCCGAAATGCCGGAGATGGACGGCTACCGGCTGACCACCGAGATCCGCAGCGATGCGCGCCTGCGCAAGTTGCACGTGGTGCTTCATACCTCGTTGTCAGGCAGCTTCAACGAGTCGATGGTGAAAAAGGTAGGCTGCGACAATTTCCTCTCCAAGTTTCAGCCTGACCGCCTGGTTGATGTGGTCAAGCAACGCCTGCTGCTCGATGTTGCCACTGCGTGATCCTGGAGCCTGCCAGGTATAAGCTTGGCTTTTGGCATGGCACGAGGCAGGCAAGGATGTTTCTGAGTGAGTTGTATCGATACCCGGTGAAGTCGGGGCAGGCCCAGCGCCTGCAGGGTTCACCGGTAGACCTTCTGGGGTTGCAAGGCGATCGGCGCTGGATGGTGGTGGAGGAAGAGAACGGACGTTTCCTTACCCAGCGCGCCTGGCCGCAACTCAGTCAGCTCAAGGCCAGCGAGGGCGAGTCTGGCGCGCTGTTGCTGGAAGCGCCGGGGCAGGCGCCGTTGCAAGTGGCGGTGCCCGCCGCCGATGACAGCTTGCGGGGGGTGACCCTCTGGCGCGACACGTTGCGTGTGCCCGATGCGGGTGACGAGGCGGCGGCCTGGTTGTCGCAGCTGCTAGGCAAACCCCTGCGCCTGGTCTATTGCCCGCAGCAACGAGCGCGCTACCTGCCCAACGGTTATGGTCTGAACAGTGATCGCGCGGCGTTTCCCGATGGCTTCCCATTGCTGCTCATAGGGCAGGGTTCGTTGGACGAGTTGAACCGGCGAATAGGCCGGCCAATGGAAATGCTGCGTTTCCGACCGAACCTGGTGGTGCAGGGGGCCGAGCCATTCGCCGAAGATGGCTGGAAGCGGATTCGTATTGGCGAGCTGGAGTTTCGGATGCTCAAACCCAGTGTGCGGTGCATCTTCACCACACTGGATCCTGCGACCGGGGAGCGCAGCCCGGACCGTGAGCCGCTGACTACCCTGAAAACCTTCCGGGAGAAGGAGGGAGATATCCTGTTCGGGCAGAACCTGGCGGTGGACGGCAGCGGTAGGCTGGAAGTGGGGATGGCGGTCGAAATCCTGGAGTAATGCTTGGCCTCATCGCCGGCAAGCCGGCTCCCACAGGTATTGCACTGCCCTTGAGGCCTGTGCTGTACCTGTGGGAGCCGGCTTGCCGGCGATGAGGCCGGTCGAAGCTCAGCAGCTTTCAGTTGTCATCGAAATACCGCTCATGCCAGTCCACCAGCGGCTGCGGCGCATTGAGCTTCTGCCCGTAGATCACCGAGTACGACAGCACGTTCTGCACGTACTGGCGCGTTTCGTCGAACGGAATCGATTCCACCCACACATCGAAGCTTAAATGCTTGGCGCCCTTGAGCCACTGGCGCACACGCCCAGGCCCTGCGTTGTATGCCGCCGATGCCAGTACCCGGTTGCCGTTGAACTGGCTGTGCACCTGGCTCAGGTAGGCCGCGCCCAATTGGATGTTCTTGTCCGGGTTGAACACTTGCTGGGGCGAGGCCAGCGGAATGCTGAACTTGCGTGCGGTTTCCTTGGCCGTGGCTGGCATCAACTGCATCAGGCCACTGGCACCGACGCTGGAGCGGGCATCTTCCATGAAGGCGCTTTCCTGGCGCGTGATGGCGAACACCCAGCTCGAGTGCAAGCCGCGTACCTTGGCTTCGCGCACCAGGGTATCGCGGTGGGCCATCGGGAAGCGGATGTCCAGGTCGTCCCAGTACTGCGCCTGGCTGATGGTGCGAATGGCCGGGAAGTACCAGCGCAGGTCATAGGCCAGGCGCGCCTGGGCGACCATTTCGTCCCGGGTAAAGTGACGGCTCACGTGGTACCACTCACGGCGGCCTTCGACGATCTGTCCGCGGGCATGGAATTCCAGGGCGCGCTGCACGCCTGGGGTGTTGCGCACCTTGTTGACCAATGCCGGGCTCAGCACCAGCGGTTTGTTGTTCAGCTGGTACGGTGTCTGCGCACGGTCGGCGGCGAGGAAGCCGTAGAAGTCGCGCTCGCGCGCCACGTTCTTGTACAGCAGCGGAACCTGCGGGTTGTTCGGCTGGGCCAGCTCCAGGCTGCGCGCTTGCCAGTACTTCCAGCGGTTACTGCTGGCCAGGTCCTGGGGCAGGCGTTTGGTCAGCTCGTAGGCATCTTCCCAGCGGCCCAGGCGCAGCAACAGGCGCAGGCGCCACTCGCTGACCGTGTTGTCGCGCAGTTCAGGGTCGTAGCGGGTCATCAGGTCGAGGGCCCGCGGGTCGTAGCGGCGCGCCAGGGTCAGGCCGATCTCGCGGGCGATGGCGACCTTTTCGTCGCGGGAGAAGTGCATGCGCTGGGCATAATCGTCGAGCAGTGCCATGGCCCGTTCAGGGTCCTGGCGGGCCAGGCGGCGCAGGCCGAGGCTGACCACGTCGGACATCGCCTCATTGACGGGGGTGAAGCGCGACGGCTGATTGAGCAGCTCGGGCTTCTGCGCCACGTCGATCAGCAAACGACCCTGCGGGCCGAGGGTGGTCAGGCCCTGGACCAGGCTGTTGGCCAGGCTGTAGTTACGTGCCTGGGCCGCCAGCTTGGCGCGGTTCCAGCGCTTGGCCTCGGTCAGTTGACCTTCGGCGGCCCACATGCCGAACAGGGTGTCACAGGCGGCCGGTTGCGACTTGCCCACGTTCCACAGTTTCTCGGCGCTCGCATAGCCTTCGGCACGCTTGCCGTGGCTCAGCTCGTACTGGCCATTGAGGCAGTCCAGCTCGGTGAAGTTGAGCTTGGGGTCGTAGTACTTGACGAAGGTGTTCCACTCGCCACGTTCTGCCAGCCAGCGCAACCAGCGCAGTTTCATCCAGTTGGCCTGGGGCAGATCGCCGTGCTTGGCGAGGAAACCTTCGATTTCCTCGTTGCTGGCGCTCTTGAGGCGGGCGGTGAGTTCGTCGTAGGCCAGGTAGGGCGTCAGTGGATAGTCGCGCAATTCCTGGGCATAACGCAGGTAAGGGCCTTTGTCGCCCTTGGCCAGTGCACGCTTGGCCTGGTCGTAGTACTGGCGTTGAAGGGTGAGGTCGGTGGCCTGCGCCACGTTAGCGGTGGCGGCGGTGAGCAGCAGGCAGGAAGCAATCTGTAACAGGCGGCTGCGCATGATACGTCCGGGCAGTTGAACCATGGGAAAGTGACGGCGAAGCCAGCACTGTTGGAAGCTATTGCCTTAGCTTAGCCGTTTGCCGGCAGCGGGTGAAAGCACTGTGCTTGTATCAAGGCGTTAACACCGACCGGATGTCGCAATACCCTGGCAAGGAAGTCAACTTAATGCTGGAACGGGCCAACTCAGGTAGAATGCGCGCCCGCTTTCTGGAGACGAACATGACCCTGCTCAAATTCAGCGATGTGTCCCTCGCATTCGGCGCGATGCCGCTGCTGGACAAAGTGTCCTGGCAGATCGCCCGTGGCGAGCGGGTGTGCATCATCGGCCGCAACGGCACCGGCAAGTCCAGCATGCTACGTCTGGTAAAGGGCGAGCAGAAGGGCGATGACGGCGAGATCTGGCGCGCCCCCGGTCTGAAGATCGGCGAATTGCCGCAGGAACTGCCGGTGGCAGATGAGCGCAGCGTGTTCGACGTTGTGGCCGCCGGGCTGGATGGCGTTGGCGAGCTGCTGGCCGAATACCACCACCTTAGCCAGAACATCCACGGCGACGAAGACCTGGAAAAGCTCATGCACGTCCAGCACGAGCTGGAAGCGCGTGACGGCTGGCGCCTGCAGCAGGTGGTGGAAAGCACTTTGAGCCGCCTGCAACTGCCGGCCGAGAAAACCCTGGCCGAGCTCTCCGGTGGCTGGCGTCGTCGCGTCCTGCTGGCGCAGGCGCTGGTTTCCGAGCCTGACCTGCTGCTGCTCGACGAGCCGACCAACCACTTGGACATCGGTGCCATCGCCTGGCTCGAAGAGGCCCTGAACGGCTTCAACGGTGCTGTGCTGTTCATCACCCACGACCGTTCCTTCCTGCAGAACCTGGCCACCCGCATCCTCGAACTGGACCGCGGTGGCCTGATCGACTGGAACGGCGACTACGCCAGCTTCCTGGTGCACAAGGAGGCCGCGCTGGCCGCCGAGGAAACCGCCAACGCGCTGTTCGACAAGCGCCTGGCCCAGGAAGAAGTGTGGATCCGCCAGGGCATCAAGGCTCGCCGTACCCGTAACGAAGGCCGAGTCCGTGCGCTCAAGGCCCTGCGCGTCGAGCGCAGCGAGCGGCGCGACCGCCAGGGCAAGGCGAACATCCAGATCGAAGCGGCGGAGAAATCCGGCAAGCAGGTGATGGTGCTGGAAAACGTCAGCTTCTCGCACCCTGAAGGGCCGATGCTGGTCAAGGACTTCTCCATGGTCCTGCAGCGTCAGGACCGTATTGGCCTGCTGGGCGCCAACGGCACCGGCAAGACCACGCTGCTCAAGCTGATGCTGGGTGACCTGGAGCCCACATCGGGCAAGGTCGAGCGTGGCACCAAGCTGGAAGTCGCCTATTTCGACCAGATGCGCCACCAGCTCGATCTGGAAAAGACCGTGATCGACAACCTGGCCGAAGGCCGCGACTTCATCGACATCGATGGCCAGAGCCGGCATGTACTGAGCTACCTCGGCGATTTCCTGTTCAGCCCGCAACGTGCCCGCACGCCGGTCAAGGCGTTGTCCGGTGGTGAGCGTGCGCGCCTGCTGCTGGCCAAGCTGTTCAGCAAGCCGGCCAACCTGCTGGTGCTCGACGAACCGACCAACGACCTCGATGTGGAAACCCTCGAGCTGCTGGAAGAAGTGCTGTGCAACTACAAAGGCACGGTACTGATGGTCAGCCACGACCGGGCGTTCCTCGATAACGTGGTCACCAGCACCCTGGTGTTCGAAGGGGAGGGCAAGGTACGCGAGTATGTGGGCGGCTACGAAGACTGGATCCGCCAGGGTGGTTCGCCGAAGTTGCTGGGCGTGACCGAAAGCAAGGGCGGCAAGTCCGAACTCAACAGTGCGGTGGTCGAGAAGGCGCCGGTCGAGGCTGCGCCTGAGCCGGTGGCACCGGCGGCCGATGCGGCGAAGAAGAAGCTCAGCTACAAGCTGCAGCGCGAGCTGGAGATGTTGCCGGGGCAGATCGACGCGCTGGAACAGCGCATGGCGGTGGCTCAGGAAGAGGTCAATGCAGCTGGCTTCTATCAGCGGCCGATTGCCGAGACTTCGGCGGTGCTGGCGCAGATCGAGAAATTGCAGGGCGAGCTGGATGTGCTGGTAGAGCGTTGGGCTGAGCTGGAAGGCTGAGTTCGACCTTTTGGCCCTATCGCCGGCAAGCCGGCTCCCACAGGTACTGCGCAGTTCCTTGGATCTGTGACAACCCTGTGGGAGCCGGCTTGCCGGCGATGAGGTCAGTACTGGCTACATCATTCCTTCTTCTGCAACCGCACCGCCAGCACATCGCACGGCGCGCCGTGCAGCACGTCATTGGCAGTGGAGCCCAGTAGCAACGCCAGGCCATGCCGGCCATGGCTGCCCACCACGATCAGGTCGCATTGCTGGTCCTTGGCCAGTTGGTGGATTTCCTGGCGTGGCTGGCCATAGGTCAGGTGTGAATCGCCACGGTTGATGTCGGGATACTTGTTGAACAGCCGTTCCATGCGCTCTTTGGCCTGGTCGAACTGCTGTTGTTGCAGTTGCGACAGGTCCATCGGTACATCGCCGCCAAAGGCCATGGCCATCGGTTCGACGATGTGCACCAGCGAAACCTTGGCACCGGTAGGTTCGGCGAGCTTCATGGCACGTTTGATCACCGGGTCGCACTCTTCGGTGAGGTCGACGGCGACCAGAAGATGTTCGTAGGACATGAGCTGTACTCCTGACAATCGCGATAGTAGAAGTATGGTCGCTTTCGGGCAGGTCTTCCGTGAAACCGAGTAACCCGCTCATTTGCAACGCTTTATGGAATCTACAGATATGACGGTATGGCTGGTGGTGTCAATCCTTGCGCTGATTCTAAGTCCGCTTTCCTGGTTGCGTCTGTCGCGCAAACAGGGCGAACAGATGAGCCTGCGCCTGGAAGCGCGGCGCATGGGCCTGGCCATGCAACTGGCGCCGCAGCAGTGGCCGCACTGGCTGGAAAAGGAGCCGCCCAGCCCTTGCCCGCAGTACCACCGGGCGCGGCGTCGGGGGCATGAAGACAGCTGGTGCTACTGGCAGGTCAGCCCTGGTGTGTGGTGGAACAAGTGGCGTGAAGTGTGCGAGGAGCCGCGCCTGATGGACGTGTTCGCCCGCCTGCCAGAGACCGTCTACAAGGTCGAAGCCGACGCGCGCATGATCGCTCTGTACTGGAGCGAGCGGGGTGATAAATCTGTGTTGCAGGATATTGCTCACGCCTTCGAAACCCTCGCTTGATCGCAGCGTAACGGCTGTACCGTAACGACAAAGCGGCAACCCGGCAGCGCCCTTCGAGGTGCTGCTGGGTTGCCGCTTTGTCGTTTCTGCGCAGCAGAAAAGGCCAGGCAGGCCGGGAATTTCAGGGAGCGAGTGGCAGTGTAGCCAGCTTTGCGCTCTGTGCATGAAAAATGCACCTCCGGGCCACTTCTGTGGTCAATCGCTGACATGAATGATCAGCAATCACTGTCAGCATGTTTTGCCCCCGGCTGATGGAAAATGACCGGAAAGTCGCGTTTTCACCGTGCTCGTGAGCATTTGACAACGCGGATCTTTTCGGAGAATGTGTGCAGACCCAAATCAAACGGGCGTATGAATTGAGCGTTTGTATGTCACACCGCTCGAACAGAATCCCGACTAGCGCGCTGACGGGTGTGCCTGGGGCGAGGGCAGCGAAGGGCTGCTTTTCCACCAGCGATCGGCGTGTACAGTTCAGCTTCCATATCGTGGAGATCAGTTGATGATTTACGAAGGTAAAGCCATCACGGTTAAGGCTCTTGAAAGCGGCATCGTCGAACTGAAGTTCGATCTCAAGGGTGAGTCCGTCAACAAGTTCAATCGCCTGACCCTGGACGAGCTGCGCCAGGCCGTCGACGCCATCAAGGCCGACGCCTCGGTGAAAGGTGTGATCGTCAGCAGTGGCAAGGACGTGTTCATCGTCGGCGCCGACATCACCGAATTCGTCGAAAACTTCAAGCTGCCCGAAGCCGAGCTGGTGGCCGGTAGCCTGGAAGCCAATCGTATCTTCAACGCCTTCGAAGACCTCGAAGTCCCGACCGTGGCGGCCATCAACGGCATCGCCCTGGGTGGCGGCCTGGAAATGTGCCTGGCGGCCGACTATCGGGTCATGTCCAGCAGCGCCAAGATCGGCCTGCCGGAAGTCAAGCTGGGGATCTACCCAGGCTTCGGCGGTACCGTGCGCCTGCCGCGTCTGATCGGCTCGGACAACGCCATCGAGTGGATCGCCGCCGGCAAGGAAAACCGCGCCGAAGACGCGCTGAAGGTCGGTGCCGTCGACGCTGTGGTCGCCCCTGAACTGCTGCAGGCCGGTGCCCTCGACCTGATCAAGCGCGCCATCAGCGGCGAGCTGGACTACAAGGCCAAGCGCCAGCCCAAGCTGGAAAAGCTCAAGCTCAACGCCATCGAGCAGATGATGGCCTTCGAAACCGCCAAAGGCTTCGTCGCGGGCCAGGCCGGCCCGAATTACCCGGCACCGGTCGAAGCTATCAAGAGCATCCAGAAGGCCGCCAACTTCGGCCGTGACAAGGCCCTGGAAGTCGAAGCGGCAGGTTTTGCCAAGCTGGCCAAGACCTCGGTCGCCGAGAGCCTGATCGGCCTGTTCCTGAACGACCAGGAACTCAAGCGCAAGGCCAAGGCCCACGACGAGATCGCCCACGACGTGAAACAGGCCGCCGTGCTCGGCGCCGGTATCATGGGCGGCGGCATCGCCTACCAGTCGGCGGTCAAAGGCACCCCGATCCTGATGAAGGACATCCGCGAGGAAGCCATTCAACTGGGCCTCAACGAAGCGTCCAAGCTGCTCGGCAAACGCGTCGAGAAGGGCCGTCTGACCCCGGCGAAAATGGCCGAGGCACTGAACGCCATTCGTCCGACCCTGTCCTACGGTGATTTCGCCAACGTCGACATCGTCGTCGAAGCCGTGGTCGAGAACCCGAAGGTCAAGCAAGCCGTGCTGGCGGAAGTGGAAGGCCAGGTGAAAGAGGACGCGATCCTCGCCTCCAACACCTCGACCATTTCCATCAACCTGCTGGCCAAGGCCCTCAAGCGCCCCGAGAACTTCGTCGGCATGCACTTCTTCAACCCGGTGCACATGATGCCGCTGGTCGAAGTCATCCGTGGCGAGAAGTCCAGTGACGTGGCGGTTGCCACCACCGTGGCTTACGCCAAGAAGATGGGCAAGAACCCGATCGTGGTCAACGATTGCCCGGGCTTCCTGGTCAACCGCGTGCTGTTCCCGTACTTCGGCGGTTTCGCCAAGCTGGTCAGCGCCGGCGTCGACTTTGTGCGCATCGACAAGGTCATGGAGAAGTTCGGCTGGCCGATGGGCCCGGCCTACCTGATGGACGTGGTCGGCATCGACACCGGCCACCATGGCCGCGACGTGATGGCCGAAGGCTTCCCGGATCGCATGAAGGACGAGCGTCGCTCGGCCGTTGACGCCCTGTACGAGGCCAACCGCCTGGGTCAGAAGAACGGCAAGGGCTTCTACGCCTACGAGACCGACAAGCGCGGCAAGCCGAAGAAAGTCTTCGATGCCACCGTGCTCGATGTGCTCAAGCCGATCGTCTTCGAACAGCGCGAAGTCACTGACGAAGACATCATCAACTGGATGATGGTGCCGCTGTGCCTGGAGACCGTGCGCTGCCTGGAAGACGGCATCGTCGAGACGGCTGCCGAAGCGGACATGGGCCTGGTCTACGGCATTGGTTTCCCTCCCTTCCGTGGTGGTGCGCTGCGCTACATCGACTCGATCGGCGTGGCCGAGTTCGTCGCCCTGGCCGATCAGTACGCCGACCTGGGGCCGCTGTACCACCCGACTGCGAAGCTGCGTGAAATGGCCAAGAGCGGCCAGCGCTTCTTCAACTGAGCGGTCAAAGAGCTAGAGCGAGAATATTGATATGAGCCTGAATCCAAGAGACGTGGTGATTGTCGACTTCGGTCGCACGCCGATGGGCCGCTCCAAGGGTGGCATGCACCGCAACACCCGCGCCGAAGACATGTCGGCGCACCTGATCAGCAAGTTGCTCGAGCGCAACGACAAGGTCGACCCGAAAGAAGTCGAGGACGTGATCTGGGGCTGCGTCAACCAGACCCTGGAGCAGGGCTGGAACATCGCCCGCATGGCGTCGTTGATGACCCAGATCCCGCACACCTCGGCCGCCCAGACCGTCAGCCGCCTGTGCGGCTCGTCGATGAGCGCGCTGCACACCGCTGCCCAGGCGATCATGACCGGCAACGGCGATGTGTTCGTGGTCGGTGGCGTGGAGCACATGGGCCACGTCAGCATGATGCATGGCGTCGATCCCAACCCGCACCTGTCCCTGCACGCGGCCAAGGCGTCCGGGATGATGGGCCTGACCGCCGAGATGCTGGGCAAGATGCATGGCATCACCCGTGAGCAGCAGGACCTGTTCGGCCTGCGTTCGCACCAGCTCGCCCACAAGGCGACTGTCGAAGGCAAGTTCAAGGACGAGATCATCCCGATGCAAGGGTATGACGAGAACGGCTTCCTGAAGGTGTTCGACTTCGACGAGACCATTCGCCCGGAAACCACCCTGGAAGGCCTGGCTTCGCTGAAGCCTGCGTTCAACCCCAAGGGTGGTACCGTCACCGCCGGTACTTCGTCGCAGATCACCGACGGTGCTTCGTGCATGATCGTCATGTCCGGCCAGCGTGCCATGGACCTCGGCATCCAGCCGCTGGCCGTGATCCGCGCCATGGCCGTGGCCGGTGTCGACCCGGCAATCATGGGCTACGGCCCGGTGCCGTCGACCCAGAAAGCCCTCAAGCGCGCCGGCCTGACCATGGCCGATATCGACTTCATCGAGCTCAACGAAGCCTTCGCTGCGCAGGCCCTGCCTGTGCTGAAAGACTTGAAAGTGCTCGACAAGATGAATGAGAAGGTTAACCTGCACGGCGGCGCCATTGCGTTGGGCCACCCGTTCGGTTGCTCCGGGGCGCGGATTTCCGGCACCCTGCTCAACGTCATGAAGCAAAATGGCGGTACCCTGGGTGTGGCCACCATGTGTGTCGGCCTGGGTCAAGGCATCACCACTGTCTTCGAACGCGTCTGATCGCAGAGCAAGGCAGCAGCCGGGGCCTCGTGCCCCGGTTTTTGTTTTTTTACGAAAATTGTTTCAAGAGGGTAAGCGACATGCAGATACAACCAGGCGTATACCGGCATTACAAAGGGCCTGAGTACCGTGTCTTCAGCGTTGCACGGCACTCCGAAAGCGAAGAGTGGATGGTTTTCTACCAATGCCTGTATGGTGATTACAGCTATTGGGTACGCCCTCTTTCCATGTTCCAGGAGTCCGTCGAGGTTGACGGCGAGCAGGTGCCGCGCTTTGCTTTGGTCAAGGCCGAAGAAGGGCTGCCTGGGGTGCCTGGCAAGTCGCAAGAGTGAACGACCGCGCTTGACCTCACTCTTTTGCCACTATATATAGCGGTGCCGCGTCTGGCACCTGACGCGTTTTTCATCTTCAGATTCAGGAATACTCCGATCCATGGGCAAATCGCTGGTCATTGTGGAATCCCCGGCCAAGGCCAAGACCATCAACAAGTACCTGGGCAACCAGTACGTGGTGAAGTCGAGTATCGGCCACATCCGTGACCTCCCCACCAGCGGTTCGGCCAGCGCCAGCAAAGAGCCGGCCGCCAAGCGTGGCAAGGCTGCTGCGGGTGAGGCTCCGGCCCTGTCGCCGAAAGAAAAGGCTCGCCGCCAGCTGGTGGCACGCATGGGCGTCGACCCCGAGCACGGCTGGAAGGCCAAATACGAGATCCTGCCCGGCAAGGAAAAGGTGATCGAAGAGCTGCGCCGCCTGGCCAAAGATGCCGACACCATCTATCTCGCAACCGACTTGGACCGCGAAGGGGAAGCCATTGCCTGGCACCTGCGCGAGGCCATCGGCGGCGATGACACCCGCTACAAGCGCGTGGTGTTCAACGAAATTACCAAGAAAGCCATCCAGGAAGCGTTCTCGCAGCCTGGCGAGCTGGACATCGATCGCGTCAATGCCCAGCAGGCACGCCGCTTCCTCGACCGCGTAGTGGGCTACATGGTCTCGCCGCTGCTGTGGGCCAAGATTGCCCGTGGCCTGTCGGCCGGGCGCGTGCAGTCGGTGGCGGTGAAGCTGGTGGTCGAGCGTGAGCGCGAGATCCGTGCCTTCAACCCCGAAGAGTACTGGGAAGTGCACGCCGACCTCGGCACCGCCAAGAACGCCCAGGTGCGCTTCGAAGTGGCTCGCGAGAAGGGCGAAGCGTTCAAGCCGCTGAATGAAGCCCAGGCCATGGCTGCGCTGGAGAAGCTCAAGGATTCCAGCTACAGCGTCATCAAGCGCGAAGACCGGCCGACCAGCAGCAAGCCGTCGGCACCGTTCATCACCTCCACCCTGCAGCAGGCTGCGAGCAATCGCCTGGGCTTCGGGGTGAAGAAAACCATGATGATGGCCCAGCGTCTGTACGAAGCCGGCTACATCACTTACATGCGTACCGATTCGACCAACTTGTCGGCCGACGCCCTGGACATGGCACGCAACTACATCGAGCGTGAGTTCGGCAAGCAGTACCTGCCGGAAGCGCCGCTGGTGTACGGCAGCAAGGAAGGCGCCCAGGAGGCGCACGAAGCGATTCGCCCGTCCGACGTCAACACCCACCCGACCAAGCTCAGTGGCATGGAGCGGGACGCCGAGCGCCTGTACGAGCTGATCTGGCGCCAGTTCCTGGCCTGCCAGATGCCGCCGGCGCAGTACCTGTCCACCAGCGTCACCGTCGCTGCTGGCGATTTCGAGCTGCGCGCCAAGGGCCGCATCCTCAAGTTCGACGGCTACACCCGTGTGCTGGCGCAACAGAGCAAGCCGGGCGAAGACGACGTGCTGCCGGAAATGGCCCAGGGCGAGTCGCTGAAGCTGATTCAGCTCGACCCGAGCCAGCACTTCACCAAGCCGCCGGCACGCTTTACTGAAGCCAGCCTGGTCAAGGAAATGGAAAAGCGCGGTATCGGTCGCCCGTCGACCTACGCGGCGATCATTTCCACCATCCAGGACCGCGGTTACGTCACGCTGCACAACCGTCGTTTCTACTCCGAGAAGATGGGTGACATCGTCACCGAGCGCCTGTCGGAAAGTTTCTCCAATCTGATGGACTACGGCTTCACCGCCGGTATGGAAGAGAACCTCGACGACGTGGCCCAGGGTGAGCGTGACTGGAAGCATGTGCTCGACGAGTTCTACGGTGATTTCATCAAGAAGCTGCTGACCGCCGAGTCTGCCGAAAACGGCATGCGCGCCAACCAGCCGACCATGACCAACATTCCGTGCAAGGAATGTGGTCGACCGATGATGATTCGTACCGCCTCCACCGGCGTGTTCCTCGGCTGCTCGGGCTACAGCCTGCCGCCGAAAGAGCGCTGCAAGGCCACCGTCAACCTGGTACCGGGCGACGAGATTGCCGCCGACGACGAGGGTGAATCCGAATCCCTGGTGCTGCGTGGCAAGCACCGCTGCCCGATCTGCGCCACGGCCATGGATGCCTACCTGCTCGACGAGAAGCACAAGCTGCATATCTGCGGTAACAACCCTGATTGCGTCGGCTACGAGATCGAAGAAGGCAGCTACCGCATCAAGGGCTACGAAGGGCCGAGCCTGGAGTGCGACAAGTGCGGCAGCGAGATGCAGCTCAAGACGGGCCGCTTCGGCAAGTTCTTCGGTTGCACCAACCCGGCGTGCAAGAACACCCGCAAGCTGCTCAAGAGCGGTGAGGCAGCACCACCGAAGATGGACAAGGTGGAGATGCCGGAGCTCAAATGCGAGAAGGTCGACGACACCTATGTGCTGCGTGATGGTGCTTCGGGGTTGTTCCTGGCGGCCAGCCAGTTCCCCAAGAACCGCGAAACACGCGCGCCGCTGGTGCTGGAGATCCTGCCGCACAAGCATGAGATCGATCCGAAGTATCACTTCCTTTGCGATGCGCCACAGAAGGACCCGGATGGGCGCCCGGCGGTAATTCGCTACAGCCGCAAGACCAAGGAGCAGTACGTGCAGTCCGAGGTCGATGGCAAGCCGACCGGCTGGAAGGCCTTCTATGACGGCAATGCCTGGAAAGTCGAAGACAAGCGCTGATTCTTCAGTGCTGTGAATGGGGCCGCTTTGCGGCCCGTCGCCGGCAAGCCGGCTCCCACAGGTTCAGCATTGCTCGCAAGAGCGGCGCCTTACCGGTGGGAGCCGGCTTGCCGGCGATGGGCTGCGCAGCGGCCCCATTTCATTGGTGACAAGCATCCCCCGATCCTTGAAACTGCAGGTATTCGCCCTGCAGCCTTTTAAGGAGGCCACCCGAAATGGCCCAGGAACTCTACACCCGCACCAACCAGAAACTGTTCTTCGCCGGCCTTGCCCTGGAATCCATGGCCAAGGCAGTCGAAAGCCAGGCGATGAATGCCCAGGGCCTGGTCCAGGCCGAGCGCGAGTCAGCGTTATTCCACCTGTATGGTGCGTTGCTGGGGTTGTGTCATGAGATCGCTGGCTACTATCGGTTGCCGACAGCACCCAATGTCGAACAGCTGCTCGCCGACGACGCCCTGAATGCTATCGCCATTCCAGAAGTGGCCGAGCTGCTGGAGCTGTCCCGTCAACGCGAAACCTGGTTGGCGCAACTGCTCAGCGCTTATGCCGATTTGTTCCGACCACCTGTCGTGAAGAAAACGCCGAAAACCGATGTCACCCAGCCACTGATCCAGGCCGTCAATCTCGATCAACCCGAGCAGCCAGCGCTTTCGCGTGAAGAGCTGGAAAGCTGGCGCAGCAATCTCAAAGGTTTGGTGAGGCGTTTCCGTGACGCGTTGAGTGAGTGCTGATAGCCGTCGCGGCTGGTACACTACTGGCCTTTCGTGGAGAACAGCCCTATATGTCTACGTCGTTTCTGGAAATTGTCGAGTTGCCTGATGGCCGGATCGAACTGCGTCGCGCCGAGGATGAAGGCTCCCTGGTAACCCTGGATTTCTCGGAAGACGCCAAGGCATTCCTGCAGGGCCAACATGTCGAAGTCGCCAAAGCCATGCTGAGTGTCGGTGTGCAGATGGCTGGCCGTCTCATGGATGGCGAGCTGGAGCGCGACGAAGGGCCGCGCGTGCTGCACTAAGCCCCGATTCTCAATTGCGAGACAGGCAAAGCCTGAACATCAGCCGAGGCGGATGTTCAGGCTTTTTGCGTTTCCGACACTGGCGGCACGTACCAGTTGCTGGCGTGCCGCGGCATTGACACTACCCAGCCAGCTCACCACCGTGTGGCTGCGCCCCAGGCGCAAGGCTTCGCAGGCCAGTTGCAGCGCACTCTGGTTGCCACCTGGCTGCAACAGCAGGATGCGCTCGCGGTTCAGGCCGGCATCGCGCAGCCAGGCCTGGGTCAGGCTGGCGGGCGGGGCGATCAGGGTAAGCCAGCGGGCCTCTTGCTCTTCGCTCAATTCGCGCAATACCGGTGCCAACAGGCTCTGGCAATGCTCGGGTGCGCCACGCAGGGACAGTTCGCTGAACAGCTCCGGCCGGCCGCTTTTTCGTGCCTGCTCAGTGGCCTTCAGGCCTGGCAAAACCGGTTGTGCAAGGAAGGCTTCGAACAATGGAAGCTGAACCTGCTGGTGTGTTTGGGTGAACTGCTGCATGACGCCTCCTGGATCAGCGGCGAATAACGCCGACACTCAAACCTTCGATCACCAGATCCTGTTCTTTCAGGTCGACTTCGATAGGGGCGAATTCGGGGTTTTCAGCGATCAGCCAGACCCTGTTGCCTTCGCGCTTGAAGCGCTTGACGGTCACTTCATCGCCGATACGGGCAACGACGATCTGGCCGTTGCGGGCCTCGCGGCAGGTGTGCACTGCCAACAGGTCGCCATCGAAGATGCCGACGTCCTTCATGCTCATGCCGTGTACACGCAGCAAGTAGTCGGCGCGAGGGTGGAAGAAGGTCGGGTTGATGTTGCAGGATTGCTCGATGTGCTGTTCGGCGAGGATCGGCGCACCGGCAGCGACTCGGCCGATGATCGGCAGGCCGCTTTCTTCGCTCTTGGCTTCGACACCTGGGATGCGGATGCCGCGCGATGCCCCCGGGGTCATTTCGATGGCACCCTTGCGGGCGAGCGCCTTGAGGTGCTCTTCTGCAGCGTTGGGTGACTTGAAGCCCAGCTCCTGGGCGATTTCCGCGCGGGTTGGCGGGAAGCCGTTGTCTTCGAGGCAGCGTTTGATGAAAGCCAGGATTTCGGCTTGGCGTGGCGTCAGTTTCAACATGGCGAGCGCTCTGTCTTTTTATACAGTGACTGGAATTATATACAGTACTGGATGCGCTGCAAGCGCCAAAGATGCATTAAAAGCCGCAATCGGCTCATCATGGCGCTTGCAGCCTGCAGCTTGGCGCATTTAAATGGCGACCGCCCGGTCACCTGACCTTGACAGAGACAGGCCTGAAACGTATGTTTCAAACACCTGTTTGTCTGCCTGCCGGAGTAGTCATGGCCCAATCGGAAACCGTTGAACGCATTCTCGATGCTGCCGAGCAGCTGTTCGCGGAAAGGGGGTTTGCGGAAACCTCGTTGCGGCTGATTACCAGCAAGGCCGGGGTCAACCTGGCGGCGGTCAACTACCATTTCGGTTCGAAGAAGGCGCTGATCCAGGCCGTCTTCTCTCGCTTCCTCGGGCCATTCTGCGCCAGCCTCGAACGCGAGCTGGAACGGCGCCAGGCCAAGCCCGAGCAAAAGCCCAGCCTGGAAGAGCTGCTGGAGATGCTGGTCGAGCAGGCCCTGGCGGTTCAACCACGCAGCAACAACGACCTGTCGATCTTCATGCGCCTGCTGGGCCTGGCATTCAGCCAGAGCCAGGGGCATTTGCGCCGCTACCTGGAGGACATGTACGGTAAGGTGTTCCGCCGCTACATGCTGCTGGTCAATGAGGCGGCGCCGCGCATTCCGCCGCTTGAGCTGTTCTGGCGCGTGCACTTCATGCTCGGTGCCGCGGCGTTCAGCATGTCCGGTATCAAGGCACTGCGTGCCATCGCTGAAACCGATTTCGGCATCAATACCTCGATCGAGCAGGTCATGCGCCTGATGGTGCCGTTCCTGGCGGCTGGTATGCGCGCCGACAGTGGCGTTACCGACAATGCCATGGCCGCAGCCCAGCTACGTCCACGCAGCAAGACCGGCAGCACCACCGCCAAGGCCTGAAGGCTGGGCGGGGCAGGGCGCTTCGGCTAAGCTAGCGCCCATGCCCGACCTCGATTTCCTGCATATTTCCCTCGCCGACCAGTGCCTCTATGGCTTTGCCCATGGGCAGCTGCGCGTACGCCTGGAAGTCTCTACCGCACGCAATGGTGCCGGCGAGCGCAATGGCTCGGGGTGTACGCCGCGTGGGTTGCATCAGGTGCGCGCGAGAATCGGAGCGTGCTTGCCATTGAATGCTGTGCTAAGCGAGCGGCGCTGGACCGGTGAGATCTGGTCGCCGTCATTGCACGCGCAATACCCTGGGCGTGACTGGATCCTGACCCGCATTCTCTGGCTCAGTGGTTGTGAGCCGGGTGTCAACCGCCTGGGTGCGGTGGACACCTTCCGCCGCTACATCTATCTGCATGGCACGCCGGACACGGAACCCTTGGGCGTACCGCTGTCCCATGGCTGCATACGCCTGCGCAACACCGATCTGCTTGGCCTGTTCGAGCGTGTACCGGCGCATTGCCCGGTGCGTATCGACGAGGCCGCCTGCCCCCAGTGGGCTTCCATTAGTTTGCAATGAAGGATTGTCTATGACCGCCAGCCTGCAAGGCTCCCTGATGGTGGATATCGCCGGTAAATGGCTGACCGCCGAGGACCGCCAGCTCCTGCGCCAGCCTGAAGTGGCCGGCCTGATCGTCTTTGCCCGCAACATCGACAGCCCACGCCAGGTGCGTGAGCTGTGTGCATCGATCCGGGCCCTGCGCCCTGACCTGATCCTCGCGGTGGATCAGGAAGGTGGCCGGGTGCAGCGTCTGCGTCAAGGTTTCGTGCGGCTGCCGGCCATGCGCGCGATCGCCGACAACGCCAATGCCGAGTACCTGGCCGAGCAATGCGGCTGGTTGATGGCCACCGAGGTGCTGGCGGTCGGCCTGGACCTGAGTTTCGCCCCGGTACTGGACCTGGATCACCAGCGCAGCGCCGTGGTCGGCAGCCGTGCCTTCGAAGGCGACCCCCAGCGTGCCACGCAATTGGCCGGTGCGTTCATTCGCGGTATGAACGCCGCGGGCATGGCCGCCTGCGGCAAGCACTTCCCAGGGCATGGCTGGGCCGAGGCGGACTCCCATGTGGCCATCCCCACCGACGAGCGTAGCCTGGCGCAACTGCGCCAGGCCGACCTGGTCCCGTTCACCCGCCTCAGTGGGCAGCTGGCGGCGGTAATGCCGGCGCATGTCATCTACCCGCAGATCGACAACCAGCCTGCCGGGTTCTCGCGCCGTTGGCTGCAGGACATCCTGCGTGGCGAGCTGGGCTTTGACGGGGTGATCTTCAGTGATGACTTGTCGATGGCTGGGGCGCATGTGGTTGGGGATGCGGCGAACCGTATCGAGGCGGCGTTGAGTGCCGGTTGCGACATGGGCTTGGTGTGCAATGACCGGGCGGCGGCGGAGCTGGCGTTGACGGCGGCGCAGCGCTTGAAGGTCAAGCCTTCGCCGCGGATTGCGCGGATGCGAGGGCAGGGCTTTGCGCGGACCGATTATCGCCAGCAGCCGCGTTGGCTGGAGGCGCTGGGGGCTTTGAAGGACGCGCAGTTGATTGATTGACCGCGCTGGCCCTATCGCCGGCAAGCCGGCTCCCACAGGATGCTCACTGTCCTTAAGGACGGCGCGGTACCTGTGGGAGCCGGCTTGCCGGCGATAGGGCCGTCTCAGGCAGCACAGGGCTAACGCCCACGCTTTCCGGGCAATGGGGCAAACAGCGCCTCGATTTCTTCATCCCCAAGGCGCCACTGCCCCGCCTGCCCGCCATCGAGCAGGCTCGCCGCCAACGCGGCCTTCTCCTGCTGCAATTGCTGGATCTTCTCTTCCACCGTGCCCCGGGTAATCAGCTTGAACACGAACACCGGCTTGTCCTGGCCGATTCGATAGGCGCGGTCGGTGGCCTGGTTTTCGCTGGCCGGGTTCCACCACGGGTCGAAGTGAATGACCGTATCCGCAGCCGTCAGGTTCAGGCCGACGCCGCCGGCCTTGAGGCTGATCAGAAACACCTCGCTGTCGCCCTGTTGAAACTGCTGCACCGGCGTGCGCCGGTCGCGGGTGTCGCCAGTGAGCAGGCTGTAGCGGATCTTGCGTTTTTCCAACTCCTGCTCGATCAGCGCCAGCATCGAAGTGAACTGCGAAAACAGCAAAACCCGCCGCCCTTCGCTGAGCAGCTCGTCGAGCATCTCCAGCAATGCGCCGAGCTTGCCTTTGTCGGCCTGGTTGCCTTTGCTCTCGACACCTTTGACCAGACGTAGGTCGCAGCACACCTGGCGCAGCTTGAGCAGGGCGTCGAGGATCACGATCTGACTGCGTGACGCGCCATTGCGGGCAATCTCGTCGCGCACTTTCTTGTCCATCGCCACCCGCACCGCCTCGTAGGTGTCGCGCTGGGCGTCGCTG
Source organism: Pseudomonas sp. NPDC089396 (assembly GCF_044749545.1). Lineage (NCBI taxonomy): Bacteria > Pseudomonadati > Pseudomonadota > Gammaproteobacteria > Pseudomonadales > Pseudomonadaceae > Pseudomonas > Pseudomonas sp. NPDC089396. The sequence continues at coordinate 26,786 of NZ_JBIVIC010000023.1, read as the reverse complement.
AGCTCGACCCAGTGGACCATTTCGGTCTTGGCTGGCAGCTCGGTGGCCACCTGTTCCTTGGTGCGGCGCAGCAGGAACGGGCGTACGCGGCTGACCAGGTGGGCCAGACGCTCGCTGTCGCCATGGCGCTCGATGGGTGTGCGGTACTCCTGGTTGAAGCGCTTGACCTCGCCCAGCCAGCCGGGCATCAGGAAGTGGAAGAGTGACCACAGCTCGCCCAGGTTGTTTTCCATCGGCGTACCGGTCAGGCACAGGCGCTGGTTGGCCTGCAACTCGCAGACGGCGAGGGCGGCCTTGCTGGTGCTGCTCTTGATGTTCTGCGCTTCGTCGAGCACCAGCACGCTCCAGGTTCTTTCGTGCAGGTGAGGCAGGTCCCGCGGTACCAGGGCATAGGTGGTGAGCACCAGGTCGTAGTCGCCCAGCTTGTCGAAATGCTTGCTGCGGCCAGGGCCGTGCAGGGCCAGCACGCGCAGGCCCGGGGCGAAGCGGTGGGCTTCGTCCAGCCAGTTGGGCACAAGGCTGGTGGGCATTACCGCCAAGGCTGGGTTGGCCAGGCGCCCGTGCTGTTTTTCCAGCAGCAGGTGAGCGAGGGTCTGCAGGGTTTTGCCCAAGCCCATGTCGTCGCCGAGGATGCCGCCGGTGCCCATTTCGCGCAGGGCCTGGAGCCAGTTCAGGCCTTGCTGCTGGTAGGGGCGCAGGGTGGCGTTCAGCTCGGTGGGCAGTTCGACTTGCAGGTCGCGGGCATCGCGCAGGCGCCGGCCGAGGTCACGCACATGGGCGCCGCCTTCCCAGTGCAGGGGCAGGTGCTCGATGTCGTTCAGGCGCGCCGCGTCGGCGCGGTCCATGCGCAGGGTCGCGCCGACGGCGTCTTCGTGCAGGTACAGCTCGCCAAGGGTGCCCATCACCGCCTTGATCCGCCCGTAGGGCAGGGCGACGCGAAGTGCCGGGCTGTCCAGGCGGCCACGGTTGAGGTCGATCAGCAGATGCTCGTCGTCACTGCGTCGGGCCAGCTCGCTGGGGCGCAGCAGTTCAGGGTTGCTGCGCAGCAGTTGCAGCACGATCGGCAGCAGGCTGTGGCGCTGGCCGTCGACGACGATGCCCAGCTCCAGGTCGAACCATTCGTGGCCCGGGGCTTCGTCGATGCTGGCGTACCAGTCGTCCACTTCCTGCAGGTTGAAGGCGAAATCGCGGTGAATGTCGATGTCCCAGCCGGCTTCGCGCAAGCGCGGCAAGCCTTCGCGGGCGAAGTGCAGCCAGGCTTCGTCATCGGGCAGCTGGTGCATCTCGCCGGCGCTGTCGGGCAGTGCCTTGCTCTGCCGGGTGGCGGGCTTGAAGCCGAGCTCGCGCAGGGCCTTGCGCAGCGCTTGCTCGGCCTGGGGCTGGCGGCGAATGCGCTGGCTGGTGGCGCCGACCAGGCGGGTCAGGGGCTTGTCGTCACTGCCGATGGCGCGCAGGCCATCGTAGTCAAACGACAAGGCGGCGCGGTGTTGCATCTGGCGCTGCATGCGGCCGGTCTTGGGCATGTAGGCGCTGAATTCGAGGCTGCCGAGGGTCAGGTGACCTCTTGGCTGGATGCCATTGAGCTGCTCGGTGCTGACAGTGGTAGGCGTTGGGACTTGCCGGTTCAAGGCGTTCAATCGATGACTCAAGGGTACGACCAGGTGCTCTGGGACGGTGGGCGCGCGTGCAAGCTGGCTGGCAATGAAGGGGTCCAGGTCATGCTGCAGCTTGCCAAGCAGGTGCCCTGCTCGGTCGACGTAGTAGATGGGTTCGACGGGCAGTGCCAGCAGTTGGGTCTGCTCGCCGTGGTACCAGGCGCCACGGTAGCTGCCATCATCCAGCCTGACCCAGCGGAACCTGGCCTGAATTTCCGGCCCGGCCAGCAGTGGGAGGGGATCGCTGTTGAAATGCAGGCGCCCCGTGGCCAGGGCATAGCCGAGCAATTCTGCACCTTGCTTGCCCTCCAGGTCGACCACGGGCCGCGTCGCATCGCTGCTGGCATCGATCAGGCGCAGCAACCGGGCATCGTCCTGGGTAACGTAGCGTGGTGGGTAGTAGATCAGTTCAGGCAAGGATGTGATCTTGCCAAAGTGCACGGTGTCGTCAGCTTGCCGGGTGCCTTTAACCACTTCCAGCGTGCAATGCTGATTGCCCACATGGATCAGGTAGTGAATGGCCGGGCCTTTGCGTTGGGGCTTGGGCGCGGCCAGCAACTGGCCGGTGGTTTCGAGTGTTTCAACCCATTGGTCGAGCGCTGGGGACAACAACAGCCCCGCTTGCTGTGGAGCCGCCTGGCTGCCGAGCGGCCAGCCACCCTGCTGCACATTCAGCAAGACGGCGACGCAGTGCTTGCAATTCAAGCGGACCGGGCAGCTGCAGCGCCCGAAAATGCGCAGTTCGGGGCCGTTCAGCACCAGTTGGATCGTCTGGTTATAGCGTTCACCAGACGATCCCTCGCAGGTGGCTTCGATGGACTTTTCATTCAGTGACAGGATTCGCGTGCGCGCTTGCGCGGCGTATTCGCGGCCTCGCTTCAGGGCTCCGTCCTGGATGTAGTCAACCCAGTCCGGGTGAGCCTTCAGCAGCTGCTGCGCATCCTCCTTGCTCACATCACTGCTCCATCATCTCCGGGTCCATCACCGGCATTTTCGGTGTGCCGGGCGGGGTGACCTTCAACAGCAGCGCCAGGTGGCCGCCGTCCATGAAGGTCAGCTGGCCGCCCTTCATGTTGCTGTTGTTCTGCTTGAACTGCTCGCTCTGCAGCACGTTGCCGTTGCCGTCGAGCTGGTTGACCCAGAAGTTGGCTTCCACCGCGATGAAGCGGCCTTCGGTAAGGCTCAGGTTGCCTTCGATCGGGAAGTGGCCGAACTGCTCCTCGCCGGCGCCCAGGGCGACGCGGCTGGGCTCGCTGCCGACCTGCTGCTGCCAGGCCTTGTGCAGCAGTACGGTGTAGTCGGCGGTGGCCTGCAGGCGGGTGGCTTCGTCATCCAGCGTCAGTGGGCGCTCGGCACCCTTGTCCAGGCGCGGGGCACCGGCGCTCCAGTCTTCCGGCGCGAACGGGCTGGTGAAGGCGGGCACGCTGTTTTGCCGCACCAGAATCATTTCCACCTGATACAGGCCTTCGGCGAAGGCCGCCGGCGCGAACAGCGCAAGCAACAAGGTCAGGCAACGGATGGCACGCATGTTTCTTCCTTAGGCTGTCTGTGGGGTCAAGCGCTCGAACAGCGCTTCCAAAGTGTTGAATCGTTCGTCGGGGCGTTCCATTGGCACCAGGAAGCGGAACTGGGTCGCACCTTCGAACTTGTAGCGTTTGGGCTGGCCCTGGATCAGCTTGATCAGGGTCAGCGGGTCGACTGGGGTTTCGGCCTCGAATTCGAGCTTGCCGCCATTGGGGCCGGCGTCGACTTTCTTGATGCCGAGTTTTTCTGCTTGCAGCTTGAGTTGGGTCAGGCGCATCAGGTTCTTGGTCGGCTCGGGCAACAGGCCGAAGCGGTCGATCATTTCCACCTGCAGGTCCTTGAGGCCTTCTTCGTCGGCCGCCGAGGCAATGCGTTTGTACAGGATCAGGCGCGCGTGCACGTCCGGCAGGTAGTCCTCGGGGATCAGCGCCGGCAGGCGCAGGTTGATCTCCGGGCCGCCGCCCAGGGGCTGCTCGAGGTTGGGTTGAGTACCCTTGCGGATGGCCTTGACCGCGCGTTCGAGCATTTCCATGTAAAGGGTGAAGCCCACTGCCTGGATCTGCCCGCTCTGGCCTTCGCCGAGCAGCTCGCCGGCGCCGCGGATTTCCAGGTCGTTGGTGGCCAGGACGAAGCCTGCCCCCAGGTCCTGGGTGTTGGCGATGGCTTCCAGGCGCTTCTCGGCGTCGCTGCTGACCTTCTGCCGCGCAGGGGTCAGCAGGTAGGCGTAGGCCTGGTGGTGGCTGCGCCCGACCCGGCCGCGCAGCTGGTGCAGCTGGGCCAGGCCGAACTTGTCGGCACGCTCGATGACGATGGTGTTGGCGCTGGGCACGTCGATGCCGGTTTCGATGATGGTCGAGGCGATCAGCACGTTGAAGCGCTTGTGGTAGAAGTCGCTCATCACCTGTTCCAGTTCACGCTCGCGCATCTGCCCGTGGCCGATGCCGATACGCGCTTCCGGAACCAACTCGGCGAGGTCGGCGGCGCACTTCTCGATGGTCTTCACATCGTTGTGCAGGTAGTACACCTGGCCGCCGCGCAGCAGTTCCCGCAGCAGGGCTTCCTTGACCGTGCTGTTGTTGTGCTCCATCACGAAGGTGCGCACCGACAGGCGCCGCGCCGGTGGCGTGGCGATGATCGACAAGTCGCGCATGCCGGCCACGGCCATGTTCAAGGTGCGCGGGATCGGCGTGGCGGTCAGGGTGAGGATATCCACCTCGCTGCGCAGGGCCTTGAGCTGCTCCTTCTGGCGCACGCCGAAGCGGTGCTCTTCGTCGATCACCACCAGGCCCAGGTCCTTGAAGCGCACATCATCCTGCAGCAGCTTGTGGGTGCCGATGAGGATATCGATCTTGCCTTCGGCAAGGTCGGCGGCGGCGGCGGCCACTTCCTTGGCCGACTTGAAGCGGCTCATCACCTCGACCGTCACCGGCCAGTCGGCGAAGCGGTCGCGGAAGCTGTTGTAGTGCTGCTGGGCGAGCAGGGTGGTGGGCACCAGGACGGCCACCTGACGGCCACTGTGCACGGCAATGAAGGCCGCGCGCATGGCCACTTCGGTCTTGCCGAAGCCGACATCGCCACACACCAGGCGGTCCATCGGCTTGGCCGCGAGCATGTCGGCGCGCACGGCTTCGATGGCGTTCTGCTGGTCCGGGGTTTCCTCGAAGGGGAAGCCGGCACTGAAGGTGGCATAGTCGGCAGCCGGGTCGGCGAAGGCGTAGCCTTTGCGCGCGGCACGGCGGGCGTAGATATCGAGCAGCTCGGCAGCCACGTCGCGAACCTGCTCGGCGGCCTTGCGCTTGGCCTTCTGCCAGGCTTCCGAGCCCAGCCTGTGCAGAGGCGCCAGGGCGTCGTCGCTGCCGGTGTAGCGGGCGATCAGGTGCAGGTTGGCCACTGGTACGTAGAGCTTGGCGCCCTCGGCGTATTCCAGGGTCAGGAACTCGGCGGCCTGGTCTTCGATCTCCAGGGTGGCCAGGCCCAGGTAACGCCCTACGCCGTGGTCGATGTGCACCACCGGTGCGCCTTCACGCAGTTCGGTGAGGTTCTTGATGACCGCATCGTTGGCGGCCTCGCCGCGCTTGTCGCGGCGCCGGCGCTGCATCACGCGCTGGCCGAACAGCGGGCTTTCGGCGACCAGGGCAAGGCCCGGGTCTTCGAGCAGCAGGCCCTCGTCGAGCGGGGCGATGGTGATCGCCAGGCGTTCCTTGCCGGTAATGAAGTCAGTCCAGCCTTCGACCGTCTGCGGCCTCAGCTTGAGGCGTTCGAGCAGCTCCAGCAGGACTTCACGACGGCCCGCCGACTCGGCAGTGAACAACACCCGGCCAGGGAACTGGTCAAGGAATTCGGACAATGCCGCCAGTGGCTGGTTGGCCTTGGCCTCGATGGCCAGGTTGGGCAGGGCGCGTGCCGGGAAGCGCTCGCGGCCGGCACCCGGTTCCACTTCGTCGGCGCTGACCACCACCCGTGGCCACTGCTTGAGCTGGGCGAAGCAGTCTTCCACCGGCAGGAACAGCTCGGCCGGTGGCAGCAGTGGGCGGGTCAGGTCGCCGCGGCGGTCTTCATAACGCCCGCGCACATCGTTCCAGAAGTGCTCGGCGGCCTGTTCGACGCCCGGCAGGGAGAACACCTGGGTGTCGCTGGGCAGGTAGTCGAACAGGGTCGAGGTTTCTTCGAAGAACAGCGGCAGGTAGTACTCGATGCCGGCGGGAATGATGCCGCTGGCCAGGTCCTGGAAGATCGCGCTGCGGCGGAAGTCGACGTCGAAACGCTCGCGGAAGCGCGCCTTGAAGCGCGTCACCTCTTCCTTCTGCATGGGGAATTCGCGCGCCGGCAGCAGGCGGATCGAGTCGACCTTGTCGATCGAACGCTGGGTCTCCGGGTCGAAGGTGCGCAGGGTCTCGATTTCGTCGTCGAACAGGTCGATGCGGTAGGGCAGCTTGCTGCCCATCGGGAACAGGTCGATCAGCGCGCCGCGCACGGCGAACTCGCCATGCTCGTAGACCGTGTCGACGCAGCGGTAGCCACTGGCTTCCAGGCGCGTGCGCATCTGTTCCACGTCGATGGTCTGGCCCACGTCCAGCACCAGACTGCTGCCGAGCAGAAAGCGCGTTGGCGCCAGGCGGTGCAGGGCGGTGGTGATCGGCACGACGAGGATGCCATGGCTCAGCTCCGGCAGCCGGTAGAGGCTGGCGATGCGCTGGGAAATGATGTCCTGGTGCGGCGAGAACAGGTCGTAGGGCAGGGTTTCCCAGTCGGGAAACGGCAGCACCGGCAGCTCCGGGGCGAAGAAGCGCAGCTCCTGTTCCAGGCGATCGGCGGCCTGGCTGTCGGCGGTCAGCAGCAGGGTGAAGCGACCAGCACTGCTGGCGGCTTCGGCGATGGCCAGGCTGAGGGCGGCACCGGGCAGGTTGCCCCAGGTTTGTTTGCCGGCCGTGGCCGACATTTGCGGTAGGCGCAGAACTGACACGGGAGATTGCACTCCAAGCGTTGCGGCAAAGAGATCGATTGTACCGGTGCCGGTGCGTGCTGTCAGGCTCCGAAAGGGGCATGAACACAGGCTTGGGCTCCGGCGACAGGTGCTCATTGCCGGTTACGCGTTGGGGCGTCATAATGTAGCCCCTTTTTTCTCCCCCTACATGTGGAAGGTTCCCGTGACTCAGAAGCCCGACCAGTGTCTTGGTGAGTGGATTGATCGTGAAGCTCTGGCTGAAGCGATGATCCCGCTTATCGGTCAGCTCTACCGCAATAACAACGTGGTGAGCTCGATTTATGGCCGCAGCCTGATCAACCGTTCGGTTATCTCGATCCTCAAGGCCCACCGCTTTGCGCGTCATCGTCAAACCGACGAAACCGAACTGTCCGTCCACGAGACATTCCCCCTGCTCAAGGCCATGAGCGAGCTGAAACTGGGCGCCGCTTCGGTCGACCTGGGCAAGCTGGCGAACAAGTTCAAGCAGGAAGGCAACGGCCGCAGCGCCGAGCAGTTCGTGCGTGAAGAGCTGGCCGACGTGGTTGGCCAACAGAACGCTTCGGGGCGCAAGGGCACCGACGTCGTCCTGTACGGCTTCGGCCGCATCGGCCGCCTGCTGGCGCGCATCCTGATCGAGAAGACCGGTGGTGGCGACGGCCTGCGCCTGCGTGCCATCGTGGTGCGCAAGGGCGCCGAAAACGACCTGGTCAAGCGCGCCAGCCTGCTGCGCCGTGACTCGGTGCATGGCCCGTTCGATGGCACCATCACCATCGATGAAGCCAACAACACCCTCACCGCCAACGGCAACCTGATCCAGATCATCTACGCCAAGAGCCCGAGCGAAGTCGACTACACCCAGTACGGCATCGAAAACGCACTGATCGTCGACAACACCGGCGTATGGCGTGACGCTGATGGCCTGGGCCAGCACCTGGCCTGCCCGGGCGCTGCCCGCGTGATCCTCACCGCGCCGGGCAAAGGCGCGCTGAAGAACATCGTGCACGGCATCAACCACGGTGACATCGCCGCCGATGACAAGATCATCTCGGCCGCCTCCTGCACCACCAACGCCATCGTGCCGGTGCTCAAGGCCATCAATGACCAGTACGGCATCATCAATGGTCACGTCGAAACCGTTCACTCGTTCACCAACGACCAGAACCTGATCGACAACTTCCACAAGGGCAGCCGCCGTGGCCGTGCCGCACCGCTGAACATGGTCATCACCGAAACCGGTGCCGCCACCGCAGCCGCCAAGGCACTGCCAGTGCTCAAGGGCAAGCTGACCGGCAACGCCATTCGCGTGCCGACGCCGAACGTGTCGATGGCCATCCTCAACCTGAACCTGGAAAAAGGTACCAGCCGCGAGGAAATCAACGAGTACCTGCGCCAGACCGCCATGCACTCGGAACTGCACAAGCAGATCGACTACGTCAGCTCTCAGGAAGTGGTCTCCACCGACTTCGTTGGCTCGCGCCACGCCGGTGTGGTCGATGCCGAAGCTACCATCTGCAACGACAACCGCGTTGTTCTGTACGTCTGGTACGACAACGAGTTCGGTTACAGCTGCCAGGTGGTTCGCGTGATGGAAGAGATGGCTGGTGTGAACCCGCCAGCGTTTCCACGCTGATTCGCTTGTAAGGCATTAAAAAAACGGGAACCTTCGGGTTCCCGTTTTTTTTGCCCTGCATTTATTGTGTCTGTGCTGGCCCTATCGCCGGCAAGCCGGCTCCCACAGGGGGTCTCCATCGCTCCCGTGTGGGAGCCGGCTTGCCGGCGATAGGGCCAGTACAGACAACCGAGAGAGTTCGAACTTGCGCACAGCCCTCCTGTTCCTCCTGATGCTCCTCACCGCCTGCAATCAGGGCCCAGCCCTGGAACGCCTGGGCGGCCCGACCATGGGCAGCAGCTACAGCATCCAGTACGTGCGCGAACCCGGCGGCCCAGCACCTGCCCAAGTCCAGGCCGCCGTCGAAACCCTCCTGCAAGGCATCGACCAGCACTACTCGACCTACCGCGGCGACTCGATTGTCAGCCAGTTCAACCTGCTCCCTGCCAACCAGTGCCTGACCTTGCCATCCGACATGCTCGCACTGGTCGCCCTCGGCCAGCACCTGGCCGAACAGAGCGACGGCGCCTTCGACCTCACCGTCGAACCGCTGCTCGACCTCTGGGGCTTCGGCCCCCAGTCCCGTCACGAGCAGGTCCCCGACCCGCAGGCCCTGGCTCAGGCCCGGCAGCGCGTAGGCTACCGCCACCTGCACATCGACGGCCAAACGCTGTGCAAGGACGCGCCGGTAAAGCTGGATTTCAACAGCATCGCCGCCGGCTACGCCGTCGACCTGATTGCCGAGCGCCTGCGCGCCATGGGGGTGGCCAGTTTCGTCGCCGAGGTCACGGGCGAGCTCAAGGCCGTTGGCCGCAAGCCCGATGGCAGCCCATGGCGCATTGCCCTGGAGCTGCCCCGCGAAGACCGTCAGATCGCTCGCCAGGTCATCCCGGTCAATGGCCTTGCGCTATCGACCTCGGGTGACTATCGCCACTATTTCGAGCAGAATGGCCGGCGCTATTCGCACACCTTCGATGCCCGCCTCGGGCGGCCGGTCGAACATGACCTGGCTGCAGTCACTGTACTCGACGGCTCGGCGCTGCAAGCCGACGGTTACTCGACCCTGCTGCTTGTCCTTGGGCCGGAGCGCGGTTGGGAGTTTGCCGTGGCCCATGAACTGGCCGCCGTGCTGGTGACCCGGGTAGAGGGTGGATTCGTCTCCCGAGCTACGCCCGCGTTCGAACGGGCAACGAAAGGCGAGTGAAGGCGCAAGCAGGGAAGATCAAGGCCATGGAATCGGGCAATAACATGTAGTGCAGGCAAAATTGGCCTACGACGCGACCAAGGGTTAATGTGCGCGGCGTTCACGCTTGATTAGACTGCACACGAATTTTCTCATGACGCCCCGGCGGCATGATCGAGTCCCGCGGCGACCGTGGCCGGCGGGCCAGTTCTGAAGGAGTACGCATGGCTGTCTACAACTACGACGTAGTGGTGTTGGGTTCCGGCCCGGCCGGAGAAGGTGCGGCAATGAACGCCGCCAAAGCAGGGCGCAAGGTGGCGATGGTCGATAGCCGTCGTCAGGTCGGTGGCAACTGCACCCACCTGGGCACCATCCCGTCCAAGGCACTGCGTCACTCGGTGCGGCAGATCATGCAGTTCAACACCAACCCGATGTTCCGTGCCATCGGTGAGCCGCGCTGGTTCTCCTTCCCTGACGTGCTCAAGAGCGCCGAGAAGGTGATTTCCAAGCAGGTCGCCTCGCGCACCGGCTACTACGCCCGTAACCGCGTCGACGTGTTCTTCGGCACCGGCAGCTTCGCCGACGAGCAGACCGTCGAAGTGGTCTGCCCCAACGGCGTGGTGGAAAAACTCAACGCCAAGCACATCATCATCGCCACCGGCTCGCGTCCGTACCGCCCGGCTGACATCGACTTCCATCACCCGCGCGTCTACGACAGCGACACCATCCTCAGCCTGAGCCACACCCCGCGCAAGCTGATCGTCTATGGTGCCGGCGTGATCGGTTGTGAATACGCCTCGATCTTCAGTGGCCTGGGTGTGCTGGTGGAGCTGGTCGACAACCGTGGCCAGCTGCTGAGCTTCCTGGACTCGGAAATCTCCCAGGCGCTGAGCTACCACTTCAGCAACAACAACATCACCGTGCGCCACAACGAGGAGTACGAGCGGGTCGAAGGCCTGGACAACGGCGTGATCCTGCACCTGAAGTCGGGCAAGAAGATCAAGGCCGACGCCTTGCTGTGGTGCAACGGTCGTACCGGCAACACCGACAAGCTGGGCCTGGAGAACATCGGCATCAAGGTCAATAGCCGTGGCCAGATCGAGGTCGACGAGGCCTACCGCAGCACGGTGCCGAACATCTATGGCGCCGGTGACGTGATCGGCTGGCCGAGCCTGGCCAGTGCCGCCCACGACCAGGGTCGCTCGGCGGCCGGCAGCATTGTCGACAACGGCAGCTGGCGCTTCGTCAACGATGTGCCGACCGGCATCTACACCATCCCGGAGATCAGCTCGATCGGCAAGAACGAGCAGGAGCTGACCCAGGCCAAGGTACCTTACGAAGTGGGCAAGGCGTTCTTCAAGGGCATGGCCCGTGCGCAGATCGCTGGCGAGCCGCAGGGCATGCTGAAGATTCTGTTCCACCGTGAAACCCTGGAAATCCTCGGCGTACACTGCTTCGGCTACCAGGCTTCGGAAATCGTCCATATCGGCCAGGCGATCATGAACCAGCCGGGCGAGCTGAATAACCTGAAGTACTTCGTCAACACCACGTTCAACTACCCGACCATGGCCGAAGCCTATCGGGTAGCTGCCTACGACGGTCTGAACCGGCTTTTTTAAGCGGCTCCGGCCGGTGGCCTGAGCCGGTCGGGGAGACCGATTTCAGCCCTACCCGAGGGTGGTCTTGGCCAAACCGGGAAAGTCTGTAATCAGGCTGTCCACGCCAAAGTCAGCGAGCCGGCGCATCAGTGCCGGTTCGTTGACCGTCCACACCGATACATGCAAACCCTGGCCCTGCGCCTTGAGCAGGCGTTCCGGGGTGCACAGTGTCCAGTTCAAGGCCAGCATCTCGCAGCCATAGTTCTGCGCCACCTTCAGCGGGTCGAGCCAGGCATATTCGGCGACCAGCCCGCGCTTCACGTCCGGCACCAGTTCCAGCGCCGCACCCAGTACTTCGCGTGAGCTGGAGGTGATGGTCACCTTGTCCAGCAGCCCGTACTGCTGGGCCAGTTCGCGAATGGCCAGCACCGTGGTGGCGGCGCGGGTACGCGAGGCACTCTTGACCTCCAGCTGCCAGTGCTCGAAGGCGCATTTTTCGAACAGTTCTTCAAGTCGCGGGATAGGGCAGGGCTGCACATGGCCCGGGCCGCCCTTGCGGGCGTCGTAGGTGACCAGGTCGGCTGCCGGGTGTTCGACCACCTTGCCGCGCCGACCGGTGGTGCGCTTGAGCGACGTGTCGTGGATGACCATCAGCTCGTTGTCGGCCGACAGGTGCAAGTCCAGTTCGCAGCGGTTGACGCCGTGGGACAGGCACTGGCGGAAGCTGGTCAGGGTATTCTCGGGCGCTTCGCCCTTGGCGCCACGGTGGCCGTAAATGAGGGTCACGTTCGTTCCTTCAGGTCAAGAATGAAAAAGCTCAGGAAGCGGGGTCTTCCAGTTCCAGTTGCTGGCGGCGTTGTTGTTGCTGGCGCTGCAGGATGTAGCGGGCCAGCAGTTGGCGCTGGGCGTCGGTCATGTCGATGAATTCGGTGCCGACCTCAAAACCCCCTTCCGGGCGTGGGTCGCAATGGGTGACCTTGCCGCGCAGCAGCAGGCCGTGGGCACGCGGCATCAGCACCATCTTCAGCTTGACCCGGGTGCCGGGGGCAATCTGTTGGGGCTGGGCGAAATCGATACCGCCCTCGGAGATGATCACCCGTTGCGGCTGGCCGATCTCGCCGATCAGGCTTTGCGCGACGACGGCGCTGAGCAGGTCGAGGCGTTTGTTCTGTGCCCGCAGGAAAGCTGCCAGGATACGGTCCTTGTCGCTCAGCTGACGCAGCAGGTGCTGTGACTCGAAGTCGCTAAGGTGCAGCTCGCTGAGCAGGTTGAACAGTGGTGAATCATCCTGCAACAGTTCTGGCTCAAGGGCTTCGGCCGCGCTCAAGGGGCTTATTTCCAGTGCGATCCGATCTTCGATGCGGTAGTATTCGCGGCGATCTTCTTCGTCTAATGTCGTCATGGCGAACCCATGGTAGCGGCGGTGGTCCGAGTGTAAAGCCGCCACAGGCGCCTCGCCACAAGGACGTTCCCTTTCATCCGAACAAGCCCCGACATGTTCAGACCTCTTTTCGCATTCATCGGCACGCGTTATACCCGTGCCAAGCGCCGTAATCACTTCGTCTCGTTCATTTCCCTGACCTCGATGATCGGCCTCGCCCTGGGCGTGGTGGTGATGATCGTGGTGCTCTCGGTCATGAACGGTTTCGACCACGAGATGCGTACCCGCGTGCTGGGCATGATCCCGCATGCCACGCTGGAGAGCGGCCAGCCGATCAACGACTGGCCTGCGCTTGCCCAACAAGTAAAGCAGAATCCGCAGGTGCTGGCGGTTGCCCCGTACACCCAGATGCAGGGCCTGCTGACCCATGACGGCAAGGTACAGAAGGTGCTGCTCAACGGCATCGACCCAGCCCGCGAGCGTGAAGTGTCGATCATCGACAACTTCATCCTGCAAGGCCGCCTCGACCAGTTGGCGCCAGGCGAGTGGGGCATCATGATCGGCGACAAGGCCGCCGCCAAGCTGGGCGTGGCCATCGGCGACAAGCTCACCTTCGTCGCCCCCGAGGTCAGCGTCACGCCGGCGGGGATGTTCCCGCGCATGAAGCGCTTCACGGTGGTCGGCACCTTCCATGTCGGTGCCGGCGAGATCGACGGCTACCTGGGCCTGACCAACATTGCCGACCTGTCCCGCCTGCACCGCTGGAAGGCGGACCAGGTGCAGGGCCTGCGCCTGAAGTTCGACGACCTGTTCCAGGCGCCGCGTGTGGCCTGGAGCATCGCCCAGCAGTTGGGCGACCAGGAGTACTACAGTCGCGACTGGACCCGTACCCACGGCAACCTGTACCAGGCGATCCGCATGGAAAAGGCCATGATCGGCCTGCTGCTGTTGCTGATTGTCGCGGTGGCGGCCTTCAACATCATTTCCACCCTGGTGATGGTGGTCAACGACAAGCGTGGTGACATCGCCATCCTGCGCACCCTCGGCGCCACGCCTGGGCAGATCATGGCCATCTTCATGGTCCAGGGCACGGTGATCGGGGTGATCGGCACCCTGATCGGCGCCGTGGTCGGGATCGTGGCCGCGCTCAATGTCAGTGCGGTGATCGCTGGCATCGAGAAACTGATCGGGCACAAGTTCCTCAATGCCGACGTGTATTTCATCGATTACCTGCCGTCGCAGATCCAGTCCCAGGACGTGTACATGGTCTGTGGTGCGGCGTTGGTCCTGAGTTTCTTCGCCACCCTGTACCCGGCCTGGCGTGCGGCGCGCACCCAGCCTGCAGAGGCGCTACGTTATGAGTGAGTCGCGCATGAGTGATAAAGCCGTTCTGAGTTGCCGCAACCTGGGCAAGTCCTACGACGAGGGCCCGGAGTCGGTGCAGGTATTGTCCGGCCTCAACCTTGAGCTGCACGCTGGTGAGCGGGTGGCCATCGTCGGCAGTTCGGGCTCGGGCAAGAGCACCTTGCTCAACTTGCTGGGCGGCCTCGACCGGCCGACCCAGGGCAGTGTCTGGCTGGCGGGCGAGGAATTGTCGGCCCTGGGCGAGCGTGCGCGCGGCCTGCTGCGCAATCGCGAGCTGGGGTTCGTCTACCAGTTCCACCACCTGCTGCCGGAGTTCACGGCCTTGGAGAACGTCTGCATGCCGCTGCTGATCGGCCGCACCGCGATTCCTGAGGCACGTGAACGCGCCGGGGCGCTGCTCAAGCGCGTGGGCCTGAGCCACCGCCTGAACCACAAGCCGGCCGAACTGTCCGGTGGCGAGCGCCAGCGTGTAGCGATCGCCCGCGCCCTGGTCAATCGCCCAGGCCTGGTGATGCTCGACGAGCCAACCGGCAACCTCGACCACCACACCGCCCAGGGGATCCAGGAGTTGATGCAGGAACTGTCCAGTGCCTCGCGCACGGCGTTCCTGGTAGTGACCCACGACCTCAATCTGGCGCGCCAGATGGACCGCGTACTGAAGCTCGACGACGGCCACCTGGTCGCGATCTGAGCCAGGCCGCCCCACATTTTTTCATTGGGTGTTTTCGTACATGTTCAGACCCTTGCCCTTGTTCATCGGTGCTCGCTACACCCGTGCCAAGCGCCGCAACCATTTCATCTCGTTCATCTCGATGACCTCGATGATCGGCCTGTCACTGGGCGTGCTGGCGATGATCGTGGTGCTGTCGGTGATGAACGGCTTCCAGCGCGAGATGAGTTCGCGAATTCTCGGCCTGGTGCCGCACGCCGCGATCCTTGGGGTGCAGCCGCTGGCGGACTGGCGCGCGACCGCCGACGCGGCGTTGAAGAACCCTGCCGTGATGGCGGCAGCGCCGATCACCGAGATGGAAGGCATGCTTTCCTACAAGGGGGCGATGCAGCCGATTCAGGTCAGCGGTATCGACCCGGCCGAGGAGGGCAAGGTCTCGATCGTTGGCCGGCACATCGTCCAGGGCCGCTTGCAGGACTTGCAGCCGGGTGAGTATGGGGTGGTGATCGGTGAGCTCACCGCGCGCCGCTTCCGCCTCAATACCGGTGACAAGCTGACCTTGATCGTGCCGGAGATCAGCAAGGAGCCGGGCGGCATCACCCCGCGCATGCAGCGCCTGACCGTGGTCGGCATCTTCAAGGTCGGGGCCGAGCTGGACGGTTCCCAGGCCTATATCCACATGGCCGATGCCGGTGAGATGCAGCGCTGGGCACCGGGCCAGGTGCAGGGCGTGCGGCTGAAGCTGCATGACCTGTATGCCGCGCCGGAAGTGTCCAAGGCCATCGCCGCCGGGCTGGGCGATGCCTACCGCGCCGACGACTGGTCGCACACCCAGGGCAGCCTGTTCAGTGCGATGAAAATGGAAAAGACCATGATCGGTCTGTTGCTGCTGATGATCATTGCCGTAGCGGCGTTCAACATCATCGCCACCTTGGTGATGGTGGTGAACGACAAGGGGCCGGATATCGCCATCCTGCGTACCCTGGGTGCCACGCCGGCACAGATCATGGGCACGTTCATGGTTCAGGGCAGCCTGATCGGTATCGTCGGCACCTTGATCGGTGGCGTGCTCGGGGTGATCGCCGCGTTCAATGTCAGCCAGATCGTCGGCTGGCTGGAGCGGGTGAGCGGGCAGCACATCTTTACCTCGGATGTTTACTTCGTCAGCAGCTTGCCTTCCGAGCTGCAGTGGGGGGATGTGGGGATCATCTGTACGGCGGGGTTGGTGATGAGCTTCCTGGCGACCATTTACCCGGCTTATCGCGCGTCGCAGGTGCAGCCGGCGATCGGCTTGGCTGTTTGATGTTTGCTTGAGGGCCCTATCGCCGGCAAGCCGGCTCCCACAGGTACAGCGGTTTGCCCGAGCCTGTGTGGGAGCCGGCTTGCCGGCGATAGGCCGCAAAGCGGCCTCGTTTCACCGGCCCTCAGCCAACTCGATCACAAACCGCGTCCACCCCCCCTCACATTCCGCCCGAATACGCCCGCCATGGGCCTGCACGATCGACCGGGTAATCGCCAAACCCAACCCCGCATGCTCGCTGCTGCCTTCCCGCCTCGCCGGGTCCACCCGGTAAAAACGGTCGAACAAGCGCGGTAACGCCGCCGCTTCTATCGCTGCGCCCGTATTGGCCACGCAGATCCGCACCCCCGGCTCCAGCGTCACGCAGATCTGCCCGCCAGCCGGCGTAAAGCGCAGGGCATTGTCGAGCAAGTTGGACAATGCCCGGCGCAACATGTGCCGATCCCCCCGCAGCGTCGCTTCCCCTTCGCGCAACAGCTGCACCTCGCCATCCTCGGCCAGCGGCCCGTAATACTCCAACAGCGCATCCACTTCCTCGTGCAAGGCCAGTGGCGCCTGACCCGGTACCAGCAAGCCATGGTCCGCCTTGGCGAGGAACAACATGTCGTTGATCATCTGCGCCATCCATTGCAGCTCTTCCAGGTTGCCGTGCAAGGCTTCGCGGTACTCCTCAAGGCTGCGTGGGCGGGTGAGGGTGACCTGGGTGTGCGTCAGCAGATTGGAAAGTGGCGTGCGCAGTTCATGGGCGATGTCGGCAGAAAATGCCGACAGGCGCTGGAAGGCGTCATCCAGGCGTTGCAGCATGGCATTCACGGTACTGGCAAGCGCTGCCAGTTCCTCGGGCATCTGCTCCGCTGGCAGGCGGGTGGTCAGTGAGCGCGCCGAGACGCTGTCCGCCACCTTGCCCATCTGGCGCAGCGGCTGCAATCCGCGGCGTGCTGCCCAGGCGCCGAGCAATGCCGTCGCCAGCGCGGACAGGCCCACGGTCAGCCAGATCAGGCGCTGCATGCCCTGCAGGAAATGCTGGTGGTGAGTGATGTCGAGGAACAGTGTCAGCCGGGCGCTCTCGTTCAAGGGTACCGCCAGGCTGCGGTAGTCGACCCCTTGCGCATGCACGGTCGCCAGGCCCGTGCCAGGGGGGACTTCGGGCAACGAGTTGCGGCTGGCGTACCACGGTGCGCCATCGCGGCCGGTGATGCGCAAGGCCAGGTCGGCCTGATGGCTGAGCTCGTTGCGCAGGGCGGGTAGCCGGCTTTCCAAGTCGCCAGGGCCGTTCAGGCCGGCGAGCTGGGTGCGAAACAGCGACAGGCGCGATTCCAGCAGTTGCTGGTCCAGTTCGATGAAGTGCTGCTTGCTGGCGTGGTTGAACAGCAGGCCGGCGCCCAGCGAAACGGCAGCGGTGCAGGCCGCGAACAGCAGCGCCAGGCGGTTACCGAGGGAGAGCCTGCGCATCAGTCATGGCGCTCTTCGAGCACGTAGCCCATGCCACGCACCGTGTGGATCAGCTTGTTGGGGTGGGTGTCGTCGATCTTCAGGCGCAGGCGGCGGATGGCGACTTCGATGACGTTGGTGTCACTGTCGAAATTCATGTCCCACACCTGCGAGGCAATCAGCGATTTGGGCAGCACTTCGCCCTGGCGACGTAGCAACAGTTCGAGCAGGGCGAATTCCTTGGCGGTCAGGTCGACGCGCTGGCCAGCACGTTCGGCGCGGCGACGTAGCAGGTCCAGGCGCAGGTCGGCCAGCGTCAGGCTGGTGTCCTGGCTGGGGCTGGTGCCGCGGCGCAGCAGGCTGCGTACCCGGGCGAGCAGTTCGGAGAAGGCAAAGGGTTTGACCAGGTAATCGTCGGCCCCCAGTTCCAGGCCATGCACACGGTCCTCGACGGCATCGCGGGCAGTGAGAAACAGCACCGGCGTGTCCAGGCCGGCCTGGCGGACTGCCTGAAGAATCTGCCAGCCGTCGCGGCCGGGCAGCATCACGTCGAGGATCAGCAGGTCATGATCGCCGGTCAGGGCCAGGAACTGGCCGGTTTCGCCATCGGCGGCCAGCTCCGTGGCAAAGCCGGCTTCGTTGAGGCCCTGGCTCAGGTATTGGCCGGTGCGGGCCTGGTCTTCGACGATCAGCAGTTTCATGCAGTGTCCGCAGTCTGGATGGGCGCGCGGCCCCTTGTAGGGGCGCTGTAATGGCTGAAATGATACGTGACTATGTTCAGCGTCGCCCAAGCTGACAAAGTTGTAATCTTCCCGTCAGGTCGCTGCCAGTCAGCCCTTCTTAAAGTGACCTCATCCCCGCTGTATGCTTTGGAGTCATCATGAAACACCTGTTCATCGCCGCCGCTCTTGCCCTCGCAAGCCTGCCCGCCCTCGCAGACAGTGGCAAAACCTTCGCCTTCGGCGAGCCGGCCCCGGCAGCGAAGGCCACGCGCACGGTCGAGGTGGTGCTCAAGGACATTTCCTTCGAACCCAGCAACCTGCAGGTCAAGGCCGGTGAAACCGTGCGCTTCGTGCTGATCAACGAAGGCAAGCTGCCTCACGAATTCAACCTGGGCGACAAGGCCATGCATGCCGAGCACCAGAAGGAAATGCTCGCCATGCAAGGCAAGCTCTTCACCGCAGGCATGAATCACGAAGGCATGGACCACGGCCAGATGGGCCATGGCGCCCATGGTCACGACGCGGGCAACACCGTGCTGGTGCAACCCGGCCAGCGGGCCGAGCTGACCTGGACCTTCCGCAAGTCCGCGCCCATCGAGTTCGCCTGCAACGTGCCGGGGCACTACCAGGCCGGTATGGTGGGGCCGCTGACCATCGAGTGACTTGCGCTCCAAGGCAGAGGGTAAAAACGGTAGAATAGGGGCAATTCCGAACCTTCAGGTCAGTTTCCATGCATCCTGCTGCCGAACACTCTCCGCTGGGCAAGTCCAGCGAATACATCGCCACCTACACGCCTTCGCTGCTGTTCCCGATCCCGCGCACGGCCAAATGGGCCGAGCTGGGCGTAACCGCCCAGTCCCTGCCGTGGCAGGGCGTGGACTACTGGAACTGCTTCGAGCTGTCCTGGCTGCTGCCCTCCGGCAAGCCGGTGGTGGCGATCGGTGAGTTCGCCATTCCGGCCGATTCGCCGAACATCATCGAGTCGAAGTCGTTCAAGCTGTACCTGAACTCGCTGAACCAGACGGCGTTTGCTTCCATCGACGAGCTGCGCGCCTGCCTGGAAAAGGACTTGTCGGCAGCCGCTGGCAAGCCTGTGGGCGTGCAGGTGCGCACCCTGGCCGAGGTCGAGGCGCAAGGCGTGGTGGCGTTGCCAGGCCAGTGCATCGATGCCCTGGATGTGACCATCAGCAACTACGAAGAGCCGCAGCCCGAATTGCTGCGCTGCAACCCGGAGCGGGTCGTGGAAGAAACCGTGCACAGCCACCTGCTCAAATCCAACTGCCCGGTCACCGGCCAGCCGGACTGGGGCAGTGTCGTGGTGGAGTACAAGGGCAGGGCACTGGACCATGCCAGCCTGCTGACCTACCTGATCAGCTTCCGCCAGCATGCCGACTTCCACGAGCAATGCGTGGAGCGGATTTACCTGGACCTGAAGAATTTGCTGCAACCGGAGTATTTGACGGTGTATGCGCGGTATGTGCGCCGCGGTGGGCTGGATATCAACCCCTATCGCAGCACCGGGGCGATCAGCCCGAAGAACCTGCGCCTGGTTCGTCAGTAGTTTTCAGTGTGAAAGGGGCCGCTTGGCGGCCCATTCGCGGGGCAAGCCCGCTCCCACAGGTTCTGCGCCGCCTTTGAAAGCGGCGCAGGCCCTGTGGGGGCGGGCTTGCCCCGTGTTGCTTCAGATACCCATGCTGTGCAGCGAGTTGGCGATGCTGCGCAGGGTAGCGGTCAGGTCGGGGTGATCGGCCTCGAAGCGCTCGATCGCCAGGTTCACACCATCCACCAGGTTGTTGTCCGGCGTGGCTTCTTCGAGTTTGAGTTGCGCCTCGATCTGTCTGGCTTCCTCGTGGAGCGCGGCGAGCTCCTCCTCCGTCAGCGGGACATTTCTATCCAGTTGCTCGCGCAAGCTGTTCAGGCGCTCTTGCAATTCGCGGGCAGGCATTGGTTGTTCTCCATCAATGGCTTGGCAAGGCATGGACCTCAGCGAAGCGGCAAAGGTTCGTGCCTGTCTCCAAGCGTAATCCACTTGCGGTCGCTTTGCATGATCCGCATCAATGGCATTGCGTCAGGGCTTCTCGCCCTTGCGGCGGCGCTGGGCGATGTCCAGCAGGCAAGTGTCCAGCGCCTCGAGGTGGTCGATTACCGAATGTACGCCCAGGCGGAACAATTCCAGCGTGGCCTTGCCGCGGGCCAGTTCCTGTTCCTTCGGGCTCATGGCCTGCCACTGCTGTGAACCCAGGTCGCAGGAAGGGCTGCAGGCGGCCAGGCCGATGGTCCACAGCCCTGCATTGAGCCCCGACTGCAGCAAGGCAGGTTCACCGCTGACCAGCACGCAACCCTCCAGTCGGTCGCTGGCCAGGGCCATCAGGGCCTGCCAGCAAGCATTGGGTGCCGGCCAGCGCACGCCATTGACCCGCTGGCCGGGTAACCAGTCGGGCAGCACGCCGGCCAGGCGCTGGCTCTGTGCGCTGGTCAGGTCATCCAGCCAGATGCAAGGCACTTGCTGACGGCGCAAGCTGGCCAGCGCTTCGAGGGCGCCAGGGGCGGGCAGTGGGTTGCCGCTGGCGGCCTGGACCAGGCAACCGCGCAGGCCGAACAGCACAGCGGTGAAGGCGGATGCATCGTGCATGGCAACTTCCCTGAAATAGTCCGCAGGCTATTCGCTGATTGTTACGGTCCTGTGACGGCAACAGTTGTTCACAAAATATTGAGCAAAAATGTGTAAAGCTGTTTATCAGCCCGTGAGGCTCTATACTGCCGCCGTACCTGCAGTGCGACCCGTTGCACTTGCGGCCAAGAAATTCGATGGAGAACCATTTATGCGTAGGATCGGTGCCGACGTGATCAAGCGAATCACCCAGGCCTGTGTCTGTGCCAGCCTGTTGCTGGCGCCCGTGGCGGCCACCCAGGCGGCCACCGAGGAGGATCCTTGGGAAGTGGTCAACCGGCCAATCTTCCGCTTCAACGATACCCTCGACACATATGCCCTCAAGCCATTGGCCAAGGGCTACCAGGCAGTCACTCCGCAGTTCCTCGAGGACGGTATCCACAACATCTTCCTGAACCTGGGGGATGTCACCAACCTGGCCAACAACCTGTTGCAGCTCAAGCCCCATGCGGCGGGCGTTGACACGGCGCGGTTGATCGTCAACACCACCTTCGGCCTCGGCGGCTTCTTCGACGTCGGCACCAAGATGGGCCTGACACGCAACGACGAGGACTTCGGCCAAACCCTGGGTTACTGGGGCGTGCCAAGCGGTCCCTACGTGGTGATCCCGCTGCTGGGCCCGAGCACCGTGCGTGACGGCCTGGCCAAGTACCCGGACACCTACACCAAGCCATACCGCTACATCGACCACGTGCCGACCCGCAATTCGATCTTCGCCCTGGACGTGGTCGACACCCGTGCCAGCCTGCTGTCGGCGGAAAAGCTGATTCAGGGTGACAAATACATCTTCATTCGCAACGCCTACCTGCAGAACCGCGAGTTCCGGGTCAAGGATGGCGAAGTCGAAGACGATTTCTGATTCATGCCACAGCAAAAAAGGCGACCTTGGGGTCGCCTTTTTTGTCACTGTACTCGGCTTTCTTATAACTGCCAGTAATTTGCCCTTCAAACTGCGAGCGACTCGACCCTCGTATGCTTGAAACGCCTGGCGGATGGGAGTACCGTCTGCGCCTTACGAGGTACCTCTGTCGGTTGCCTGGCCACTGTTCTTGGCCTACAACTCAAGTAGAGCGTTACTACAAAGAATTCCAGCAGTCGGATGTCAGCCTTGCAGACGCCCCTGCATCACCCCAAATCGGCGCCGTTCGCCCACATGCAGAAAATCAGTGCAACGCTGCTGATCATCGATGATGACGACGTGGTCCGTGCGAGCCTCGCCGCCTATCTGGAAGACAGTGGCTTCAGCGTCCTCCAGGCCAGTAACGGCCAGCAGGGGCTCCAGGTCTTCGAAGAACATCAGCCCGACCTCGTGATCTGCGATCTGCGCATGCCGCAGATGGGCGGCCTCGAATTGATCCGCCAGATCAGCGAGCGTGCCCCGCAGTTGCCGGTGATCGTGGTTTCCGGTGCCGGGGTGATGAGCGACGCGGTAGAGGCCTTGCGCCTGGGCGCCGCCGATTACCTGATCAAGCCGCTGGAAGACCTTGCCGTACTCGAGCATTCGGTGCGCCGAGCGCTGGACCGTTCGCGCCTGGTGCTGGAAAACCAACGCTACCGAGACAAGCTGGAAGCGGCCAACCGGGAGCTTGAAGCCAGCCTGCACCTGTTGCAGGAGGACCAGACCGCCGGTCGCCAGGTGCAGATGAACATGTTGCCGGAAAGCCCTTGGGTTGCCGGCGAGTTTGCCTTCGAGCACCAGATCATCCCGTCGTTGTATCTGTCTGGCGACTTCGCCGACTACTTCCGCGTGGATGAGCGGCGCATTGCCTTCTACCTGGCCGATGTTTCCGGGCATGGCGCATCGTCGGCGTTCGTCACGGTGCTGCTGAAGTTCATGACCACCCGGTTGCTCTTCGAATTCAAGCGCAGCAGCAAGCTACGCGAATTCAAGCCCTCGGAAGTGCTCAGCCACATCAACCGCGGGCTGATCAACTGCAAGCTGGGCAAGCATGTGACCATGGTTGGCGGGGTGATCGACGAGGAAACCGGGCTGCTGACCTACGCCGTGGGTGGCCACCTGCCGCTGCCGGTGCTGTACACCCCGGGCCAGGTGCGTTACCTGGAAGGCCGCGGCCTGCCGGTGGGTCTGTTCGAAGAGGCCACCTACCAAGACCTGGTGATCGAGCTGCCGTCGCAGTTCAGCCTGAGCTTGATGTCCGATGGCATTTTGGACCTTTTGCCAGGCGACACGCTCAAAGATAAAGAAGCTGCCTTGCCGGATATCGTCAAGGCATCGGGTGGTAGCCTGGATGGGCTGCGCCAACGATTTGGATTGGCTACGCTTGGGGAGATGCCGGATGATATCGCCCTATTGGTGTTGAGCAGGAACCTTCAATGAGTACCGGTAGAATTCAGTTCGCCGAGCAGAGCGGTACCTTCGTCCTGAAGTTCGTCGGCGAAGTGCGTCTGACCCTGTGTTCGGCGCTGGATGCGACGATCGAGAAGATTTTCACCGCGCTGAACTTCTCGGCCATCGTCATCGACCTTACCGAAACCGAAAGCATCGACAGCACCACCTTGGGCCTGTTGGCCAAGTTGTCGATCCTGTCGCGGCAGAAGGTTGGCTTGTTGCCCACCGTGGTCACGACCAACCCGGACATTTCGCGACTGCTGCAGTCCATGGGCTTCGATCAGGTGTTCAACATCGTCGATCGCCCGGTGCCTTGCCCGGAATGCCTGACCGACCTGCCATCCCAGGACCAGAACGAGGACGTGGTGCGTTCCAAGGTGCTGGAGGCGCACAAGATTCTGATGGGGTTGAATGACTCCAACCGTGAAGCCTTCCATGACCTGGTGAGTGCGCTGGAGCGGACCTGATCGTGAGCCTGCACCGGCCTCATCGCCGGCAAGCCGGCTCCCACAGGGACCGCGCCGACTTATGGCCTGTGGTTTACCTGTGGGAGCTGGCTTGCCAGCGATGAGGCCAGCAAAGCCCCTGCAAAATTCTCCCTTCAGTCTTTCGTCGGCGCAAACTCGGTCGCCTCACCCCCATCAGCACTCAGCTGAAACACCCGCGCCGGCCGCCCCTGCTCATCGAAGAACACGTGCCCCAACCCCGCCCCGTTCCATAGCCGCTCCCCAGCCTTGCTGCGGCTGGGTGTACGCGGCACCACCTCCATTTCCCGGCGCTTGGTGAACCAGTTGAGTGGCGAACGCGGCGAATAGAGCCAGCGGTTGAGCCGGTCCAGCACATCCAGCAAACGCCGCGGAAACTCGTTCTTGATCCCGCTGCTGGTCACCTGCCACAGGTGCGGGCTGCGCTGGCGGTGGCGGATCAGCACCTCGTAGACGAACGAATAATGCACATCGCCTGACAGGATCACGTAGTGCCCTGGCGTACGCGAGTGGCGGAAAATGTTCAGCACCACCTGCGCGGCACCGCGATGGGCCATCCAGTTTTCGGCATCTACCAGCAACGGGTAGCCCAGCCAACTGAATACCCGTTGTACCGTCTCGATCAGCTTCACCCCGAAGATCGGCGCTGGCGAGACGATGATCGCCGAAGGGTGATCCAGCAGCGCTTGCTGCAGCTCGCACAGCGCCTCCCAGTCGAGCAGACCGGAAGGTTTGGCCAGGTCGCTTTCGCTGCGCCAGCGGCGTGTGCGCGTGTCGAGCACCAGCAGCGGCGGGTTGCTAGGCAGGTTGAATTGCCAGCCCTGGAAGCGCAGCAGCTCATCGATCAGCGCGTCATGGGGTTGGCTGCCCAGTTGCAGGCATTGATCGACCAGCCCCTCGCAGCCCGTCGGGTCGTTGCCCCAGCCCTGGCACAACAGATAGCCCAGCAAGGCATTGCCGATGATGCGCCGTGAAAACGGGTGGCCGTAGGCGGTTTCTTCCCACTGCGCCGACAGGTTCCAGTCGTCGGTGATGTCGTGGTCGTCGAAGATCATCAGGCAGGGCAGGTGGGCCATTACCCGCGCCACCTGGCCGAGGTGGCTGGCGAACGCCTCGATCAGCGGCAGCTCCTGGCGGTAGCGCGCCTGGTGCGCAGCGGCAAGCCCCGTGGGCATTTCAAGGTCGATCAACTGCCAGGGCGTGGGTGACCAGACCAGCAGGTACATGGCCATGACCTCGGCGAGGGTCACCAGGTGGTTATCGGCGTTGCTGGAGGAAAAAATCGGCTTGCGCTTGCCGCCGAAGAAGCGTTCGCGCAGGTTTTCATTGCGCGCCTGGGCGGGTAGCAGGTCGGCGCGGTGGTAATAACTCGCGGGGTGGCGATAGAGCGCCTGGCTATCGGCGACCACTGCGCCTTGCAGGTGCTCGTCGAACAGGCCCAGGCGTTCGATCAGTGCATGAATCGCCCGCAGCATTGGCCCTGCGACGTCGTCGGCATAGACCTGATCGCCCGTCATCAGCAACACGGCGGGGCGCTCTTGCGGGTTCTGGCAGGCCTGCAGCAGGCGGTCGGCGCAGAGCAGGCCATCGCTGGCGGGGTGGTGCGGCTTGCGGCAGGAACCGTGCAGCAGCTGATCCAGGCGGCCACGCAGCACCAGGCTCGGGCGCTGGCAGCCAGGGTAGAGCAGGTGAGGGGCCCAGTCGGCAATGCCCTGGCCGTCGATACGCAGGTCGTATTCGAGGGCGACGTCGCGGGGCAGGGGCTGGCTGAAGTGAATGTCCAGCAGGTGGATAAAGGCGTGCTGGCCTATGGGGACGACCTGGCAATGCACCTTGGGCGTGCCGTCCATGATGAACTCGGGTTGCAAGGGTTGCGTGCCGACCAGCCAGATGGCCAGGCGCTGGGGCTCCAGGCGGCGCAGTACCGGGCCGGCGAGAACAAGGGGCAATGAAGTGGGGGAAGTCATCGACAGCTCTGGTGGGCCTGGAATTCAAAACAAGCCTGGTGAAACGAAAACGGGCGGAAAATGCTGAACACTTCCCGCCCGTCTGGCAAACCCGAGATGTATCAGGCTTTGTCAGCCATCAGCTTCTCCAGCTTCTCCTGGTCCCGGGCAAACTGGCGAATACCTTCGGCCAGTTTCTCGGTGCCCATGGCATCCTCGTTCATCGCCCAACGGAACTGGCTTTCGCTCAGCACTTGTTTGGCTTCGCCGGCATTGCCAGGCTTGAGCACCCGTGGCAGCTCGCCCTGATCATCGCTCAGCTGTTGCAGCAGCTCCGGGCTGATGGTCAGGCGGTCGCAACCGGCCAGTTGTTCGATCTGGCCGATGTTGCGGAAGCTGGCGCCCATGACCACGGTGTCGTAGCCATTGGCCTTGTAGTAGTTGTAGATGCGGGTCACCGACTGCACGCCCGGGTCTTCGGCGCCGACGTAATCCGTGCCGGTGCTTTTCTTGTACCAGTCGTAGATACGGCCCACGAACGGCGAGATCAGGAACACCCCGGCATCGGCGCAGGCCTGGGCCTGGGCGAAGGAGAACAGCAGGGTCAGGTTGGTCTGGATGCCTTCCTTCTCAAGCTTCTCGGCGGCGCGAATGCCTTCCCAGGTGGACGCCAGCTTGATCAGCACGCGGTCTTTCGAAACCCCGGCGGCCTCATACAGCCCGATCAGCTGACGGGCCTTGTTCAGCAGCGCCGGCTCGTCGAACGACAGGCGTGCGTCCACTTCGGTGGAGATACGCCCCGGAATGACCTTCAGAATGCCCGAGCCCACGGCCACGGCGAACTTGTCGCAGGCCAGGTCGACATTGCCCTTGGCATCGGCTTTCACCTGCTTGAGCAGATCGGCATAGCCAGGGATGGCGGCAGCCTTGAGCAGCAACGACGGGTTGGTGGTGGCATCGACCGGCTTGAGGCGGGTGATGGCGTCCAGGTCCCCGGTGTCGGCGACCACGGTGGTGAACTGCTTGAGTTGTTCCAGCTTGGAGGTCATGGGCGTGCTCTGTCCTGTGCGTTTACTCGACATTACCCGAGCCCCAGCGGGCGCTCAAGGGGCCTTTGGGGCGGGGGCTGATTGTCGACGGTGATGATTCGAGTCACCTACCCGCACGAGGTTCCCTGCGCCAGGACAACGAGTGGTCCCTAAGAGCTCCCAGCCCTTGTCGCTGCACTTTGTGGGAGCAGCTGTCTTGCTCACCTTCCAAAAGTTGACGCGATTCCTGTGGGAGCAACTGTCTTGCTCAATTTCTAAAAGCTGACGCGATTCCTGTGGGAGCCGGCTTGTTCTGGTCAAGTTTTGCCGGACACCGATTACGGTGATCACGCTGCCTGTTGCTCCATAGCTATTGGCGACAGGTAGTTGTTATAGCTGTGG
>NZ_JBIVIC010000022.1:0-69872 GCF_044749545.1 Pseudomonas sp. NPDC089396 | reverse complement strand
CTCGCGGGTATAAGTCTTTCGTTCTTGCATGGAACCTCCTGATTGGGCGAATCATATCGCCCTTAAGAGGTGTCCGGGATCATTAGGCCAGTTCACCTTGTGTCGCGAAAGGGGCGCAACGCGCCCCCAAATATCACAACGGTTTCTCGAAGATCTTCGAATTGCGCTGGTAGTTGTACAGCGAAGCACGCGCCGCCGGCAGTCGCTCCACGCCACTGGGCGCAAAACCACGCTCACGGAACCAGTGCGCGGTCCGCGTGGTAAGCACAAACAGCGTATTCAAGCCCAACTGCCGCGCCCGATCCTCGATGCGCTCGAGCAGCTCATCCCCGCGCCTGCCATGGCGGTATTCCGGGCTCACCGCCAAACAGGCCAGCTCACCCGCCTGCGAATCAGCAATCGGATACAACGCCGCACAAGCGATGATCATGCCTTCGCGCTCGACCACGCTGAACTGCTCGATCTCCCGCTCCAGCACCTCACGCGAGCGCCGTACCAGGATTCCCTGCTCTTCCAGCGGGCTGATCAGTTCCAGCAAGCCACCGACATCCTCGATGGTCGCCTCGCGCACCACTTCGAACTGCTCCTGCGACACCAGCGTACCGCCGCCACCGCGGGTGAACAGCTCGGTGAGCAGGGCGCCGTCCTCGGCATAGCTGACGATATGGCTACGCGCCACGCCGCCCTTGCACGCCTCGGCCGCCGCATCCAGCAACTCGCCTTGATAATCGCTGCCCAGCCGCGCCAGGTGTGGACCGATCTGCTGTGGACGCAGTTCACGCACCAGCTTGCCCTGCTCGTCCAGCAAGCCAGGCTCGGCGCCGAACAGCAGCAATTTATCGGCACCCAGCTCGATGGCGGCGCGGGTGGCCACGTCTTCGCAGGCCAGGTTGAAGATCTCACCGGTAGGCGAATAACCCAGCGGCGACAGCAGCACGATGGAACGCTCGTCGAGCAGGCGGCTGATGCCCTTGCGGTCGATGCGGCGCACTTCGCCGGTATGGTGGTAGTCCACCCCTTCGAGCACGCCGATAGGACGCGCGGTCACCAGGTTGCCGCAGGCCACGCGCAGGCGTGAGCCCTGCATCGGCGATGCGGCGATGTCCATCGACAGGCGCGCCTCGATGGCCAGGCGCAAGGCTCCTACTGCATCGATCACGCAGTCCAGCGTGGCGGCATCGGTGATGCGCATGCCACGGTGGTAATGCGGGGTCAGGCCTCGGGCCGCCAGGCGGCTCTCGATCTGCGGTCGCGAACCATGCACCAGCACCAGGCGTACGCCAAGGCTGTGCAGCAGCACCAGGTCGTGAACGATATTGCCGAAATTCGGGTGTTCCACCCCATCGCCGGGGAGCATGACCACGAAGGTGCAGTCGCGATGGGCATTGATGTACGGGGAGGCATGACGCAGCCAGTTGACGTAATCGGGCATGACAGGGCCTGTGGATAAAGTGGACGGAGAACGGTAGATGACACAGCGTTCAGGATCATCGTCGGAACAGGCTTGCGGTCACGCGCGGTCTCCTCTAGGCAACAACGAATCAGCAGGGTGGACGTTTAATGAAGGCAATAGTGCCGGATCAGATCACGCAATAGACGCACGGTAGGCTCGATTCGTGACATTTCCAGGTATTCACCGGGTTGGTGGGCACAGGCGATATCACCGGGGCCAAGCACGATGGTCTGGCAACCCAGCTGCTGAAGATAAGGCGCCTCGGTGCCGAACGCCACCGCTTCGGCGCGATGCCCGGTCAGGCGTTCGGCCACCTGTACCAGCTCGGCGTCGGCGGCCTGCTCGAACGGCGGTACCGCAGGGAACAACGGCGCGTAGTCGATGCGAACCTCGTGGCGTTCGGCCACCGGCTGCAGCTTGGCCCGAATGGCCGCGCGCAGCTGCTCCACGTCCATGCCCGGCAGCGGGCGCAGGTCGAACTCCAGGGCGCATTGGCCACAGATGCGGTTGGGATTGTCACCGCCGTGGATGCAACCGAAGTTCATGGTTGGCGTGGGCACGCTGAATTGCGGGTTGCGGTAGGTATCCTGCCACTGCCGGCGCAGGCCCATCAGCTCGCCCATCACCGCATGCATGGCCTCCAGGGCGCTGTGGCCCAGGCTGGGGTCCGACGAATGGCCACTGCGCCCGAGGATGTCGATGCGGTCCATCAGAATGCCCTTGTGCATGCGGATCGGCTTCAAGCCAGTGGGCTCGCCGATCACCGCCGCACGGCCCAGCGGCTGCCCGGCCTCGGCCAGGGCGCGGGCGCCGGACATCGAGCTTTCTTCATCACAGGTGGCGAGGATGAGCAGGGGCTGCTTGAAGTCATGCTCGAGCAAGGGGATCACGGCCTCGATGATCAAGGCGAAGAACCCCTTCATGTCGCAGCTGCCAAGGCCCACCCAGCGGCCGTCGACTTCGCTCAGCTTGAGCGGGTCACTGGCCCACAGCTGTTCGTCGTAGGGCACCGTGTCGCTATGCCCGGCCAGCACCAGGCCACCGGGACCGGTGCCGCGGCTGGCCAGCAGGTTGAACTTGCCTGGGCTGACCTGCTGGATATCGCAACGGAAACCCAGGTCGCCCAGCCAGCCCGCCAAGAGGTCGATGACCTGGCGGTTGGACTGGTCCAGCGCAGGCTGGGTGCAACTGACCGAGGGCGCGGCGATCAACGCGGCAAACTGGTCTTTGAGCGTGGGCAACGGCATGCGCGTACTCCTCGGAAGCGTTGCCCATCATAGGGCCATCCGCCGTAAGGAATAAACCGTTGCCAGCCCAGTCCTGTAGACTGCACGGCTATCACGCCCTCCCTTCGAGCCTGCGATGCACAAAGAAACCGAACTCAAGCTCCGCGCCAGCCGCGATACCCTCGCCGCCCTGCGCGAGCACCCTCTGCTGAAAAAGCGCAACAAGTCCGGCTGGCAGACCCGCGAACTGCTCAACCAGTACTTCGACACCCCCGAGCGTGACCTTGCCGCCGCCCGTGTCGCCCTGCGCCTGCGCCGCGATGGCGAGGAAGTCATCCAGACCCTGAAGTGCCGTGGCCAGAGCGTCGCCGGCTTGTCCGAGCGCAACGAGTACGAGTGGCACCTGGACAAGGTCAAGCTCGACCTGAAAAAGCTCGACGCCACCTGCTGGCCCGAGCAACTGGCCGAACTGGACAAGAAAACCATCAAGCCGCTGTTCACCACCGACTTCACCCGCGAATACGCGGAAATCGCCTGGGGCCGTGGCAAGAGCAAGGTTGTGATCGAGGCCGCACTGGACCAGGGCTTCGTGATTGCCGGCAAGCGCAAGGAAGAAATCTGCGAGCTGGAGCTTGAGCTGCGCGAAGGCGAGCCCGAAGCCCTGCTGGAACTGGCCGCCGAACTGGCCGCCAGCCTGCCACTGATGCCGTGCGACATCAGCAAGGCCGAGCGCGGCTATCGCCTGATGGAGCCGGACAGCTACGAGCTGAGCCTGCCTCACACCGAGCTGGAAGCCGAAATGGCGCTGGACGATGCCTTCACGGCCCTCGCCTGGCAGCTGCTGGGCAGCAGCCAGCGCCTGGCCGAGCAGTATCGCCACAATGGCCACTGGCGCCTGCTGCAGGACTGGGTGCAGTGCCTGGCCGAGCTGCGCGCAGTGGTCAGCAGCCTGGGCCAGGCCGCGCCGCGTGCCACCACCCGCGATCTGCGCACCAGCCTGGACGCGCTGCTGGAAGACTGGCGTCCGCTGGTGCAGGCCGGCAATGACGACGAAGACATCCGTCGCGCAGCCCCCGAGCAGTTCATTGATGAGCTCGAGGACGTGCGTTGGGGTCAGTTCTCCCTGGAAACCTCTCGCTGGTTGCTGGCTCGCGGCTGGACCGTCGAGCGCAAGGGCCGAGGCGAGCGCCAGGGCAAGGCACAACTGGCCAGTTGGCTGGCCCATTTGCTGGGCGAGGAAGGCCGGGCGCTGAAGCTGCCGCTGTATACCCAGCGTCCGGAAGACCTGGCCGAGCAGTTGCCGCGTATCGAACAGTTGCTGGTCTGGTTGCGTCATGCACGTCAGGTGCTTGAAGCGCCGCAGATGGACCGCCTGTACGGCGACCTGAAAAAGCTCCACGAGCTGGCGGAGCAACCGCTGTCCGAGGAGCCTGACGAGCTGCTGGAGGCCCGTATCGAGCAGGCTCGTGCGATCGATCAGAGCCGTGGCTGGAAGCATCTGCTCAAGGCTTGATAGCCGCTGTGCCCCCATCGCCGGCAAGCCGGCTCCCACAGGAACTCCACTGCTCTCGGGGTTCATGTGGGAGCCGGCTTGCCGGCGATGGGTTCAACGCATCAATGGCAGGCTGGTGGTGGACTTGATCTCCGACAGCGCCACGATCGAGTTGACCTCCTGAATACCCGGCACGTTCGACAGCTTTTCGAAGAAGAACCGCTCATACGCTTCGATGTCCGACGTAACGATACGCAGCAGAAAATCCACCGACCCCATCAGCACATAACATTCCAGCACTTCCTCAAAACCGCGGATCGCCTCGGTAAATTCGGTGAAGTTGGTGCGCCCGTGTGCGTTGAGCTTCACCTCGGCAAAAATCTGCGTGTTCAGGCCCACCTTCTTGCGATCAAGCAAAGTGACCTGCCCCCGAATGACCCCCTCCTCCTTCAGTCGTTGAATGCGGCGCCAGCAAGGCGATTGTGACAGCCCCACGCGCTCGGCGATTTGAGCGCTGGACAGCGACGCGTCCGCTTGCAGCAGTTCGAGAATGCGGCGGTCGTAGGCATCCAGATCGCTTTGCATGACTAATTCCTAAATTAATGAATTCGCGAATAGATCTATTCGCCACCAGGCGAAATTCATCGAATCATAGCGAAAAAAAACCGACCCCAACCTGCAAGAATTTCTCCCACCTTTGCGGAGACCAGCATGAACGCTCTCGAACGCCCCCAACCCCGTACCGATGCCTGGGCCGCCAACGCCAGCCATGCCAACGTGCACTATTGCCTGCAGGCTGAAGCCGAACCGGACAGCCTGTGCCGCGTGCTCAACCTGTTCGCCCTGCAGTTCCTGACCCCACATAGCGTGAACGCCAGCCAGCAGGATGATCTGCTCGACATCGAAATTGGCATCGACGGGCTCAGCTGGCATCGGGCCGAGGTCATTGCACAGAAACTGCGCAACCTGGTGTGCGTGGCAAGTGTCAGCCTGGAGCGTCAGGTGCGAGTGGAGTTGGCGGTGGTCTGATCCGCTGCCGCAAGACTTCGAAATCCTTTACCCGCCAGGAATCACAACCGCCGGCTAGCCTTGCCCAGGAACTCATCACCTGGCACGGATGCCGCCATGCACACTCCGGACGATCGCTCCCTAGACTTGTCGTTACTGCTGGACGCCCTGCAGAGCGACCAGCACCTGGCCACCCACGATGCCCACCGGGTACTGGAATTCGCCACCGCACACCCTGGCCGGCACCCGCTGGAAACCATCGCCGCACTCAACCTCGAAGACCGCCGCACACCCGGCCAACGGCTGCACCTGGACAGCCTGTGTCAATGGCTCGCCCGCAAAGTCGGCCAACCTTACCTGCGCATCGACCCCCTGCAACTCGACCTGGTGCAGGTCAACGGGCTGATATCCCCTGCCTTCGCGCGGCGCCACGGCATCTTCATCGTTGCCAGCGATACCCACGGCATCACCGTCGCCAGCGCACAACCCTACCAGGACCAATGGCAAGCCGACCTGGGCCGTAGCCTGGGCAAGCCGATCCTGCGTGTGCTGGCCAGCCCGCTGCAGATACGCCAGATGGGCCAGTCGATGGTGCGGCTGGCTCACTCGGTACAAGGCGCACAGCGTCAGCAGCCGGCAAGCTTCGGCGAGCTGGAACAGTTGCTGGACGTGGGCAAGCGCCAGGCAGAGCCCGGCGTCGATGATGCGCCTATCGTGCACATCGTCGATTGGCTGCTGCAGTACGCCATCGAGCAACGCGCCAGCGACATTCACCTTGAACCACGCCGCGATCAAGGACGGTTGCGCTACCGGATAGACGGCCTGCTGCATACCGTCTATGCGTTTCCGGCGAATGTGATGCTGGCGGTGGTCAGCCGGCTGAAACACCTCGGGCGCATGGATGTGGCGGAAAAACGCCGACCACAAGATGGCCGGGTGAAGAGCCGGCTGTCAGCCGGGGGGGAAGTGGAGATGCGCTTGTCGACCCTGCCGACGCCGTTCGGCGAGAAGCTGGTGCTACGCCTGTTCGACCCGCTGCAGTTGCAGGAGAACTTCGACCGCCTCGGCCTTGAAGGTGAACAGCTGGTCCAGTGGCGATCACTGCTGCAGCGACGCCAGGGCATCCTGCTGGTCACTGGCCCCACGGGGTCCGGCAAAACCAGCACGCTTTACGCGAGCCTCAAGCTGTTGGCCACACCGGAGGTCAACCTGTGCACCATCGAAGACCCGATCGAGCGCCTGGAGCCGGCCTTCAACCAGCTGCAGGTGCAACCGGCGCTCGACCTGGGCTTTGCCAATGGCGTGCGCGCCATGCTGCGTCAGG
Source organism: Pseudomonas sp. NPDC089396 (assembly GCF_044749545.1). Classification (NCBI taxonomy): domain Bacteria; kingdom Pseudomonadati; phylum Pseudomonadota; class Gammaproteobacteria; order Pseudomonadales; family Pseudomonadaceae; genus Pseudomonas; species Pseudomonas sp. NPDC089396. Next base: position 63,369 of record NZ_JBIVIC010000022.1, on the reverse strand, counting down.
ACCCGGACATCATCATGATCGGCGAGATCCGCGACCGCGAGACGGCGCTGGTGGCCGTGCAGGCTGCGCTCACCGGGCACCTTGTGCTCTCGACCCTGCACACCAATGACAGCTGTAGCGCCATCACCCGCCTGCTGGAGCTAGGCGTGGCGGATTACCTGATCAGGGCCACCCTGGGCGGGGTGATGGCCCAGCGCCTGGTGCGCTTGCTCTGCCATGAATGCCAAGGGCGTCCATCGAGCCCTTCTTGCCAGGTTTGCCGGGGTACCGGCTTTCATGGCCGCACAGGCGTGTTCGAATTGCTGATTCCCAGCGAAAGCCTGCGCGCACGGATCAGTGTCGACACTGATCTGGCCAAACTGCAACGGCAAGCTCTAGCTGAAGGGTTGCAGGATTTGCGCAGCTGTGGGGAGGCCAAAGTGGCCCGTGGGCTGACCCGTTCCGATGAGGTGCTGCGGGTCTGCTCATGAGCAAAAAACCCTTGTATTCAAGGAACTTGCGACCATTTGGCCCGATCAAAGCGGGCATCTCCAACCCTCACCCTTCGAGGTGTTTCATCATGCGTCTCAAAACCGCCATCGCAGCTGCTGCCCTGCTTTCGCTGCCTGTGGGCTCCGCCATGGCCGATACCTTCTGGCGTAATGTAATGACTTCCGGTGCTACCACGGCATCGAGCTACATCACTTCGCACGACAAAAAGCTGGTACTCGCGGCGCAGGATGACGCGGGCAGCTTCGTCGCCAGCGAGGGCGCTATTCGTGGGCCGTTCCTTGAGCAGGCGCTGCGTCAGGTACGCACCGAGAACCCAGGGATGCAGGCTTCGGACATGGAACTGGCCAATGCCATTCTGGCCAGGAATGCGGTAGCCGAGTAATCGCTGCGGGGGCTTCGCCCCCGATCGCCGGCAAGCCGGCTCCCACAAGTACCTCTCAAGCTGTCAGCGCATCGAGAGCCTGTGGGAGCCGGCTTGCCGGCGATGATGCCTACACCGATCTCAGCGATAAGCCTCCACCGGCACGCAAGCACAGAACAGATTCCTGTCCCCATACACGTTGTCCACCCGGTTCACCGCCGGCCAGTACTTGTGCTGGCGCACGTGAGCACTGGGTGCCACCGCCTGCTCAAGGCTGTACGGCCGGGTCCACGGCGCCAGCACATCGGCCAGGGTATGCGGTGCGTGCTTGAGTGGGTTGTCCTCCGCCGGCCAGGTACCGTCCTGCACCTGGTCAATCTCCGCACGAATCGCCAGCATCGCTTCGATGAAGCGGTCCAGTTCGGCTTTCGACTCGCTCTCGGTCGGCTCGACCATCAGTGTCCCCGGTACCGGGAACGACATGGTCGGGGCATGGAAGCCATAGTCCATCAGGCGCTTGGCGACATCCTCTTCAGTGATACCGGTCTGGGCCTTCAGCGGCCTGAGATCGAGAATGCACTCATGGGCCACATGCTGATTGCGCCCGCGGTACAGCACCGGGAACGCCCCGCCCAGTTGGCTGGCCAAGTAGTTGGCCGACAGAATGGCCACCTCGCTGGCGTCGGCCAGTTGCGGGCCCATCATGGCGATGTACATCCAGCTGATTGGCAGGATGCTCGCGCTGCCCCAAGGGGCGGCACTGACTGCGCTGTTGTTCGGGTCCAGGCCCGGTACCGGCACCACCGGGTGGCTGGCAACGAAGGGCTTGAGGTGGGCGCCAATTCCGATCGGCCCCATGCCGGGCCCGCCGCCACCGTGCGGGATACAGAAGGTCTTGTGCAGGTTCATGTGCGAGACGTCGGCACCCATGTCCGCTGGCCGCGCCAGGCCGACCTGGGCGTTGAGGTTGGCACCGTCCATGTACACCTGGCCGCCCTGTTGATGGACGACCTCGCATATCTCGCGAATGCCCTCTTCATACACGCCATGGGTCGAGGGGTAAGTGACCATCAGGCAGGACAACCTGTCCCCGGCAGCGTGCGCCTTGGCCTTGAGGTCCGCGAGATCGACATTGCCCTCGTCATCACAATCGACGATCACCACCTCCATGCCGGCCATTTGCGCCGAAGCCGGGTTGGTGCCGTGGGCCGATGACGGGATCAGGCAGAGGGTGCGCTGGGCTTGGTGGCGGCTGCGGTGGTAGCGCGTGATCGCCATCAGCCCGGCGTATTCGCCCTGCGCGCCGGAGTTGGGCTGCATGCAGATGGCGTCGAAGCCGGTAATGGCGCACAACCAGCGTTCCAGCTCATCGATCATCGCCTTGTAGCCCGTGGCCTGGGCAGCAGGCGCGAAGGGGTGAAGCTGGGCGAAACCGGGCCAGGTGATGGGGATCATCTCACTGGTGGCATTGAGCTTCATGGTGCAGGAACCCAGCGGAATCATTGACTGGTTCAGCGCCAGGTCCTTGTTCTCCAGCTGCTTGAGGTAGCGCAGCATCTCGGTTTCGCTGTGGTGCAGGTTGAACACCGGGTGGGCGAGAAACGGCGTGCGTCGTACCAGGGCGGCAGGAATACCCTCGGGCAGCGCTTGCTGGTCGAGGGTGGCGATGTCCAGGCCATGGTTCACGCCGAGGAAGATGTCGAAAAGCCGCAATACGGTCTGTTCGCTGCAGGTTTCGTCCAGGCTTACCCCCAGATGCCCGCGACCGAGGATACGCACGTTGATGCGCGCCGCCTCGGCGCTTTCGATGATCGCCGCCTGGGCGCCGCCGACGTCCACCGTCAGGGTGTCGAAGAAGTGCTGGTTGAGGCGTTTGAGGCCCTTGGCCTCAAGGCCGGCCGCCAGCACGAAGGTGAGCCGGTGCACGCGCTGGGCGATGCGCTGCAAGCCTTCAGGGCCGTGGTAGACCGCATAGAAACCAGCAATGTTGGCCAACAGCACCTGGGCTGTGCAGATATTGGAGTTGGCCTTCTCGCGGCGGATGTGTTGCTCGCGGGTCTGCAGCGCCATGCGCAGCGCGGTATTGCCACGGGCATCGCGCGACACGCCGATGATGCGCCCGGGCATCGCCCGCTTGAAGTCGTCGCGGCAGGCGAAATAGGCCGCGTGGGGGCCGCCGTACCCCATGGGCACGCCGAAGCGCTGGGTCGAGCCCAACACCACATCGGCACCCAGTTCACCTGGCGGTGTCAGCACCACCAGGCTGAGCAGGTCGGCGGCCACGCAGGCCAGGGCATGCTGGCTGTGCAGCTGGTCGATCAGCGGGCGCAGGTCGCGCACCTCGCCATGGGTATCGGGGTATTGCAGCAAGGCGCCGAACACCTGGTGCTTGGCGAGGTTATCCACAGCGTCGACGATCAGCTCGAACCCGAACCCTTCGGCGCGGGTGCGCAACACCGACAGCGTCTGTGGGTGGCAGTGCTCGTCCGCGAAGAACGCATTGCTCTTGTTGCGCGCCACCCGCTTGGCCAGGGCCATGGCTTCGGCAGCCGCAGTGGCTTCATCGAGCAACGAGGCATTGGCCAGGGCCAGGCCGGTGAGGTCGATGACCATTTGCTGGAAGTTCAGCAACGCTTCCAGTCGGCCTTGGGCGATTTCTGGCTGATAGGGCGTGTAGGCGGTGTACCAGCCGGGGTTTTCCAGCACGTTGCGCAAGATGACGGTGGGGGTGACGGTGCCGTGGTAGCCCATGCCGATCAGGCTGGTCCAGACCTGGTTCTGCTCGGCGTAGCCGGCGAGCTTGGCCAGTGCGGCCTGTTCGTCCAGGGCTGGCGGCAGGTCGAGGGGGCGGTTGAGGCGGATGCCCGGTGGCACTGTCTGCTCGATCAACTCGCTGCGGCTCTTCAGGCCAAGGGTAGCGAGCATGGCCTGCTGCTCCGAGGCATCGGGCCCCAGGTGGCGGCGCAGGAAAGGGTTGAGCTCTTGCAGTTGATGCAGGGATGGCGACTGGGACATGACGACGCTCTCTTCCTAGACCAGGTCTCATGGAGACTTATAAGTCTAGGAAGGATTGCCGAGAGTGCGGGAAAACTTGCTTGCAGGCCCGGCCTCATCGCCGGCAAGCCGGCTCCCACAGGGTTCGGTGCAGTCCTTGTGGGAGCCGGCTTGCCGGCGATGAGGCCAGCAGCTTATTCGCCGATAGCGGCCTTGTACCCGGCGGCATCCAGCAGCTTGTCCAGCTCAGACTTGTCGCTTGGCTTGAGCTTGAAGATCCAGGCACCGTAAGGTTCTTCGTTGAGCTGTTCCGGGTTGTCGGCCAGCGCTTCGTTGACGGCGATCACCTCGCCACTGACCGGGGCGTAGATGTCGGAAGCGGCCTTGACCGACTCGACCACACCCGCCGCATCGCCGGCCGCGAAGGTTTTGCCGACTTCGGCCAGCTCGACGAACACCACGTCACCCAAGGCTTCCTGGGCGTGGTCGCTGATACCCACGGTCACGCTGCCATCGGATTCCAGGCGCGCCCACTCGTGGCTTTCGGCAAAACGCAGATCGGCGGGGATATTGCTCATGTCTTGTATTCCTCGATTGGGTCAGCGGTTCGGCCCGCCGTTGATTGTTCAGATGAGAATCTTGCCGTGGCGCACGAAGGTCGGTTTGACCACGCGCACCGGGTACCACTTGCCGCGAATCTCGACCTCGGCACGGTCGCCGGTGGCCATGGGTACGCGGGCCAGGGCAATGGACTTGCTCAGCGTAGGAGAGAAACTACCACTGGTGATCTCCCCTTCGCCAATGCCGCCAACGCGAACGACCTGATGGGCACGCAGAACACCGCGCTCTTCCAGTACCAGACCGACCAGTTTGTCCTGCACGCCACGCTCGATTTCCGCCAGCAGACCGGCACGGCCAATGAAGTCGCGCTCGGCAGGTTCCCAGGCGATGCACCAGCCCAGGTTGGAAGTGAGTGGGGTGTGGCTTTCGTCGATGTCCTGGCCGTACAGGTTCATGCCGGCTTCCAGGCGCAATGTGTCGCGGGCACCCAGGCCACTGGGGGCGATACCGGCACCGACCAGGTCGTTGTAGAAGGCGACGGCCTCACAGCCCGGCAGAATGATCTCCAGACCGTCCTCACCGGTATAACCCGTGCGGGCAATGAACCAGTCGCCTTCGGCAACACCTTCGAACGAGCGCAGCTCGCGAATCAGCGCGGCGCGCGATGCGCTGAGCAAGGCGGCGACCTTGTCCCGGGCCTGTGGACCTTGAATGGCGAGAATGGCCAGATCAGGGCGCACCTTGAAATCGACAGAGAACCCGCTTTGCTGGGCCTCCAGCCAAGCCACGACCTTGGCCCGCGTCGACGCATTGGTGACCAGCCGATAGCCATTTTCGGTGCGATAGGCGAGCAGATCATCGATGACCCCGCCCGCTTCGTTGAGCAATGGGCTGTAGAGCGCCTTGCCGATAGCGTCCAGGCGGGCGACATCGTTGGCCAGCAACCGCTGCAACCAGGCGGTGGCATCAAGGCCAGCGACGTCGATGACGGTCATATGGGAAACATCGAACACCCCACAGTCGCTGCGGACCTGATGGTGCTCCTCGACCTGCGAGCCATAGTGCAGGGGCATGTCCCAGCCACCGAAATCGACCGTCTTGGCACCTAGCGCCAGGTGCAAGTCGTACAAGAGCGTGCGCTGTCCCATGGGTTCTCCTTCCGGGCGTGGCGAAGCGGCGGCGGTTGTTGACGTTTGATCGTCAGCTCTTCTTGTAGGACCCGCCGCGCGAATGCCGCGCATTGTAGCCGCAAGGGCGCGGGCTGGCATCCTCAGTGAGTGTGACCGGGGCGCCGAGCAGAACGGCGAATCAGGCCGATGACCGGCAACAGGCCCACCAGCACCAGGGTCAACGCGGGCAACGACGCGCGCGCCCACTCGCCTTCGCTGGTCATCTCGAATACCCGTACCGCCAAGGTGTCCCAGCCGAACGGGCGCATCAGCAAGGTGGCGGGCATCTCCTTGAGCACGTCGACGAATACCAGCAGCGCAGCGCTGAGGGCACCCGGCACCAGCAGTGGCAGATACACCTTGAAAAATAATCTCACGCCACCGACTCCCAGGCTTCGCGAGGCCTCGGGCAACGACGGTCGGATGCGTTCCAGGCCGCTTTCCAGCGGCCCATAAGCCACGGCGATGAAGCGCACCAGATAGGCCAGCAGCAGGGCTGCCAGGCTGCCCAGCAGCAGCGGCTTGCCCGCCCCGCCCAGCCATGTCGAGAGCGGAATTACCAGGTGGTTATCGAGGTAGCTGAACGCCAGCATGATCGAAACCGCCAAGACCGATCCGGGCAATGCGTACCCCAGATTGGCCAGGCCAACCCCGGCACGTATACCGCCCGTCGGCGCCTGGCGACGCGCGAAGGCCAGCAGCAACGCCACGCACACAGTGATCAGCGCGGCCATGCCTCCCAGGTACAGGGTGTGCAGCACCAGTCCGACATAGCGTTCATCCAGGTCATGCCGCCCACGCTGCCAGAACCACACCAGCAATTGCAGCAGCGGGATGACGAAGGCACAGGCGAACACCAGCAGGCACCAACCGCTGGCCAACAGCGCCTTGATACCTCGCAGGTGATACAGCGCGTGCCCGCGGGGCCGCTCATTGCCGGTGCGGGTCGCGCCCCGTGCACGGCGTTCGCCGTACAGCACCAACATCACGGCCAACAGCAGCAAGCTGGCCAACTGGGCCGCGCTGGACAGGCTGAAGAAGCCGTACCAGGTCTTGTAGATGGCCGTGGTGAAGGTATCGAAATTGAAGACCGCCACCGCACCGAAATCCGCCAGGGTCTCCATCAGGGCCAGGGCGATGCCGGCGCCAATGGCCGGCCGCGCCATGGGCAAGGCCACCCGCCAGAACGCCTGCAGTGGTGACAAGCCCAGCACCCGCGCGGCTTCCATCAGGCCCTTGCCCTGAGCCAGGAACGCCGTGCGTGCGAGCAGATAGACATAGGGGTAGAACACCAGCACCAACACCGTGATCACGCCCCCCGTCGAGCGCACCCGCGGCAGGCGCATCGGCCCGAACACTTCGCGCAAGACGCTTTGCACAGGGCCGGCAAAGTCGAGCAGGCCGACGAAGACGAAGGCCAGGACGTAGGCGGGAATCGCGAAGGGCAGCATCAGTGCCCAGTCCAGCCAGCGCCTGCCAGGGAATTCGCAAAGGCTAGTGAGCCAGGCCAGGCTGACACCGAGCACAGTGACACCCACGCCCACGCCCAGCACCAGGGTGACAGTGTTGCCCAGCAGGCGGCTCATCTGGGTGTCGAGCAGGTGCGACCAGATTTGCAGGTCGATCGATTGCCAGGCCAGCAGCAGGACGCTCAGGGGCAGGAGCACCAGGGCGGCGATCAGGGAGACCGGGAGATACCAGCGGCGTTGGGGGGCGTGGGGCAAGGTCAAGAATCTCGGTTGCGATGGCGACCGCTACGCGGTCGATCGCGGGCAAGCCCGCTCCTACAGATCGGTGCCGCCCGCGAGGGTTTCACAGTACCTGTGGGAGCCGGCTTGCCGGCGATAGGGCCCTAACAGACCCCAGAAGGATAAGGCCTGGCGCTTAGTTCCAGCCAGCCCGGTCCATCAAACGAATGGCCTCGGCCTGACGCTTGCCAGCCACCTCGACCGGAATGCTGTCCGCCTTGAAGCTCCCCCAGGCCGCCACTTCCTCCGAAGGCTTGACCTTCGGGTTGGCCGGGAATTCCTGGTTGATGTCGGCGAACAGCTTCTGCGCTTTCTCGCCGGTCATCCATTCCACCAGCTTCTTCGCCGCTTCAGGGTGCGGTGCATGCTTGGTCAGGCCGATACCCGACAGGTTGACGTGCACCCCGCGGTCGCCCTGGTTCGGCCAGAAGATCTTCACCGGCAGTTTCGGGTTCTGGTTGTGCATACGGCCGTAGTAGTAGGTGTTGACCACGCCCACATCGCACTGGCCCGCCTCGATGGCCTGGATCACCGCGTTGTCGTCCGAGAACACGTCGGTGGACAGGTTGTTGACCCACCCCTTGACGATCTTTTCGGCCTCAGCTTCGCCGTGGTTCTCGATCAGCGTGGCGGTCAGCGACTGGTTGTAGACTTTCTTCGCCGTGCGCAAGCACAGGCGGCCTTCCCACTGCTTGTCGGCCAAGGCTTCGTAGGTGGTCAGTTCCTCGGGTTTGACCCGATCGGTGGAGTAGATGATGGTGCGTGCACGCAGGCTCAAGCCGGTCCAGTCATGGGAAGAGGCGCGGTACTGCGGCGGAATGTTCTGGTCGATGATCGGCGACTTGATCGGCTGCAGAATGCCCATCTGCTCGGCCTGCCAGAGGTTGCCGGCATCGACGGTCAGCAACAGGTCGGCCACACCGTTCTCGCCCTCGGCCTTGATGCGCTGCATCAGCGGGGCTTCCTTGTCGGTGATGAACTTGATCTTGACCCCGGTTTCGGCGGTGTAGGCATCGAACACGGGCTTGATCAGCTCGTCGATGCGCGAGGAGTACACCACCACTTCGTCCGCCGCCTGGGCGGCGCCGCCGAACAAGGTCAGGGCCAGGGCGGCCAGTAGGGGCTTGCGTGGCAACATGGGAAGCACTCCTCGGATCGTATGAGAGGCGCAAATGGTAGTTAATCCCATTTTCTGGCTCACCTACCCAGCCGTTACCGGATGTTGCAGGCTGGGACTGCTTCGCAGTCCTTTCGCGACACAAGGCCGCTCCTACAAGGGACAACACGTTCGTGTAGGAGCGGCCTTGTGTCGCGAAAGGGCCGCAAAGCGGCCCCAGCCATCTCAGGCCCTGGCCAAATCCGGAAGATCACCACTCAACCCAAGCGCCTGACGCACGAACACCGCCTTGGCCTCCGGCATCTGCTCCACCAGCTTCAACCCACTGTTACGCAACCAGCGCAACGGCAGCGGATTGGCCTGGAACAACCGCTCGAAGCCTTCCATCGCCGCCATCAGCGCCAGGTTATGCGGCATGCGCCGGCGCTCGTAACGGCTGAGCACCTTCACATCAGCCAGGCGCTCGCCACGCTCACAGGCATTCACCAGCACTTCGGCCAGCACCGCGGCATCGAGGAAGCCCAGATTGACGCCTTGCCCCGCCAGGGGGTGGATGGTGTGCGCGGCATCGCCGATCAGGGCCAGCCCCTCATCCACATAGCGCTTGGCGTGGCGCTGACGCAGCGGTACGCAGACACGCGGGTCGGCCTCCAGCACTTCGCCCAAGCGCCCTTCGAAAGCGCGCTCCAGGGCCTTGCGGAAGACCTCGTCAGACATCCCCATGAGCTGTTCGGCCTGCTCCGGCGTAGTCGACCAGACGATCGAGCACCAGTCCTGCTTGCCGTCACGCAGCAGGGGCAGGAACGCCAGCGGCCCCTCATCGGTGAACCGCTGCCAGGCGGTGCCCTGGTGTGCGGCACTGCAGCGCACACTGGTGACGATGGCGTGGTGCAGGTAGTCCCATTCGCGGGTTTCGCAACCGGCCAGGCGCCGCACCGCCGAATTGGCGCCATCGGCGGCCACCACCAGCGGCGCACGCAGGCGGCGCCCATCGGCCAGGGTCAGCAGCCACTCGTCGCCAGAACGACGCAGTTGCTCCAGACGGGCATTGGGCAGCAGACCGATGTCGCTGTCGTGCAGGCGGTCCAGCAGGCCGTCCTGCACGACCCGGTTCTCGACGATGTGGCCCAGCGTCTGGGCATGCACGCTGGCAGCCGAGAAATGAATCTGCCCGGTGCCGCTGCCGTCCCACACATGCATGTCGGTATAGGGTGCGACACGCCGCTTGGCGATACCTTCCCAGGCGCCCAAGCGCTCCAGGATGCGCTGGCTGGCGGCCGACAGGGCACTGACCCGGGGCTCGAACGGCGCGTTGCCATCGAACGGTTTGACCGACAGCGAGCCGCCATCGAGCAGGAGGATTTCCAGGCCGCTATGGCGCAAGGCCAGGGCCAGGGCGCTGCCGACCATACCGGCACCGACAATCAACAGATCTGCGCGCATTTCCATGCCTTACGCCTGCCTCGCTTGCGGCTTGAGCCGCACGTATAGGGTTTTATCGACCCGCGCCACCAGCTCACCGGTGCCGTCGCGGATATCGACCTGCAAATGTGGCAGGTACTTCTTGCCACTGGCGGTCTGCTGGCGGATTTCCTCAAGCAGCGCGTCATCGACATGGAATTCGGCATACACCGGGCCCTTGCCTGGGGTGATGAAGTCGATGCTGGCGGCCTTGTCCCAGACGATGTACTCACGGCCCAGCTGCTCGATCAGCAGCAGCATGTAGAACGGGTCGACCATGGAATACAGACTGCCGCCGAACTGGGTACCGACATAGTTGCGGTTCCAGCGGGTGAGCTTCATGCACACCTTGACGCTGCGCATGTCCGGACTGATGTGCTGGATGCGGATACCGGCACCGAGGTACGGCGGGTAGAGGTTCAGCAGCCAGCGCAACATGCGCGCCCGGCGCGCCAGCCTGCGCGGGTCGCTCATGCCTGGCCCCGCGGATCGGGGCGAGTGCCCAGGCCCATGGCCTGGCGGGCGAACCAGCTTTTTGCCGGTGGCAGCAGGTCGAGGCCGAGCAGACCGATGTTGCGTCCAGCCGCCAGCAAGGGCTGATTGCTGCCGAACAGGCGAGTGACCTGGTCGGAGAAGCCGATGGTCAAGGCCTGGTCGAGCCGCTGGCGTTGATGATAGGCCAGCAAGGTCGCCAGGTCGCCTGGCTGCTGGGGACCGGCCAACAGCGCGTCGGCCAGCGACTGCACGTCGCGCAGCGACAGGTTGAAGCCCTGACCGGCGATCGGGTGCAAGCTGTGCGCGGCATTGCCCAGCACCACCAGATGCGGGCGTACCTGCTCCTGTGCTTCGACCAGCGCCAGCGGATAGAGGTGCCGCGCGCCGACCTGGCGCAACGCGCCAAGGCGGTAGCCGAAGGCATCCTGCAGCTCGCGCAGGAAGCTGCGCTCGTCGATTTCCGCCAGGCGACGGGCATCCATCCCCTGCCGAGTCCAGACCAATGCGCAGCGGTTTTCCGGCAACGGCAACAGGGCCATGGGGCCCTGCTCGGTAAAGCGTTCGAAGGCCTGGCCGCCATGCGCTTCGCCTGGGGAGATATTGGCGATCAGCGCACTTTGTTCATACGGCGTGCGGCGCACGTGGATGCCCAGTTGTTCGCGCAGATCGGAGCGGCCACCATCGGCCAGCACCGCCAAATCGCATTCCAGGCTGGTGTCGTCTTCCAGCTGCAGCCGGTAACCGCCTTCGATGGCCTGCATCGCCCGCACTTCGGCCGGGCAGCGCCAGCTCACCACTTCTCGGTCCAGCCCTTGCCACAGGCACTGGCCAAGCCAGGCGTTCTCGACCACGTAGCCCAGTGCCGGCACGCCTTCTTCCTGCGCGTCGAGGCGCGTGGCGCCGAAGCGTCCAAGGTCGGACACATGAATTTGCCGGATCGGCTCGGCACGCGGGCTGATCGCTTGCCAAAGGCCAAGGTGCTGATAGATCTGCTGAGTGCCGAACGACAGCGCCGACGAGCGTGCGTCGTAGCTCGGCTGGAAGCTGTCGCCTGGTGCGAAGGGTTCGATCAGCACGATTTTCCAGCCACGCGCCTTGGCCCCGGCCTGCAGTGCCAGCGCCAGGCTCGCGCCCACCAGCCCGCCGCCAATGATCGCCAGGTTGACCCGATTCATGCCGCGTCCTTACGGGCTGCCTGCATCAGCGCCTCGATCTCGGCGACCGTGCTGGGCACGCCCGAGGTGAGAATTTCACAACCTTGCCTGGTCACCACCACGTCGTCCTCGATCCTTACGCCGATGCCACGCCATTTCTTCGCGACATTCTGGTTGTCGGCGGCAATGTAGATGCCTGGCTCGACGGTCAGCGCCATGCCGGGTTCCAGCACGCGCCACTGGCCGCCCACCTTGTATTCACCGACATCGTGCACATCCATGCCCAGCCAGTGCCCGGCGCGGTGCATGTAGAAGGCCCGGTAGGCCTCACTGTCGATCAGCGCCTGCACTTCACCCTTGAGCAGCCCCAGTTCAACCAGGCCCTCGGTGATGACCCGCACGGTGGCCTCGTGGGCGTGGTTCCAGTGCTTGCCCGGTGCGATCTCGGCGAAGGCGGCGTGCTGGGCTTTGAGCACCAGCTCGTAGATGGCCTTCTGCTCCGGCGAAAAACGCCCGCTGACCGGGAAGGTGCGGGTGATGTCACTGGCATAGCAGTCGATCTCGCAGCCGGCATCGATCAGTACCAGGTCGCCTTCCTTGAGCGGTGCGTCGTTTTCCTGATAGTGCAGGATGCAGCCATTGCGACCGGCGGCGACGATCGAGCCGTAGGCAGGCATCTTCGCCCCGCCCTTGCGGAACTCGTAGTCCAGTTCGGCTTCCAGGCTGTATTCATGCAGCCCTGGCCGGCAGGCCTGCATGGCCCGTACATGGGCCCGCGCGGAAATCGCCGCGGCAGCACGCATCACCTTCACTTCCGTCGCCGATTTATACAGGCGCATGTCGTGCAGCAGGTGATCCAGCGCAACGAACTCGTTCGGCGGCTGGGCGCCGAGGCGGGCCTTGGAGCGGATCACGTTGATCCAGTCCATCAGCCGGCGGTCGAACTCGGCGTTGCTGCCCATGGCGCTGTAGACCCGCTCGCGGCCTTCGATCAGGCCGGGGAGGATCTCGTCGATGTCGGTGATCGGAAAGGCATCGTCCGCGCCGAAGTCACGGACCGCGCCTTCCTGCCCGGCGCGCAGGCCGTCCCATTGCTCGCGCTCGGGGTTGCGCTCGCGGCAGAACAGCACGTATTCGCCATGCTCGCGCCCTGGGATCAGCGCGATCACCGCCTCCGGCTCCGGGAAGCCGCTGAGGTACTGGAAGTCGCTGTCCTGCCGGTACACGTGCTCGACATCGCGGTTGCGGATGGCAACCGCGGCCGCCGGCAGAATGGCAATGCTGTTGGGGACCATCTGCGCCATCAGCGCCTTGCGCCGACGGGCATACTCGGCCTTGGGTATGTGGCTCATGGGCAGAACTACCCCCGGTTGATCAGTGCAGCGATGGTTTTGGCGCAGGCGCGGCGGGTGCGGCCAGTTCCGTGAACAGCAGCAGCGGTGCGACGCGCAGGTATTCCATGACTTCCATGTAATCGCTCTCGCCGTCTTCGGACTCTTCCAGGGCTTCCTGGACCTGGGAAATGGCCACCAGGTCCTGGAGCACTTCCTTGGCATCGGTGGACAGGTCCTTGCCGCCGGCGTTCAGCCCGAAGCCGGTGATGAAGCCCTGGCACCATTGGCCCAGCGCCGTGGCGCGGTCGGTCAGCGAGGTTTCGTCGCCCGGCAGCAGCAGGACGATGGCGATGTCTTCGCCGGTAAGCTCGGCTTTGACCATTTCCTGCAGGCCGATCAGGGCTGCGCGGACAGTGTCTTGCGGCTCGTTCTCCAGCACGCCGGCAGCGTCGGCCAGCCAGGAGTCGGGGTCGAAGCCGGCGCCGGCGCAGCTGCGGCCAATCAGCAGGCCATGCAGCTCGGCAGGGGAGACAGGGTGGCCGTTGCTCGAGAGCAGTGCGGCGAATGCAGTGTAGGGCGATTGGGTATTAGGCATGGTCGGCTAGGCGCCAGGCGGCGCATTTGACTAGAATGAAGACCTTGTATCCTAGCATCGGCAGGCGCGCCAAGACCATCGGCACTGGCCCTCGCCGTACAGGGAGAGGCATCATCGCAGGGTGATTCAACGACGGAGCGAATCGAGTGCAACCCACGCAAGAGAACGACCTGCAGGCGCTGATGAGCCGGTTCGAGTTGCTGATCGAACGTGTCGAGCAACTAAAACGGCAAAATGCACTCCTAATAGCTCAGGAAAAATCCTGGCGCGAGGAGCGCGCGCACCTCATCGAAAAGAACGAAATCGCCAAGCGCAAGGTCGAGTCGATGATTTTACGCCTGAAGGCCCTGGAGCAAGACTCATGAGTTCAAGCAATAGCGTCACCGTGCAGATCCTCGACAAGGAATACTCGATCATCTGCCCGCCGGAAGAACGCAACAACCTGGTCAGCGCCGCGCGCTACCTGGATGGCAAGATGCGTGAGATCCGCAGCAGCGGCAAGGTGATTGGCGCCGACCGTATTGCAGTCATGGCCGCGTTGAACATCACCCACGAGATGCTGCACCGCCAGGAAGATCGCACCGACGCTCCCGCTGGCGGCACCACCCGCGAACAGGTACGCGACCTGCTCGATCGCGTCGACAAGGCATTGTCCGACGATGCGGATACCAAAATCGGCTGAGATTGGTATACTGGCGCCACTCCCTGGGGGATGCGCCAGTCGGTTATGTCCCTGAGCCGATACGCACAACCACGGGGGTTGCACGCTGGGGCCGGTGTGCATGTCCGCCCGACGGAAAGCCTTAACGCCCCCTGCAATCTCCACCTTGAACTTTCGGGTTCAAGGGCTACACCGATAGCGGTCTTATCGGGGAGCCTGATTTCCTTTGCCTGCCGGCTCGGCAGGCAATCCGACACCTGGGACCGCCAGTGCCATGACTGAAACTGCGCCGCTTACCCGCCCCCAGCTTCGTCGTCTGCTTCGCAATGCCCGCCGCGCACTCACCCCTGCCCAGCAGCGCCAGGCCTCGCTAGGCCTGTATCGCCAATTGGCCCAGCACCCGCTGTTCCGGCGCGCCCGCCATATCGCCCTGTACCTGCCCAACGACGGTGAAATCGACCCGCAGATACTGCTGCGCGAAGCTCAGCGCCGGGGCAAACGCACGTACCTCCCGGTACTGCACGCCTGGCCGCGCACCCGCATGGTGTTCCAGCGCTTCGAACAGGGTGAAAAACTCAAGCGCAACCGCTTCCGTATTCCCGAACCGATAACCGACCGCAAGCGTCAGCGACCGATCTGGGCACTGGACCTGATCCTGCTGCCGCTGGTTGGCTTCGATGAAGTGGGTGGGCGGCTGGGCATGGGCGGCGGCTTCTACGACCGTAGCCTGGCCTACCAGTCGCGCCGCAAGGCGTGGAAGAAACCCTTGTTGCTGGGGCTGGCCCATGAATGCCAGAAGGTCGAACGACTGGCCCAGGCCAGTTGGGATGTACCTTTGCAGGGCACGGTCTCGGACCGTGGCTGGTACCTGGCGCCGAACTGAGCGGCGTCAGCGGCGGGGGATTAGCGCTGCGGCTGGCCGGCGTCGACCGGGGTCTGGTAGGCAATGTCCAGCTTGCGCTCCAGGATGCCCTGGGCATAACCGGTGGTGACCACGCCAAGGCCAAAGATGAAGACCAGGATCCACAGCAGATCCGGTTTGCGTTGGTTCATCGAAGCATGCCCCCCTAGGCACTGTCAGGCTCGGTGACTTTCTTGGAGTCCCCGGAGCGTCTAGCTTTAAAATCGGCGCATTCTCCGACAACCTGAGTCGACACGCAAACGTTGACGCCAACCGGCTGTCGGTTTCGTGCAACAGGTTATTTCAAACCTTTTCAGGAGCAGTATCCATGGCCTATTGGCTGATGAAATCCGAGCCCGACGAACTGTCGATCGAAGGGTTGGGCCGCCTGGGCGAAGCGCGTTGGGATGGCGTGCGCAACTATCAGGCACGTAATTTCCTGCGGGCCATGAGCGTCGGTGATGCGTTCTTTTTCTACCACTCCAGCTGCCCGCAACCGGGCATTGCCGGAATAGCCCGGATCACAGCAGCGGCTTATCCCGACCCTACCGCGCTGGACCCCGAGAGCCCCTATCACGACGCCAAGGCCACCCCCGAGAAAAACCCGTGGAGCGCGGTGGATGTGGCGCACGTGAAGACGTTCAGGCAGGTGCTGGGGTTGGGGCTGCTCAAGCAGCAGAGTGCGCTGGCGGAGCTGCCGCTGGTGCAGAAGGGGACACGGTTGTCGGTGATGCCGGTCACCGAGGAGCAGTGGGCGGCGATCATTGCACTAAGCAAATGAGCTGCTGGAATTCCAGGCTTGCATACATTCTGTGGGAGCCGGCTTGCCGGCGATAGGGCCTGTACAGACTATCCAGTTTGCCTGCCCCGGCCTCATCGCCGGCAAGCCGGCTCCCACCGCAATTTCCTCAGCTTTTAGAAGCTGTATATTTATTGCGCGTTCGATCACTGCACAATCAGGTTGTTGAACAGCAGATCCTCGACAATCGGCTTGCCCTCTTCCGCCTCCATCACCTGCTGCACCTGCTTCAACGCTTCCTGGCGCAGCTTCTCCTTGGCATCGACGTTGCCCAGGTTATCCACGGATTGCTGGGCAAACAGTGCCACCAGCTGATTGCGAATCAGCGGTTCGTGGTGCTTCACCGCCGCGGCGGCGGTATCGCCAGTCACGCGCAGGGCCACGTCGGCCTTGTACACCCGCAGTCTAGGACCGCCATCGAGGGCGTAGTTGCCGACAAAGGGCGGGCTCAGGCTGATGTAGGAGACCTTGGGCGCTCCCTCTTTGGCTTCCTCGGCCATCGCCGCCGCCGGCAGCATCAGGGCCAGCACCATCAACATCCACGCTTTCACGAATTCGCTCCTCAACACGATTGGCGCCAGCTTACCCAGCACACCTCTGAAACCCAAGCCCGGCCTTATGCCGGGCCATCAAGGCGGGGCATGCTCGTTGACCCGGCAAACGACCCTCCTACACTTATCGGCCACTACACGCAAAGGAATAGCCCCGATGAAAGCTGTGTTGTGCAAAACCCTGGGTCCGGCACGCAACCTGGTTCTGGAAGAGGTGGCCAGCCCGGTGCCGAAGATCAACGAGGTCCTGCTCGACGTCCAGGCAGCCGGGGTCAACTTCCCCGACACCTTGATCATCGAAGGCAAATACCAGTTCCAGCCACCGTTGCCGTTTTCGCCAGGTGGCGAGGCCGCAGGTGTGGTCGCCGCCGTCGGTGACAAGGCCGGGGCCTTCAAGGTGGGTGACCGGGTAATGGCCCTGACCGGTTGGGGAGCATTCGCCGAGCAGGTGGCGGTGCCGTTCTTCAACGTGCTGCCGATCCCCGCGAGCATGGACTTCCCCACCGCTGCCGCCTTCGGCATGACCTATGGGACTTCGATGCATGCGCTCAGCCAGCGTGGCCAGCTTCAGCCCGGGGAAACCCTGCTGGTGCTGGGTGCATCCGGCGGCGTTGGGCTGGCGGCGGTGGAGATCGGCAAGGCGATGGGCGCCAAGGTCATTGCCGCAGCCAGTAGTGCAGAAAAACTTGCCGTGGCCAAGGCGGCGGGCGCCGACGAACTGATCGACTACAGTCAGGCCAGCCTCAAGGACGAAATCAAGCGCCTGACCGGTGGCCAAGGTGTGGATGTGATCTACGACCCGGTCGGTGGCGAGCTGTTCGACCAGGCAGTGCGCGGCCTGGCATGGAATGGCCGGTTGCTGGTGGTCGGGTTTGCCAGCGGGACGATCCCGAAGATGGCGGCAAACCTGGTGCTGCTCAAGGGCGCTGCGGTGCTAGGGGTGTTCTGGGGCGCGTTTGCGCAGCGCCAGCCGCAGGATAACGCGGCCAACTTCAGGCAACTGTTTGCCTGGCATGCCGAGGGCAAGCTCAAGCCACTGGTGTCGAAGACTTATCCACTGGCTGAGGCGGGGGCAGCGATCGAACAGCTGGGGCAGCGTAAGGCTGTGGGTAAGTTGGTGGTGCTGGCCAGGTAAGGCTTTTGGTTGAGGTTGAGGTTGTTCGCACTGGCCCTATCGTTGGCAAGCCGGCTCCCACAGGTTCACCACTGAACTTGAGAGCGGTGAGGTACCTGTGGGAGCCGGCTTGCCGGCGATAGGGCCGGAACAGGCTGAATCAGACCTCGCGCAGGTTATGGCAGCGCCTGAACCGCGCTTCCAGGTTGCGATCCGGCATCTGGTGGCTGCGCAGCGCATTCAATGTCTGTTCGACATAGTCACGGGTGGTGCCATACCGCCCCTGGGCGCTGGCCAGAATCTGGCGGAGCAGGGTATCCGGCAGGTTGCCGGCATAGCACGGCAGATGCCGCTCCAGCACAAAGCCCAAAGCCTGCACCTTGCTTCCATCACTCAGCCGGCAACTGAGCCAATGCGGCCGATAGGCCGGGTACGGCATCTCTCGCTGCCACAGGGCCATCAGCGACTCGTCCAGATTGCTTTCATCGAGACGATAGGCAAACCCGCTGCAGGAACCACCGCGATCCAGGCCAAATACCAGGCCCGGCGTCTCGGGTGTGCCACGATGCTCGTGCGACCACAGGTAAAGCCCACGGTGATAACCATGCACTCGCGCTCGCTGACGCTCCACGGAATTGCACTCCGGGCGCCAGATCAGCGAACCATAAGCGAACAACCACACCGGCCCACCCTGATGCCGAGACATGGTCGACTGCATGGAATTGAACAGTTGCTCATGAGTCAGTTGTTGGCCGAAATCGAGCGCCGGAGGGTATGAAACTTCCCAGGATAAACTTTCAAGTGCCGACATAAGCTGCCGCCATTAATCCCCGTGAACTGTGCATGGAGCGAGAACCGCTGCGTGGCGGGGCTTGCGCCGCCACATCATGGGTGCATGCATTTACCTTAGGATACAAACACGCCAGTGCTCAAGCCCTGCACGCAAAGTTTTAGGCAAACTTCCGACGATTGGAGAGCATTGTTCCAAGTTGCGCGATAGTTATTGGTCAAGGCGGTAATAATTACCGCCTTATACCCACTAACAAGAACTTCGGTTATTAAGCGCGTGGCGCGTAGGCAAACACATCGGCGCGCATTCGATGCGCATCCATGCCCTTCTCCACCAGCGCATCCAGGGTGGCGTAGACCATGTTGGGCGAACCGCTGGCATAGACGTGAACAGCGTTGAGGTCCGCGACGTCTTCGCAAACCGCCTCGTGCAACAGGCCGCAACGGCCTTCCCAGCCACACAGGTCGCTGACCACCCTGTGCAGGAACAGATTCGGCAGGCGCTGCCATTCGTCCCAGTGTTCGATGGTGTAGAAGTCCTCGGGACGGCGCACGCCCCAGTAGAGGTGCACCGGGTACTTGAAGCCCTGGGCGCGGCAGTGCTCGACCAGGCTGTGCATCTGCCCCATGCCAGTGCCCGCAGCAATCAGCACCAGCGGCCCCTCGGGCAACTCGGCCAGGTGCGCGTCACCGAATGGCATCTCGATGCGGGCAATGCCATCACGCTTCAACTGCGCCAGCAGCTGCTGGGCGCTGTCTTCGCGGCACAGCACGTGCAGCTCCAGGTCACGCCCGCCATGGGGCGCCGAGGCCAGGGAGAAGGCGGCCTGCTTGCCGCCCTCGCGCTCGATCATCAGATACTGCCCGGCGTGATAGCGCGGTGGCTTGCCCGCAGGCGCGCGCAGGCGCACGCGCCAGACATCGCCGCCAACCTCGACGCACTCGGTGACGCTGCACGCCAGCTTGCGCACCGGCAGTTCACCCAGGGCCAGCACACCATCCCAGAGCAAGACGCAGTCCTCCAGCGGTTCGGCAATGCAGGTGAACAGCTCGCCGTGGTCACGGACCTCACCTTCCTGACGAACACGGCCTTCGACCAACAACGCGGCGCAGACATGGCAGTTGCCATTGCGGCAGCTGCTCGGGCAGTCATAGCCCAGCCGCCGCGCACCTTCCAGGATCCGTTCCCCGGGTTCGAGCGCCAGCACCGCCCCGGACGGCTGCAACGTTACCTGCATCAATCTATTCCCAACTGATCCCACAGCTCATCGATACGGCGGGTGACGGCCTCGTCCTTGACGATGACCCGGCCCCATTCGCGTGTAGTCTCGCCCGGCCACTTGTGCGTGGCGTCCAGGCCCATCTTCGACCCCAGCCCCGATACCGGCGACGCGAAGTCCAGGTAGTCGATCGGCGTGTTGTCGATCATCACCGTATCACGCTTGGGATCCATGCGCGTGGTGATGGCCCAGATCACATCGTTCCAGTCGCGGGCGTTGATATCGTCATCGGTAACGATAACGAACTTCGTGTACATGAACTGTCTCAGGAACGACCACACACCCAGCATCACGCGCTTGGCGTGGCCTGGGTACTGCTTCTTGATGGTCACCACCGCCATGCGGTAGGAACAACCTTCCGGCGGCAGGTAGAAATCGACGATTTCCGGGAACTGCTTCTGCAGGATCGGCACGAACACTTCGTTCAGCGCTACGCCGAGGATCGCCGGCTCATCTGGCGGTCGCCCGGTGTAGGTGCTGTGGTAGATCGGCTTTTGCCGATGGGTGATGCGCTCGACAGTGAACACCGGGAAGCTGTCCACTTCATTGTAGTAGCCGGTGTGGTCGCCATACGGGCCTTCGGGTGCCATTTCGCCTGGGTGAATCACGCCTTCGAGGATGATTTCAGCGGTGGCAGGGACCTGCAGGTTGCTGCCACGGCACTTGACCAGCTCGGTGCGGTTGCCGCGCAGCAGGCCGGCGAAAGCGTATTCGGACAGGGTATCGGGCACGGGCGTCACCGCACCGAGGATGGTCGCTGGGTCAGCGCCCAGGGCCACGGCGACCGGGAATGGCTGACCCGGATGCTTCTCGCACCATTCGCGGTAATCCAGCGCGCCGCCGCGGTGGCTCAGCCAGCGCATGATGACCTTGTTGCGACCGATCACCTGCTGGCGATAGATGCCCAGGTTCTGGCGGTCCTTGTTCGGGCCACGGGTGACAGTGAGGCCCCAGGTGATCAGCGGCGCCACGTCGCCCGGCCAGCAGTGCTGGATCGGCAGCTGGCCAAGGTCGACGTCATCGCCCTCGACCACGATTTCCTGGCACACCGCGTCCTTGACCACCTTCGGCGCCATCGACACGACCTTCTTGAAGATCGGCAGCTTGGACCAGGCGTCCTTCAAACCTTTCGGCGGCTCTGGCTCCTTGAGGAAGGCCAGCAACTTGCCGATTTCACGCAATTCATCGACCGACTCGGCGCCCATGCCCATGGCCACCCGCTCCGGGGTGCCGAACAGGTTGCCCAGTACCGGAATGTCGAAGCCCGTGGGCTTTTCGAACAGCAACGCCGGGCCCTTGGCGCGCAGCGTGCGGTCGCAGACCTCGGTCATTTCCAGAACGGGGGAAATCGGAACCTGGATGCGCTTGAGTTCGCCGCGCTGCTCCAGGCCACGGATGAAGTCGCGCAAATCGCGATACTGCATGCATGTGCCTCGTGTTGGCCGTATCGGTCGGGGTGCAGAGTGTAGCGCCGTTCAGGGCTTTATTGGGGGCAAAAATGATTTGGGGCCGCTTCGCGTCCCATCGCCGGCAAGCCGGCTCCCACAAAGATCACCAGGAACCCTGTGGGAGCCGGCTTGCCGGCGATGGGCTGCGAAGCAGCCCCAATCAATTCCAGTCGGAAGCGCTTACTTGCGCTTCATGGACAGGAAGAACTCGTCGTTGGTCTTGGTCTGCTTGAGCTTGTCGACCAGGAACTCGATGGCGGCGATCTCGTCCATCGGGTGCAGCAGCTTGCGCAGAATCCACATGCGCTGCAGTTCGTCATCAGCGGTCAGCAGCTCTTCGCGGCGGGTGCCGGAGCGGTTGATGTTGATGGCCGGGAACACGCGTTTTTCAGCGATGCGACGGTCCAGGGGCAGCTCCATGTTGCCGGTACCCTTGAACTCTTCGTAGATCACTTCGTCCATCTTCGAGCCGGTTTCCACCAGCGCAGTGGCGATGATGGTCAGCGAACCGCCTTCCTCGATGTTACGCGCGGCGCCGAAGAAGCGCTTCGGCTTCTCCAGGGCGTGGGCGTCGACACCACCGGTCAGTACCTTGCCGGAGCTCGGGATCACGGTGTTGTAGGCACGCGCCAGACGGGTGATGGAGTCGAGCAGGATGACCACGTCCTTCTTGTGCTCGACCAGGCGCTTGGCCTTCTCGATGACCATCTCGGCAACCTGCACGTGGCGGGTCGGCGGCTCGTCGAAGGTCGAGGCGACCACTTCGCCACGCACGGTGCGCTGCATTTCGGTCACTTCTTCCGGGCGCTCGTCGATCAGCAGAACGATCAGGTGGCACTCGGGGTTGTTACGGGTGATGTTCGCCGCGATGTTCTGCAGCATGATCGTTTTACCCGCTTTCGGCGGGGCGACGATCAGGCCACGCTGGCCTTTGCCGATCGGTGCGCACAGGTCGATGACGCGACCGGTCAAGTCTTCAGTGGAGCCGTTACCGGCTTCCATCTTCAGGCGCTTGTTCGGGAACAGCGGCGTCAGGTTTTCGAACAGGATCTTGTTCTTCGCGTTTTCCGGGCGGTCGAAGTTGATGGTATCGACCTTCAGCAGGGCGAAGTAACGCTCCCCTTCCTTCGGTGGGCGGATCTTGCCGACGATGGTGTCGCCAGTACGCAGGTTGAAGCGGCGGATCTGGCTGGGCGAGACATAGATATCGTCGGGGCCGGCCAGGTAGGACGCATCAGCAGAACGCAGGAAACCGAAACCATCCTGGAGAATCTCCAGCACGCCGTCACCCGAGATCTCTTCGCCGCTCTTCGCATGCTTTTTCAGCAGGGCGAAAATCACGTCCTGTTTGCGCGAACGGGCCATGTTTTCGATGCCCATCTGTTCGGCCATTTCCAAAAGATCGGTAATCGGCTTTTGCTTGAGTTCAGTCAGGTTCATAAGGGGAATGACGTAATCATGTAAGGAAGGGAGAATTAAGCGTTGGCTTAATGAGGCCGCGCCGCTAGATGGCGACAGGATCGCGTACTGATTCGAATTAGGGATGCTTCGGCGACGGCATGCAGAGGGCACTGGAGAAGCAGTGCGAGGTCGAATGTAACACTTGCTTTTTTCGACGTCTAGTGGGTTAAAAAAGAAAGCCCCGCATTTGCGGGGCTTTTTCACATCACAGGTGGGCGTCGAGGAACGCGGCCAGCTGCGACTTGGACAGGGCGCCGACCTTGGTGGCCTCGACGTTGCCGTTCTTGAACAGCATCAGCGTCGGGATGCCACGCACGCCGTGCTTGGCCGGGGTTTCCTGGTTGTCGTCGATGTTCAGCTTGGCGACGGTCAGTTTGCCCTCGTAGGTGGAGGCGATGTCGTCCAGTACTGGCGCGATCATCTTGCATGGGCCGCACCATTCAGCCCAGTAGTCGACCAGCACCGGGCCTTGAGCCTGCAGGACTTCGGTCTCGAAGGTGGCGTCGGTGACGTGTTTGATCAGATCGCTGCTCATGGATATCTCCAGGGTCGTAAGCAAAAAACGTGGCCCATGATAGCCGCACCCAGGCCCTACAGGAAGTCACGGACGATTGAGTGTAACTATAGTTGTGCAAGACGCCTCGAATCGAAACCGTCACACAAGTGTCATAGCATCGAATGGCACATTGCCTTGCATCAACCCTTGGCGTACCGCGCGTTGGCGACAGCCAAGGATCGTGGCACGATTGCCGGGTTAACGACCGAGAACACTCAGATCATGCCGCATACTACAGCGAAGAACCTGTCTCTGATCGCCGCCATCGACCTTGGCTCCAACAGTTTTCACATGGTCGTGGCCAAGGCCCACCACACCGAGATACGGATTCTCGAGCGCCTCGGCGAAAAGGTTCAGCTGGCCGCCGGCATCGACGAATCGCGCATGCTCAGCGAAGAAGCCATGGAACGGGGGCTCGAGTGCCTCAAGCGCTTTGCCCAGCTGATCAACGGCATGCCCGCAGGCGCTGTGCGCATCGTCGGCACCAACGCCCTGCGCGAAGCGCGTAACCGCAACGAATTCATCCAGCGCGCCGAAGCCATCCTGGGTCACCCCGTGGAAGTGATTTCCGGCCGTGAAGAAGCGCGCCTGATCTACCTGGGCGTCTCCCACACCCTGGCCGACACTCCGGGCAAGCGCCTGGTCGCCGACATTGGTGGCGGCAGTACAGAGTTCATCATCGGCCAGCACTTCGAGCCGCTGCTGCGCGAAAGCCTGCAGATGGGCTGCGTCAGCTTCACCCAGCGCTACTTCCGCGATGGCAAGATCACCCCGGCGCGCTACGCCCAGGCCTACACCGCCGCGCGCCTTGAGCTGATGAGCATCGAGAACGCCCTGCACCGCCTGACCTGGGATGAAGCCATCGGCTCGTCCGGGACCATCCGCGCCATTGGCGCCGCGATCAAGGCCGGCGGCCTGGGCAATGGCGAGGTCACAGCCGAAGGCCTGGCCTGGGTCAAGCGCAAGCTGTTCAAGCTCGGCGAGGTCGACAAGATCGACTTCGACGGCATCAAGCCGGACCGTCGCACCATCTTCCCGGCCGGCCTGGCGATTCTCGAAGCGATCTTCGACGCGCTGGAACTGCAGCGCATGGACCACTGCGACGGCGCCCTGCGCGAAGGTGTGCTGTTCGACCTGCTCGGCCGCCATCACCACGAAGACGTGCGCGAACGCACCTTGAACTCGCTGATGGAGCGCTACCACGTCGACCAGGGCCAGGCCGCGCGCGTCGAGCGCAAGGCCTTGCACGCTTTCGACCAGGTGGCCAAGGCGTGGAATCTTGAAGAAGGTAACTGGCGCGATCTGCTGGGTTGGTCGGCGAAAATCCACGAAATCGGCCTGGATATTGCCCATTACCACTACCACAAGCACGGCGCCTACCTGATCGAGCACTCCGACCTGGCAGGCTTTTCCCGCGAAGACCAGCAGATGATGGCCCTGCTGGTGCGTGGCCACCGCCGCAATATTCCCAAGGACAGGTTCGCCGACCTGGGTGATGAAGGCGTGAAACTGCTGCGCCTGTGCGTGCTGCTGCGTTTCGCCATCCTGTTCCACCACATCCGTGGCACCCAAGAGATGCCCAAGGTGCAGCTTCTGGCGGCCGACAACAGCCTCGACGTCGCCTTCCCGGAAGGCTGGCTGGAGCAGAACCAACTGACCCAGGCCGACTTCGCCAACGAGGCGGAGTGGCTGACCCGGGTCAATTTCGTCCTCAGCGTACGTTGAGGACCGGCAGGCTCAGGCGCTCCAGCAAGGTCGCCTGAGCACTGCGCGGGTTCTGGTTGCCGGTCGGGCTGCTGCGCACGTAGCGCCCGTCTGGCTGCAGGGTCCAGGCATGGGTGTTGTCGGTCAGGTAGCCTTCAAGCTCCTTCTTCACCCGCAGCAACAGCTTCTTGCCTTCCACGGGGAAGCAAGTCTCGACGCGCTTGTCGAGGTTGCGCTCCATCCAGTCGGCGCTGGACAGGTAGATCTGCTCTTCGCCGCCATTGAGGAAGTAGAACACCCGCGTGTGCTCCAGGAACCGGCCGATGATCGAGCGCACCTGAATGTTGTGCGACACCCCCGGGATACCGGGACGCAGGCAGCACATGCCGCGCACCACCAGGTCAATCTTCACCCCCGACTGACTGGCCTTGTACAGGGCCTTGATGATCTTGGCATCGGTCAGCGAGTTGAACTTGCCGATGATATGCGCAGGCTTGCCTTCCAGGGCGAACTGGGTCTCCCGGGCGATCATGTCGAGCATGCCCTTCTTCAGGGTGAACGGCGCGTGCAGCAGCTTCTTCATGCGCAGCGTCTTGCCCATCCCGATCAGCTGGCTGAACAGCTTGCCGACGTCCTCGGTGAGGGCGTCGTCGGAGGTCAGCAGGCTGTAGTCGGTGTACAGGCGGGCGTTGCCGGCGTGGTAGTTGCCGGTGCCCAGGTGCGCATAGCGGACGATCTCGCCTTGTTCACGGCGCAGGATCAGCATCATCTTGGCGTGGGTCTTGAAGCCGACCACACCGTAGATCACCACCGCGCCGGCAGCTTGCAGGCGGCTGGCCATCTGCAGGTTCGACTCTTCGTCGAACCGCGCACGCAGCTCGATCACTGCGGTGACTTCCTTGCCGTTACGCGCCGCGTCCACCAGGGCGTCGACGATCTCCGAGTTGGCGCCGGAGCGGTACAGGGTCTGGCGCACGGCAAGCACGTGCGGGTCCTTGGCGGCCTGGCGCAGCAGGTCGATCACCGGGGTGAAGGACTCGAACGGGTGCATCAGCAGGATGTCCTGCTTGCTGATCACGCTGAAGATGTTGTCGGCATTCACCAACAGCTTGGGGATCGCCGGGGTGAACGGCGTGTACTGCAGCTCCGGGTGGCTATCGAGCCCGGTGATGCTGAACAGGCGGGTCAGGTTGACCGGGCCGTTGACCTGGTACAGCTCGCTCTCGCTCAGGCTGAACTGCTTGAGCAGGTAATCGGACAGGTGTTTCGGGCAGGTGTCGGCCACTTCCAGGCGCACGGCGTCGCCGTAACGGCGCGAGAACAGTTCGCCGCGCAGGGCCCGGGCAAGGTCGTCGACCTCTTCGGAATCCAGCGACAGGTCGGCGTTACGGGTCAGGCGGAACTGGTAGCAACCCTTGACCTTCATGCCTTGGAACAGGTCGTCGGCGTGGGCGTGGATCATCGACGACAGGAACACGTAGTTGTCGCCGGCGCCGCCTACCTCTTCCGGCACGCGGATGACCCGTGGCAGCAAACGCGGCGCCGGGATGATCGCCAGGCCCGAATCGCGGCCGAAGGCGTCGACACCTTCAAGCTCGACGATGAAGTTGAGGCTCTTGTTCACCAGCAACGGGAACGGGTGGGTCGGGTCGAGGCCGATCGGCGTGATGATCGGTGCAATCTCGTCGCGGAAGTAGCGGCGCACCCAGGTCTTGAGCTTGGGAGTCCAGTAAC
This sequence comes from Pseudomonas sp. NPDC089396, assembly GCF_044749545.1. Classification (NCBI taxonomy): domain Bacteria; kingdom Pseudomonadati; phylum Pseudomonadota; class Gammaproteobacteria; order Pseudomonadales; family Pseudomonadaceae; genus Pseudomonas; species Pseudomonas sp. NPDC089396. The sequence continues at coordinate 36,890 of NZ_JBIVIC010000022.1, read as the reverse complement.
GACGACGGATGAAGCGAATGGCGTGTTTTTCCAGCTCCGGCAGCAGCACGTCGTTGAGGATCGCGTACTGACGCTCCACTTCGATGTGCACCAGTTCGCTGATGCGTGCCAGCGCCTGGTGCGGCTGCAGGCCATCGGCGCCCGCCTGTTCACGGGCAAACGTGATCTGCTTCTTCAGACCCGCCACACGGATCTCGAAGAACTCGTCCAGGTTGCTGGAGAAGATCAGCAGGAACTTCAGGCGCTCGAGCAGTGGATAGGATTCATCCAGTGCCTGCTCCAGCACGCGAATGTTGAACTGCAGCTGCGACAGTTCGCGATGAATGTACAGGCTGCTGTCGTCCAGGTTCGGAACGGCGATGGCAGGGGTCGGCGCAGGGGCAGGCACAACCGCCTCGACCACGGGCTCCGGGGCCTCGGGCAGGTCTGGCGGGGTCTGCACCATTTCTTCGGGGACGGCCTGGGCATCCTTGATCGCGACAGGGGTTAGCACTTCATTATTCATCTGGACGTTCCTGGAGGACGTTAACGCCCTATCATCAATTGAGCGGGACGATAAGCGGCCATTATGACGCCTGTGTTACACCTTGAGGCAAGCCCATGACTTGCGGCCGAAGGCATTGTCCGTGTAGGAATTGTTCACGTCGAGACACATTTGGACACTTTCACGAAAGCGCGCGAAGGGGTAGGCTGCGCGTTCATTTCGCCAGCACCTCAGAAAATGCTTCAACAATTCCTGCAGGATTTCGGCTACTTTGCCCTTTTTCTCGGCACCTTCTTCGAAGGCGAGACCATCCTGGTGCTTGCAGGATTCCTCGCGTTCCGCGGCTACATGGATATCAGCCTGGTGGTGGTCGTAGCGTTCTTCGGCAGTTATGCCGGCGACCAGCTGTGGTACTTCATGGGCCGTCGCCACGGCCGCGCCATCCTCGCGCGCAGACCGCGCTGGCAGGCCATGGGCGACCGAGCGCTGGAGCACATCCGCCGCCACCCGGACATCTGGGTGCTGAGTTTTCGCTTCGTCTACGGCCTGCGCACGGTGATGCCCGTGGCCATTGGCCTGTCCGGCTACCCACCACGGCGCTATCTACTGCTCAACGGTATCGGTGCGGCCGTCTGGGCCTTGGCCTTGGGCGCGGCCGCGTACCACTTCGGCGCCATCCTCGAAGGCATGCTGGGCAACGTGAAGAAGTACGAGCTATGGGTGCTCGGCGGCCTGTTGCTGCTGGGTGCCCTGCTCTGGTTGCGCCGGCGCTTCCGCACCCTGCGCGCGGAGCGCAAAGCGGCGGCAGCAGGCCAGAGCCCAAAGGCTGAAAAGGCTGTAAGCCCCGAGCAGGAACCACGCCAGGGGCGTGACCAGCACTAAGCCAGACACGCCGGCCAGGTACAACGCCGGCGCATTCGACAGCAGGCGCGCCAGCTCCAGGCGCACTGCCCACGGCCGGTTCTCCAGGGCCGCACCCAGCACGAACAGGCCAAACGCCGTCACCGACCAGCCCAGCACCAGCGCGGCGCTCGACACCTGCTCGGCAACGTCCATCAAGTAACTGCCCAACGCCACGTAAGCCACGAACTGTGCGGCCACGTACACCTGCTGCGCGCGCCCCAAGGCAATCTCGAACTTTCGGAACAAGGCCAGGTTCTGCTTGGCCTGTGGATAACGCCCAGCGACATCCGCCGGGCGCCAACCGGTGGGCATGAACCAGATACGCAGTTTGTCCCGCAAGCGTCGGGTGCGCCGGGCATCGTCCCAGAGCTGTGCATAGAACTGCAGGTTGGCCCACAGCGGGTTCCAGCTCGCCAGCGGCGTGGTCACGCCAAACACCACCGGCTCGGCCGGATCCTCTTCCTTGAAGGTGCCAAACAGGCGATCCCAGAGAATGAACACCCCGCCGTAGTTGCGATCCAAGTAAGCAGGATTCTGCGCATGGTGGACGCGATGGTTGGACGGTGTGATCAGCACCCACTCAAGCCAGCCCAGCTTGGGAATATGGCGCGTATGTACCCAGAACTGGTACAGCAGGTTCAGCGACGCCACCGTGATGAACACCACCGGCGGCACGCCGATCAGCGCCAGCGGCAGGTAGAAGATCCACGAGAAGATGAAGCCGCTGCTGGTCTGGCGCAGGGCGGTGGTGAGGTTGTATTCCTCACTCTGGTGATGCACCGAATGAGCAGCCCAGAGCACATTGCGCTCATGCCCCAGGCGGTGCAGCCAGTAATAGCAAAGGTCATACAGCACGAACGCCAGCAGCCACACCCACCAGGCCTGCTCCGGCAAACGCAGAAGCGCCAGGTGCTCCCAGGCCAGTGCATAGGTCAGCAGCCCTACGCCTTTGGTCAACAGCCCCGTGCTGGTGGATAACACCCCCGTGCTCAAGCTGTTGATCGAATCGGCAACGGTGAAATTGCGCTGTCCGCGGACACGGTCGGCGATCAGCTCTACCGCTATCAGCACGAAGAAGAACGGCACGGCCAGCAGAATAAGGTCCATGGAGGGTAGCCTCGAAGGTTATCCACTGAGATTAGGATGCGCCCGCGCGAATCCCTATGGCCACATCTGCCAAACTAGAGGACATTTAGTGCCTCGAAAATGGAGTAATGAGCATGACAAAAAAAGTCGCGGTGATTCTTTCCGGCTGTGGCGTGTACGACGGCGCCGAAATCCATGAAAGCGTGATCACCCTGCTGCGCCTCGACCAGCGCGGTGCACAGGTACAGTGCTTTGCGCCGAATATCGCGCAGCTGCATGTGATCGACCACCTGACCGGTGAAGAGATGCCTGAGTCGCGCAACGTGCTGGTGGAGTCGGCGCGCATTGCCCGTGGCGAGGTGAAGGACATCCGTGAAGCCAGGGCTGAAGACTTCGATGCGCTGATCGTGCCCGGTGGTTTCGGCGCGGCGAAAAACCTGTCGAGCTTCGCCGTGGATGGCGCCAAGTGCACCGTGAACCCGGATGTGCTGGCCTTGGCCGAAGCCTTTGCCGTGGCCTGCAAGCCGGTCGGCCTGATCTGCATTTCGCCAGCGCTGGCGGCGAAGATCTATGGCCCGGGCGTGGTCTGCACCATTGGCAACGATGCCGGGACCGCTGCCGCCATGGTCAAGATGGGTGCAACCCATGAAGAATGTGATGTGCATGACATTGTCGAAGACACCCAGCGCAAGCTGGTGACCACCCCCGCCTACATGGTCGCCAAGTCGATCAGTGAAGCGGCCGGTGGCATCTACAAGCTGGTGGACCGAGTGCTGGAGCTGACCCACGAGGGTGAGTGATCAGCCATTGGCCAGGCGGGTCAGGATACGATCCAGCGCATTGGCGAACGCCTGTTTCTCGCGTTCGCCATAGGGCGCCTGCCCGCCCCCGACCTGCCCCTGCTCGCGCAGTTCGGTGAACAGGTTGCGCACCGCCAGACGCTCGCCCATGTTGCGCTCGTCGAATTCGCGCCCACGCGGGTCCAGCGCAGCCACGCCCTTCTTGATCAAGCGGTCGGCCAGCGGAACGTCACTGCAGATCACCAGCTCGCCGGGCACGGCGTGCTCGACCAGGTAATCGTCGGCAGCGTCCATGCCGCTGGGCACCACGATCAGCCTCACCACGGCGAAGGCGGGCTTGGCCACGGCCTGGCCGGCCACCATGATGACCTCCAGCTTGCGCTTGAGGGCGAATTTGACGATCAGGTCCTTGGCTGCCTTGGGGCAGGCGTCGGCGTCGATCCATATGCGCATGTAGCAATTCTCTCTCTAAATCTGCACTGGCCCTATCGCCGGCAAGCCGGCTCCCACAGGGACCGCATTGCCCTTGAGGCATGCATTGAACCTGTGGGAGCCGGCTTGCCGGCGATAGGCCGCATAACGGCCTCAGCTTGCAGCAGCCCGCCGCTTCTCGGCCAGGCGACTACGCCCATAGAGCACCAAAATAGCCAGCAACGCCACCGCCTGTGCCGCCAGCGAATACGCATCGGCATGAATCCCCAGCCAGTCGAACTCGAAGAACGCCACCGGCCGCGTGCCCAGTACGCCCGCCTCCTGCAACGCCTTCACGCCATGCCCGGCGAACACCACCGACAGCGCACACAGCAAGGCCGCGTTAATGCTGAAGAACAGCGCCAGCGGCAGTTTCGCCGAGCCGCGCAAAATCACCCAGGCCAACCCGACCAGCAGCACCAGCGCCGTGGCCCCCCCGGCCAGCACCGCTTGATGCCCGGCAGGGCCGGCCTGCAGCCACAGGGTTTCATAGAACAGGATCACCTCGAACAGCTCGCGGTACACCGAGAAGAACGCCAGCACGGCAAAGCCGAAGCGCCCGCCCCCGCTGACCAGGCTGCTCTTGATGTAGTCCTGCCAGGCCGCGGCGTGACGGCGGTCGTGCATCCATACGCCCAACCACAGCACCATCACCGACGCGAACAGCGCCGTGCAGCCTTCGAGCAGTTCACGCTGGGCGCCACCGACGTCGATCACATAGGCCGCCAGCGCCCAGGTGCCGAAGCCTGCGACCAGCGCCAGGCCCCAGCCGACATTGACGCTGCGCACCGCCGACTGCTGGCCGGTGTTACGCAGGAAGGCCAGGATCGCGGCCAGCACCAGGATGGCTTCAAGACCCTCGCGCAGCAGGATCAACAAGCCGGAAATGTAGCTCAGCGACCAGCTCAGGCCATCGCTGCCCAGCAGCTTGGAGGCTTGGTCAAGCTTGACCTTGGCTTCGGCCAGGCGCTGTTCGGCCTGGGCGACCGGCAAGCCGTCCTGCAGTGACTGGCGGTAGGCCATCAAGGACTTTTCGGTGTCCTTGCGCGCCTGGGTGTCGATGTTGTCCAGCGAGCTTTCCACCAGTTCGAAGCCTTCCAGGTAAGCGGCTACCGAGAGGTCGTAGGCCTGGTCGTGATCGCCTGCGCGGTAGGCGGCCAGGCTCTTCTCCAGGGTGCTGGCGGTGTATTCGAGCAGCTGCGCCGGGCCCCGCTTGACCTGCGGCGGCTGGGCACGCTGGGCACGGAATGCCGGTACGGCTGCGGCGCCTTCGTTGGCAGCGACTTCGGCCGGGGTCTGCCGGGCCAAGTCGGCCAGGTTCCAGGTCTTGTCGCCCTTGGCCGCCTGCGGGTCGGCGGTGAAGCTGGCGATGTAGGCGGCCACGTCCCACCGCTGGCGGTCATCGAGCTGGTCGGCGAAAGACGGCATCTCGGTGCCGTCAATGCCCAGGTTGATCGTGTTGTAGAGGTCGAACAGGCTGAGCTGGTCCAGGCGCTCGGTCTTGCGCAGGTCGGCCGGTGCGGGCTCCAGGCCCACGCCTGCCGGACCATCGCCCGCGCCGGTGTCACCGTGGCAGATCGAGCAATTTTGCGCATACAGCGAAGCGCCACGGGCCGGGTCCGGGGTGATCACCGGGGCCTGGCTGACTTCATAGGCTACCGCCAGTCGCGCGCCCAGCTGGCGAGCCTGCTTGGCGACTGCGGCACCGTCCTGACGTTGGTCGATGGCCTGGCGCAGCGCTTGGACGCCCTGCTCCAAGGCGTTTTGCTCGGCATTGGCTGGCAGCCCTTTGACCAGGTCGGCCAATACCGCGCTGAACTCTTGTTGCTCGCGGTATTCGCCGCTGTCGATCACCTTGCCGTCGCGCACGGTCGCCGGGTAGTCGGCGCCGATGTAATCGAGCAGGTGCAGGGCCTTGCCGGCCTCGGCAGGGGATTCGGCCAGCACCACGGTGCTGCACAGCGCCAGCAGGGGCCATAGCAACCAGGCTAGCAGACGGGAACGGGAATTCATGGCCAATCTCGAAGGAAATACGAAAGAGAACATTGTTCACTTCCACTCAGGTTCCCTCAAGGTTTGTGGGCGGATTTCATGAAAAATCTTGAGACAAATGCTTGGCGAGGGCTTCGCCCTCGATCGCCGGCAAGCCGGCTCCCACAGGTACCCCGCCGTTTCAGATCCAGCGGGGTACCTGTGGGAGCCGGCTTGCCGGCGATGGGCCGCGCAGCGGCCCCGGTGCTCAAGGCCTATTGAAGAACCTTGTTCAATCCCAGCTCCAGATCATCGATCAAGGCCTTGGCCATCTCACTGAGAATCCGCGCCGCACTACCGGCGACGCGGTCATTTTCCATCTCCGCTTCGGTGGTGAGGTGGCGGATGCAGCCGAGCAGCACCGACAGCTGCGAGAAGGCATGACCGAAGGGAACATCAGGTTTCAGGGTGAACAGGTCGAAAGTTTCAACACCTGCCGTTGAAGCGTCGCGTGGCTCATTCACGGGCTTCGCTCCTGTTCTCAAGTGCTTTGAGGCCAGGGTGATCCATGACGGCGTTGAGCACGGCGCAGGCCTGGAGGGCTGTCGATAAGCACATTGGCGGTTTGGACGAGGGTGAGGGTCAGTGCGCTCACCAGCAGATCGCGGTCCATCGGGGTGGGCGGAGTTGCGAGGGTAACGGCAGGCACATTGAGTGCGAGAAGGTAGGCGGGTGGATCAGGGACGAGCTTTTTCATGGCGGATCTCCTGTACTGGAAATGTTCTGCCTTCCTCCTCGTCTCACGGATTTGGGTGGCAGTCGTGCATGGGGTGAGACCCGGGGTACAGGAACCCGGCCAGACCGAAGCCTGCCCACGCACGACCGCCATTGAGCGGTGCTACCTGTAACCAGCCGGGTGTCTCACGCCCGATCGCCTTGCGAGGCGACCCCAGGACAGTATTCCGGGAACACTTTCCAGCCAAGACAGCACCTTCCGACAGGTGCCGTAGGATAATTCGACAGAGAACCAGAACTGAAGCATATGGTTTCAGATTCGGAAATGCCCTACGCACCTGACGAGGGCTTCGCCCTCGATCGCCGGCAAGCCGGCTCCCACAGGGTCAGCGCAGCCCTGAAGCTCTGCGCAATTCCTGTGGGAGCCGGCTTGCCGGCGATGGGGGCACCGCTGTAACACCAGGTACCAATTGAACCGAACCTGGCAGATCCATCATTACTAGCCTGATGAGCTAACCATCAGGAGGCAGGGAACATGGAACGTCCCCATTCAAATCAGCTGAGAATTGGCCGGTTCTCAGAAAGGAATCGGCTGTATCTCCTCACCAGCACCACATTGCACAGAGCCCCGGTACTGAGTGGATTTCACTCGGCTCGCCTGCTGGTCCGCGAGTTTCGCCAGGCCGAACTGGAAGGTGCCGCCCGATCATTAGCTTGGGTGGTGATGCCTGATCATTTCCACTGGTTGATCGAGCTGGGGCCGGTGAGCCTGAAAACCCTCATGCGCCGAGTGAAGTCGCGAAGTACCTGCGTGATCAACCATCATCTAGGGCGATATGGGAGGCTTTGGCAGAAGGGGTTTCATGACCGGGTTTTGCGGCGCGAAGAGGATGTGCAGGATGTGGCGCGGTATATCGTCTTGAACCCGAAACGGGCGGGTTTGGTTGATCGGGTGGGGGATTATCCGCATTGGGATGCGATCTGGCTTTGATCTAGGTGCTGTCTGTCAGGGCCTCATCGCCGGCAAGCCGGCTCCCACAGGGTCAGCGCAGCCCTGAAGCTCTGCGCAATTCCTGTGGGAGCCGGCTTGCCGGCGATTGGCCCTCAATGCTTGGCGGCATCCTTCCAGCCACCACCCAGCGCCAGGAACACCCCAATCTGCCCAAGCGCCACCTGGCTATTGGCAGCCGCCAACTGCGCACGCATGTCGGTATAGGTCCGCGTCGCCTGCAAGTCCGCCAGGAACGACTCACGCCCTGCCTGGTAATACCGATGCGTCTGGTCCGCCGCTTCCTTCGCCGACTGCTCCGCCTCGGCCAGCGCATCACGCCGGTCCAGCAAGGCGCTGTACTGCGCAAGCCGGGTCTGGGTCTCACGCACGGCGTTCAGGACCACGCCGTCAAAATGCGCCAGCGCGGCCTGAGTCGACGCCTCGGCCATGCGAATGCGGGCCCGGGTGCCGTTGGTGGGGATCGTCCAGCTGATCTGCGGGCCAAAGCCCCAGCGGTTGGTCGAAGGTTCGCCGAGGTTTTCGAGAATACCGATGGTGCCGACCTGGGCGCCGAAGCTGACGTCCGGGTACAGCGCGCCGGTGGCCACGCCGATGGTCGCGGTAGCCGCCGCCAGTTGGCGTTCGGCCTGGCGCACATCGGGCCGGCGCTTGAGCAGCGCGGTGCCATCGCCGACCGGAACCAACTGGTTCAGGTGCGGCAGCTCGGCGCAATCGGCAGTACCGGCAGGCAGCTGCTCGACCGGCTTGGCCAGCAGCGCCGCCAGGGTATACATGCCGGTCTCGCGCTCGGCCTTGAAGCGCGGCAACTCGGCGCGCAAAGACTTGAACTGGGTCTGCGAGCGGGTGACCTGGGTTTCATCGCCTCGGCCAGCATCGCGCAGGCGTTGGTTGAGCTGCACGCTCTGCTCCTGCAGATCGAGCGACTCACGGGCGATGTGGTACTCCTCGTTGGCCGAGCACACCTGCGTATAAGCCTTGACCACATCCGCCACCAGGGTGATGCGCGCGGTGTCGGCAGCAGCCTGCACGGCATCGGCATTGGCCTGGGCCGCTTCGGTGCCACGCTTGAAGGTGCCCCACAGGTCGAACTGGTACGAAGCGCTGATGATCGCCTCGCCGATGTTGGCCACCGGCACCTTCTCAGGCAGCAGGAAGGCTTCGCCCGACTCCTGCAAACGCTGGGCGCCGGCCTTGATGCCGCCATTGAAGCCACCCTGCGACTCGGCCACTTCGACCTGGGCTCGGGCCTTGGCGATGTTGGCTGCGGCCACGCGCAGCTCGGTGTTGGCACTCAGCGCCTGGCGTACCAGCTCGTTGAGGCGCTGATCCTGATACAGCTGCCACCAGTCCTCGGGCACCGGCGCCGACACCACGCTATCGGCATCCTGACGCAGCGAGCCGTTGAGGTCGCTGCGCTGCACCGCCGCATCCTTCGGCACTTCGTAGTCGGGGCCGACCATCATGCAGGCCCCCAGAGACAGGCAAACGCCAGCCAGGATCAGCTGTTTCATGGATGCTGCCCCTCGATGATCGAGACCGTGGCGGTACGCCCGGCGATCATGCGGAAGTCCTGCGGCACTTCGTCGAAGGCGATACGCACCGGGATCCGCTGGGCCAGGCGCACCCAGCTGAACGCCGGGTTGACGTTGGGCAGCAGGTTGGCGCCGCTGCTGCGGTCGCGGTCTTCGATACCGGCGGCGAAGCTCTGCACATGGCCGCGCAGGCGGGTGTTGTCGCCCATCACGCGGATGTCCACGGCATCGCCGATCTGAATGCCGCCCAGCTTGGTTTCTTCGAAGTAGCCATCGACGTGGTACGAAGCACTGTCGACAACCGACAGCACCGGGCGGCCAGCGGTGACGAACTCGTGGTTACGCGGCGCACGGTCGTTGAGGTAGCCATCGACCGGGCTGCGCACCACCGAACGGTCGAGGTTGAGCTGTGCGGTGTCGACCGCCACCTGGGCCTCGCTGACCGCCGAGCGGGCACGCGACTCGCGGGACTGGCTTTCTTCCAGTTGCTCCGCCGCCACCAGGTTGCCCAGCTTGCGGTTGCGCTGCGCCTCACGGGAGGCCTGGGCCAGGGTTTCCTGGCGTTCGCCCAGGGTTGCCTTGGCCTGGCGCAGCGCCAGGCTGAAGCGGTCCTGGTCGATGGTGAACAGCACGTCGCCGCGCTTGACGGTCTGGTTGTCGCGTACTTCGACTTTCTGGATCAGGCCGGAGACATCCGGGGCGATCTGGATCACGTCGGCGCGGATATGCCCGTCGCGGGTCCAGGGGGCGAACATGTAATACACCACCATCTGCCACACGAGCACGGCGGCGAAGGTCACTACCAGCAAGGTCAGGACCACACGGCCCAGGGTCAACAAAGGTTTTTTCATGGCAGCATCAGGCTTCGGCAAAAGTGGTCCACCGCGCCAAGCAGCACGGCATACAAAGCAACGTTGAACAGCGCCCGGTGCCAGACCAGGCGGTAGAAATGCAGGCGCACCAGCACCGCGTGCACCCCGAGGAACAGCAGGTAGGTGCAGACCATCATCACCAGCAGCGTGGGCAGGAACACCCCGCTGATATCCAGTTCACCGATCACAGGGGCGCTCCGTCCAGCCCAGGGGGCAGTTGCGGTTGTTCGGCAGGCTCGAGCATCACTTCGACACCCGGCAACAACGCCAGGCGCAGGCCGCTCAGGGCATGCAGCAGGTGGGTGCGGGCATCGCCGCGTTCGTACAGTTCATCCAGGTTCAGCGCTTGGCGCGCACGCTCCATGTTGCGCAGCAGCGCGGCGGGCGCATGCAGGCGTTCGCCGGCGCGCAGGCAGGCCGCGTAGTGGCTGCCGACTTCCTCGATCACCGTTTGCAGGCGTTCGCGGGCCTGGGTGCCGGCACGCGGCAGGTAGGCCAGCAGGTCGAGCAGGTTCAGGCCTACGCGCACGTCGCGCAGGGCCACACCGCTGTCCTGGCCGGTCTGCGACAGGCGCGGCAGGTGTTGCATCAGGCGGTCGAGCATCTGCACGCCAACCTGACGGTGCTCGGCCAGGGTGGCCGGCGCGGTCATTTCGACGATGTCGCGCCAGAGGAAACGGGTCATGCGCTTGGCCGCCAGTTCCACGCCGAACGGGCGCATCACCAAGGTCCAGATGAAGGCGAACAGCAGCCCGACCGGGCCGGCCAGGTTGGAGTTGAGGAAGGTGAAGAAGTCCGCGTCGTAGGCGCCCTGGATGCTGATGAAAGTCGAGGTGTTGACGATGGTCAGCAAGGTGCCCAGGTAGAAGCGCGGCTGCACGGTCAGGGTGCCGATGCAGATGAACGGCACGGCGAAGGCCAACACCAGCATCGGGAAGTCATGCAGGTTCGGCAGCACCAGGAACAGGTACAGGCTGGAGAAGATGACCGACATCAGCGTCCAGAAGAAGAACCGATAGATCTGCGGTGCCGGGTCGTCCATGGCGGCGAAGAAGCTGCACGACACGGCGGCGAGGATCACCGCGCTGGCGCCGTCGTTCCAGCCCAGGCCGATCCACAGGCCACAGGCCACGATGATCGCCAGCACCGTGGACACCACCGAATAGAGCATCAGGCCGCGGTCGAAAAATGCCGTCAGGCGGCCCAGTCGCCAGTGCCGGTAAACCGGGCGCCAAGGCTTGGCGTCGTCGGTGCGCAGGAAGTGCTGCAGGGTGCAGCAATCCTGCCACAGGTCGACCCATTCGGTCAGACGGTACAGCGCATTGGACAGCAGCAGTTCGGCACGCTGGTCAAGGGCGGCAGCGCCCGGCTGCAGGCGGTCGATGTGCTCGTGCAGTGCCGTCCAGCGCGCCACCGAGGCATGCTCGGCGGTGCCTGCAAGCCATTCGCGCGCTGCGGCCAGCACCGGCTGCAACTGGGCGAACTGCGCCGGGGCGCGGCCTTCGAGGGCGACCAGGGCGTCGTCGAGGGCATCGATCACCGGCAACAGGTGAATCATCCGGCCACGCAGCTCGCGGGCGTTCTTCAGGGTGTGCGGGCTGGCGCCTTCATGGCCGAGCTGGCCGATCATCAACTCCAGCGAGTTGAAGGTGGCGACCATCGTGCCGCGCATGCTGCCTACTTTGTCGGCGGCAACATCGCGGGCCAGGTAGGTATCGCTGTAGCGGATCGCCTCGGTGAACCAGCTTCCGGTAGCGCCGACTACCACCGGGGCCAGGCGCCGGGGCCAGAAAATCGCGCCCACCACCGCCGCGCAGACGATGCCCAGGCAGATTTCCTGGGCCCGTGAGGAGGCCACGTCGAATACTGCCAACGGGTTGTCGACCACCGCCAGGGCGATCATCGGCAGGGTGTAGCCCGCCAGCATCAGTACGTAGTTGTTGGCCGTGCGCAAGTTCAGCGACAGGTACAGCAAGGTGCCGGTCCACAGGGCAATGGCCACCGTCAGCAGCAACGGCGACTGCACCAGCGGCGGCACCAGAAAGATCGCCCCGCCCGCACCGAGCAGCGTGCCCATGGCACGATACAGGGCCTTGGAACTGGTCGGACCGACAAACGGGCTGGAGACGATGTAAACGGTCGCCATCGCCCAGTACGGGCGCGGCAGCTGCATGAGCAGGGCGATGTACAACGCGATCATCGACGCGGCGAAGGTACGCACACCGTAGAACCAGTCGCGGGCGGGTGGCACCGAGCTGAAGAAACCGTTCATGCCACCCCGCCCGCCGTGCCCAGGCCGGCGGCTTCGAAGGCACGCAGCACACGCAGGGTGGCTTGCAGGTCGGCCTCGTCGATACCTTGCAGCACGTCACCGCGCAACCGCACCAGTTCCGCTTCGATGGCCACGGCCAGGCTACGGCCTTCGGCGGTCAGGCTCAGGGCCTTGGCGCGGCGGTCCAGTGGGTCCTCGCTGCGGCACACCAGGCCGGCCTTGCACAGCTGGTCGAGCAGGCGCACCAGCGACGGGCTTTCCAGGCCGGCGGCCTGGGCCACGGCCACCTGGTGCACGCCATCGCCCAAGCGCACGATCATCAGCAACGGCGCGGCGCAGGCCTCGGAAATGCCGTAGCTGGTCAGGGCCGAGTGGCAGATCCGCCGCCAATGGCGGGCGGCAACGACCATGCCGGTGCTGACTTGCAGGCGCAGGGAGTCAAGGGTCATGTGGGGGGAACCAAGGATATTCATAGTTTGCTAACTATCAATATACGCCTTGCCCTCCCCCTCTCGTCAACCGGGGGCGACGGAGGGAATGGATGAATTGTTGTTCATGCTCAGGGATGAGGTGGCTGTACTGGCCCTATCGCTGGCAAGCCAGCTCCCACAAGTACAGCGCCGCATTCACGCCCTGCGCTGTACCTGTGGGAGCCGGCTTGCCGGCGATGAGGCCCCAACAGGCACAGCTAAACCTGATCTTCCAGCTTCATCGCCAAAGCCAACGTACTGCCCATCTGCACCGCCCGATCCCGCCAATCCAGATAGCTCGCCGGATCGAACCGGCTGAAATGCACCGCCAACTCTTCGGCCGCCTGCATTACCCCAGTCGCGGCCGCCAGCTCCAGCCAATACAACCCGGCCTTGATGTCGGCCGCCACGCACACACCATGCAGCAGGCGATAGCCCACCTCGAAGCGACAACGCGCTTCACCCCGTTCGGCGCCACGGAAGAACCACTGATACGCCCTTGGCAGATCCACCTGCCAGTCGAGCCCCACGTCGCACACCTCTTCCTCGTACAGATCGCCAAGCGCGGCAGCGGCGTGCAGCATGCCCCGCTCGAACGCCCGCCGGTAGCACTGCGCAGCTTGCACATAGGAGGTCTCGACGCCCTTGCCGAAGTAATGTTGCTGCCCCAGGTTGAACCAGGCCGCCGCATTGCCCTGCAGGGCCGCCATGCGCAGCAGGTGCCCGGCCAGCACGGTGTCGGCGCGCCAATACTTGCCATTGAGCCAGATCCAGCCGAGGTCGTTGAGTACCGCCACGTTGCCGGCCAGTGCCTGATGGCGCAGGTCGGCATACACCGCCTGCAGGTCCGATGCTTCATCCAGCCGGCTGACCAGCAACGTCCGCTGGCTGGGCAACCCCACGCCTGCGAACAGGCGCTGCCGCCTTCCGCCAGGGGTCGGCGGGCAAATCACCTGCTCAGGCAAAAGATGGGCGAGCAGCGAATGGATATTGCTGACAGCAGACATGTTCATCCTCATTGAACGATCCACAGGCCCGACCGCGGCTGTGATGAGGCGTAATTCTGCGCGATGGCACGTCGAAACCTGTCGCGAACGATTCGGCATGTGGCAACCAATCGCAGGTTCCTTGATCTGATCGTGCCATGGCTAATTGCCATGACCCCCTCATGCCGCCATGCTAATGCGGCAAGCCTAGACAAGGACGTTACCTTTTGCCGTTCGCCACCACCCGCGCCACCCTCAGCCGTCAGTGGGCGCTGCTGCGCCAGCTACCCAACCGCTCACCGGGCATCACCAGCGCCGAACTGGTGTGGCGTCTGCGCGATGTGGGGTTTTCCGTCAGCAAACGCACGGTCGAGCGCGACCTCAACGAGTTGTCGCTGATCTTTCCGCTGGAACGGAATGACAAGAGCATTCCGTTTGGCTGGCACTGGTCGGCGAAGGCTGTAGGAGAGCATCGCGGAAACTTCGACCTGCAAGGTTATCTGCGCGGTGAAACGCTGCAGCCGGCCCAAGGTGATGGACTGCAACTGCAGGCCTGGGTCAGCGATCAGGTGGCCCGTCAGTTGCGAGAGATGCCCTTGAGTGCGGACATGCAGCTCACGGCGCTGGAGCAGGGGCATCGGCTGCAGGCCACGTTGGAAGATGGCTGGGCGTTGCGTTGGTGGGTGTTGAGCCAGGGGGATGGGGTGATGGTGGAGCAGCCGGATCAACTGCGAGATGAGATAGCCAAAACCTTGAGTAATGCGGTTGCCCTTTACCAGAATTAGTGGCTGTACTGGCCCTATCGCCGGCAAGCCGGCTCCCACCGGTACCCCGCAGTTTCAGGTACAGCGGGGTACCTGTGGGAGCCGGCTTGCCGGCGATAGGGCCGGTAAAGATTACCGCTGCATCCCCCAACGCCGCACGGTCAGCCGCTCCAGGGTATTGAACACCAGCCCCTCAACCAGCAACCCGATCAGGATCACCACCGCCAGCCCGGCGAACACCTTGTCGGTATACAGCTCGTTGCGGTTCTGGAAGATGTACCACCCCAGCCCGCCCTTGCCACTGCTGGCGCCAAACACCAGTTCGGCCGCGATCAGCGTACGCCAGGCAAAGGCCCAGCCGATCTTCAGCCCCGAAAGGATCGACGGCAGTGCCGCCGGCACCAGGATGTGCAGCACCAGGCGCAGCCCTTTCAGGCCATAGTTGCGCCCGGCCATGCGCAAGGTTTCCGACACGCCGAGAAAGCCTGCGTAAGTATTCAGCGCCAGCGCCCAGAGCACCGAGTGCACCAGCACGAAAATCAGGCTGTTGTCGCCCAGCCCGAACCACAGCAGGGCCAATGGCAGCAGGGCAATGGCCGGCAGCGGGTTGAACATCGAGGTCAGGGTGCCCAGCAGGTCACGGCCCAACTGGGTCGACACTGCCAGGCTGGTGAGGCCGAAGGCCAGGACGATACCCAGCACATAGCCCTTGAGCAGGATCACCAGCGACACGCCGACCTTGGCCGGCAGCTCCCCGCTGACAAGGCCGTCCCAAAGGGCGGCGGCGGTCTGCAGGAAGGTCGGCAGCAGCAGGTCGTTGCCCTGGTAGCGGGCAATGCCCTCCCACAGCGCGGCGATCACGACAAGGATCACCGCCTTGCGCAACCAGCCGTGCTGCCACAGGCGCTGGGCCAGCGGCAGATTGCGTTCCACAGGCACGCTGAGCAAGGGCTCCAGATGCACCTCGTATTCCTGGCGTACAGGTGTAGTGGTCATGGCTGAAGCTCCTGTCAGTAGGCGATGCGGATGTCGTTGAAGCCCAGGTCATCGGCCTGCTCCGGGGCTTCGGCCTCGTCGAACAGGAGCCGATGGATGCGCCGTGCGCTGGCCTGGAAGTCCGCAGCGCCAAGGCTGCCGAGGTCGTACTGGTGGCTGTGCACCTCGGCCCGTACCCGTCCCGGATGCGGCGACAACAGCAGGATGCGATTGCCGACCACCAGCGCCTCCTCGATGGAGTGCGTGACGAACAGCAAGGTGAAGCGCACCTCCTCCCACAGCAGCAGCAATTCTTCCTGCATCTTGCGCCGGGTCAGCGCATCGAGCGCAGCGAACGGCTCGTCCATCAGCAGGATCTTCGGTTGGGTGGCCAAGGCTCGGGCAATCGCCACGCGCGCCTTCATGCCACCCGACAGCGTGTGGGGGTAGGCATCGGCGAAGGCAGCCAGGCCGACTTTGTCCAGGTAATGCAAGGCGCGCTCTTCAGCCTCGGCGCGCTTGAGCTGGCCAGACACCAGCAACGGGAACATGACGTTCTGCTTCACCGTCTTCCATGGCGGCAGTTGGTCGAACTCCTGGAACACGACGATGCGATCAGGGCCAGGGCCGTTGACCGGCTGGCCTTGCAGCAGGATCTGCCCTTCCCGGGGGCTGATGAATCCGGCCACGGCCTTGAGCAAGGTGGACTTGCCGCAACCGGACGGGCCGAGCAGGACGAAACGGTCGGCACGGTCGACTTCGAAGCTGACCTGGTGAGTGGCCCGCACCACGCGTTGCGAGGTGCGGTATTCGAGGCTCAGGTTGTCCACCTTGAGCAAGGGCGGCGTGGTGACACGGCTCAGGTTGCTGACCGTGTGGCCTGGCAATGGGGCGGTCATGATCGATCAGCTCCCCTGCAACGGGCGTTCATCCTGGAAGAAGTAGTCCTTCCACGATTCCGGCTTGTGCTTGATGGCGCCCACCCGGTACAGGAAGTCGGCCAGCTTGTAGGTGTTCTTCGGCGTGACGGTGAACTCGTACTGCGGGTTGTCGATCAGCTTGATCAGCGCATCGCGGTCGATCTTGGCCTTGGTCACGCGGATGTAGGTATCCGCCGCAGCCGCTTTGTCCTTCTGCGCGAAGTCCGCCGCCTCGGCCAGGGCGTCGACGAAGGCCTTGTAGGTCTTGGGGTTGTCGTTGCGGAATTTCTCGGTGGCGAACAGCAGCGTCGGCGAGTTGGGGCCAAGCAGGTCGTAGCTGTCGAGCACTACGTGAACGTTCTTGTTGGCCAGCGCCTGGTCCTGGAACGGCGGGTTGGAGAAGTGCCCGTTGAGCTCGGTGCCTCCGGCCAGCAACGCGGCAGTGGCATCCGGGTGCGGCACGGCCAGGGTGTACTTGTCGAGGCGGCTGTATTCCTTGTCGCCCCACTGCTGGGCGGCGGCGTACTGCAGGAAGCGCGACTGCACCGAGACGCCCACGGCAGGCACGGCAATGCGGTCCTTGTCGGAGAGATCGGCGATGGTCTTCACGTTCGGGTTGCTGCTGACCAGGTAGTACGGGAAGTTGCCCAGCGACGCCACGGCCTTGACGTTCTGCCGGCCTTTGGTGCGGTCCCACACGGTCAGCAGCGGGCCGACGCCGGCACCGGCGATATCCACCGAACCGGACAGCAGTGCGTCGTTGATCGCCGCGCCGCCAGAGAGCTGAGCCCAGTCGACTTCGATGTCGATGCCCTGCTCCTTGCCATGTTTTTCGATCAGGTGCTGATCACGCACCACGTTGAGCAGCAGATAGACGATGCCGAACTGCTCGGCGATGCGGATCTTGCCTTCGGCTTGGGCCACGGTGGGCGCTGCGAGGCTGCCGACGAACAGGCTGGCGCCCAGGCCGATGCTTGCCGCCAGGCGGCTGATGGATTTGCGCATGATGTTTTCCTCAGTCGTCAGAACGGGGCATCGCCCTGGATGGTGGTACGGAACAGTTTGCGCCGCAGGTGCGCCGGGCAGCCGGTGGCCAGGTGGATCAGCGAACGGTTGTCCCAGAACACCAGGTCATGGGGCTGCCACTGATGGCGGTAGATGTTCTGCTCAAGCACGCTCAGCGCGTACAACTGCTGCAGCACGTCGCGGCTTTCATCGTCCGGCAGGCCGACGATGCGGGTGGTGAAGCCCTCGCTGACGAACAGCGCCTCGCGGCCGTTTTCCGGGTGGGTACGCACGACCGGGTGGATGACTTCTTTCACCTGGGCAAGCTGCTCGGCAGTGAGCGTCGGGCGCCAGTTGCCCTCGAACTTGGTCTCGGCATAACGGGCGGTATAGGAGTGAGCGGCACTGCGGCCCTCGACCACGGTGCGCAGGGCATCGGGAACGGCGTCCCAAGCCTTGTGCATGTCGGCGAACAGGGTGTCACCCCCTTCGCTGGGCAACTCCTGGGCGTGCAGCATGGAGCCCAGGCTGGGGAGTTCTTTGTAGGAGAGGTCCGAATGCCAGAATTTGCCAGCATCGCCCAGGCCGATGTTCTGGCCGTTTTCGATGATGTTGGAAACGATCAGGATCTCGGGGTGACCAGACAGCAGAAACTGCTTGAGCACATGGATCTGCAGCTCGCCGAAGCGCCGGCTGAAGTCGATTTGCTGCTGCGGGCTGATGCGCTGGTCACGGAACACCAGCACATGGTGGTCAAGGTGGGCGCGATGAATACGGCTGAAATCTTCGGCTCTGACTGGCTTGGTCAGGTCCAGGCCGACAATCTCGGCGCCCACGGCACCGGAAAACGGAAGGACTTCGAAGAATTGCGGCTGGGCGCTGTCGATGGACGACAAGGCGTTCGAGGCGGCTGGCATGTGTCACTCCCACGCAGTGCGCGACTTCAATGGCGCGCAACGATCAGAAACGCACGGGGATTACCCGTGTGGGTTCAAGTCGTGCGGCGCATCGATTGGTCGACGGGTACGCAGTGGGAGCGACTATAAAGGCATAAGAAAAATAATTTAAATACCGTTAGAGAATAACCATATGAAGCAGTCAATTCTCCGCCGAGGGGCGCTGGGCGCCCCTTAGCGCCATTCGCTGTAGGGCTCCAGTGAGGTGACGGGCAAGGCCAGGTTGCCGCGCCACGGCTCGAACAGGTAGCGCACGTAGAGCAAGGCATGGCTTGGCGTGTAGTCATCGCTGTGCTGCCAGTCGAAACCTCCACCCAGTACCCAGCGATCATTCAGGCGTCGTTCGAACGCGCCATGCAGGCGGTAGCCCAGGCCGGTGCTTTCGCTGGAGTCTGTCATTTCATTGATGTTGGTTTCGCCGATGTCCGAAGGTGCAATCTTGTAGTAATCAAGAATCTTGCGGTTTACGCTCGAGTCCGGATATAGGCGGCTACTGCCACTGTGGGCGCGGGACCAACTGACCGAACCTTCCAGCAGGAACGACCAATCATAATTGCGCCAGGCATAGCTAACCGGCACACCAATCGATTCGTAACGTTCGGGGCTGTAGTACCCGCCCTGGCCGAGGCTGTAGCCACCCAGGTCCTTGTCATAACTCCAGCGCATCACGGTCAGGCCAACGCGCATCCGCTCGTCCGCCCTTTCCACGACGCGGCGGTAGTACCCCGCCATGAGTCGAGTGCGCTCGTTGTCAGCGACGTTCTCGCCATACAGCCAGTGGTGTCCCAGGCTGGCCCAGACGCCGTGATCACCACCCTGGTCCCAGCTCAGGCCAAGCGTGGCGCCATTTGCCGTCACACCGCCCCAGCGGATGCGAGTGTTGGGGTCTCGGGTGCCGCCAAACGAAAGCAACGAGTTGCTCATTGGCCGGCGCGAGGCAGCGAGTGACCAGCCAACCTGCCCGAGGTCGCCATTGAGAATCGCGCCGCCCAACCAGTTGTTGACCTCGAAGCCTTGGGTCGTACCCAGGTCGAAGCCCCAACGTTCGTTCTGCCAGCCTGCGGCCAGAACCGCACCGTTGGCGCTTTCGGAACTACCCTCACAGCCTACGCGCTCACCATCCTTCTTGATGAACTGGCAAGAACCAAAATCCTCGGTGTGCTTGTTGTTGTCACCCACGTCGAATGAACCAGCATCCATGCCAATGCGCTCCACGCGCGCAAACGCCCTGCCGTCTTCCCACGGGGTATCGACATGCAGCAAGGTCGTTTGGGTGCTCAGCCGGGAAATACCATCCGTACCGTCATTCTTGCGCCAGCCGTAGTCGTGCATGAGGGTGACGCTGGTGTTGCGCTGCTGGTACAGCTCATCGACGTCACTGCGCAGGCTGCGCGCCAGCCAGTCATCCGTGTCCTTCGCGCGGCTGGCGTAGGTCAGGGCGCGGTCATCACGCGGCGTCACTGCCTCGCGGCTGAGCAACTGCGCATCGGCCATGGCCGCCGCATACAGGTCGAGCGCGCGCTGTGGATCGTTGGCCGCCACCAGGCGGGCGGCGTCGCGGCGCAGCAACGGGTCGGGTTGCGTCTGCTGTGCGGCGATATGGTCCAGCAGACGGACAGCCTTGTCCTTCTCGCCCAGCGCAACCCAGACCGCAGCCAGGCGCCGCTGGGCATCGCTTTGCGCGTCGGTCAACTGCAGGGGCTGCGCGTCCAATGACTGGCGCACACGCGCCAGGTCGCCTTCGGCTATCCAGCTTTCCATCACGCCCAGGCGGGCCTCGGGGCGCTGCGGCTGAACCTGCAGCACGCGCTCGTAATAGCCACGTGCCTTGCGGTGGTCGCCCCGCTCTGCGGCCCAGTCCGCCATCAGCAGGAGGTCGTCCGGGTCACCCTGGCCGTGGGCCAGGCCGGCTTCCAGCACGGCAGTGGCCTCGTCGGTGCGGCCCTGGTCCTGCAGGCGCTGGGCCTGGGCCAAGGTCATGCGCCGGCGCACACGCTTGTCGAGGGTACGCATGTCGTCGGTCCAGGCGCCTTGCGGTACGGCGCGCAAGGTGTCCTGGGCCTGTGCGTCACGGTCACTGGATTCCAGATACAGGCCATGGGCATAACGCGTGGCGGGGTCGGCCGATTGACGTTGCAGTATCCGGGTGAAGGCGGCGTCTGCCTCGGCGTTGCGCCCCTGTTGGCGCAGGCTGCTGGCCAATTGGTAGGCCAGCCAAGGCTCATCGGGCGCCAACTCGGCAGCCTGTCCCAGGACCCGGCTGGCAGTAGCCCAGTCCTGACGTTGCAATGCCGCATCAGCCTGTTCGCGCAGGCGGCCAAGCTCCAGGCTGCGGCGCAGGCTGGCGAACTGGGTCTGTTGGGCTCGCGGCAAGCTGTCCAGGTAGGCTTGGGCCTTGTCTGTCGATTGCGCCTGGTAGATCCGCATCAGGCCACGCACCGCGCTTTCATTGCCCGGCACCATGCGCTGCACCTGCAGGTATTGCCGTTCGGCGCCGGCCAGGTCGCCTTCAGCAAGCGACACATCGGCCAGCCCGAGCAAGGCGAACTCGTCCTTGGGGCGCTGCTGGCGCGCCTGCTGGTAGAGCGAGCGAGCGGCGCGCAGGTTCTGCTTCTCCAGCGCGCTGTCGGCCCTCTGCAACAGCCCCCAGTACTGGCTGGAGGCTTCAAGATCTTTCCATTTGCTCATCAAGCGGGTGTTCTGCTCGATGGCGACAGCCCGGTGAAAAGACGCGTTCGCTTCCGAATAGCGGCGCTGGCGCATCAGCGCAACGCCAAGCGCACCGTGCAGGCTGGCATCGTCGGGGTAACGGCGCAGGGCCACGCGCAGTTGCGCCTCGGCCTGGGCGTTACGCTCCTGATCGAGCAGGGCCTTGCCACGTTGCCCAGCCTGCCAGGCCGGGTCACCCACCAAGGTGCGCTGCTGCTTGAGGTTCTCGTTGGCCTGCGACAACAGCGGCGAAGCGGGATAACGCTGGATGAATGCCTGCCAGGCAGCCACGCTGCTGGCATTCACCGGTTGCTCGGACAGGTAGTCGAACTCGCGCTGCGCGGCGGCATCGCGGGCCGTCGGGTCGCGCGACAACTGGTGGAGCACGGCCAGGGCCTCGCTGTCGCGATCTTCGCTGAACAGCCAGCTGGCCAAGGTCTGGCGCAGGCCGGCATTACCCGGGTACTGGCGGTCGAGCTGCTGCAGCTGGCGGATCGCTTCCGGCCGTTGCCCAGGCAGGTTGGCCCGCACGCGCCAGTAATCCAGCGCCAGCTCCAGGCTGGGCGGTTCCCCGGCGAACAACTGGTCATAAGCGACCAGGGCCTCTTCGTAGCGCCCAGTCACCGCCATCAGGCGCGCTTGCTGCAGGCGCCGCATCTGCTCCGGTTGCTGCAGCTGCATCAGGCGTCGGGCTTGCCGATCCTGAAGGCTGCCTGGCGCCACTTCGGCGATTCTTGCGCGCAGTTGCTCGGCTTCCTCAGGCTTGTGCTCACGCAGCGCCAGGCTCAAGGCGGCCAGCAAGGCATCAGGGTTGCGCGGCTCGAGCAGGCGCAACCGGGCCAGGGCGTCGTGAATCAGGTCGTCGCGGTGCAACGCCTCGCCGATACGCACCTGTTCGAGCAGCCATTGGCGCTGTTCATCCCGGTCCTTGGGCTGCGCAGCCACGGCGCAAGACAACGCGGTCAGCGTCAGCACGCCGATCATTCGGAACATGGCGCACTCCAGGCAGGCAGCAGACGACCTTGGTTGTCGAAGCGATAGCGGGCTTCGTCCCAGCCCTGGCCGAACATGGCCAGGACCTGGTTGTAATACGCCTGCGCGTCGACAGGCTGCTCGCGCAGCCTTTTGCGCTGGGCTTCGAGCGCCGTCGGGTCAGCAGAGGCGTTGGCCAGCAGCGGCAGCAGCGCCGCAGAAAAACCCGCCGGGCCATGACCGCTCAGCTTGCCGCTGCGGGCATCGACGCTTTCCGGCGGCAGGCCGCCTTGCGTGGTGGCGGCGACCATCGGCGCGAAGTGACGCAGCAGCTCGTCGCGCTGCGGCGCGCCGTTGGCCAGCATGCCCAGCCACAGGTAAACACGGATGGCGTCATAGTCCCCGGCGTTGCCGTGCTCAGGGTCCGGTTCGATGCCTGCCGCAGGTGTCCACAGCAGCCAGTCCGGTGCAAAGCCCTTGGGCGACGCCTGTAGCCAGACACGTCGGACGTTGCCCGCCATCTCACCCCACAACGGGTCCACAAGGGCAAAGCGGTCGAACAGTTGCGGCGGCAGGTAGCTGGGGTTCAGGCGCCAGCCACGGTTGTCTTCGAAGCCATAGTCTGCGGGCAACAGCATCACACCCAGGCCGGGCAGCTTGCGCACGGTCTGCGCGGCGATGCGCCAGAGCATCTGCGTGCCCAGCTGGGCATAGGCCGGCTCGTCCCACAACCGCCCCGCTTCGAGCAGGCTGTAGGCGATCCACAGGTCGGCATCGCTGGCGTTGTTGCTGTCCAGCACTTGCCATTGCTGCTTGTTGCGGCCCCACAGCCAGGCCGGCAGGTGACGCGAAAGGTCGCCTTCGGCCAGGTTGTTGCCGGTCCAGCGCAACAGCTTCGCGAACGCCTGCCGGTCATTGCCGACCAGGGCGAAGAACAACGCATAGCTCTGCCCTTCGGAGGTGGTGATCAGGCGCTCGTCACTGCGGTCGATTACCCGGCCATCGGCGCTGACCAGTTCGGTCTTGAAGCGCTCCCAGGCCGGCCACGGACAAGCCGTCGACGCCGTGGCGACAGCGGGCATGCACAGCACCAGCAGCACTGCCAACAACTGGCGCATGGTCAATCGGCTCCGCCCAGGCGACGACGCGAAGCCCAGCGCAGCGCACGCCACAACAGGAAGGCGAACAGCAGCACGCTGACGGTGGCGATCACGGCGATCAGCGCCGGGTAGTCGGACAGGTGGAACCACAGCAGCAGCCACCATGGCAGCTGGCCGACGTAATAGTGTTCGCCAACGAACTGGCTGCTGACGCCGCTGCTGCGCACCAGGGCGACAGAGCCTGCCACTGCATCCAGCTTGCCGGAATCGGCCAGCACATCGCGCAGCATGCCGTAAGCGGCATCGGAGCTGGCCAACAGTGCGACGACGCTGCGTTGCTCGTGGAACGGCGACTTCAGGCCGGTGATCGCCGCGATCGGCGCCTGGGCACTGATTTCGACCCGGCTATTGGATACCACCGGTGAGGTATCGAAGCGGCGGTTGCCGGTTTGCTCCAGCACACGCCCCTGCACCATCCAGTCACGCTGTGCATTGAGCAACAGGCCAAGGTTGGGCTGTTCGCGCAGGTCTTCGGGCAGGCTGCCGATCAACAGCAGGTCGGCATCGGCTTCTGCAGCCTGCTTCCAGTTGTCGCTCAGGCGCACGTTCAGGGCCGGGTAACCCACCTGCCCGCCTATGCTGCTGATCACATCCAGCAAGGTGCCAACCTGCATTGGCGTCGGCTTGGCCGGCACCACGATCACGGTATCGGACAGGTCGGCCATGCGGCTGTAGGGGAAGCCGCTGCGGACGAAGGCACGCAGGTCAGGCATGGCCATGTAGTGGTGGTAGCCGGACAGGTCGATGGTCGAGTTCTCGTCGATCGCCGCGCGCACATCCACCGGCAGGGTGGTCTGGCAATGGTCGCGCTGTGCGCTGCCCATTGTGCTGGCAAAGCTGAAGTCGAAACGCAGGCGGTTGCGTGCGCCGATCTTCAGCGCCGGGACCAGCGATTGCTCGGTCAACGCGGTGCTGTCGGTGGACAGCACGTTCAGGCGCATTTCTTCCAGGGTGCTGCTGCGACGGTCGTTGCCCACCAGCGGCATGCTGGTGATGTACTGGTCGTTGACGCTGATGCTCAGCCGCGATTCGTCGGTGACGGCGGGCGGCGTGTAGCGATACAGGGTCTGCAGCGGGATGCCCTGGTTGCGCCAGACGAACAGGTCCGGCGGCAGGTTCACATCCAGGGTGATCGGCCGCGGCTGCAAGCCGCTGACCTGCAGCTGCTCGGGGTAGTCGAGCAGCTCGGAGAAACGCACCGGCCGGTCGGTACGCGTCCAGTTCGGCGCATCGTACGGCTTGCGCGGTTGCAGGGCGGTCATCTGCTCGACCTTGACCCGCGGGCCGCGGAACAGGTCGCTGCCAACGGCCAGCGCCGACGCGGCCTTGATCAGGTCCTCGTCATTGCGGCCAAGCACCAGCAAGAGTTTGCTCCAGCGATCGTCCGGGTGGTCGATCAACTGCACCACCGGGCCATCGACCGCGGGGAATTTTTCCAGGTCGGCGATAAACGCCGGGCGCCGCTCGTTGGTGGCGAACACCACGGCAGGCCGGGGTTTGTCGCCGCTGGCCGGCAGGCTGTTGAACGACACCGGGAAGGTCGCCTTGCGCCAGCCCGCCTTGCTGCCGAAGTACGACGCGAGGATGGCTGCAGCACGCTGTTCACCCACGGTCGGTGCGTCGGCGAACACCACCGGCAGCTCGACCTTGCTGGTGTCGCGCGCGTCATAGAACGGCAGCGGGAAGTAGGCCAGGTCATTCTCCAGCGCCAGCGCCTGCTCGCGCAGCTGGACCTGGCTCTTGCGGTTGACGTTCAACCACAGGCCACTGTGCGCCGGGTCTTCACAGATATCGGTGTAATGCCCGACGAACTCCAGGCGCACCCGGTTGAAGTCGCTGATCAGCTTCGGATCCAGCGGCATCTGGCGCCGCACGCGCTGGCCGAGCTGGTCCTTCTCGATCGGCACCACGCCCATCAGCTCATCGTTGAGGTAAACGCGCAGATGGGACAGGTTTGGCAGCAGCGCTGGCGAAGGGGTGTAGTCCAGCTGCAGCACCGCGTCGGTTGCCAGGCGGTCCCGGCGCACGCCGAATTCGATGTTTTCGCTGTTACGGACTCCCAGCAACAGGCTGTCGGCCGGTCGGCCAAGCTGCTCGAACGTCTGGTTGACGGGCCAGGTGGGCACCGATGGCTCCTCCGGTACGGCAAGGGGGGCTACATCGGCGACGGCAGCGTTCTGGAACAGCGAGGCAAGCAGCGCCATCGCCAGGCCCCAGGTGCGTGCGGGATAACGAGTCATCATGCGTCTCGGTCAACAAGGTTCGTGGATGGGAGAGGTCGGGGGGTGCGCGGCAGGTAGCTGCCCAGCCAGCGCGCCAGGTCGCGCACTGGCAGCAGTCGATCGCGCAGCCAACCAGGTGTGTGTTCGATCAGGCGCAGGTAACCGATGCCGCCCATCTTGAGGACGTCGACCAGGCTGCGCAGCGGGCGTTCAACTTCGTGTCTGTCCTGCCAGTTCAGCCAGGCATCGGCGCGGGCGAAGGTGCAGTGCACCAGGTCGATGCGCTGCTGCTGGGTGAGACCATCGAAGGTCAGGCCCACATGTCGGCCGACGATGCGGGTCACCCGTGCATTGAAGGCAAATTCACGCTGTCCACGGCTCAGCAGCAAGCGCACGCGATCGCCTGGCGCAGGCGACACGCCGTCACCCAACTGCAGGCCGATGCCGCCATCGGAATAGTCGACCAGGGTGCAGGGGAAGCCGTGGCCGCTTTCCAGCTGCAGGGCGGCCGGCAAGTTCATCTGCACACGGTGTGCACGTCGCACCTGACGCACTTCGGCGGCCACCGCGCAGGCGGCGCCGATGATCAGCAGGTTGTAGAGCACCCACAGCGAACTGACGATCACCGTGCCGATTTCCGCAACCGGGCCGGTGAACAGCCGCCAGACGGCAATGCCCAGGCCAGCCACGTTGAGACCGGCGAGGAACAGGTAGGGCCTGGCGATGTGCCAGTCGAACTGGCCATGCTCCATCAGGCCGCCCTTGGCCGTGACGTTGAACGTGCCTTTCTTCGGCGCGAACAGCGCGACCGTGGTCGGGCGGGCGATGTACCAGGCCAGTACGGTCTCGTAGACCTCGCCCCAGAAGGTTTGCCGGTACTTGCCCTGCGTGCGCGAGTTGGTGAGGCTGGCGTGAATCATGTGCGGCAGCACGTAGAGCAGGATCATCACCGCCGGCGCGTAGATGATGTAGGCGTGCAGCAACAGGAACGCCAACGGTGCGGTGAGGAAGACCAACCGCGGCAGGCCGGCGAGGAAGTGCAGCATGGCGTTGGCGTAGCAGATCCGCTGGAACAGGCTCAGCCCACGACCGAACAGGGGGTTGTCGGTACGGAAGATCTGCACCATGCCGCGCGCCCAGCGTATCCGCTGGCCAATGTGCGCCGACAGGCTTTCGGTGGCCAGGCCCGCAGCCTGGGGAGTGCTCAGGTAGGCCGAGGTCCAGCCCTGGCGGTGCAGGCGCAACGCGGTATGGGCATCTTCGGTCACCGTTTCGACGGCAAAACCACCAATGCTCTCCAGCGCGGTACGCCGCAGCACGGCACAGGAGCCGCAGAAGAAGGCGGCGTTCCACATGTCGTTGCCGTCCTGGATCAGCCCGTAGAACAGCTCGCCTTCGTTGGGACGACGGCGGAAGGAGCCCAGGTTGCGCTCGAACGGGTCGGGCGAGAAGAAGTGATGGGGCGTCTGCACCAGCGCCAGCTTGGGGTCCTTGAGGAACCAGCCGACCGTCATCTGCAGGAAGGAACGCACCGGCACGTGGTCGCAGTCGAAGATGGCAATCAGCTCGCTGTCGGTCACACCCAGCGCATGGTTGAGGTTACCGGCCTTGGCGTGCTTGCTGTTCGGCCGCACGATATAGCCCACCCCGACTTCGTCGGCGAAGGCACGAAACGCCTCGCGCTTGCCATCGTCGAGGATGTAGATGCGCAGGCACTCGCGCGGCCAGTCCAGGCCCAGGGCGGCGAGCACGGTGGTGCGCACAACCGATAGATCCTCGTTGTAGGTGGGGATCATCAGGTCGACTGTCGGCCAGTGCGCAGGGTTTGCCGGCAGGGCCGCCGGCTTGCGCTCCAGCGGCCAGCAGGTCTGGATGTAACCCAGGATCAGCACGAACCAGGAGTAGGTTTCGGCGGCGAGCAGAATCACGCCGCAGACCAGGTCGAGCGTGTCGTTCCAGTTCAAGGTCGAGGTGTAGCGCCACCACAGGTAGCGGCACGAAATGATCGTCGACAGCACGATCAGCATCAGGGTCGGGAACCGGCCTGGCATGTAGCGCACCAGCATGGCGATGCCCCACAGCAGGAAAATGAACACCAGCTGCGCCTGGTAGCCGAACGGCTCGGTCACGCAGAGCACGGCCAGAAGCACGGCGCACGCGGTGAGCAAGGTATAGAACAGACGGCGGCCAAACACACTCAGCCGACGCAAGCGCTGGGCGGCATCCTGCTGCAGGTTGCTGTCGCGAAAACGTCTCGGCACCTGGCGCATGGTTTCAGCCAGCCGCGCGCGATACCTGCGCAGCACCTGCCATGCCCCGTGCAGGTGGGCGACCGCGAAGGACCAGGCGCGCATGGGTCGGCCCGGCTTGCGCGGCTGAGGCACACGCCGCAGCAGCAGCCAGAGGCACTGGATCAAAAGGCGCAGCGGGTCGCCCAGCGTCGGCCGCTTGCCGACGAACTGCGGAAACAGTCGCTGATGCTCGGCCAGCAATGCCTGCCAGGACGGCGATTCGAGCCGCAGGAACAGGAACGCCACCCACACACCCAGGGTGAACAGCACGGCGACCGGCCAGTGCGCGCCGCGTGCGGTGAAGTAGGCGTAGGCCGAGCGTGGCGTCACGTTCACGCTTGCCGCCTCGCCAGGCAGCGCACCGCCAGGCTTTGCACATCGCGCGATGCCAGGCACTGGGGTGCGTAGTGACCCACTGGCGCCTTGCTGGCGAAGGCTTCGCCGAACGCTTCGTCACGGTGCACCAGCTGCAGCGGCAACTGGTTGCGGAACAGGTCACGCCACACCATCACCACATCGCTCTGCAGGCTGCTGGCAGGGTCGTAGCGGTTGACCAGCAGCAGGTCGTAGCGCTCGACCGACTGGCGACCGAGCAATACGTGGCTGGTCATCTCGGCCTCGGCCACCAGGATCCGCATGTCGGTGTCGAAGCCGCGTGTAGCTTTGGCCGCGACCGGGTGAGGCAGGTCGAACAGCAGCCAGTCGAAATGGTCAGCCAGCGCGGCCTGGCGTGTACGCCACACTTCGGGCTGCTGGTAGGCATCCAGATCGTCGAGCCGGTCTTGCGCCACTTCACCGAAGGGCATCAGGCACAGCCCGTCGAGCACTTCATAGATGGGCTCGCCGAAAGGCCGCCCCTGTAACTCGGCGCACGCCCAGCCATCGCGCTGGTCGAGCGGCAGGTTGAAGTGCAGGCCCAACAGGTTGTCCGGGCTCATATCCACCAGCAGCACGCGCTCGCCCAGCTCGCGCATGGCATAGCCCAGCGCTGCCAGCAGGGCAGTACGGCCCAGCCCGCCGCGCAATCCATGCAAGGCCAGGCTGATCATGGCCGCAGGGCCTCATGCTTTTCGGGCTGCTCGACGGCAGCGTTGCCGAGGCTGGCCATGCAGCTTTCGCCCAGCAGCGGCCAGCGCTGCAAGGCCTGCTGTACGCCGACCATCATGGAGATGTCCTGGTAGCTCAAGGCAGGCATGGCCAGGTACTGACGCAGTTGGGCGATATCGTCACTGCGGTCGGAGGGGTCAGCTTTGCCAGCGATCATGGGCTCTCCTTGGGAACAGGCTGCCAATCCGGCTGGCCTTGCAGACGCATGTAGGTCCGGCCCTGGTAGTCCAGGACCTGGGCACCGGAGGTTTCCGAAACACGTTCGGTGGTGGGCAGGTCAGTCAGCAGGCTCGGCAGGTCCAGGGTCTGGCCGGCCCCCAGGCCGGCATAGACACGCGACACCAGCTCGGACAGGGCCAGGAAGCTGGTCGGTGCCGTGACTTTCAGCGGCTCGCTGCGGGCCGGCTGGCCCATGCCGATGAACTTGAGACCGACCGGCACGTGGGTGATCGACGGCGTAGGGATCTCGCGCATGCCGGGCAACTGCATGCGGTCGCCGTGCAGGGCAGCGCCGTGCTCGGGAACGATGGCAACCACCACGCGGCGGCCGCTGGCTTCGAGTTCGTCGAGGAACTTGCCGAGGTCGCCGAACAGGCGATTGGCCCGCGTGGCGTAATCGGCCTGGCGCGTGCCGCCGTCGGCGGTCACCAGGCGATTGCCGTCATGCAGGCTGATGGTGTTGTAGAACAGCGAGACATGCTCGGCACCGGAGCTCTTGCGCTTGCCCCACCAGCCGTTCAGGACGTCCAGGTCGCCAGCGATCGGCGAGCCGTCGAAGCTGACCAGCGCCCGCGGGAAGTCGCTGACACTGAAGCCAGGCTGAGGCATGTGCTGCCGGGTGATGTCGCCGATGAAGTCGTCGAAGCGCCCGCTGTGGTTGAGCAAGGTCTGGCTCTGGAAACCGAGGTTGGCCAGGTTCTGGAACAACAGGCACTGTTCGGGCGCCTGCTGGTACAGACCCACATGGGACGATTGACCACAGCTGGCCCGCAGCAGGCGAATCGCCGCCGGACCACTGTAGGAAGTGGCCGAGTTGAACTGATCGAAGACCACGTCCAGGCGCGAGAACAACGGGTTCTCGTGCAGGCCCACGGCCGAAAGGTCATCCCAGGCCAGGGAGCACACGTTGATCACCAGCAGGTCGAACGCCTGTTCATCCGGCTTGGCAGCAGGGAACGTGGTCACCCGTTGACGTTCGCTGGTGAAGAAGCGGTCAAGCCAGGCATTGAGGGTCGCGGTGTCGGCGACCGCCCCGGCAGGCGCAGTGGCGGCGGTGGCGGCCGTGTTGGCTGCACCGGCAACGGCCGGCTGGCCGGCCCCGGTGCCCAACGACGGCAGCCCGCCAACCGCCAGCCACGCCAGGCCGACTAGGCTCAAGGTGCTCAGGCGCACCCAGTGCCGCAGGAACAGGTACCCCACCACCAGCAGCACCAAGGCGCCGACCAGGTTCCAGTTGACGAACCTGGCCATCAGTTCCAGCAGGTAGTCCCACGAGAAATCGAGCACGCCCGGCTGCTCCAGCAAGCGCCGGAACGGTGGCAGCCAGGTGTCTTGATAGAACAGGGCGACACCCACTGGCACGGCCACCACCTGGCGCCCGACGCGCAACCAGCGTCCAGGCAGGGGGACCAGCAAAAATGCGGCGAACAGCAGGTTGGGCAGCGCCTGGAAGTCCAGCATGCCGCCGGCAACCAACAGGAACTTGGCCAGGAAGTAGAGGTTCCAGGCACCCAGACCCTGCCAACGGCCCGGTATCGAGGTGGAAAATGTCGAGCTAGTCATGATCAGGGTCCTGACGCACAACACGGCGGCGTACACCCACCGGCTTCAGGTAACGGGGTCGCAGATGACGGTTGAGCCAGCCTTGCACCATGGCACGTACGCGAAGCACGAACATGACGAGGATCAAGGTAACCAGCGCACTGATGCCGATTACCTGGAGCAATTGCGCGAAGTTCACTTGGCCCCCCAATGACGCAGGGTGATCTGCCGCGGTGCCAGGGCAGGCCTCTTATGCGCCGCTGGCAGCGCCAGCGACTCGGCCAGTGGCGGTTGCGGTATGGTTTCGTCGAGGAAGGCCGTGCCGCCCAGGCTGTCGAGGCTGACCAGGACCTCCTGGCCGATGAACAGCTCTTTCCAGGACAGCTGGAAGATATGGTCCAGCGCCTGTTCGACACCTTCCGAACGGCAGGCGAACAGGAACAGGAACAGCACGTCGTCGACCACACAGGCGATATCGCCATCGCGGCGGAACACCGTGCGCGAGCAGGCCTGTAGTGGGCTCAGGCCTGGTGCGGGGCGCAGCACCAGCAGCTGGTGCACGATTTCACCATTGCGATGGCCGTGCCACATCTGTTGCACCGCCTCGGTAAAGGCACGCGGGGCCACCAGCCCACAGATCGGCAGCGGCCGCAGGCGGGCGAGCAAGGCATCGAAATCAGCCGGCAGGTGGCGGGGCCAGACATAACCCTGAATGCTGTCCACCATGGTCAGGAAGCGCGAAAGGCTGGCACCGAAGGGCACGATCTGGCTGGCACCACAGGCCAGCAGCAGTTGCTCGTCTTGATAACGCAGCGTCGGCGCCATTTCGCGCACCACCAGCTTCAGGGCATTGCCGCGCAGTTGCCGCAAGGTGTGCAGTTGACGGGCCAGCACGTCGAGACGCTGGCCACCGTCCATGGCGAAGATCACGGTTGCCGATACGGCGCGGCCGGCCTTGGCCCCTAGCTCGCTGATGCTGTCGAACACTTGCCAGTGCTCGGACAGTGCCGGCGCACCTTCAAGCACCTGGCTCTGGGCCAGGCACAGCAGTTCATCGCCACCCGCATCGGACAGCGGCTGAAGCCGACCGGCAACCGCAAACCCACTGGCCTGGCGCGCCAGTTCGACGTCCATGGGGCCGACAACGCCAAGCAGGTTGCTCCAGTAATGCTGCAGGTAGCGCACACCGCCCTGGCCACGGTAGAGCTGGGCAAGTCCGTCGAGGGATTGGTTGAATGCGCGCAGGCGCTCGATCAGCGAGGCGCTCTGACCTTCACTGATCACCACGATCAGGGCACCGGCGGCGAGTGCCGCCTGGCGCAAGGCCTGGCACCAGCGCTCGACCTTGCCACCTTCCCAGGCAGCCGTCGGTACCAACACCACCAGCACCCGACCCGGCAAGTCGATGCGCGGCAGGTCGCCTTTCAGCTGCAGAATGGCCTGCGTGTCAGCCTCGTACAGGGCCAGTTCGGCAGGACCACACGCCGGGTCCAGCCCTTCGAGGGACTCTTGCATGACACGCGCATCACCGAGCAACGCCGCCCGGGCTTGTTCAGGCATGGCGGCGATGACTTGGAGGCAAAGCGTAGCGGCATTTTCTGTGGTGTCACAGGCCAACCAGTACAAGCCTTGGTCATGAAACTGACTATGCTCGGCACCCAAACCGGGAATAGCCAACAATGGAATACTTTTCGTCAAAACGATGACTCTGAATTCGAAATCGAAGCTGATTCAAGGATGGAGGCCGCACGCATGTCGTCGCGGCTTTTTGACGAAATTGCTCGTCAAAAAAACGGCGCCTGCAGATTGGGCTTGGTTTGAAAGCGTCAATTCTACAGCACCAGGGGAAAATAGTGTCAAGTTGCTATTTAACAGACAGCCGCACACGTTTGCCAGAGACAATCTGACGCAGCGTTGCAAACGGTGATCCAGCTCTCAAATAGCGGTTTGAGCAGGTAGCGCTCGGTACCCCCTGGATGAACAGGCGCAATACCGCATCATTGCCTATGCTGCGCCTTAGCCAGCAAGCCAAGGAACCCACGTGACGAGGATGGACGCCATGTTCTACGTGCAGCGTAACGCCAGCGGTCAGTTGCAGCGGGTGGAAGCCGCCCCTTACGCCGAATACACGGAAATTCTCCCGGCCGACCATGTCGAAATCCTGGAGTGGTTTGCCGACGACGTCGTCGAGAACAGCCTCAAGCAGCTCAAGCAGAGTGATCTGGACATGATCCGCGTGCTCGAGGACCTGATCGAGGTGCTGACCACTAAGGGGGTGATCAGCATCACCGACCTTCCGGCCGGCGCACAGGCCAAGTTGCTCAGTCGCTCCACAGCGCGCAAGGCGCTGGGTAGCCTGAATAACCTGATCGAGGAAGAAGAGGACGGTGGGTTGATCTGAGACCTGGGGCGCGTGGCGCCCCAGCACACTTGAAGTTAGCGCCAGGGCGCAGGTTCGCCAACCAGCTGGCCCTGGATACCGCCCACACCCATTTCCACCAGCACCAGCCGCTCCCCTTCTGTCTCCACCCGCTCGGCGATCAATGGCAGGTCGATGCTGTGCGCCGCGCGCTGGATAGCTTCGATGAACAATCGCTTGTGCTGTTCCTGATCGATATTGCGGATGTAGCTGCCATCGATCTTCAGGTACGCCAGGCCCAGATGCGCCAGGTTGCCGATCATGCTGAAGCGGCCACCAAAACGCTGCAGTGCCAAGCCAAAACCAAGCCCTCGCAGGCGCCGGGTCAACTGTTCGAGCGCCGCCTGCTCGGGCAGTTGCTCTTCGCCGATCTCGAAGATCAGCCGCGTGCCCAGTGCCGTGTTCTGGCCCAGCAACGCATAGACCCGCTGCAGGGCCTTGGGGTCGGCCAGGGTCGCGGCGGTCAGGTTCAACGCCAGCACCTGATCATGGCTGCGCAGGTGCGCGAGCACTTTTTCCAAGACCAGCAGATCCAGCCGCGACATCCAGCCGAAACGCTCCAGCCAGGGCAGGAAGCGGCCGGCGGGCAATGCCTGGCCCTGGTCGTCATGCAGCCGGGAGATCACTTTGTAATGAAGGAGCCGCTGGCCCGTCTGGGCATCCACTACCGGCTGGAAGAACAGCTCGAACTGGCCGCCGACAAACGCCTTGTCCAGGCGCGTATGCCATTCGTGCTGGTTGTCGCCGGCAATGGCGGCCATGCCCTGCTCAAGGCATACCCAGCCCGGTGTCGGTTGGTTCTCGGCACGCGCCAGTGCCTCGTCGGCCAGTTTGAGCAGCGCCTGCGGGGCATCGCCTGGGCTGAACGGCGCCAGCCCAATACAGGCGACTGGGGAGATATCGCAGGCCCCCGTCTGGTGCAGGCTTTGCAACGCCGTCTCAAGGGCCTGGGCAAGGCCTACCGCGTCTTCGTGGACCATACCGGGCGCCAACACTGCGAACTCCCCGCCTCGGCTGCGTGAAATCAGGTCGTTGGTCTCGGGGAAGCTGGCACAGGTGCGCCGCAGCTGCTCGCCAACCGCCTGCAACAGCTGGTTGGTACGTTGCCCGCCGAGACGCGCGTTGAGCCCGGCCAGCCCCTGCACACGCAGCAGCAGCAGGTAGCCGGCACGGGCCTCCTCCAGGTTGCTGACGCGGGCGTTGAGCTGCATCTCGAAGTAGCGCCGGTTCGACAGGCCGGTCAGGCTGTCCTGATAGGACTCGGCACGCAACCGCTCACTGCGTTCGGCCTGTTCGCTGAACAGGGCCTTGAGCTTGTCGACCATCTGGTTCATTGCCTGCACCACCCGGCGCAGCTCCGGCGTGCGCGGCTCGGGCAGGCTGAGAAACTCGCGGTGGGCAATGGCCTGGGACTGCTCGACCATGGCATCCAGCGGGCGCAGCTGGCGGCGCAGCAGCAAGGCTCCCAGCGCCGCGCTCGCGGCACCGCACAGCAGCAGCCAGCCCAGACTGCCCAGTGCGCTCTGCCAGAGCTTGCCGATGGCGAACATCGGATGGCTGATCACCTCGACCCGGGCGGCCTGCTGCCATCCGCGGCTGACGATGGCATCGCCGCCCGCTGCTTCCAGGCCGATCAGGCGGATGAACCAGGCAGGGACACCCCCAGGGTCCGGTTTGGCGTGGCGCTCCACCAGCACCGCGTTGGAGCCCAGGTCGATGACCTTGATGCTGGCGTAGTAGCCACTGTCGAAGATCGAACTGACCATCAGCTCTACCATGGCCGGGTCATCGATGCCCGGCGTCAAGGATAGCGCCAGTGCGGTGGCCGCATCCTGGGCATGCGAGCGCAGCTGGTTGACGTACTGACTACGCGAGCTTTCCAGGCTCACCATGAAACTGCCGCTGAACGCGACCACCAGGAACAGACAAATGGCCAACAGCAATTGTTTGAACAGTGACATCTGCGCTCCTTCAGTAGACCGGTTCGGCCGGGAACCCTTCGGCCTGCATTTTCTTCAACAAGTCCTGCCAGCGTGACAGGCGCTTGGTGTCACCGACTTTCTTGTTGCCCGCGGCACCCGTCAGCCACAGGCCTTCGCCATTGAAGGCGTAGACCGGCAACAGGTCGGTGCGTTGGCTGGCCGGCTCGATCGCGTCCATCAGGCTGTCGAGCACCAGCGGCTGTGCCTGTGGGTTTGAATAATAGGTCAGCACCATGTGCGCACGGTTCTGACGCAGGGCCTTGACGTAAGTGATACGCAGCTTGTCGCTGGCAATACCCATGCGCCGCAGGCTGAAGTACTTGGCGATGGCGTAGTCTTCGCAATCACCGGCACCCTTGATGAGTGCCTGG
Source organism: Pseudomonas sp. NPDC089396 (assembly GCF_044749545.1). Classification (NCBI taxonomy): domain Bacteria; kingdom Pseudomonadati; phylum Pseudomonadota; class Gammaproteobacteria; order Pseudomonadales; family Pseudomonadaceae; genus Pseudomonas; species Pseudomonas sp. NPDC089396. The sequence goes on along the minus strand of NZ_JBIVIC010000022.1, from coordinate 1,682 downwards.
ATCGGCGTGGCCCAATAATCGACTTCACGCCAAAGGTCGATGTCTTCGACGTAACGCAGTTGCTGGTTGAAGAACAGGTTGACCGCCTGCAGGCGCTGCAGCTCGGTGCCCTGGTTTTGCGTGGCCATCAGGTTCTGCCAGGCATCGATGCGGCCTTTCCCTGCACCGAGAGGGCCATACAGCTTTTGTGATTTACGGCTGATGTCGGTGAAATCCCAATCCGCATGCAAACCGCCGAGCAACAGGCTACCCAGTAGCACAGCAAGGCCGGCACGGCGCACGGCAATTTTGAGGACCCAGGATATCGCCACTGCGAAGACCTGTTCAGACCAATCGAAAACAGCGATGGTGGCGCCAGTCGGTTTAAAAGACAATGGCATCCTGTAATCAGGACACCAGTGGTCGGGGCGCTATAACTTTATAGATAACGCTTAATGTGTAGCGCTTTCTTTGCCAAGCGACTTCATCCAACATGAATGTAGTCTTCCTTCGCGCGTCCCAGTACGCACGTTGGTTTGACAAGCCTCCTTGCCGGTTACTAGTGTCCTTGGATCCAACTTTCGTTATCGAGGCAGACTCCGCGTGGCCGAGAAAATCAAACTGAGCAACGTGCTGACCGCTGAACAGCTGCCGTCGCATCTTGCCCGTGCCGTGATCGAAGAGCGCCTGCGTAGCGCCATTCTCGATGGCCGCCTGCCGCCCGGTACCCCCGTGCGTCAGCAGGAGCTTGCCACCTTGTACGGCGTCAGTCGCATGCCGGTACGGGAAGCGCTGCGCCAGCTCGAAGCGCAGTCGCTGCTGAGGGTGGAGATGCACAAAGGTGCAGTGGTTGCCCCTTTGATTGGCGTGGACGCGGTCGACACCTATGAGTTACGCGTGCTACTGGAGAGCGAGGCGTTACGCCAATCGATCCCGTTGCTCGATGACGCTGACATTGCCAGTGCCCGCAGTTACATCCAGCAACTGGAAAACGAAACACGCCATGCGGAAATCGGTCGCCTCAACCGGCTGTTCCACATGTCTCTGTATGGCAAGGCACCGAATCAGAAGCTGTTGCGCCTGATTGAAATCGAGCTCAATGAGGAAGAGCGCTTCCTGCGCTTCCACTTGTCATCGATGGGCCTGGGTAAACTCACCCAGGACGATCACAACGCGCTGGTGGATGCGGCGAGCGACAAGCTGGTGGACGAAGCCGTGAAGGTGCTGGAGCAGCACCTGAACAAAGCGGCCCGGGTGATGAGGGCTTACCTGGACAAGCAGGTGGCCGAGTAGTACTTCTACACCGCCAGGCGCCTGCGCCGAAGCCTGGCATGTGACGCGGTTCTGTGAACGGCCCGGAAAAGACAAAGCCCCTGTCTGCGATGCAGACAGGGGCTTTGTGTTTGAATCTTGACGATGACCTACTCTCACATGGGGAAACCCCACACTACCATCGGCGATGCATCGTTTCACTGCTGAGTTCGGGATGGGATCAGGTGGTTCCAATGCTCTATGGTCGTCAAGAAATTCTGTGTGCTGGCCCGTCCTCGGGACGTGCCTGCGAATTTCTATGGCTTCTACTTAAAGACAAAACCCCTACCTGCATGTGCAGATAGGGGTTTTGCGAAATGAATCTTGACGATGACCTACTCTCACATGGGGAAACCCCACACTACCATCGGCGATGCATCGTTTCACTACTG
>NZ_JBIVIC010000021.1:0-71034 GCF_044749545.1 Pseudomonas sp. NPDC089396 | reverse complement strand
GTCTTGCTCCCGGGAGGACCGCGCTGCAGGCCCCATCCTGGGGCCCAGCGCTCGACGGGCATCCATGCCCGTCGCCTCCCTCCGCAAGACCTCCGTTCGGCCTCCTGAAGTCGCAATTTGCGGTGCCTGAACTACCGCGCGCTTAAAAGCAAAAAGCAAAAAGCAAAAAGCAAAAAGCAAAAAAGCGAAAAGCGAAAAGCGAAAAGCGAAAAGCAGAATCGCGTTGTCCTTATGGGGGGCTTTGACATCGCGTTGCGTGAGGGCAGCGGTAGAATTCAATAAAAATCCGCTATTCTCAGCACTCCTGCGCCCGGACCCCACCATGGAACTGCACATCCGCCTCGAAGGCCGCAAAGGCCTGGCCGACCAGCTCTACCAACAGCTGCGCGCCGGCATCGACAGCGGCCACCTGGCCGCCGGCTCACAGCTACCCCCTACCCGCCTGCTGGCCGAACAGCTGGGCGTGTCACGCAAGACCGTGGCCGAAGCCTACTCACGCCTGACCTACGACAACCTGCTCAGCGGCGTGGTAGGCCGCGGCACGTTCATTACCCCACGCCAACCCGTGCGCAACAACGAAGCCCAGACAGTCCCCCTGGCCGCAGCCGCCTCGCTGGGCCGCTGGCAACAGCGCGCCACCGTATTGGCAAGGCGCACCCAGGAAGCCCCATCGCGCTACGACTTCGTCGGCGGCGCCTCAATCAAGTCGCAGTTCCCCTTCGACCAGTGGCGCAGCTGCCTGAACTACGCCCTGCGCCGCAGCCAGCGCCACCCCGAGCGGCAGTTCACCGCCCAAGGGCTGCCGGAACTGCGCGAGGCCATCGCCCACCACGTTGCCTACACGCGAGGTGTGCACTGCAACCCAGCCGAGGTACTGGTGTGCAACGGCGCCCAGCAGGCCCTGGACCTGATCGCCCGGGTACTGATCGAACCCGGCTGCCCAGTGGCCATGGAAGACCCCGGCTACCCGCCAGCGCGGCAGCTGTTTCTCGCGTTGGGTGCAAACCTGCAATCCGTGCCTGTGGACGACGAAGGCCTGTGCGTCGAGCAGATCGCCGACGGCACCCGGCTCATCTACGTGACCCCTTCGCACCAGTTTCCCCTCGGCATGCCGATGAGCATCCCGCGCCGCCACGCCCTGCTGGCCCGCGCCGCCGAGCTCGGCGCGCTGATCATCGAAGACGACTATGACTGCGAGTTTCGCTACCAGGGCCCGGCAGCGGATGCCCTGCAACGGCTCGACCGTCAGGGGCTGGTGGCTTATGTCGGGACGTTCTCGAAAACCCTGCTGCCGGAGCTGCGCCTGGGCTATGCCGTGCTGCCACCGGCCGTGCTCGAAGCGGCCTGCGTGGCCAAGCACCTGAGCGACTGGCACAGCCCCACCCTGCTGCAATGGGCGCTCGCGCGCTTCATCGGCGAAGGCCACCTGAACAAGCACATTCGCCGCTGCCATGACATCTACAGTGCCCGGCGCGAGCGCATCCTCACCCGCCTGGACGGTGACCTGGCACCCTGGTTCAAAGCGATACCGGCCAGTGCCGGGTTTCACCTCAGCGCACTGGCGCAACCTGACGTGGATGTCGAGCTGCTGGCCAACCTCGCACGCAAGGTGGAGGTCGGCCTTTACTCGCTGGCGCCGTTCTTCGACGAAGCGCCTGTGCGCCCTGGGTTGCTGCTGGGCTTCGGCGCCATCGAGCTGCTGGACATCGACCCGGCACTGGACCGGGTCCGCGATACCCTGCAGCGCCTCAGTTGACGGCAGCCGCCTGGCCGCCATGCCCTCGCCGGGCAATGGCGGCAGCGTAACCACGCGGGGCAAAGCAGGTGGTGACCAGCAGCATGGCCAGCACGGTGACGGTCAACAGCGTCCACGAAGCCTGGAAATCGCCGCTCACATCACGCAGCCAACCGGTGATGTACGGCACGATCCCGGTGATGATGAACCCGACCCCCTGCACGAATGCCGCGAGGCTGCCCGCCTCTGCCGGCGTCTTCAGATGTTCCAGGGTCAAGGTGAGGCTCAGGCTGAAGCAAGCCCCCAGGCCAAAACCGATCATCGCCACCCAGACGCCCATGGCCCCGTTCGGCGCCAGCAACAAGCCAAGGAAGCCCGCCAACTGGATCGCCAGTGCCAGCCACAGCCCTGGCCGACGATCCGCCCAGCCGCGCAGCAACAATGGCAGGCCCAGCGCACCGGCCACCTGGAAAATGGTCATCAGGCCAACCAGGTCACCCCCGCCTTGGGCGGTGCCGCCATGCTCAAGATGATAGGCCGGCAACCAGGCGACCATGCTGGTGTAGCCCCCGTTGATCAGGCCGAAGTACAACGCCAGCAGCCATGCCCGACGCGTGCCGAACCAGTGGCCACCGGCAGCGCCAGCCAGTTTTGGCGCAGCATCACGCGGACGTAGCATGGCCCAGGCCAGCACCGCCAGCAGCGCCGGCATTGCCCACACGCCAAGGCCCGCCTGCCAGTGACCAAAGTGCCCGCTGATGTGCGGCCCCAGCACTGCCGCCAGCCCGCCGCCACTCATCAGCGCAGCCGAATACAGGCCCATGGCCGCGGCCAGGCGGCCGGGGAACCAGCGATTGACCAAGCCAGGCATCATGCCCTGCACCACCGCCACGCCGAGGCCGGCCAGCACTGCACTGGCGAGCAGTGCCCAGGCGCTGTCCAGCTGCAGGCGCCACAGGCAGGCCAGGGCAATGGCGGCGAGGCCGCCGAGCATGCCGCCATGCTCGCTGATCCAGCGCCGCAGCCAGGGCTGCAGCAACGGCACCAGGCCCATGCACAGCACCGGCAGCGCCGTCAGCAGCGCGGCTTGCTGGTAGCCCAGGCCGGTGCTGGCGCGCATCGGTTCGAGCAACGGCCCGATGCTGGTCAGGATCGGCCGCAGGTTCAGGGCCAGCAACACCACCAACAGCAAGTTCAACGGCCCTCTCATTGCGCGTTCGCCTGCTTCCATTGCAGGTACAGGTCTGCCTCCCCTGCGGGCTTAAGCGGACGCAATGGCAGGCTCTGCTGCTGCGGCGGACGGGCCATCTGTGCATAGACGGCGGCGGTGGACAGGCCATAGGGCTCGCCTTCGTCGTTGTCGTAGGCGAACCAGGCGCGCTCGATGCCGCACAGGTGCATGGCGGCCAGGCACATTGGACAGGGATGGCCAGTGGCATAGATCTCGGCACCGTCCAGGCGCGATCGGCCCAAGGCTTGGGCGGCCTTGCGGATGGCCTGCAGCTCGGCGTGGGCAGTCGGGTCCTGGGTGCTGTGGATCTCGTTGACGGCGCGAGCGATCACCTGGCCCTGGTACACCAGGACGGCGCCGAAGGGCCGTCCACCGGCCTGGATATTGGCGCGGGCCAGGTCGAGGGCTTCGCGCATGTAGCGTTCTTCGGACATGAATCGGATCTCCTGGTGCAAGACCCGGTCATTATCCCGCCTCCTCGGCCGGGGCTGAAATGAAGAGATTGGATGCCTGTCAGTGGCCTCCTTAATGACCCTGATTGGCCTCCTGGCAAAGCGCGTGATTGGCTATCGGGCCGCAGGGCGGGCGGCGTTAAGGTAGTGCCATGTCCACACTGAATCTCTCGGAGAACACCATGCACAACCGTATCGAATGGGCCAAACACTCTGCTGAAGCCTACAAGGCCATGGTCGGACTGGAGCAGGCCCTGGCCAAGAGCGGCCTGGAGAACTCGCTGCTGGAGCTGGTGCGCCTGCGTGCTTCGCAGATCAACGGCTGCGCCTATTGCGTGAACATGCATGCCAATGACGCGCGCAAGGCTGGCGAAACCGAAGCGCGGTTGCAGACGCTGAGCGTGTGGCAGGAAACCAACTACTTCACACCGCGTGAGCGTGCGGCGCTGGCCTGGGTCGAGTGTTTGACCCGCCTGCCCGAGCGCGGCGCGCCGCAGCCGGAGTACGAGGCGCTGCAACAGCACTTCGAGCCGGCCGAGGTGGTCAACCTGACGCTGGCGATTGCCACCATCAACGCCTGGAACCGGTTTGGTGTTGGCTTTGCGATGGTGCCGGCCTGATCGATAGTCGCTTGTCTGTGATGGCCCTATCGCCGGCAAGCCGGCTCCCACAGTTACTGCAACATTGCAAATCCCTGTGGGAGCCGGCTTGCCGGCGATAGGGCCGGTACAGCCCCCCCCTACCGAGCAGTCAGCTTGGCCCGATAGCTCCCCGGGCTCTGCCCCGTCCACTTCTTGAACGCCCGATGAAACGCACTGGGCTCCTGAAACCCCGTCTGCTCGGCGATTTCGGCAACACTCAACACCCCTTCTCGCAAGCGCTCGAAGGCCATGGCCCGGCGCACTTCGTCCTTGATCTGCTGATACGAGCGCCCTTCACGCTCCAACTGCCGGCGGAAGGTGCTGGGGCTGATGCCCTGCTGCCTGGCCAAGGCCTCCAGCGTCGGCCATTGGCCATAGCGCCGGGCACGCAGATGCCGGTAGACCTCGGCCACCAGACCGTTCTGGTTGCGAAAACGGATCACCAGCCCTTGTGGCGCACTGCGCAGGAAACTCTTCAGGCCCGCCAGGTCCTGCACCACCGGCAGGCGCAGGTAGGCGCTGTCGAATTCCACTTCGGTACGCCCGCTGCCCAGGCGCAGGTCCGGTCCCCAGAGCAACAGGTCATCGTCCTGGGCCGGGCGCGCGACCGCCAGTTCCGTGCGGTCGATGGCGATGCGCCGACCGGCCAGCCAGCACAACAGGCCCATCATCAGCACCAGGTAGGTTTCCTCGGCGTAGACCCGGGTCAGGGGGTCGGCAATCTGCGATTGCACGCTGATCACCGCCCTGCCTGCGCGCACCGTCACGCTGCCGCGCAGGTCGCGCAGGAACAGGGCGAAATTGCCCATGCACTGGCGCAGGGCCTTTTCCAGGTTCGGCTCCTGAATCAGCCCACGGCAGATCAGGGCAAAGCTGCCCAGCGGCATGCCATGGCTGTCGAGACGAAAGAACTCATCGTCCAGCTGATGGATCAGCGCCAGCCACAACTGCGCGAAGGCCTTGGCCGGCACGCGGGCCTGCGGCTGCGCTAGCAGGCTCGGCGCGATGCCCACCGCATGCAGGTGGGCATCGCGCGCCTCGGGCTGCTCGCGCAGGGCGTGCAGCATGGCATTGAGAAAGTACACGGCGACCGTATCGGTATCGCGCATGGCGGAATTCGCTGTCTATGCTGAGTGGCAAAAAGTGCCAGGTTGACTGAACAGAATCGGCATAGGCTGCAACAGAGCCTTTGCCTAGACTCGGACCCCATCCGGGATCGCCGGCCATTCTCGCAGAGCCTGGCCCGCTCCCGCCATGCCTAAGCTATCGGAGCCTTTATGAGCAGCCCAGAAATCTACGTCGTCAGTGCCGTCCGTACCGCCATCGGTGGTTTTGGTGGATCCCTCAAGGACCTGCCGCTGGCCGACCTGGCGACCACCGTGACCCGCGCGGCCATCGAGCGCTCGGGCGTGGCCGCCGAGCAGATCGGCCATATGGTCATGGGCACCGTGATCCCGACCGAAGCGCGCGATGCCTACCTGTCGCGGGTTGCCGCGATGAATGCCGGTATCCCGAAGGAAACCCCAGCCTTCAACGTCAACCGCCTGTGCGGTTCGGGCCTGCAGGCGATCGTCTCGGCCACCCAGTGCCTGCTGCTCGGCGATGCCGACGTGGCCGTGGCCGCCGGTGCCGAATCCATGAGCCGTGGCCCGTACCTGCTGCCGCAAGCCCGCTGGGGCGCGCGCATGGGCGATCTGCAAGGCATCGACTACACCGTCGGCGTACTGCATGACCCCTTCGAACACTTCCACATGGGCATCACTGCCGAAAACGTTGCGGCCAAGAATGGTATCACCCGCGAAATGCAGGATGAGCTGGCCCTGACCAGCCAGCGCCGCGCCGCCCGCGCCATCGCCGAAGGCCGCTTCGACAGCCAGATCGTGCCGGTGGAGCTGAAAACCCGCAAAGGCGTCGTGCAGTTCGCCGTGGACGAGCACGTGCGTGGCGACGTCACCGCCGAGCAACTGGCCGGCATGAAGACCGTGTTCAAGAAGGACGGCACCGTGACCGCCGGCAACGCCAGCGGCATCAACGATGGCGCTGCCGGCCTGGTGCTGGCCAGCGGTGACGCCGTGCGTCGCCTGGGCCTCAAGCCCCTGGCGCGCCTGGTGGCCTACGCCCACGCCGGCGTCGAGCCTGAGCTGATGGGCCTGGGCCCGATCCCGGCCACCCGCAAGGTGCTGGAAAAAGCCGGCCTGAACATCAACGACCTGGACGTGATCGAGTCCAACGAAGCCTTCGCCGCCCAGGCTTGCGCTGTCGCCCGCGCCCTGGACTTCGACCCGGAGAAGGTCAACCCGAACGGCTCGGGCATTTCCCTCGGCCACCCGGTCGGCGCCACCGGCGCGATCATTGCCACCAAGGCCATCCATGAGCTGCAGCGCATCCAGGGCCGCTACGCGCTGGCCACCATGTGCATCGGCGGCGGCCAAGGCATCGCCGTGGTGTTTGAGCGCGTCTAAGGGAGTTTGCAATGAGCATTGAACAGATCGCCGTGATCGGCGCCGGCACCATGGGCAACGGTATTGCCCAGGTGTGCGCGGTCGCCGGCTACCAGGTGCTGCTGGTGGACGTTTCCGATGCCGCGCTGGAGCGCGGTGTGGCCACCTTGAGCAAGAACCTGGAGCGCCAGGTCAACAAGGGCACCCTCGATGCCGAGCGTGCCGAGGCAGCCAAGTCGCGCATCCGCACCAGCACCGACTATGCCCAGCTGGGCGCAGCGCAACTGGTGATCGAGGCGGCTACCGAAAACCTGCAGCTCAAGCAGCGCATCCTGCAGCAGGTGGCGGCCAATGTGGCAGCCACCTGCCTGATCGCCACCAACACCTCGTCGCTGTCGGTCACCGAGCTGGCCGCGAGCATCGAGCACCCTGAGCGCTTCATCGGCGTGCACTTCTTTAATCCGGTGCCGATGATGGCACTGGTGGAGATCATTCGCGGCCTGCAGACCAGCGACAGCACCTACGCGCAAGCCCTGGTGGTCACCGAGAAGGTGGGCAAGACGCCGATCACCGCGGGCAACCGCCCAGGTTTCGTGGTCAACCGCATCCTCGTGCCGATGATCAACGAAGCGATCCTGGTGCGTCAGGAAGGCCTGGCCAGTGCCGAAGACATCGACACCGGCATGCGCCTGGGCTGCAACCAGCCGATTGGCCCGCTGGCCTTGGCCGACCTCATTGGCCTGGACACCTTGCTGGCGATCATGGAGGCCTTCCACGACGGCTTCTGCGACAGCAAGTACCGCCCTGCCCCACTGCTCAAGGAAATGGTCGCGGCCGGCTGGCTGGGACGCAAGACCGGCCGCGGTTTCTACAGCTACTGAGGAGCGAACGCCATGGCCTTGGTCAATGCCGCAATGCGCTGCACCAGCTTTGAAGAGCGACGAGACCGGGCCATGGCGCTGTTTGCCGAGAAAGGCTTCGGCCAGGTCAGCATGCGCGAGTTGGCGGCGCATGTGGGGTTGACCGCAGGTTCGCTGTACCACCATTTCCCCAGCAAGCAGGACCTGTTGTTCGACTTGATCGAAGAGCTGTACGAGGAGCTGCAGGCCACCCTCGAACAGGGCCGTCGCGCCATGGCCCGTGGGGGCTCGGCGTTGTCGTGCCTGATCGCGGCGCACTGGCAGTTGCATGCCGAGCGGCCCCTGCAGTTTCGCCTGGCAGAGCGGGATTTCTGCTGCCTGAGCGAGACGCAGCAGGAGCGCCTGGCGGCGTTGCGCAAGCGCTACGAGACGGGCTTGCTGCGCTTGATCGCACCCCAGGCGAAGCTGCCTGGGGACGCATTGGCGGCGACGGCGCAGGTGGTGGCGACCTTGCTCAATCAGCTGCCGGGGATGCTCAAGGCATTGCCGCAGGAGCAAGGGCTGGGGTTGATGGAGAACCTGTTGGTTGGGGGGATCGAGCGGACCTTGCGCTAGCCTGTACTGGCCCTATCGCCGGCAAGCCGGCTCCCACAGGTACAGCACTGCACGTGAGTTCAGTGGGGTACCTGTGGGAGCCGGCTTGCCGGCGATAGGGCCGGTAAATTCAGCGCAAAAGGGCCTGAATCTGCTGGTGCAGGGTATCCAGATCAAACGGCTTGGCCAGAATCGGCGCCTTGCGCGCGATCGGGCTGCCCGACTCGATGATCTCAGCCGGATACCCACTGATGAAGATCACCTTCAAATCCGGTCGCAACTTCACGGCAGGCTCGGCAATCTCCACCCCGGAAATCCCGCCCGGCAGGCGAAAATCCGTCACCATCAGGTCCAGGTGCGGCTTGCTCGCCAGAATCGCGAACGCCTGCTCACCGTCTTCGGCCACCAGCACGTGGTAGCCCTCGCCGGCCAGGTAGTCGCGCAGGATCATGCGAATCGCCGGCTCGTCCTCGACCACCAGTACCACGTCTTGTGCATCTTCACTCATGACTACAACGCCTTGAAATTCATACAGTTGGCCATCTGACCCCAGGCTTATGCAGAGGTTGCCCGCGCCTGGTCGTTTTGTTCTGCCGGTGTCACCAGTGGCAACAGGAGGCTGAAGGTTGCACCCTTGCCCTCCTCGCTGTCGACCAGGATGCGCCCGCCATGGGCCTGGACGATCTGTTCCGAGATATACAACCCCAGGCCCAGGCCATTGCTGGCCTGCTGCGCTGCCACCCGCTCGAACTGCTGGAAAATCCGCTGCTGGTTGGCGGCACTGATGCCGATACCCTGATCCTGCACTTGCACCCAGGCCATGCCCTCCTGGGCGAACACCCTTACCTGCACCGGGCGCCGTTCGCCATAGCGCAACGCATTGGACAACAGGTTGGCCAGCACTTGTTCAATCCGAAACTCGTCCCACGCGCCATGCAGCGCCTCGCAGCACTGCAACTCGATACGGGTCTCCAGCGCCGTGGCCTGGGCAGCGAAATTTTCCACCAGGGTGCGGGCCAACTGGCCAAGGTCGAAGGGTTTCGGCCGCAGCGACAGCTTGCCGGTACGGATGCGCGACACATCGAGCATGTCTTCGATCAGCCGGATCAGGCTGTTGATCTGCCGCTCGTCACGCTCGACCATGGCCTGCAGCTTGTCGGCGCTGAACGCGTCGAGGTTGCCACGGGCCAGGTGCATCTTGCGCAACTGGGTTTCCAGGATCAGGCCATTGAGCGGCGTGCGCACTTCGTGGGAAACGATCGACATGAAGTCGTCGCGCATGCGCACCGCATGTTCCAGCTCGCCCTGCGCCACCTGCAACTGGGCCAGCAGCTGTTCCTGCTGCTGGCGGCTGTGCTCCAGGGCCTGCAGCTGCCGGTCAAGCACCTTGCGCTGGCGGTACAGGTCGACGAATACCGACACCTTGCTTTTCACCGCCATGGTGTCGAGGGGCTTGTGCAGGAAGTCCACCGCACCGCTCTCGTAGCCCTTGAAGGCGTAGTTCATCTCGCGGCCGGCCGCCGTGACGAAGACGATCGGGATATTGCGGGTCTTTTCCGTGCCACGCATCAATTCGGCCAGCTCGAAACCATTCATGCCCGGCATTTGCACATCGAGAATGGCCAGGGCGAATTCGTGCTCAAGCAACAGCGACAATGCCGCTTCAGCCGACTGGGCCTGGTGCACCTCGCGGCCTTCGCCCTGGATCAGGGCGTCGAGGGCCAGCAGGTTTTCCGGCAGATCGTCGACGATCAGCAGTTTGGCAGTGGTGAGGCTTAGCATGCGCTGGATTCCAGGGTGGCGAGCAACTGCTCGATCCCGCTCAGAGAAAGTATATGGTCGGGTCGATGCAGGGCCAGGGCGGCCTCCGGCATCAACGCCACTTGTGCATCGCGGGGGTCCTGGACCACGGTCCGGCCGCCGCTGTTCTTGATGTAGGCAAGGCCTGCGGCGCCGTCTTCGTTGGCCCCGGTGAGGAGGATGCCGAGCAGGCCGTCGCCATACGCATCGGCCGCCGACATGAACAGGAAGTCGATCGCCGGGCGGGAGAAATGCACCGGGTCTTCCTGGCTCAGCGACAGGCTCAAGTCGGCTTCCACCGACAGATGGTAGCGGGGCGTGGCCACGTAGATCTGGCCGGGGGCGATGGCCTCCTTGTCATGCGCCTCGCTCACCGGCCGGTGTACCCGCCGCTGCAGCACTTCAGCCAACTGGCTGTGGCGGTCATCAGGCAGGTGCAGCACGCACAGCACCGGCGTAGCGAACGCCGCCGGCAAGCCACCGAGCACCTGCAGCAGGGCCGCCACGCCGCCCGCCGAAGCGCCGATCACGATCGCACGTACGCCGTTCATGATTTGCGGTAGATCCGTTCAGGCTTGACCAGCGGCTCGAAGCGCTCGCTGTAAGCGGAAAAATCCACCGACTCCTTGCTGCCCAGGATCAGGAAGCCGCGATGGCACAAGGACTCGTGGAACAAGCCCAGGGCCCGGTCCTGCAGTGCCTTGTTGAAGTAGATCAGCACGTTGCGGCAGGACACCAGCTGGGTTTCGGAGAACACGCTGTCGGTGGCCAGGCTGTGGTCGGCGAAGGTCACGTTGTCGCGCAGGCTGCTGTCCATGATGGCGTTGCCGTAGGCGGCTGTGTAGTACTCGGAAAAGTCCCGACGGCCACCGGCGAGGCGGTAGTTTTCCTCGTACTCGCGCATGCTCTGCATCGAGTAGATACCCTGCTTGGCCTTGTCCAGCGAGCGTGGGTTGATGTCGGTGGCATAAATGATGGTGCGTTCGAGCAGGCCTTCTTCGCGCAGCAGGATGGCCATCGAATACACCTCCTCCCCGGTGCTGCAGCCGGCGATCCAGATCTTGATCGACGGCCAGGTACGCAGCAGCGGGACCACCTCGTTGCGCAGCGCCAGGAAGTGGCTGGGGTCGCGGAACATCTCGCTCACCGGGATCGTCAGGAACTGCAGCAGCTGCATGAACATGCCCGGGTCGTGCAGCACCCGCTCCTGCAGGGCCGACACCGTGTGGCACTCGAAATGGCGCAGCGCATGAAGGATCCGGCGCTTGATCGAGGCGCCGGAATAATCGCGAAAATCGTAGCTGTACTTGAGGTAGATCGCCTCGATCAGCAGCCGGATCTCGATGTCGGTGTTGCGTTCGCTAGTCAAATTCGCTCCAGTTGCGGCAGCCATACGCGGATCAACGAGAACAGACGGTCCAGGTCGATCGGTTTGGCCAGGTAATCATTGGCGCCGGCCTGCAGGCAACGCTGCTGGTCGTCCTTCATGGCCTTGGCGGTCACGGCAATGATCGGCAGTTTGCGCCAGCGCGGTTGCTGGCGAATCAGCCGGGTGGCCTCGAAACCGTCCATTTCCGGCATCATCACATCCATCAGCACCAGGTCGATGTCGTCGTGCTGCTCCAGGCGCTCGATGGCCTCGCGCCCGTTGCGGCCGATCTCGACGATCGCGCCCTTGTGCTCCAGGGCACTGGTGAGGGCGAAGATGTTACGCACATCGTCATCCACCAGCAGTATCTTGCGGCCTTCGAACACCTTGTCGCGACTACGCGCGGTCTTGAGCATGCGTTGACGCTCATGGGACAGCTGCGATTCGACTTTGTGCAGAAAAAGCGTCACTTCATCGAGCAGACGCTCGGGCGAGCGGGCGCCCTTGATGATGATCGAGCGCGAATACTTGAGCAGCTCGGTTTCTTCTTCGCGGGTCAGGTTGCGCCCGGTGTAGACGATGACCGGCGGGAAGGCGCGGATGTCCTCGGCAGTCATGCGCTTGAGCAGCTCGTTGCCGAGCATGTCCGGCAGCTTGAGATCGATGATCATGCAGTCGTAGACGTTCTCGCGCAGCAGCGCCAGGGCTTCCTGGGCCATGGCCACGGCGGTGATCTCGACATCGTCGTCGCCGATCAGGCGGGCGATGCTCTCACGCTGCAGGTCGTCGTCCTCAACCAGCAAAATGTGCTTGAGCTTCTGCGTAAGCTTCGCTTCCAGGCGGGCGAACACTTCCTTGAGCTGTTCACGACTGGTCGGTTTGACCGCGTAACCGACCGCGCCCATGTGCATGGCCGCTTCGACACGGTCTTCGACCGAAATGATGTGCACCGGGATGTGCCGGGTGCCTGCCAGCTCCTTGAGGCGCTGCAGCACGGTGAGGCCGGAATGGTCGGGCAGGCGCATGTCCAGCAGGATCGCATCGGGGATGAACTGCGCCGCCAGGGCGAAACCTTCGTCCGCACCCTGGGCCACCAGGCAGCTGTAGCCCAGCTCGTGGGCCAAGTCGAAGAGGATGCGGGCGAAGTTCGGCTCGTCCTCGATCACCAGAATGCAACGGTTGCCGAAGGGTGCCCGCTCACGGTCGTCGGCGAAGGCCGGGGCCGGCAGCTTCGGCGCGGGCAGTGCCGCCGCCTGAGGCGCGGGCGGCAGTGTATCGACCGTCGGGCGCAGGCTCAGGGCCTCGACCTCTTCGGCTTGCGCCTCAAAGCGCTCCGGCAGGATCAGGCTGAATACGCTGCCCTGGCCGGGGCTGCTGTCGACGCTGATCTGCCCACCCAGCAAATGCGCCAGGTCACGGGAAATCGACAGGCCCAGGCCGGTGCCACCATAACGGCGGTTGCTGCTGCCATCGACCTGGTGGAAGGCGCCGAAGATCGCCTGCTGCTGGTCGGCGGCAATGCCGATGCCGGAATCGCGCACGGCGAAGACGATGCCGGTACCGGCCTGGTAGCTGATGGCCAGGCTGACCTGGCCATGGTCGGTGAACTTGACGGCGTTGGACAGCAGGTTCTTGAGGATCTGCTCCAGGCGCTGGCGGTCGGTGAACAGGGTGGCCGGTACCTGCCCTTCGATCTTGACCTCGAAGCTCAGACCCTTGTGCTCGGCCAGCGGCAGGAACATGCCGCGCAGGCCTTCGACCAGGCGCTCCAGATGGGTGGTTTCGGGGCGTACTTCGAGCTTGCCGGCCTCGACCTTGGCGATGTCGAGGATGTCGTTGATCAGGTTCAGCAGGTCGTTGCCGGCCGAGTAAATGGATTCGGCGAACTTGACCTGCTCGCCACTGAGGTTGCCTTCGCCGTTCTCGGCCAGGAGCTTGGCCAGGATCAGCGAGCTGTTGAGCGGCGTGCGCAGCTCGTGGGACATGTTGGCGAGGAACTCGGACTTGTACTTGCTCGAACGCTGCAGGTCGTCGGCACGGGCCTGCAGCTCTTCCTGGGCCTGGCTGAGCTCATCGTTCTTGCGGTCCAGGGCGTCGGTGCGCTCGGACAACTGCTCGTTGGTCTGTTCAAGCTCCGCCTGCTGGGTCTCCAGGTGCGCCTGGGACTCCTTGAGCACGCGCGACTGCTCTTCGAGCTCTTCGTTGGCGGTCTTGAGTTCTTCCTGCTGCACCTGCAGCTCTTCGTTGAGCTGCTGGGTTTCGGCCAGCACTTCCTGCAGGCGCTGGCGGTAGCGGGCGCTTTCGATGGACATGCCGAGGTTGCCGGCGACCCGCTCCATCAGCTCGTCGTCGCGGACCTGCAACGGGCGCAGGAAGCCCAACTCGATCACCCCGTTGATCTGGCCATCGTCGCTGGCCGGCATCAGCAGGGCACTACGCGGCAGCCCGCTGCCCAGGCCAGAGCTCAAGCGGTAGTAGTCCTCCGGCAAGTCCTCCAGGCGCAGCAGGCGGCCTTCACGCACCGCCTGGGCCAACAGGCCATCGTGGCTGGCCAGCACCTGTTCACGGGCTTGTTGTTCGGCATCCAGGCCATAGCTGGCCACACGCACCAGGCGGCCGTGACCGTCACGCACGTACAGCGCGCCGACCACGCTGCCCAGGTAACTGGCAAAGAAGCGCAGGATGTTGTCGCCAAGCATGGGCAGGGTCAGTTGCCCCAGCACCTGTTCGGCCAGCTGGGTCTGGCCGTTGCGCAGCCAGGCCTGGTGTTCCAGGCGCTCGGCCGAGCGCTGCTGGGCCTTGAGGTTGTCATCGTAGCTGCTCGACAAGGCCAGCAGGTCGCGCCGTCCGAGGTAGGCCAGCAGTCCGCTGAGGCCGACGATGAACAGCACAAAGGCGCTGATGGCGGTAACCGTGACACGGCTGACCGTTTCGTTGCGGGCCATGCGCAGTTGCTGTTCAGTGCCGACCAGGTCGTCGAACTCCTTGCGGATCTCGTCGGTGATGCGCTTGCCACGGCCGTTGCCGACGGCCTGGCGGTAATCGCCGCCGTTGCGGCGCTGGGTGATCATCTCCTTGCCAAAGTCGTTCCAGGCCTGCTGCAAGGCGACCAGGCGATCGATGCGGTCGACTTGCTGCGGGTTGTCCTCGACCATGCCGCGCAGGCTCTGCAGGCTGCTGAAGATCTGCGGTTTGGCCACTTCGTAGGGGTCGAGGAAGCGCTCGTCGCCGGTGATCAGGAACCCGCGCATGCCGGTTTCCATGTCGATCGACAACTTGACCGTTTCGTTGGCATTGCCGATCACCCGATCGGTGTGCTCGACCCATTGCATGGCCGACAGCAGGTAGCTGATCACCGCGACGAAGGCCACTGCGCCGAGCAGGCCAAGGCCCAACGGCAGGCCAATGTTGCGGCTCAACAGCTTGCGAAAGCTTCGTTGGTCCATCGAGGCTGCTTGAATCATGAGAAAACGCCCGAGCGAAAAAAATCCATTGTTCAGTGTGGCGGCCGGAGCCTGTTTTTGTCTGCCGCTGCGCTCACCGGTTAACAAGCGAGTCTAACCAGCTTTGCCGGCTTCAGCAGGGCATTTAGCCAGTATTTGAAGGTTGCCTGCGCGAATCGTTCCCTGAAAGTTCGATGGCCGGTATCCTCGGGAACTTCTGTCACCCACTGGCGCACAGAATAGAGACATGCCTTTTTCAACAGGAAACGAACCATGCACCTTCTGGTAGTCGAAGACGACGACATCGTCCGCATGCTGATGGTCGAAGTGCTCGACGAGTTGGGCTACAAGGCCATCGAAGCGCAAGACGCCACGAGCGCCCTGCGTATCCTCGAAGACCCGGGACAGCCCTTGGCCCTGCTGATGACCGATGTGGGCCTGCCGGACATGCGCGGCGAAGAACTGGCGGCCAAGGCCCGGATGTTGCGGCCCCTGCTGCCGGTGCTGTTTGCCAGTGGCTATGCCGAGAGCCTGAATGTGCCGGAAGGGATGCACATGATCGGCAAGCCGTTCAGCATCGAACAGTTGCGTGACAAGGTGGTAGGGATTCTGGGTACGCCTTGAACTCGGCTTTGCGGCCATCGCCGGCAAGCCGGCTCCCACAGGTACTCCACAGCACTCAAGTTCAGTGGGGAACCTGTGGGAGCCGGCTTGCCGGCGATGAGGCCGGTACAGGCACCCGCTGATCACAGCTCCCGCCGCAACAGGTAGGTATCCATGATCCACCCCTTGCGCAACCTCGCCTCCTCCCGCACCTGCACGATGCGCTGCTTCACCGCCTGCAAAGGCCCGGCGATCAGCACTTCGTCCTCCGTTCCCAGGTAAGCCCCCCAGTAGATCACCAGCCCAGGATCATCGAGCGCGGCGAACGCACACTGCCCATCGAGCATCACCACCACGTTGTCGATCACACCCTGCTTGGCCAGCCGACGCCCAGGCAGCACGGTCAGCGGCTCGCCGATACGGTTGAGTGGAATCTGGTGCCGGGCCGCCAGCGCCTGCACGCTGCTTATGCCGGGAATCACCTGCAGGCGCAGCGCGACGCCACGTTCGCGGACCAGGTCAAGCATGCGCAGGGTACTGTCATACAAGCCCGGCTCGCCCCACAGCAGAAAAGCGCCGATGTCCTCGGCGCCCATTTCTTCACTGATCAGGCGGGCGTACAGGGCGGCCCGCTGGCGATGCCAGTCATGCACCGCTTCGACATAGTCAACGGCCTCGGCATCGCGCCGTGGGTCTGCAACCTGAACCAGGCGATAACCGCCTTCAGGCCGGTAGCGCTCGAGGATGGCCTTGCGCAAACGTATCAGTTGGTCCTTATCGGCCCCTTTGTCGAGCACGAAAAACACCGTGGCACGGAGCAGCGCCTCCACAGCCTCATAGGTGACCTGCCGTGGGTCACCCGGGCCGATACCGATCAGCAACAGCTCTTTCATCGCCTGACCCTGGAAGGGAACCAGCGGCCATTGTCGGCCGGCCGCCGGGGTTTGGCAAAAACGACCTCAGAAGATCGAGAAGTTGTAGCTGACGATGACCCGAGTTTCGTCCATGTCCCGCGCCCACTGCTCATAATTGCTGCGGTAGGTGGAGTTACGCAGGCGCACGCTGACATCTTTGAACGTGCCGCTCTGCACCTGGTACTTGAACTCGGTGTCGCGTTCCCATTCCTTGCCTTCGGCGTTGCTGCCCGGGACCTTGATATGGTCACCGTTGATGTAGCGGGTGAAGAACGTCAGGCCAGGTACGCCGAGCGCCTTGAAGTCATAGTCATAACGCAATTGCCAGGAACGTTCCTGGGCAGCGGCGAAGTCATTGACCTGAGCGTAGTTGACCAGGTACGGGTTGGTGCCATCCAGGTAAGGCATGGCGCTTTCGCCGTACATGCGCTGCCAGCCGGCACTGACCTTGTGGCCGCCCAGGCTGTAGCCGAGCATGCCGCTGAAGGCACGGTGGTCGATCTCACCTGCATGGGCGTTGCCAATATCATCACTCTTGATCAGCCGCAGGTCGGCCGACAGGCTGCCGGTGGTCAGGGGCTGGTTGGCGACGAAGCCCAGGAAGTGCTGGCGGTAGATGTTGTCCAGCTCGCCGACCTGGTACTGGGCGCTGAAGCGCTCATTGAAGCGGTAGTCCAGCCCCGCCAGGTCGTAGTGGTCGGCCTCGATGTTGCAGGCATAACGCTTGTTCTTGCAGTGCACGCGAATGTCCTGGCGGTCGCTGGAATCCCGTGCGGTGTACTGGTTGAAACGGGCCAAGGTGAACTTGAGGTCGCGAATTTCTTCGGACGTCAACAGGGCGCCGTGGAACATGGTCGGCAGCAGACGGCCATCGTTGTACTTCAACAGCGGAACATCCGGCATCGACGATCCGTATTTCAATACGGTCTGGGATACCTTGACCTTGGCCGCCAGGCCCATCTTCGCGTATTGGTCGGCAGAGTGGCGCGGGTCATGGCCGGAAGAAGGCAACAAGCCGCTGTTACTGTCTGCCGGGCTGGAGTCGAGTTTGAAACCGAACATGCCCAATGCATCGACACCAAAGCCGACCGGGCCTTGGGTATAACCGGACTGCAGATTCAGAATGAAACCTTGTGCCGCTTCTTCACGCTTCGACGCGCCTTGACTGGAACTGCTATGGCCGTCACGAAAATCCCGGTTGAAATAGACAGTGCGCGCTTCGACCTTGGCAGTACTGTCTTCAAGGAAACCGGCGGCCTGGGCCTGGGCACCGGCACACAACAGCAACAGGCCGGCAACACGGCGCCCGGGGGCGAGAGGGAAAGGGGCAAACATGCGAGGGAACATCCAGAAGAAAGGCAAAAAACAAATCCGCGCCGAACAAGGCGGCGCGGATGCGGGAGGGCCGAACAATCGCCAACCCTCATCTGAAATGATCGCGCAAACGCTCTAGGACGCACCATTGGACCATAGTCTAAAACTCAGGGGTCACGCCTGGAAAACGCTTCGAATTTACCGCTCGAAAAACTAGCAAAGTTCCCGAATTACACTAAAAAGTTTGCGGTTTACCGGTACCCGACAAGTGACTACACTCGATATCAGCGAACAGTTAGACCCACCCGCGTGGCCGGCGTTTATGCCTTATCAATGTTCGTCACGCCCTGCCACGGAAGACGTACAGGAGTGATTACAGTGTCCAGACTTGCAGAGTTTCGTGCTGCCGAAAAAGCGCTCCAGGAACAAATGGCACAACTGGAGGCGCTGAAAAAGGATGCCGGCCTCAAACGCGAAATCGAATTCGAGCAGAAACTAGTCGGCCTGATGAAAAGCTATGACAAGAGTCTGCGCGATATCATCGCCATCCTCGACCCGAAAGCCGCGACGCGCGGCGCGCCCAGTGCGCCGAAACAACAGCGCCGCCCGCGCGTGGTGAAAGTGTACGAAAACCCGCATACCGGCGAGCTGATCGAAACCAAAGGTGGCAACCACCGCGGCCTCAAGGCCTGGAAAGAACAGTACGGCGCCGCCACGGTGGAACGCTGGGTACGCTGATGAAACGTCGACGCCAGCTTCACACTTTTTTCACAACAGCTGGCCCAGTATCCAGACAGCTAAAGGACTAGCGACCCCACGCGCCCGCACATGCGGGCCTCTATTTCAGCGCCCTGCCTCGTGCAGGGCGCTTTCGTTTGCGCAATCGCTTCACTGCCGTATCATGGCCCTCCTGTCTGTTTTGCTGGCCCCTCCGCCAGCCTCGTCTCTGGAGTACCCATGAGCCTGCACGATCTGTACACCCTGCCGGGCGTTACCGCCCAACCTGACGCCGCCACCGCCCAGTTCGTCTTCAACCACACCATGCTGCGGGTCAAGGACATCGAGAAATCGCTGGACTTCTACACCCGCGTGCTGGGTTTCCGCCTGGTCGACAAACGTGATTTCCCGGAAGCGGCCTTCAGCCTGTACTTCCTGGCCCTGGTCGACCCGGCGCAAATCCCCGCCGACGACGCCGAGCGCCACCAGTGGATGAAATCCATCCCGGGCGTACTGGAGCTGACCCACAACCACGGCACCGAAAACGACCCTGAGTTTGCCTACCACAACGGCAACAGCGACCCGCGCGGCTTTGGCCATATCTGCATTTCCGTGCCTGACGTGCGCGAAGCCTGCGCCCGCTTCGAGGCGCTGAACGTGCCGTTCCAGAAACGCCTGGCCGACGGCCGCATGAACCACCTGGCCTTCATCAAGGACCCGGACGGCTACTGGGTCGAAGTCATCCAGCCAGCCGAACTCAAGGGCTGATCGTTCATCGGCTCGCGCTCGTCGGGCCGGGAACTCCTGGCCACTCGCTGTGGTATATGAAGGTAACCGCTTCATACGCCACAGCGAGGTAAAGGACGATGCAATCTCTTCACTGTGAATACCGCGACTACACCATCACCGCCAGCGTGATGCCCCATCCCGACTCTCCCCTGCCCTATGCCGCCGGCTGCCTGATCACCGATCCTGAAGGGCATACCAGCAAGCGCATCCCGATGCCGATGAAGTTCTTCTCCGACCTGGAAAATGCCCAGCATGTGTCGCTGGCCCATGGGCGGGCACTGGTGGATGAGCAATTGGACAAGGGGCATAGAGCCTTCTGACTGCCTGCAGGGCCCTATCGCCGGCAAGCCCGCTCCCACAGGGACCTCCACTGGACCCGAGAGCAGTGGGGTACCTGTGGGAGCCGGCTTGCCGGCGATAGGGCCATGGCAGGCACCCTCTAGCTACCCCGCGCGTACGCCACCGCCGCCTCGACCTGCTCCGTCGTCGGCCGAACCCCGGTATACAGCACGAACTGCTCCAGCGCCTGCAGCGCAATCACCTCCAACCCGGTAATCACCGGCTTGCCCAATGCCTGCGCACGCCGGATCAACGGCGTTTGCGCCGGCATCGCCACCACATCGAACACCCGCTCGGCCGCGTCAATGGCGTTTTCGCTGAACGCCAGCTGATCAGCCTCCGGCCCGCCCGCCATGCCGATCGGCGTCACATTCACCAACATGGGCGGGCACAAGTCGCCCAGCTCGGCCATCCAGCGATAGCCGCAGACATCCGCCAGCTGCCGCCCCGCCTGCTCGTTGCGCGCCACGATCACCCCCTCGCGCAACCCCGCATCGCGCAAGGCACTGGCCACCGCCTTGGCCATGCCGCCACTGCCACGCAGGGCGAATGCAGTGCCTGGGTCGACCTGATGCTGGTCGATCAGCTGCCGCACCGCGAGGTAGTCGGTGTTGTAGGCCTTCAGCCGGCCAGCGGTGTTGACCAAGGTATTGACCGACTCGATGGCGGCCGCCGACGGGTCGATCTCGTCGACCAGGGCCATGCACGCCTCCTTGTACGGCATGGACACCCCACAGCCGCGAATGCCCAGCGCGCGTATGCCGGCGATGGCGGCCGGCAAGTCGCCAGTGGTCATTGCCTTGTAGTAATAGTCCAGGCCCAACTGCTGGTAGAGGTGGTTATGAAAGCGCACGCCGAACGTGCCTGGCCGCCCGGCCAGGGAGATGCACAGCACCGTGTCTCTGCTGGGAGTTGTCGCCATTAACTGCTCCTTTTTCATAACTGAAACGTTTGTTCAGCGTAACAGAGACCACCACTGGTCGTCCCTTACACAACCTTTACCGTTCCCCTGTGCTCAGCTGACAGAGCGCAGCTCATAGTAGTAGGACCCCGAGCGTGGGGTTTCTTGCGAGGAACCATCATGAACCGTCTCATCCCCGGAATCGTCCTGCTGGTCGGTGCCCTGGCCATCAGCGGGCAAGCATCCGCCCACGGTGGCGGTGGTGGCTGGTATGGCCCAGGCCCGCTGCTCGGGGCAGCGGTGGTTGGGGCGGTGGTCGGGGCTACGGTTTCCGCTGGCCACGACCGCACGGTGTATGTAGAGCGCCAACCGGTCTACTACGGCCCGCCTCCGGTGTATGTGCAGGCACCGCCACCGCCACCGGTTTACTACCAGCCGTACTACGTGCCGGGGCCACCCCCACCGGTGTATCGCGTCTACGGCCCGCCCCCGGTGTATTACGGCCCGCCGCGTTGGTGACCGTTGAAAAAGCTGATGAGCACTATTGAGCAAGTTGATTTCAAACCGCGTTGGCTGCTGCGTAAGGTAGGGCCATGTTTTACAGGAGGTCCCCATGGCCACTATTCAGATCATGTCCGTCATCGGCAGCGCCGTCCCGTCTACATTGCGTGAGCAAGGGCTGCTGGCATGTTGGTACCTGATGCGCAACGGCGAAGCCGTGAGTGGCCCGCTGACCACCCGCGCGTCGGCCCAGTCACTGGCCGAACAGCTCCAGGCCAATAGCCTGCTCGCTTGAACGAATGTGTTGTGCGTTGCTCCCTACGCCTCTTCTGACCCGCCTCTGGCGGGTCTTTTTTTTGCCCCGCACGAACCGACGAACGGAGGCGGGATAATCGTTACAGCATGAAGCTTTTTTCATTTCGATAGGCCGGTGCAACGAGCAATCGACAGCCGCTGAGCCATACTCCAGAATGCGAGCGTTTTTTGGGGGAAAACCCTTGCACAGCCAACGACATACCAACCTTTAGTGAGCCTCAACGTGAAAACATCCCTGCCCATCCTCAGCCTGCTGCTGTTGCTCACAGGAACTGCGACCCTTCCGTCGACCGCTGCTGCACAACCCCCAGCCCAGGTTCAACGCGACCCCTCCAAGCTGCACCTGGCTTCCGGCAGCGCCCTGCTGATCGACCTGAATACCAATCAAGAACTGTATTCGAGCCACGCCGACCGTGTGGTACCCATTGCTTCGGTCACCAAGCTGATGACCGCAATGGTAGTGCTGGATGCCAAGCAGCCCATGGATGACATGCTCACCATGACCATCGCCAACAACCCGGAGATGAAAGGCGTCTACTCGCGGGTGCGCCTGGGCAGCGAGCTGAACCGCCGCGAAACCTTGCTGATTACCCTGATGTCGTCGGAAAACCGTGCCGCTACCACTCTGGCCAACCACTACCCCGGGGGCTATCCGGCCTTCATCAAGGCGATGAATGCCAAGGCCCGCAGCCTGGGCATGAGCCATACCCGCTATGTCGAGCCTACCGGCCTGTCGACGCTGAACGTGTCCACCGCACGTGACCTCGGCAAGCTGTTGATGGCCTCGCGCAAGTACCCGCTGTTGAGCGAGCTGTCGACCACCCGCGAAAAGACCGTGGCTTTCCGCAAGCCCAACTACACGCTGGGCTTTCGCAACACCGACCACCTGGTGAACAAGAGCAACTGGGACATCAAGCTGACCAAGACCGGCTTCACCAATGAAGCGGGCCATTGCCTGGTGCTGCTGACCCGCATGGACAACCGCCCGGTGGCCATGGTGATTCTCGACGCCTTTGGCAAGTACACCCACTTCGCCGATGCCAGCCGCATGCGTCAGTGGCTGGAAACCGGTGCCGCGAAGCCTGCGCCGGCAGTCGCCATGCAGTACAAGTCGGATCGACAGAGCAAGACTCGCCTGGCTGCTGAGTAACCTGCCAACGCGGTCGCGTTGTAGGAGCGGCCTTGTGTCGCGAAAGGGCCGCGAAGCGGACCCAGGGTTTCTGCAGCGCTGCTGATATTGCCAGGGCCGCTTCGCGGCCCTTTCGCGACACAAGGCCGCTCCTACACCGATCAAGCGAGCCTGCTCAGACCTGGGTGCTGACCATCCCGCCGGCACTGCTGCCGCCCGTCGTCTGCAAGGCTTCGAGCAACTGCGCGGTCGCCTGCAAGATCTGGCCGTTGAGCGTGGCGATACTGGCCTGCTTGGCCCCCACCGCCGCCAACTTGGCCGTCTCCTCCATTTTCTGCGCCATCAGTGCAGCCAGTTGCTTCTGCTCCTCGGCCAACTGCGTCTGCAGTTTCTTGATCATTTCGCGCAATTGCTTGATGTGCGCGGGCTCGCCGCTGTCTTCGCTGCCTTGTGCGCTTTGCGCCTGGTCGCTTTTGCGCAACTTGGAAGTGTCGGCCTGAACGCTGGTGCCCTGCCCGCCTTCGACCTTCTCCGCCTCGCTGCTTACGGCAGCCGTGGCTGCGGGTGAGGCCCCACTGATAGTGATTGCTGCGATACCTACCATGTGTTTGTCCCTGTGCTGAAATGGTCCTGGCGTCGACTTCCCTATCGGCCGCCCGACGCAGACCTTTAGCACGGGCGGCCAGCCGGCACACGGCCGATCAGTAAATTCCCCGCACCTTGGCTCGTTCCAACCCATGTACCTACGCAGGAGCCGGAGTACCGGCGGGCGTCCACATTCGACCATTATGGAATCGCAGCCATGAGCCAGTCTTCGAACCCGGAAACCATCAAAGATCTGATCGGCGTGGGCTTCGGCCCGTCCAACCTGGCCTTGGCCATCGCCCTGGAAGAACTCGCCCAGACCCAGGGTCATGCCCTCGACGCGCTGTTCATCGACAAGCAGCAGGAGTACCGCTGGCACGGTGAAACCCTGGCCACCCAGAGCGAGCTGCAGATCTCCTTCCTCAAGGACCTGGTCTCGCTGCGCAACCCCACCAGCCCCTACAGCTTCGTCAATTACCTGCACCAGAAGGAGCGCCTGGCCGACTTCATCAACCTCGGTACCTTTTACCCCTGCCGCCTGGAGTACAACGACTACCTGCGCTGGGCCGCCGAGCACTTCGCCACCCAAGCCGTGTACGGCGAGCAGGTACTGCGCATCGAACCTGAAGCAAGAGCCGGCCGCGTGGAGCATCTGCGCCTGGTGTCGCGCAATGCCCAGGGCCGTGAAGTCAGCCGCCGGACCCGTTCGGTGGTAGTGGGCACAGGCGGCACGCCGAAAATTCCCGAAAAATTCGGCGCGTTCAAGGACGATCCGCGCGTCTTCCACCACTCCCAGTACCTGAGCAGCCTGAACAAACTGCCCTGCACCGATGGCAAGCCGATGCGCATCGCCGTGATCGGTTCGGGCCAGAGCGCCGCCGAGGCGTTCATCGACCTCAACGACAGCTACCCTTCGGTGAAGGTCGACATGGTGCTGCGCGGTTCGGCGCTCAAGCCGGCCGACGACAGCCCGTTCGTCAACGAGATCTTCTCCCCGGACTACACCGACCTGGTCTACAACGAACCGGCTGACCAACGCGCCAAGCTGCTGGGCGAGTACCACAACACCAACTACTCGGTGGTCGATCTCGACCTGATCGAGCGCATCTATGGCATCCTCTACCGCCAGAAGGTCGCCCACCAGTTCCGCCACAACGTGCTCTGCCGCCGCCAGGTGGAAGCGGTGGTGGCGACCCGCGAGGGCATCGAGCTGACCCTGCGCGACCTCGCCACCGGCCAGCAGCAAACCCACCGTTACGACGCCGTGATCCTTGCCACCGGCTACGAGCGCCGCTCGCACCGTGACCTGCTGGCGCCGTTGGCCGGATACCTGGAGGACTTCGCGGTCGACCGCAACTACCGGGTACTGGCCAGCCCCGAGCTGCAGGCCTCTGTCTACCTGCAAGGTTTCTGCGAGAACAGCCACGGCCTGAGCGACACCTTGCTGTCGGTACTGCCGTCGCGCGCGGCCGAGATCGGCCAGGCCCTCTACCACGACCTGTCCCACCCCCATGGCAGCCTGAAAGCGCCAGTAGCGCTCACCAGCGCCTGAACCCTCGACGCCTCTCAGAAACCGGCCAGGCGCCCCGCGCTTGGCCGGTTTTTGTACTTCTTGAAACATTTGCTTTCATTTAACTACGCAGGATTTTCATTCTCATTCGTCTTTATTAATGCAGCCCCAGTGGTTGGGCCTGTGCTCGACCCTCATTTTCAGAAGACGACCGATGGCCAAATCACCGAAAAAATCCAAGTCCAGGCTGTGGTTCCTGGTCCACAGCTGGCTCGCCCTGCCGATCTGGTTCTTCGTCCTGATCGTCTGCTTCACCGGCATGCTCGCGGTTGTCAGCCAGGAAATCGTCTGGCTGGCCAACCCCGATGTACGGGCCAGCAAGCCTGACGACAGCGCCGAACGCCTGAGCTTCCAGCAGGTGCTCGATGAACTGCACAAGGCCGAACCGGACATAGTGGTGCGTACGTTGCGCCAGCCGGACGGTTCGCACTTCGCCATCAATGCCGGCGTGACCTACCCCGACGGCAGCAGCCCCACGCTTTATGTGAACCCCTACACCGGCGCGATCCAGGGCAAGGTCCCGGACTTCAACTTCGAAGCGTTCACCCGTGCCCTGCACGGCTGGTGGCTGGTGCCCTTCACCAATGGCTTCAGCTGGGGCTGGTACCTGGTGTCGTTGCTCGGCCTGCCGATGCTGGCGTCGCTGGTGACGGGGCTTGTGGTGTACAAGAAGTTCTGGAAGGGCTTTTTCAAACCGGTGCGCACCGGCCACGGCTCACGCATCTTCTGGGGTGACCTGCACCGCCTGGCGGGGGTCTGGTCGATCTGGTTCATCGCGGTCATTTCCATCACCGGCACCTGGTTCCTGATCCAGGCCATCCTGTCCGATAACCACATCTCGATTTCCAGCGAACCGATCGTGCCGGTGATCGCCCGCGAAGATGTACCGCAAACCGCCGATGGCAGCCCTGCCCCACGCATCGACGTGGATGAAGCAGCGCGCCTGGCCGGCCTTGCGGTACCGGGCCTGGAGATCAACTTCGTCATGCTGCCGGCCACCGCCTACAGCCATATCAGCCTGGGTGGACCCGGCTGGTATCCGCTGATGTTCCAGAGCGCCGACGTCAACCCCTATACCCGAAACGTCGACAGCCAGTTCGTGATCAGCGACCGCTCCGCCCTGGAGTTCGTCACCGAGTCCATGCGCCCGCTGCACACCGGCGATTTCGGCGGCCTGCCGGTCAAGCTGATCTGGTTCTTCTTCGGCCTGGTCCTGACCCTGATGGTGTTCAGCGGCTTGCTGATCTGGACCAAGCGCACCGCCCAGGCCACCGCCGCCGCCATCAAACGCAGCGAACGCACGCCGCGCAAGGCCCGTAAGGAAACCACCGTGGAGATCCCCCAATGAGCCACGCCCAGCCCCTGCCCAGCAGCCCGCTCAAACAGTGGTGGCTGAAGTGGCGCTTCCACCTGAACATCCTGCTGATCCTGATCCCGCTGGGTTTCATGCCCAAGTACTTTGCCGATGCAGCGCTGTTTCGCGGCGATGCCGGCCTGGGCGTCAACCCGATCAGCGACATCCAGGTCGGCCCGTATAGCCTGGATCTTGCCGAACTGCGCAACGAAGCCCCTCGCGCCGACGGCCCGGCAGGCCACTTCAAGGCCTTCAACGCCGCCCTGTGCAAGGCCTGCATCAACGACGTCAAGGCCGTCTACCTGCGCATCGGCAAGCCACGCAGCCTGCGTGCCGCCGGCACCATCTTCTTCGGCGCCCCGTACCGCATGGGCACCAACCTGCCGATACCGCCACGCACCCGCCCTGATGCCGAGGTCTGGATCACCCTCGAAGGCTGGGACGGCAGCATGCACCAGGCGTCGGTTCCCCTGGCCAAGGCGTCCCCCGCCACCGTGGCCTGGCTCGAAAAACAAGGAGGCAAGAAATGAAGCACTTGATGCGCAAGCTCGCCCTGCCGCTGCTGGCCCTGGCCGCAGGCCCGGCCCTGGCCCACAACCCGATGTGCGAATGTGAAGAAGTCGCGGGGGGCCAGGTCAAATGCACCGGTGGCTTCTCCGATGGCAGCGGCGCGCCGGGGGTGACCCTGGACGTGATCGGCTACGACGAGCAGGTACTGGTCGGCGGCAAGCTCGGCCAGGACTCGACCCTGACCTTCAAACGCCCCGACGGCGAGTTCTACGTGCTGTTCGACGCAGGCCCCGGGCACGTGGTGGAAGTCGACTACGCCGACATCGCACAACCATGAGCGGCCCGACCCTGAGCCGTACCCAGGTGGTACGCCCCGCCGGTGCCGGGCATGAAACCCTCTATGTGCTGCTGGTCAGCCTGCTGATCGTCGCCCTCGCCAGCACGGTGGTGCTGCTGCGTGGCGAACGCGAGGACGAACAGGTCATCGCCAGCCACCAGATCGACGCACGCCGTGACCTGAGCGCCGCCGAGCAAGGCATCTACACCGACCTGCGGGTGGCGTTCGACGAGATCCAGCTGCTGCGCGAAGAAACCGCCACCACTCCCCCCGTGGACATGCTGGCCGAGGAAGGCCTGCCACCGTTCGTGGTGGACGCTGGCAGCCAGAGCCGTGGTGGCCACCAGTGGTCGTGGTTGCCGACCGGCGCCTACCTCGGCCTGAGCCAGGCGCCGCAGGTAGCGGGCAGCTTTCTGCTGATCCTGCCGAGCGACAGCAACGGCCAGGCCGATGTCTGGCTCCGCCGCGACAGCGCAGCACTGACCCCGGATGACCTCGGCCAGGCGGCGTTGATCGCCGCGGGCTGGCAGCAAGTGGTCAGCCATTACGACGCCGGGGTAACCCGCGAGCACCGTCACTGAACCCAAGGAATTCCTCCATGTTCCGCTCCGCCTTCGCCCTGCTGCTGGCCTGCGCCTTCCCTCTGATGGCCCTGGCCGACACCGGCAAACCCCTGCGCATCGGTATCACCCTGCACCCTTACTACAGCTACGTGAGCAACATCGTCGGTGACAAGGCCGAGGTGGTGCCGCTGATCCCGGCGGGCTTCAACCCCCATGCCTATGAGCCACGGGCCGAGGACATCAAGCGCATCGGCACCCTGGATGTCGTGGTGCTCAATGGCGTCGGCCATGACGACTTCGCCGACCGCATGATCGCCGCCAGCGAAAAACCCGACATCAAGACCATCGAGGCCAACCAGAACGTGCCGCTGCTGGCGGCCACCGGCATCGCTGCCCGCGGCGCTGGCAAGGTGGTCAACCCGCACACCTTCCTGTCGATCAGCACCACCATCGCCCAGGTCAACAACATCGCCCGCGAGCTGGGCAAGCTCGACCCGGACAACGCCAAGTTCTACACGCAAAACGCCCGCGCCTACGCCAAGCGCCTGCGCGCGCTGCGCGCCGAGGCCCTGGCCAAGGTGACCGAAGCTCCGGATGCCACCTTCCGCGTGGCCACCATCCATGCCGCCTACGACTACCTGGTGCGTGACTTCGGCCTGGAAGTGACCGCAGTAGTGGAACCTGCCCACGGGATCGAGCCGAGCCCGGCACAGCTGAAAAAAACCATCGACCAACTCAAGGCGCTGGACGTCAAGGTGATCTTCTCGGAGATGGATTTCCCGTCGGCCTACGTCGAAACCATCCAGCGCGAATCCGGCGTGCGCCTGTACCCGCTGACGCACATTTCCTACGGCGAATACACCAAGGAAAAGTACGAAGTGGAGATGAAGCGCAACCTCGACACCGTGGTGCGCGCCATCCAGGAGAACCGCGCATGACCGCCGCCGCCAACCTTGTCACGCCCAGTGGCCCGCGCCTCGACTTCGCCGGCATCGACCTGACCCTGGGCCGCACGCGCATCCTCGAACAGGTCAGCTTCAGCGTCGCCGTCGGCAGCGTGCATGCCATCGTCGGGCCCAATGGCGGGGGCAAGAGTTCGCTGATCAAGACCCTGCTCGGACAAATGCCGCACCAGGGCCAACTGACCCTGCACTGGCCCGGCGAGCACCAGGTGATCGGCTACGTGCCCCAGGCGCTGGAGTTCGACCGTGGCCTGCCGATGACCGTGGACGACTTCATGGCCGCCATGTGCCAACGGCGCCCGGCCTTTCTCGGCCTGTCGCGCCATGTTCGCCCTGCGGTCGACGCAGCGTTGGCGCGGGTGGGCATGCTCGACAAACGCAAACGGCGCATGGGTGCGCTGTCTGGCGGCGAGCGCCAGCGCGTGCTGCTGGCCCAAGGTTTGATCCCGGAGCCGCAATTGCTGGTACTCGACGAGCCGATGTCGGCGCTCGACGAAGCCGGGATTCAAGTGTTCGAACAGCTGCTCAATGGCTGGCGCCAGGCCGGCACCACCGTGTTGTGGATCGAGCATGACCTGGAAGCAGTATTGCGCCTGGCCGACCGGGTCACCGGGCTGAACCGCCGTGTGCTGTTCGATGCCCCACCCGCCCAGGCCCTGACCCCCGAGCGTCTGCTCGGCCTGTTCTCCGTCCACCCGCGCAGCGAGAGCCTCGCCTCATGAGTTATGAAGCATTCCGCCAACTGGTCCAGGAATGGGCCGGCGCTGGCTACCTGCCGGAGGCGCTGGCCTACGGTTTCGTGATCAACGCGCTGCTGGCTGGGCTGATGATCGGCCCGGTGCTGGGCGGCCTGGGCACCCTGGTGGTGGTCAAGCGCTTTGCCTTCTTCTCCGAAGCCGTCGGCCATGCCGCGCTGACGGGCGTTGCCATCGGCATCCTGCTCGGCGAACCCTACACCGGCCCTTACGGCAGCCTGTTCGGCTACTGCCTGCTGTTCGGCATCCTGCTCAACTTTCTGCGCAACCGCACCGGACTGTCGCCCGATACGCTGATCGGCGTGTTCCTTTCGGTGTCGTTGGCGCTGGGCGCCAGCCTGCTGCTGATGCTGGCCGGCAAGATCAATGTGCACATCCTCGAAAACGTGCTGTTCGGCTCGGTACTGACCGTCAGTGCTCAGGACCTGTTAGTGCTGGGCATCGTCGCGGTGCTGGTGCTGGCGCTGTCCCTGCCGCTGTACAACCGCATCATGCTGGCCAGCTTCAACCCGCAGCTGGCGGCGGTGCGCGGCGTGGCGGTGAAGACCCTGGACTACCTGTTCGTGGTGCTGGTGACCCTGGTCACCGTGGCCTCGGTGAAGGTGATCGGGGCGATTCTGGTCGGTGCCTTGCTGGTGATACCAGCGGCGGCTGCACGGCTGGTCAGCCAGTCGCTCAAAGGCTTTTTCTTCATCTCGGTGCTGATCGCCACCCTGAGCACACTGCTGGGCATTCTGCTGCCGATCATGTTCGACCTGCCGGTGCCGTCCGGTGCCGCGATCATTCTGGTTGCGGGTATCTGCTTCGCCCTCGCCGCCCTGGCGCGCGCCCTCGTTCCACGCCTGCAAGGAAACCCGGCATGAACCTGAAACGACTGACCCTGGCCCTGGCCTTGGCCGGCCTGCCCTCGCTGGCCGCTGCCACGCAAGTGCTGACCACCCTGCCTGTCACCCACAGCCTGGCCACGGCCTTGCTCGCCGGCACGTCGATAGCGCTCACCCGCGCCGCCCCGGCCAACCTGCCGGCCAGCCGCCAGCCTGCGTATTTCAGCAGCCGTGGTGGCGCCAGCCTGGCCAAGGCCGCGCAGCAGGCCGACGCGGTGATCGGCGTGCGTTCGATCTGGCGCGATGACCCGCTCTACCCGATGGCCAGGCGCAGCAACATCCGCATCGTCGAAATCGACGCCGCGCGCCCGGTGGACGGTGCGTTGCCGGGCATCGCGGTGACCGGCGACGATGCCTACAGTGCGTACCCCTGGTTGAACCCGACCAACCTGGGGCGCATGGCCGATGTGCTGGCCAACGACCTGGAGCGCCTGGCGCCGGCCGAAAAGGTCAAAATCCAGGGCAATCTGGCGGGGCTCAAGCGTCAGTTGCTGGCGCTGACGGCCGACAGCCAGACGCAGTTGGCACAGGTCGACAACCTGTCTGTGGTGAGCTTGTCCGAGCGTCTGGGATATCTGGCCAGCGGGCTGAACCTGGATGTGGTGGAACAGCCGTTGCCGGCCGATGGCAAGTGGGATGAGGCCGCGCTCAAGGCGTTGGGCGACAACCTGAAGGAGCAGGATGTGGCGCTGGTGCTGGACCATCGGCAGCCGGAGGCGGCGGTGGCCGAGGTGATCAAGGCCAGCGGGGCGAAGCTGCTGGTGGTGGAGAGTGATCCGCAGGATGCCGTGACCGGGCTCAAGGCCAGTGTCGAACAAGTGGTTGGGGCATTGAGCGAGGGTTGATGCTGGCTGCACTGGCCCTA
Source organism: Pseudomonas sp. NPDC089396 (assembly GCF_044749545.1). Lineage (NCBI taxonomy): Bacteria > Pseudomonadati > Pseudomonadota > Gammaproteobacteria > Pseudomonadales > Pseudomonadaceae > Pseudomonas > Pseudomonas sp. NPDC089396. The sequence goes on along the minus strand of NZ_JBIVIC010000021.1, from coordinate 40,561 downwards.
TCGCCGGCAAGCCGGCTCCCACAGGGCCCCCACAACCCTTGAGAGCAGTGGTGTACCTGTGGGAGCCGGCTTGCCGACGATAGGGCCAGTGCAGACACCCCTAGCGCTTCATGCAGCGCTGATACCGCTCATCCACCCTGCCGGCAAACCACGCGGTAGTCAGCTTGCGAGTAATCTTCGGGCTCTTCAGCTCGATCCCCGGCAACACCGCCCGCGGCGCCGGTTTGCCCGCTGCCGCATCGGCCAGGGCGAACACCCCGCTGTACAGCTTGCTGTCCTCGAACGCCAGGCGGTCACCCAGTTCCAGCTGGTTGCGGATCTGCGTATTGCGCAGCCCCAGCTTCACCCCCAGCTTGCGCGCCGCCTGCTCGGTGCTGCCGGGCATGATCGAGCCCGGCGCGATCAGGTCGCCATCGAGCGCCAGCTTGATCCCCGTCGCCTTGCTCAACGCCGCCTGAAACGCGGCGTTGCGGCTGGCGTACCAGCCAGCGTTGAAATCGGCGAAACGGTAGAGCTGACGCTCATAGGAGGCGGGATAACCCAACAAGTGAGCGATGCCGAAGTACATGCCACCTCGGCGAGTGAACACTTCCTGGCGAATCGTGCCTTCATAGGTGTAGGGATAGTCTTTGGCGTGTTGCTCGGCGAACTCGACGCTGACTTGCATCGGCCCGCCCGTGTGCACCGGGTTGAGCCCACCGAGCAGGGTCTTGCCCAGCGGCAAGCGGGCGGTGACTTCGTCGTACAGCGCGCTCAGCTGTTTCTCGCTGCGTACCGCGAGCAAGCGCTGCTGGTAGGTCTGGCCGTTGCCTGAAGTAGTGTTCAGCGCGCCGTCGACCAACAGCCGCGGCACATGCATCCCAGCGGCGCGGCGGTCGATTTCCGCGCGGGCGATGCGGCCCAGGTTGGGCACCTGCGGGTCGGCGTTGAAGGTCGACTCCTGCTCGGTGACCGCCAGCACCGCGCACAGGTTGCTCTTGCTCGGTGCGATGCGCTGGGCCTCGAACGCCTGCTGGATATCCCTGGCCCAGCCTTCGCGGTCCTTGGACTGGGCCGGCAGCAGGCGCAACAGCTGGGCATGCACTTTCGCAGGGTCGGCTTCGACTTCTTCTTCGCGCCGCCCGACGCAACCTTGCAGCAGCGCCAGGGCCATCAGGCCAGCGGTGAGGAGACGAGCGTTCAGGGCTGCTCACCGACCATGTAGGTCTTGCTGATGTGGCGGAACTGGGGATGGCTGGCATTGCCCAGCAGTTCGAACAGGACCATTTCACGGGTCACCAACTGCGCGCCCGCCTGGGCCATGCGCGCCAGTCCTGCGGCCTTGTTGGCCGGGGTGCGGCTGTCGCAAGCGTCCTCGACCACGAACACCTGCTTGCCCAGGCCCAGCAGGCCGAGCACGGTTTGCAGTACACACACATGGGTTTCCATGCCGCAGACGATCACCTGTTCGCGCGCCAGCAGGCTTTCGGGCAGGCACTGGGCCGCCACGCATGAAAAATGGGTTTTCTCCACCACCTCGGCACTCGGTACGACCGCGAGCAGTTCAGGCAGCGTGTGCCCCAGGCCTTTGGGGTACTGCTCGGAAATCACCGTCGGCAATTCCAGGTCGGCGCAAGCCGCCAGCAACCAGCGTGCGCGTGCACGGGTACCTTCGGGGTCGCTCATGGCGCCGATGAGTTTTTCCTGAATGTCGACGGCCAGCAGCGTGGCCTTCTGGTGATCGATCAACATGCTCTACCCTGCCTGAAAAGCCTAAGGCTCTCGCAGGCAGGGCACGCCGTCAATCAGTCCGAGAGCATGAAGTTGAATGACACCATGCGATGGTCCGAGTCCATCAGATCCAGCACTTGACCCGGCTCAGGTGACTGCGCCAGGTCAGAGGTGAGCGAATAGTTGAGCATGTACACCGGTCGGTTGCTCGGGTGGGTTGGGCCCTGGGCCAACACTAGCTGGGCAATACCCTGTGGCGTAATCCAGTTCCTGCTGTCGGGATGGTCAGGTGTTGGCTCACGAGGGTCACGGTTGAAGTCGCCCAGCAGGATGAACGGTGTAGCCGTGTGCCAGACCAATTCACGCAGCACTCTCGGGCTGTTCGGACCTCCGCCCGAAATGGCATGAAAACTGTAAACGGTCATATCGGTACGCAGCCCTGGCAAGCGAATGCGCAGCCCCAGCACCGGCCTTGGCGACAGCAGCCCCGAGGGTGACTGGGCGCCGTCGGCGACTACCGTCACGCCCGTCACGCTCACATCGCTGTTCACCATCATCGCCACTCGCACGCGTTGCCTGCCGACCTCCAGGTAATACAGCATGTAGTTCTCCGGGCGACCGGAAGTCCCGACCTCCCAGCGCCAGCGATTGACTTCATGAGCACCACCAAACTGGTCACTCACGCTGAGCTGTGCCTCATGCCGGGCAGAGGTTGGCGGCTCGCCCGCTTCCTGCAGCGCGATCACATGGTGCTGGCGAATTCGATGTAGCAAATGAGCGCGGAACTTGTCGGTCTGCGTTGCCGAGGTACCTTGCATGTTGAAGGTTGCCGCACGAAATTGAACAGGCGGGTTTCTTCCGCGCTGCCAGCCGATTATCGCTTGTACACCGGTGCCTGGGTCGTGCAGCCGTGCCCGGTGGTAACGGGTAATGCTTCCCCGCAGTTCGATGCTCGCACGCCAAGGCCCCCAGGCAGCGGTGACTGCAATTCGCAACAGGCGCAATGCATCGCTGGGATCAAGCCTCTGCGGCCCATGGTCGCTGAGCAGCCCGGACATGATCAATGCGTGATGGATGTTGTACACCCGCAGCAACACCGCCAGGCTCTGCTCACGACGTGCCGCCTGAAGGCCGGCAATGATGCCCGGCTCGTTGTACAGACGCTGCAACAGTGTCGTCAGGCCATGTGCTGCATCTGCCTGTTCACCCCAGTTGCTGCTGCGCATGAACTCGCTGGAGATGTGATAGCTGACATAGGCCGCCGAATGAGGCGCATCGGTTGGGGCTGTGGTCAGCAGTTGAAACAACTCACGAAAAAGGCGCTCAAGTTCGGCATTGAATTCGGTGTCGCTGAGCGAGCGCAGCAAAAGCCCGGCGCCCCATCGAATGCGAAAATTGACTGGCATGACCCACTCCTGCTTTCAAAGGCCTGATCGACTCAGACCGATGGGAAGATGAGGTTCAGTTCGCCATCCACCACTGCCGCGGCGGGGACGCCTTTGACCACTATGCCAATGCTCCGGTCGACCCGACCCAACACATTGCCGTCATAACGATAGAGGTCTAGCGTGCCCTCGACGTCTCCGTCGTGCAGATCGCCCATGCTTTGCTCGGTTGGCGCGGTCACCGACAAGGTTGGATCAGTGGATTTCACGTTGGCGTATGCCAGCGTCAGCAGGCCATCATGCACAAACACGGCAGGCATGAAGTGGTAGGGTTTTTCGAGCAGTAGTTGCCCACGGCTCCAGCCGCTGTCACCGTCGAACCTGATCAAGGACAAGCCCTCTGCACTCTGGTAGAAAACATGCAGGAGCCGCTGGTAGGTACAAACGACTGGGTCCCAGGGCGAGCGTGCCAGTCGGTTCTGCCCCTCCGGATGGACATGCCCCTGACGGAGCCAGTCAATTCCTGTCGTCGAGTTGCCCCACCGTATCCCGCCGTTCCCAGGTTCTCGCCAGAATAGATACAATTTGCCATTGAGCTCGGCTACGGATGGGGAGCCAAAGACAGTCATGCTCATGTCCAAATGAATCCGAATGTCCTCGCCAGATTGCCAGTGCAGTACTTTCGACCCGTTGGTACTGGTGATCGGGTTTTTGGCTTCGGCACTGGTGAATACATGAATGCGTCCGTTGTAGCCATAGACTGCTGGCAAACCCGAAAGGCTCGGGAACTTCAGATCGACAGGGACGCTCCAGTTTCTCGTCGCGAGCCTTGAGGTCATCATCACCTCATTGCCGTCACCAAAGTAGAAGCAATACAGCACGTTACCCATGGCCAATAGTCGACAGCCTTTTGGGGAACAAACAGGCAGGGGCAAGGAAGCATTCAACAAGCCAAGGTGGGAAACAGCGCGATGCAGCGTCATGAAGGTACCTCGCCATGATCAAGTGAGGTGCCATTAAGTCGGTGTGGCGCGCACGCGTATGTCGCTGCAATCCCGGTCAGATGACAGAAACCTGAGGTGCTGCTTGAAGGGCGGATTGCAAGCGCAAGGTCAATGTCTCAAGGATTGCGTCTTCCTGTTCATGAATGAAGAAATGGCCACCGGGGAACATTTGCAACGTGAAATGGCCGCAGCTTTCCTGCCTCCAGGCCAACAGTTGCGCCTCACTGGCGCGGTCAGCATCTGCGCCCATCACATACAGCGGGCAGGACAACGCGGGCCGCTGACGATAGGCATAACGGCCACAGAGCAGGAAGTCGGCGCGCAGGATGGGCAGGGTCAGGCTCATCAGTTCGTCGTTGGCCAGCACTTCTTCTGGCGTGCCATTGAGCGCGCGCAGCTCGCTTTTCAGCGCCTCATCGCTCTTCGGCTCGCGCCAGTCTTTGCCGTCATAGCCCTCACGCCGGGTTGGCGCCGCCGTGCCGCAGGCGAACAGCGCCACCGGTGGCGGACAACCCAACGCGCGCAGCTCGTGGGCCAGCTCGAAAGCCAGCAGCGCGCCCAGGCTGTGGCCGAGCAGCGCATAGGGCGCGGCCGTGGCCAGGCGTTGTTCGGCGGCCAGTTGCCGGGCCAGGGCCTGCAGGTCGGTGTGCAACGGCTCGGCCATGCGCGCACCGCGCCCGGGCAGCTCGACCGGGCGCACCTGCAGCCAGGCCGGCAGCTTGCGCCGCCAGCGGCTGTAGACCATCGCGCTGGCACCGGAATACGGCAGGCACAGCAGGTTGAGGGGGGTCACTGGGCAGCGGCTTCGGCCATCTTCTGGCGCAGGCTCAGAGGGCGCATGTCAGTCCAGACTTCGTCGATGTAGGCCAGGCAGTCCTGCTTCAGGCCTTTCTTGCCCACGGCGCGCCAGCCGTTGGGAATCGCCTTGTAGTCGGGCCAGATGGAATACTGCTCTTCGTGGTTGACCACTACCTGGAACTGGATATCGTCGCGGTCGAATACGGAAGTCATTGCCTGTCTCCTTGAGTGAGGGATGCCGGTACGCGCTTGGCGTGGGAGGGCTCTCAGGTAGACGTAGGAAGATTCGGAAAAATTAGGGAGCTCAATTTGAGTCTTGCGGTGGGGTTGAGATCGAGCGCCGCCCGCGCGGCGCATCGCGGATGAATCCGCTCCACCCAAAAAGCCCGCCGAACACCCGCCAGCCCTCACGCATCCCGCAGCAAGTCATGCGCATCCAGCAACCGAAACGCGACCTCAGGATTGCGTTCCAACCCTCGCCGAATCGCCGCCGGAATCGACTGCCGGGTCTTGCGACACAGCCCCGGCTGGGCATCGAGCTCGATGACGATGCCGCGCATGGTGCGCACCTCGTTGAACCCTGGTTGTATGCGCACGCGAATGCCAAGGTTCTCGAACATCCGCACCTGCAGGCGCTGCAGGTCTTCCAGATCCTTCACGTTTTCCAGGCGTTCGACCAAGCGTTTTTCTTCCTGCCGGGTAAGCAGCAGGATGCGTTGGGCCGCTGGCGGGCTCTCGGCCAGGTTTTCTCGGCCGCAGTCGCAGGCGCCAGGGGGGCACGGTTGGCGTAGAGGTGGAGGTGTGCTCATGGGGCAAGCATAGCCTGAACTGGCCCTATCGCCGGCAAGCCGGCTCCCACAAGTACAGCACTGGTTTCAAGAACGGCGGGGTACCTGTGGGAGCTGGCTTGCCAGCGATAGGGCCCTTGAGGTCAATGTCATTTGGCTTCAAGTTCAGACATGCCTAACAGCTGACGATCAACTAAAGCTGCGCCAATCGCTCTCGCAGAAACCCGACAAAACCCTGTACCGGCCTCGCCACCTGCCGATGTTGCGGATACACCGCCGACAACTGCAACGCCGCCGGTGCCCAGTCATCCAGCACCGTCACCAGGCGCCCATCGGCCAATGCCTGGCCAACGATGAAGGTCGGCAGATAGGTCACCCCCATCCCGGCTATCGCCGCGTCCCTGAGCAACTCGCCATTGTTGGCGCGCATCCGCCCGGCCACGGCAATGGCCTGCGCCTTGCCAGCACGAATGAACTGCCACTGCACCTGCCGTGAATGCCCGTAAGGCAGGCAGTCATGCCCCGCCAGTTGTTCGGGCCGCTTCGGCACACCGCGCGTTTGAAGATACTCAGTGCTCGCGCAGTACACCCGCTCGACACTGGCGATCCGCCGCGCGATCAGGCTGGAATCCTCCAGCGCACCAATGCGCAGTGCCAGATCGTAACCCTCACCGATCAGGTCCACGGCGCGATCACTGAGGTCCACCTCCACATCCACCTGCGGGTGCAGTTGCAGAAACTCGGTCAACAGGCAGCCCAGGTGCGCCATGGCGAACGACAGCGGTGCGCTCAGGCGCAAGGTGCCGCGCAAGGCCTGGGTCTGACCGCTGATGTCCTGCTCCACCTGCTGCACCTCGCCCAACAGGCGCAGTGCCGACTGGTAGTAGTGCTGGCCCAGCGGCGTAGCGTCCAGCCGCCGGGTGGAGCGGTTGAGCAGGCGCACGCCAAGCCGTTCTTCCAGTTGCATCAGGCGTCGGCTGACCGATTGCTTGGACATGCCCAGGCGGTCGGCGGCGGCGGTGAAGCTGCCGGCCTCCATCACCTGGGCAAAGATGCGCATGTCTTCGTAGGGGTTCATTGTCTTGCTCGCGGTGACAGTCAGCCGCTTTATAGCGGCTTTTTCCCATCATTGCAGCGCCCTACTCACACAACAGGCCAGGTTCTCGGGGTCTCAGGGGGAAATCGCGCTGCATTCGGGTTAAACCCAAATACGGCCCCTGTGGTGGCGCACAGCGAGTTCAACCACAGCCAGACCCAGCCGGAGCACTTTCTGCAGATCTGGATCGTGCCTGACGTGAAGGGCGCGACGCCGCGTTACCAGCAGCAGCACTTCAGTGCCGAGGAAAAGCGCGGCAAGTTGCGGCTGATCATTTCCCCGGATGGCGCGGAAGGGTCATTGCAGGTGCGCCAGGATGCGCGGGTGTATGCCGGGCTATTCGTAGGTGCGGAGCGGGCGAGCCTGACCTTGCCGGAGAACCGCCATGGCTATGTGCATGTGGCCCGGGGCAGCATCGAGCTCAATGGGCAGGTGCTGAATGAGGGGGATGGGGTGCGGGTTCGCCAGGAGCGGATGCTGGAGCTGAGCAATGGCAAGGATGCAGAGGTGCTGGTGTTTGACTTGCGGCCGCATGAGTTGCCGGGCATGGCTTGATCTCGGTGGGGGCTGTGATGGCCTCATCGCCGGCAAGCCGGCTCCCACAGGTTCACCACCGGCCTCAAGAACGGTGGGATCCCTGTGGGAGCCGGCTTGCCGGCGATGAGGCCATCAAGAACAGCTCAGGGCTCGAACCCTTCCACAATGATCACCTCTGCCTTCGCCACCCCTTGTCGGTGGCTGCAAGCTTCCTGATACAGCTCGGACCGATAACAGGCCACCGCCTGCTCATACGAATCGAACTCGATCACCACGCTGCGCTGCGGCGTCTGCCGCCCTTCCATCGCCTCGCTACGCCCGCCCCGGGCCAGGAACCGGCCGCCAAATGCCGCAAAGGCTGCCGGCGCGCGCTGTGTGTACTGCTGGTACTGCTCAGGGTCGGTCACGTCCACATGGGCGATCCAATAGGCTTTCATCCGCTGCTCTCCTGCTGCAAAACTATTTGTGTATGATGGTATACCATAAATCCACCCCCATCACAGTGAGCGTGCAGCATGGCTTTCAACACCATCGAAGAACTCCTCGAGGACTACCGGCAAGGCAAGATGGTGCTGCTGGTGGACGACGAAGACCGGGAAAACGAAGGCGACCTGCTAATCGCCGCCGAGCGCTGTGACGCCCAGGCCATCAACTTCATGGCCCGCGAAGCGCGTGGGCTGATCTGCCTGACGCTGACCGACGAACACTGCCAGCGCCTGGGCCTTGAGCAAATGGTCCCGGCCAACGGCAGCGTGTTCAGCACCGCCTTCACCGTGTCGATCGAAGCCGCCAGCGGCGTCACCACCGGTATCTCCGCCGCCGACCGGGCGCGCACCGTGGCTGCGGCAATGGCCGCCGATGCCCGCCCCGAAGACCTGGTGCAGCCCGGCCACATCTTCCCCCTGCGCGCCCGCGAAGGCGGCGTGCTGACCCGCGCCGGCCACACCGAGGCCGGTTGCGACCTGGCCCGCCTGGCCGGCTTTACCCCGGCTTCGGTGATCGTCGAGGTGCTCAACGACGACGGCACCATGGCCCGCCGCCCGGACCTTGAAGTGTTCGCCGCCCAGCATGGCATCAAGATCGGCACCATCGCCGACCTGATCCACTACCGCCTGAGCACCGAACAGACCATCAAGCGCATCGGCGAGCGCGAGCTGCCGACCGTGCATGGCACGTTCCGCCTGGTGACTTATGAAGACCGCATCGAAGGCGGTGTGCACATGGCCATGGTGATGGGCGATATCCGCCGCGAGCAGCCGACGCTGGTGCGCGTGCATGTGATCGACCCGCTGCGCGACCTGGTCGGGGCCGAGTACGCAGGGCCGGCCAACTGGACGTTGTGGGCGGCGCTGCAGAAGGTGGCCGAGGAAGGCGCTGGGGTGGTGGTGATCCTGGCCAACCATGAGTCCTCGCAGGCACTGCTGGAGCGGGTGCCGCAGCTGACCCAGCCCGTGCGGCCGTACCAGCGTGGGCAGTCGAAGGTGTATTCGGAGGTCGGGACTGGCGCGCAGATTCTGCAGGACCTGGGCGTGGGCAAGCTGCGCCACCTGGGGCCGCCGCTCAAGTATGCGGGGCTGGCGGGGTATGAGCTGGAGGTGGTGCAGAGCATTCCGTTCGAGCCGGGGATGGTTGGCTGAGCGCCCCCTCCCACAAATACACCACGGCCATTGAAACCTGTGGTGTTCCCCCTGTGGGGGCCGGTTTGCCGGCGATAGGGCCCGTACAGCCCCTCCAAGTTGCCTGCGCCGGCCTCATCGCCGGCAAGCCGGCTCCCACAGAGGATTTGCGTCAGCTTCTGGAAATTGAGCAAGCGCACGCGGAGTGATGGCCGGTCGCCTCCCCCTCTTGCGAAAAGTTTGGAATACCATAATATGATATCCCGTAGACCTTGAATTCTCAGGCCACCGCCTAGACTCAAAAAACGGCCACCGCACACATTGTCAGAGCTGCTCCCCGAATACTGTTGGCGGGCGCACACCCAGCCCCGCCTCGAATAACAAAAGCAACGAGGGCGTAACCATGCTGTTGAGCAAACGTGTAACCGCAGTGCTGTCCGCCAGCCTGCTGACCCTGGCTTGTCAGGCCACCCAGGCCGCCGACAGCCTCAACTTCGTCAGCTGGGGCGGGACCACCCAGGACGCCCAGAAAGAAGCATGGGCCGAACCCTTCAGCAAGGCGACCGACATCAAGGTGGTGCAGGACGGCCCAACCGACTACGGCAAGCTCAAGGCCATGGTCGAGAGCGGCAACGTGCAGTGGGACGTGGTCGACGTCGAAGCCGACTTTGCCCTGCGCGCCGCCAGCGAAGGCCTGCTCGAACCCCTGGACTTCAATACCATCCAACGCGACAAGATCGACCCGCGCTTTGTCTCCGACCATGGCGTCGGTTCGTTCTTCTTCTCCTTCGTGCTCGGCTACAACGAAGGCAAGCTCGGCGCCAACAAGCCGGTGGACTGGACCGCACTGTTCGACACCAAGACCTACCCCGGCAAGCGCGCCCTGTACAAGTGGCCAAGCCCCGGCGTGCTGGAACTGGCCCTGCTGGCTGACGGCGTCCCTGCCGACAAGCTCTATCCGCTGGACCTGGACCGCGCCTTCAAGAAGCTCGACACCATCAAGAAAGACATCGTCTGGTGGGGCGGCGGCGCCCAGTCGCAGCAGCTGCTGGCCTCCGGTGAAGCCTCGCTCGGCCAGTTCTGGAACGGCCGCGTCTACGCCCTGCAGCAAGACGGCGCACCGGTGGGCGTGAGCTGGAAGCAGAACCTGGTCATGGCCGATTTCCTGGTCATCCCCAAAGGCGCCAAGAACAAGGACGCGGCCATGAAGTTCCTGGCCAATGCCAGCAGCGCCGAAGGCCAGGCCGAGTTCGCCAACAAGACCGCCTACGCCCCGGTGAACGTCGACAGCGTGGCCAAGCTCGACAAAGACCTCGCGCAAAACCTGCCGACCGCCTACGCCCAGGACCAGGTCACCCTGGACTTCGCCTACTGGGCGAAGAACGGCCAGGCCATCGCCGCGCGCTGGAATGAGTGGCTGGTGAAATGAAAGTCGCCATCAACGCCCTGCACAACGCGCAAGGTGCCCCCACGGGCGCCGGCGCCCCGGGAGCGGCCCCTCGCCGCGAACCGCTGAACCGCCGTTGGAAAGGCAGCCGTAACCTGCTGCCCGCCCTGCTGTTCCTTGGCCTGTTCTTCTTCGCCCCGCTGATCGGCCTGCTGCTGCGCGGTGTGCTGGAGCCGGTGCCGGGGCTGGGCAACTACGAGCAGCTGTTCGCCAACTCGGCCTATGCGCGGGTGCTGTTCAACACCTTCTCTGTGGCCGGCGTGGTCACCCTGATCAGCGTGCTGCTGGGCTTCCCGCTGGCCTGGGCGATCACCCTGGTGCCCAAGGGCTGGGGCCGCTGGCTGCTGAACATCGTGCTGCTGTCGATGTGGACCAGCCTGCTGGCGCGCACCTACTCGTGGCTGGTGCTGCTGCAAAGCTCGGGGGTGATCAACAAGGTGCTGATGGCCCTGGGCATCATCGATACCCCGCTGGAGATGGTGCACAACCTGACCGGCGTGGTGATCGGCATGAGCTACATCATGATCCCGTTCATCGTGCTGCCGCTGCAGGCGACCATGCATGCCATCGACCCGATGGTGCTGCAGGCCGGCTCGATCTGCGGCGCCAGCCCCTGGACCAATTTCTGGAAGGTGTTCCTGCCGCTGTGCCGCTCGGGGCTGTTCTCCGGTGCGCTGATGGTGTTCGTGATGTCGCTCGGTTACTACGTCACCCCGGCCCTGCTCGGCGGTGCGCAGAACATGATGCTGCCCGAATTCATCATCCAGCAGGTGCAGTCGTTCCTCAACTGGGGCCTGGCCAGCGCCGCCGCCGCACTGCTGGTGGTGATCACCCTGGTGCTCTTCTACCTGTACCTGAAGCTGCAGCCGGAATCCCCGGTCGGCAACGCGAGGTAATCCGCCATGCTTCTGTCACCCAATGCCATGGGCCGCCCACTGCGCACGGGCCTGTACCTGACCACCGGGGTCATCGCCGCGTTCCTGCTGCTGCCGGTGGTGTTCATCGTGCTGCTGTCGTTCGGCTCCTCCCAGTGGCTGGTGTTCCCGCCACCGGGCTGGACCTTCAAGTGGTACGTCCAGTTCTTCGCCAACCCGGAGTGGATGGACGCTGCACTGGCCAGCCTCAAGGTCGCCGTACTGACCACCGTGTTCGCCGTGCTGCTGGGCCTGCCCACCGCGTTCGCGCTTGTACGCGGCCGCTTCCCCGGCCGTGAGATGCTCTACGGCCTGTTCACCATGCCGATGATCGTGCCGCTGGTGATCATCGCGGTGGCGGTGTACGCGCTGTTCCTCAAGCTGGGCTACACCGGCACGCTGTTCGCCTTCGTGGTCAGCCACGTGATCGTCGCCCTGCCCTTCACCATCATCTCGATCATCAACTCGCTGAAGCTGTTCGACCAGTCGATCGAGGATGCCGCGGTGATCTGCGGGGCGTCGCGCCTGCAGGCGATCTTCAAGGTGACCTTCCCGGCGATTCGCCCGGGGATGATCGCCGGTGGCCTGTTCGCCTTCCTGGTCTCGTGGGACGAGGTGGTGCTCAGCGTGATGATGGCCAGCCCCGACCTGCAGACCCTGCCGGTGAAAATGTGGACCACCCTGCGCCAGGACCTGAGCCCGGTGATCGCCGTCGCTTCGACGCTGCTGATCGGCCTGTCGCTGATGGTCATGGTTATTGCCGCCGCCTTGCGCCGGCGCACCGAAGTCAACGCCTGAGTGCCCGGAGACAACAACAATGAGTGCAGTGATCAAAGACAACGCGCACAACAAGACCCTGGTCAGCCTGCGCGGCCTGAACAAGCACTACGGCGACTTCACCGCCGTGGACAATCTGGACCTCGAAATCCAGGACGGCGAGTTCCTCACCTTCCTCGGCTCCAGCGGTTCGGGCAAGTCCACCACCCTGTCGATGCTGGCCGGTTTCGAAACGCCCAGCAGCGGCGAGATCCTGGTCGAGGGCCAGTCGCTGGTGAACGTGCCGCCGCACAAACGTGACATCGGCATGGTGTTCCAGCGCTACTCGCTGTTCCCGCACCTGAACGTGCGCGACAACATCGCCTTCCCGCTGGCCATCCGCAAGCTCGGCGCCGCCGAGATCAACAAGCGGGTCGATGCCATGCTCAAGCTGGTGCAGCTGGAGAAGTTCGCCCACCGCAAGCCGTCGCAGATGTCCGGTGGCCAGCAGCAGCGTGTGGCGATCGCCCGCGCGCTGGTGTACGAGCCACGCATCCTGCTGATGGACGAACCGCTCGGCGCGCTGGACAAGAAGCTGCGCGAAGACCTGCAGGACGAGTTGCGTCAGCTGCACCGGCGCCTGGGCATCACCATCGTCTACGTCACCCACGACCAGGAAGAAGCCATGCGCCTGTCCCAGCGCATCGCCATCTTCAGCCACGGCAAGATCGTCGGCCTGGGCACCGGCTACGACCTCTACCAGAACCCGCCCAATGCCTTCGTCGCCTCGTTCCTGGGCAACTCGAACTTCCTGCGGATCAAGGCCAGCAGCCACGGTGCCGGCAGCTTCGAAGGGCAATCGGTGGCCATACGCCTGACACCTGGCCTGGCGGCCGGGCAGGAAGCACTCATCATGGTGCGCCCGGAAAAAGCCCTGGCCCTGACCGTCGACCAGGCCGCGCGCGAACCGCTGCCGGCGGGCTGGAACGAGGTGATTGCCAAGGTCGGCGAAGTGTTGTTCCTCGGCGAAAGCCAGACCTGTCATGTGATGACGCCAGGCGGCAGCGAACTGACCGTGAAAGCGCTGTCCGCCGCCGGCATGCCGATGCAACCGGGCGACACAGTGAAAGTGCGCTGGGCGGTGGCCGATGCCTGCATCTACACCGAGTGGGCAGAGAGCGATTTGAGCAAGGCGGCGGGTGCCCACTGACCGTCAGCCGCAGGTAAAGGATTGACGCGCGTCCCGACCAATGGTCAGATGCGCGCCAGTTTCAGGTGTCCTGCGCCGCCGCGCGCAGGGTGAAACGGGAAGCCGGTGCGTCGTGGTCCACGACAAGTCCGGCGCTGCCCCCGCAACGGTAAGCGAGCGACGCCTTCGACACACCACTGTGCGCCTGCATGGGAAGGTGAAGGCGTCATGACCCTCGTAAGCCCGGAGACCGGCCTGAAGCTTCACTTGGCAACCCGCGGTGGGCGGGCGCAGGCCGGTATCCGCGTGCGCGGCCTGCGTGCGCGGTTCGCCTTTGCGTGTTTTCCACCGGGATCCATTCATTCCTGCAGTAGTGGAAAGACATGTCCCGTTTCTTCAAGCTTCACCCTCTGGCGGCCTGCCTGGCCGTCTCCTTCCCGGCCTTGGCCGACGAGCACGACAGCCAGGTGCTGGCACTGCCCTCCACAGCCATCACCGATACCCGCGATCAGCAGCACGTCGACCTTGCCACGCCGACCGAGGCGGGTTCGCGCCTTAACCTGAGCGCCCTGGAAACCCCGGCCAGCACCAGCAGCATTACCGACGAGCAGATTCAGCAGCGCAATAACCTCACCGTGCAGGACGCCGTGACCCGCTCGCCGGGCATCACCTTCATCGGCAACCCGGGCGATGGCGGCACCGGCCTGTCGGCGCGTGGCTTTACCGGGCATGGCTCGGTGATGACCCTGTTCGACGGCGCGCACCTGTTCACCGGCGCAGGTACCCAGACCTTCCCGGTCGACCCGTGGATGGTCGAGCGCATCGATGTGATCCGTGGCCCGGCCTCGGTGCTGTATGGCGAGGGCGCCACCGGAGCGGTGATCAACGTCATCCCGAAAAAGCCCTTCGCCGGTGAAATCCACAACCACCTGCGCCTGGGCTACGGCTCCTGGGACCGCCAGCAACTGGGCCTGGACAGCGGCGGCAGCCTCAGCGAGCGCTTGAGCTATCGCCTCACCCTGAACCAGCAAGCCGGCAACGGCTGGGTCGACCGCACCGATTCGCGCAGCCTGGCCCTGAGCGCCGCGCTGCGTTTCGACGCCAGCGACGACTTGAGTTTTACCCTGGCCCATGAGCGTGGCGATGCCGAGCCTGCCAACTACTACGGCACGCCGCTGATTGACGGCCATTACCGCAGCAGCCTGCGCAAGAAGAACTACAACATCCAGAACGACGTGCAGCGCTACCACGATGAATGGACCCGCTTCACCACCGACTGGACCCTCAGCGACCAGGTCAGCGCCAGCAACCAGCTCTACTACATCAAGAGCCGCCGCCACTGGCGCAACGCCGAGAACTACAGCTGGGACGTCGATCGCGAGCAGCTGCTGCGCCAGAGCTACCTGGAGATCAGGCACAACCAGGAGCAGATCGGCGACCGCCAGACCTTCACGTTCGACCATTCGCTGCTCGGCCTGACCAGCAGGACGCTGGTCGGTGCCGAGTACAACAAGGTGCGTTTCAACGTCGACAGCAACGCGCCCTACAACGATGTGGGCGGCGACTACATCGACCCGTGGCAGCCGGCGCCGGGTTGGTTCCACAGCGATTCGCCCACGCGCCCGCAAACCTTGTCCACCACCCACACCTTCGCCCTGTTCGCCGAGAACCGCCTGCAGCTGACCGAGCGCCTGTCGCTGGTGACCGGCGTGCGCCGCGACCAGAACCATATCGACCGCGACAACCTCACCGACGGCACCCGCAGTGACCGTAGTTTGCAGGGTGGCAACTGGCGCGCAGGACTGGTGTTCGCGGTCACCGACAACCTGTCGCTGTATGGCCAGTACTCCACCAGCGAGGACGGGGTGAACAACCTGATCAGCCTCAGCCCGAGCCAGATGCACTACGACCTGACCGAGGCCAGGCAGACCGAGCTGGGCCTCAAGCAGCGGTTCTGGGAAGGTCGGGGCGAATGGACGCTGGCGGCCTACCACATCGTCAAGAAGAAGCTGCTGGTGGATGACCCGTTCACCCATGAACCGCAACAAGCTGGGCAACAGACGTCCGATGGCCTGGAGGCGACGCTGGAGCTGAGTTTGCCGCAGCAGTGGCAGGTTTCGGCAAATGCCGCGGTGGTGCGCGCCAAGTATGACGAATTCGACGAGATGGTCGGCGGCGTGCCCCAGGACCGTGCTGGCAATCGCCCGACCAACGTGCCGCGGCGTAGTGCCAACCTGTGGCTGAGCAAGGGATTCGGCCAGCAAATGGAAGTGGGTATGGGCGCGCGCTATGTGGACGAGCGTTATGCCGACACTGCCAACACCCAGCGTGCGCCAGGGTACACCGTGGTCGATGCCAATATCGGCTGGCAGGTGCTGCCGGATGTGAGGTTGGGGTTGCAGGTGAACAACCTGTTCGACCGGGAGTATGTGGCTTCGGCGTTCAGCGGCACGCAGTGGGTGATGGGGGCGCCGCGGTCGTATTTTGCGACGGTGGATTACAGCTTCTGATTTGAGGTGACTGCACCGGCCCTATCGCCGGCAAGCCGGCTCCCACAGGGACACCACCGTTCTTAAAGCCGGTGGTGTCCCTGTGGGAGCCGGCTTGCCGGCGATAAGGCCCGCATGAACACCACAAAAACAACTTCCCTGCTTACCCCAAAAAGTTATAAGATAACATTTCATTTGACATTCATTCCTGCCTGCGACCCCTTCCATGACCAGTGCCGCCGCCACTCCCACCCAGCTCACCCAGCGCCTGCAGAGCATCGACGCCCTGCGCGGCCTGGTGATCCTGTTCATGCTCCTCGACCATGTGCGCGAAACCTTCTTCCTGCACCGCCAGGTCAGCGACCCGATGGCCATCGACGCCACCGACCCGTCGCTGTTCGCCAGCCGCACCCTGGCCCACCTGTGCGCGCCGGTGTTCGTCCTGCTCACGGGCCTGTCGGCCTGGCTGTACGGCGAGAAATACCAGGGCCGCAGCGATGTCTCGGCCTTCCTGTTCAAGCGCGGGCTGTTCCTGGTGGTGCTGGAGTTCACCCTGGTCAACTTCGCCTGGACGTTCCAGCTGCCGCCCAGTGTCATCTACCTGCAGGTGATCTGGGCCATCGGCATCAGCATGCTCGCCCTGTCGCTGCTGGTGTGGCTGCCGCGCCCCGCGCTGCTGGCCGTGGGGGCCGTGATCGTGGCCGGGCACAACCTGCTCGATGGCCTGCACTTCGGCGTCGAGTCCGCCCTGCACGTGCCCTGGGCGATCCTGCATGACCGTGGCTGGCTGGAGCTCTCCGAAAACCTGCGCCTGCGCACTTCCTACCCAGTGCTGCCATGGATCGGCGTGATCGCCCTGGGCTATGGCCTCGGTCCCTGGTTCGCCCGGGGTAGCGATGCGCAACAACGCCAGTATCACCTGCTGCTGGCCGGGGTCATCGCCCTGCTCGGCTTCATGGTGCTGCGCATCCAGAACGGCTATGGCGAAGCCCCCTGGAGCGGCTTCCCGACCGTGACCCAAACCCTGATGAGTTTCTTCAACATCACCAAGTATCCACCGTCGCTGCTGTTCCTGGCCCTGACCCTGGGCTGCGGCCTGCTATTGCTGCGTACCTTCGAGCGCGCCGGGCAGGCCCGCTGGATCAGCGCCCTGGCAGTGTTCGGCGCGGCGCCGATGTTCTTCTACCTGCTGCACCTGTACGTGCTGAAGCTGCTGTACCTGGCCAGCGTCGCCCTGTTCGGGCGCAACCACGGCGACTACTTCGGCTTCGACGGCATTGCCGCGGTGTGGCTCACCGCCGCGCTGCTGGCCGTGGCGCTGTACCTGCCGGTGCGCGGATTTGCCCGGCTCAAGGCACGCCGGCGCGATATCACCTGGCTCAAGTACCTGTGATTTAGCGTTTCACCCGGCGGCCTGATGGTCTACCATGCCGCCCGCCGGTTTCCACCATGGAACTAACAGGGAATCCCTGGCCCGCCCAAGGCGTGCCAAACGGAACTGCCCCCGCAACTGTAGGTGCCGAGCCCGCTCCATCGATGCCACTGGGTCAACCGACCCGGGAAGGCCGGAGCCGGGCGACGACGCACCAGTCAGGAGACCTGCCGGCCTACATTCACCAACCGGCGGGGTGTCCGGGATTGGCCATTGGTGCTGCCCCCGCTGCGTGCGGGGGCTCGGCGATGCCTGTCCGTGGGTTCCTTCCGTGAACTGTCCGATAGGAGATCGCCCAGCATGCAGCCCCGTTTCGCCATCCTGCTCGCAGGCCTCGCCCTGCTGACCCTGCTGGCGGCCGTGCTGGCCGGCACGGCCATTGGCGAAACCCAGTTGTCGCTGCGGCTGGTCTGCCAGGTGCTGGCCAACCACCTGTGGCAAGCCGATTACCCGGTCGACCCGATCGACGCCGGCATCGTCTGGAACTACCGCTTGACCCGCACCCTGGTCGCCGCCGCCTGCGGCGCCGGGCTGGCGACCTGCGGGGTGATCCTCCAGGCGCTGCTGCGCAATCCACTGGCCGAGCCGTACCTGCTGGGCTTGTCGGCAGGCGCCTCGACCGGTGCGGTACTGGTCGGCCTGCTGGGCCTGGGCAGTGCGGCCCTGAGCCTGTCCGCCGGTGCATTCATCGGCGCACTGACGGCCTTCGCCCTGGTGCTGGTGCTGGCCCGTGCGGCCGGCCCGAGCAGCCATAACGCCCAGGTGATCCTGGCGGGCATCGCCGGCTCGCAGCTGTTCAACGCCCTCACCGCGTTCCTCATCACCAAGTCGGCCACCGCCGAACAGGCGCGCGGCATTCTGTTCTGGCTGCTGGGTAACTTGAGCGGCGTGCGTTGGCCGTCGGTGTGGCTAGCGCTGCCCGCAGCGCTAGTCGGCTTGCTGGTGTGCCTGTGGCAGCGCCGCGCCCTGGACGCCTTCACCTTCGGCGCCGATTCGGCGGCCTCGCTGGGTGTTGCCGTGCGCCGCACGCAGTGGCTGTTGATCTGCTGCGCGGCGTTGGTGACGGCGGTGATGGTGTCCATTGTCGGCGCCATCGGTTTCGTCGGGCTGGTCATTCCGCACGCCCTGCGCCTGTTGCTCGGCCCCGGCCACAACCGCCTGTTGCCGGCCAGTGCACTGGGCGGCGCGCTGTTTCTGATTGCCGCTGACGTGCTGTCACGCACGCTGATTCCTGGTCAGGTGATTCCGGTGGGTGTGGTCACCGCACTGATCGGCGCACCGGTGTTCGCGCTGATCCTGGTCAGCCGCCGGGGACGCCCATGACGGCCATGACAGCGCTGCAACTCGCCCCTCTCGCCTGTCAGGGCTTGAGCTTTCAGTTGGCCGGTAACCTTGTACTGCGTGACATCGACCTGAGCGTGGTGGCAGGCGAAACCCTCGGCATCGTCGGCCCCAACGGCTCCGGCAAGTCGTCGTTACTCAAGCTTCTGGCCGGGCTGCGCACCCCGCAAAGCGGTAGCGTCCACTTGCTCGGCGAGCCTATCGCGCGCCTGCCTCGACGGCGTATCGCCCAGGTCCTGGCGCTGGTCGAGCAGCAAGCCGACACCCTCGATGCCATTCGCGTATTCGACGCCGTGACCCTGGGGCGCACGCCGTGGTTGTCGGCGTTGGCACCGTTTTCCCGCGAGGACCGCGCCATCGTCGAGCAGGCGCTGGCCGACCTCGATGCCACGCACCTGCGCACACGTCTCTGGGGCTCGCTGTCCGGTGGCGAACGCCAACGCGTGCACATCGCCCGTGCCCTGGCCCAGCAGCCCCAGGTGTTGCTGCTCGATGAGCCGACCAACCACCTGGATATCCAGCATCAGCTGAGCCTGCTGCACCGCGTCCAGGCGTTGCCGGTCACCACCCTGGTGGCCCTGCACGACCTCAACCAGGCGCTGACCTGCGACCGCGTGGCAGTGCTCGACCAGGGCCGCCTGGTTGCCCTGGGCAAGCCGTTGGATGTGCTCACCCCCGAACGCCTGCTGAGCACCTTTGGGGTGCACGGCCACTACCTCACCGATCCCTTCGACGGCGCGCGCTTCCTGCGTTTTCGCGTCCCCTGAACCAGGAAGCTGCCCCATGCGCTCCACAGCCCTGCTGCTCGCCAGCGCTTTACTGCCCGTTGCCGCGCTTGCCGAATCGGTGCAATCGCAAAGCCGTGGGCTGGTCGAAGACAGTAACTGGAGCTTGCTCAACCGCACCGTGTACGACCAGCGTGACTACAAGCATGGCGGGCGCAACAGTGCCGCCCGCAATGCCTACAAGCCGCGTAGCGAACGCAATGGCCTGGCTGAAGAATGGGCCTACGGTTTGATGGGGACGCTGCAGTCCGGTTTTACCCAAGGCTTGATAGGCGTGGGAATCGATGCCCATGCCTACCTGGGCGTACAGCTCGACAGCGGTGGTGGCCGGGCGGGCAAGGCGCGCCTGCTCGGTGTGGACAATGACGGCCACCCGAAGAATGAGTACAGCCGGGGCGGCGCGGCGGCAAAGTTGCGCCTGTCCAACACTGTGCTGTCCTATGGCGAGCAGCGGGTGAAGACGCCGGTGTTCAGCTCATCCGACAGCCGCCTGCTGCCGGAAACGGCAACCGGGTTCTTCTTCTCCAGCAACGAAATCGACACGCTGAAACTGGTCGCGGGGCACTTCAACGAAAGCACCGACCGTAACGCCTCAAGCCATGATCAGGGCTTCGTGGTGAACTACTCCAACGGCCGCCAGGGCAATACCTTCGACCTCGCCGGCCTGGTGTGGAACCCCGGCGCCGCGTTCACCGGCAGTCTGTATACCTCCCGCTATGAAGACACCTGGAACCAGCACTACCTCGGCAGCACGCTGACCCACGCACTGGACGACCGCCGCAGCCTGAGCCTGGACCTGAACCTGTACCGTACCACCGACACTGGCAAGGCCCTGTCCGGACGCATCGACAACACCACCTGGAGCCTGGTCTCGCGCTACAGCCAGGGGCCGCACAGCGTCAGTCTCGGTTGGCAGCAGGTGCACGGCGATACCCCGTTCGACTACGTGACCCGTGGGGCGATCTACCTTGCCAACGCGGTGCAGATGTCCGACTTCAACGCACCGCACGAGAAGTCATGGCAGGCGCGCTATGACCTGAACATGGGGGGGTACGGGGTGCCAGGCTTGAACCTGACGGCACTGTATGTGCGCGGGTTCGATATCGATGGCAGCCATGTCGACCCCAGTGGTGGCTATGCCTACCTGGGTTATGGCCAGGGCGGCAAGCACTGGGAGCGAGACCTGGAGGCACGCTATGTGGTGCAGAGCGGCAAGGCCAAAGGCACGGCTTTCTCGCTGCGGCATAACCTGCATCGGGGGAACACGGCACAGGCGGAGCTGGATGGCGACCAGATCCGCCTGGCCGTCGAGTGGCCGTTGACGGGCGGATTGTGAAAGCACTGGTGTCCCTGTGGGAGCCGGCTTGCCGGCGATGAGGCCAGGGAAGGCTGGCGCCGGCTCGGGCCCTATCGCCGGCAAGCCGGCTCCCACAGGGGATCGCGTCAGCCTTCGAAGTTGATGACCATGCGGCCCTTGATCTTCCCTTCGAGCATCTCTTCGAAAATATCGTTGATGTCTTCGACCGGACGCAACGTCACCTTCGGCACCACCTTGCCTTGCGCGGCGAACTCGAAGGCCTCGATCAAGTCCTGCCGAGTACCGACCAATGACCCGACCACTTCGATGCCATCGAGCACCAGGCGCGGGATGTCCAGGCTCATGGCTTCAGACGGCAAGCCTACGGCAACCAGCCGTCCACCTGCTCGCAGCGCATCGACCGCCGAGTTGAAGGCGCTTTTCGATACTGCCGTCACCACGGCCGCATGCGCGCCGCCGGTCTTTTCCTGAACGACCTTCGCCACATCCTCGCTGCGAGGATTGAGCACCAGGTCGGCGCCCATCTCACGGGCAAACGCCAGCTGCTCATCATTGACATCAATCGCAATGACCCGGGCATTGAAGACGTTTTTCGCGTATTGCAGGGCGAGGTTGCCCAGGCCGCCAAGGCCATAGATGGCAATCCACTGCCCCGGGCGGATATTGGACGATTTCACGGCCTTGTAAGTGGTCACCCCGGCGCAGGTGATGCTGCTGGCCGCTGCCGAATCGAGGCCGTCCGGCACTTTTACCGCATAGTCCGCCACCACGATGCAGGCCTCGGCCATGCCGCCGTCCACGGTATAACCAGAGTTCTTCACTTCCCGGCACAGCGTCTCATTGCCGCTGTTGCAGTATTCGCAGTGCCCGCAGCCCTGGTAGAACCAGGCCACGCTGGCCCGGTCGCCCGGCTTGAGCGAAGTCACACCTGGCCCGACCTCGACCACCACGCCAATGCCTTCATGGCCCAGGACCACGCCGGTCTTGTCGCCGAAATCGCCGTTTTTCACATGCAAGTCCGTGTGGCATACGCCGCAGCACTGCATTTTCAGTAACGCTTCACCGTGCGCCAGCGGCCGCAGTGTCTTTTCCACCACCTCGACGCGACGCCCTTTGGCAACAACTGCAGCTTTCATGAATGCCTCCTTGTTTACCTGAGTGAGCTTGAGTTGAAGGGTTCAGCATAGAGGCGATCTGGACGAAGGGATTGCTTCAGGTCAAAAAGCGGCCGCTCAGTCCAGGCTCAACCACGGCTTGAGCTCTGCCCGATTGGCCAGCACCAGTTGCTGGGCCTCGGGCCTGGCGTCATGAACACTGGGGTTTACGTGGAAGCGGCGGACGACATACTTGGCCAACGCCAATGAGCTAGGCACCACGAGACGCCCCTCGAGCATGCCGTAGTCAACTTCGATAATGGCCCGTTGCGCGGGCGTCAGGCGCTCGTCCGGTTTGAAGATCACATCGATCTGCGAATTCCATTCCGTATCGTGTTCCATGCCGTTCTCGGTGACTTCATCGCGCAGCAGCGGTACACCGCGGAAACGGCTGAGTACGAAATCGCGGTACTTGCGGTTTTTCTCGCAGTACGCCCGCACATGCCAACGCATCCCGGTATAGACCAGGGTGTGCGGTGCGATGGTACGCCCCTCCAGCTCCGGGCTATTGAAGGACACATAGTCGATATCCAGCCGCCGTTTCTCCCGGCAGGCCTTGAGCAACGGTCGCAGCACTTCGGGCTGCACTGACCGGTCAGGGACCTTGAGCACTTCAGTGTGCCCATAGGCCAAGGCCAAGCCTTCGATATGCGGCGCACGCGCGTTGTTCTGGTTGAGCAGATCCAGGTAGGCACTGGCGCTGTCATCGATGAACAGCGGCTTGAACGCTTCGGTAGGCACGTAGCCTTTTATCTGCTTGTCGTAGACCAGGTTCTCCGACGCGTAGTCGGTGATGTAGGTGTTGATGTCCTTGGAAGCCTGCTGCCGGCTGATACCGAAGCTCTGCATCAAGTGGTTGGTCGTCAGCCGCCCCTCCCACCAGACCACCGTTTCGATCAGCTGGTAGCGCAAGGCCAGGTCCCAGCGGGTTTGCTGCATGTGTTGGGCGCGTTTCATCCAGGATCCTGTAAGGAGCAGCCATATCTGCTCAGTCAAATGACGTGTCGTCAAATCCTACGTGTCTGGCAAGGCGCAAAGCAAATTGCAGTTCACCTGTAAAGTAAATCGACACATCCATGCGCCGCGCGCCAGGCAGAGGGGCAAGGGCCCTCGAGCATGCCCAAGCCACGGTATTCGGCGACTGCGCCACACCCTGCGATATCAAAACGCTTTCTCCTTCTGGCAAACGGCTCGCCACGAACCCTGCTCAACCTGTACCAATCATTTACCTGTACAAGTCACCACTATAGACATGTCGCTTTACTAGACATATCTTTCTGGCTACCGGCAATAAGCCACTACTCAGGAAGCCTCACCATGGAAGCACTCGAAATCATTTTGCTGGGCGTCACCGGCACCTGCCTGCTGGTGCAAGGCCTGCAACACGCTCGGATGGGAGATATCTGGAATTTGCTGAAAAGTGATCGTGACCTGGAGCGCACCGCGCGGATCCACCAACAGGAAAACAGCGAGCTGCGCTCCGAGCTTCGCGCCCAACGGGAGCATGTGAGCCAACTGCAACGTCAGGTCCAGCTGCTGCTGGGGCTGGTCCCCGAAGCCTGATGGGGCGATCCGACCCTCATCGCTTTTACCCTGACACTGTGTTTACCTATTTACGCATCCACCCAGGGAAACCTTCCATGCCCTACCCCATCGAACAGAAACTCGTCGTCGGCGTGGCCTCCAGCGCCCTGTTCGACCTGACCGACTCGGACGCCATCTACCAATCGGAAGGCGTCGATGCCTATCGGGAGCACCAGCAAGAGCACCTCGACGTCCCCTTCCCCAAAGGCGTCGCTTTTCCGTTCATCCGCCGCTTTCTGAGCATCAACAAAGCCTTTCCCGAGCAATTGCCGGTGGAAGTGGTACTGCTCTCGCGCAATTCCCCAGAAACCGGGCTGCGGGTGTTTCGCTCGATCGACCACTACGGCCTGGACATTACCCGTGCGGCGTTCATGTCCGGCCGTTCGCCCTACGAGTACATTCCCGCCTTCAATGCATCACTGTTTCTAAGTGCCCATGAAGGCGACGTGCAACGCGCCATCGATGCCAATTACCCGGCCGGCCTGGTACTGCCGACACGTATCTACGACGACGAGATCGATACGGAGTTGCGCGTGGCCTTCGACTTCGATGGCGTGATTGCCGATGACGAAGCGGAAAGCGTGTACAAGCAGCGCCTCGACCTGACCGAATTCCAGGCCCATGAACAGGCGCGCAAGACCATTCCACACCAGCCAGGGCCGCTGGCGGACCTTTACCGCAAGCTCTCGCTGATCCGCCAGCTCGAAGACCGCAAGCTGGCGCAGGACCCGACTTACAAACGCATTCTGCGCATCGCCATCGTCACGGCGCGCAATGCACCCTCCCATGAACGGGTGGTGACGACGTTGAAGAATTGGGGCGTTTCACCGGATGAGTCGTTCTTTCTGGGCGGCATGGAAAAAGACCGGGTGCTGTCGATTCTCAAGCCGCACATGTTCTTCGATGACCAGCGCAGTCACTTGATGTCCGCCGCGGGGGATTTGCCGATGGTGCATGTGCCGTTTGGCGTGGCGAACAAGTCGCTTGGGAACGTGAATGTGCAAGCTGGATCCGCGGAACAAACGGAAGTGTTGAGCACTGCAGTGCTCGAACAGAAGGATTCCGTGGGGCTATAGGCGATATAGCGGGCGGCCGGCCTCTACACGCGGACCTCAGGTAACGACCCAATGCGCGACAATGCTCTTGACCAAGTGCCAAGGCTTCCACAATGAGATGTGTTCCATGACACGACTGGAGGTTCCCATTACACCTGCAACGGAAATGTACAAGAACCACTTCTTCAGCACTCTGGACAGCTTCCTTCTGGTTCGTCGTAGCAATTAACACACCCTGAACCGTGTCCCTGTCCCCAAAATGAAAAAGCCCGACGCTATGTCGGGCTTCTGCATCACTCCCCAACACGCGCAGGAATGACAGGATCGAAAAATAATCTGTCATGCGGCCATGCTAAGTCAAGCGGCATTCTTGCTACGCAAGCTCCACGCTGGATTCTCGGAGCGTTAGCAAAACCATCCTCGCCCGCCCTCTGTTGTCATCGAATGGGAAGTCAATGACGCCGAATGAAAAGCATCCTAGCGATACATGTGGATACTGAATCGCTCGGTAACGATAAACCGTTACGCAAAGCCGGATGCGCGCCCCTGTTCCCTGGCGGGAGGCAATCAAACGCATCCCAAGCAATCAAAGGGAATATTGGATGAAACTCAGTTTTATTGATGGCGCACGCCTCAGTCGCCGGCGTGTGCTGCGCGATGCCTTCGCCCTCGCAGTCGCGACCAGTCCATTAGCCAGCCTGGCGAAGACAGCCGAGGAAAAAGACCAGGACGTCAGTGTTGCCGCAGGCCCACGGCCATTGGTGCAATACCCGCAAAAAAGACCGCTGACCGTAGTAAGCACTCGCCCCCCACATCTCGAAACCCCGTTCCGCGTCTTCAACGAGGGCCCCATCACCCCGAATGACGCTTTCTTTGTCCGTTACCACCTGGCCAACTTTCCTACCAGCATTGACCCGGATACCTACCGCCTGACGATCAAGGGCTCGGTCAATACCCCCCTGTCACTCTCCCTTGCCGAGCTCAAGGCACTCGCCGAACCGATAGCGGTGGTGGCCGTGAACCAATGCTCGGGCAACAGCCGAGCGTTCTCGATGCCTCGCGTATTCGGGGCCCAGCTGGGCAATGGATCGATGGGTAACGCCCGTTGGGTGGGCGTGTCGCTCAAGACCGTTCTGGAAAAAGCAGGCGTGAAAGCCGAGGCAAGGCAGGTGACGTTCGACGGTCTCGACAAGCCTGTGCTTTCAAGCACGCCAGACTTCACCAAGGCCCTGGATATCGACCATGCCATGAACGGGGAACCCATGATTGCCTGGTCCATGAACGGCGCTGAATTACCCTTCCTCAATGGATATCCCATACGCCTGGTGGTGCCGGGCTATTTCGGCACCTATTGGGTCAAGCACTTGAGTGAAATCGAAGTGCTCGACCACACCTATGAGGGGTTCTTCATGGCGAAGGGCTACCGCGTGCCAGACAACGACTGCCTCTGCGTCGCCCCCGGTACCACGCCGGCCAAGACACGGCCGATTTCCAAGTTGCCCGTGCGCAGCTTCATCACCAGCGTTAGCCACGGCGATGTATTGCCGCGAGAGCAATCCGTAATGCTCAAGGGCATTGCCTTCGATGGTGGTGCCGGGATCAGCAAAGTGGAGGTCTCGATCGACGGTGGCAAGCAGTGGCGCGCAGCCGAACTTGGGCAGGACCTTGGCCGCTTCTCTTTCCGTGAGTGGACGCTGCCGATCAACTTCGCCCACCGTGGCGCGACCCAGCTGATGGTGCGGGCCTCTAGTAACGCGGGGGAAACTCAACCACTGCGAGCCGACTGGAACCCTGGCGGCTACCGCCGCAACGTCGTGGAAACAACCCACGTGACCATTGCCTGAGGGGGTAGCATGAATCGCATCACATTCCTGCCCGCCTTGCTCTTTGCAACGCAGGCTTGCTGGATTGCCACGGCGCAGGCAGAACCGCTCACGATCAAATTGCCTCCGGAAACGGCTGCGCTCAAACCCAGTTCGCTGCCGGGTTATGCCTTGGCACAACAGAAATGTTCAACCTGCCATTCTGCCGACTACATCAACTTCCAACCGCCAGGCATGAGTCTGGAACAATGGACGGCAGAAGCAGGCAAGATGAAAAACACGTATGGCGCTCCGATCAGCGATGAAGATGTGAGCATCATCGGTGCCTACCTGGCCACGACCTACGGTTCTGCCCAGACCAGCGACGCCGGGGTGCAAGCTGCCTCTTATCCATCAAAAACCGAGGCCACTCCTGTTGCAAAAAACGATGCCATGTCGTTGCTGCAGAACAATGCCTGCCTGTCGTGTCACGCCATTGATCACAAGGTTGTGGGCCCGTCTTATCACGAGGTGGCAGCCAAATATGCCGGCGACGCACAGGCGCTGGAGAAAGTGACATCCAGTATTCAGCAAGGCGGCAGTGGCAAGTGGGGCAATGTGCCCATGCCGGCTTTTGCGCAGTTGAAAGCGGATGATTTGAAAAAGCTGGCGGCGTTTATTCTTGAGCAGTAAAGAACCGGGACAATGACGAGCGTGCGGCCTAGAAAGGCCGCACTTTGATTTCGTAGTCCTTACCCCTATTCACGCGTTACATGTTGTTACGCCTAACGGCTAAAAAAATCAGATTTAGCTTCTTTCTTGTAGGACATTTCCCAAAGATACTGCCGATGCCTGTTTTTCGTTGCGCACGCAAAAAGTGGACTCTAGTCTCGGCACGTCGTTGTCACTCAGCGACTGGGTTAGCCGCCCAAAAAACGTCGGACACCACAGCCGTGCAATACCGAGCAATCGGCATTCGCGCCTCTATGGCGGCTGTGCGTGGGGCACCTTAAGGTGCGCCGGGTGCCTGACGTCCCGGTCGGCTAACCCGCGTACAGCTGCCACCTATTCGTTTAGCCGCGTTTGGTGGTTGCTCAACTACGACAGGAGCCACACCATGCTGAAGATCGTTCCCGATCCGCCTCACAACGCTCACTCTCTCGAAGACACGCTGATGGTGGCCGCTGACTACGCACTCTGCGCGGAAGTCGTTGCCCAACAGGCGATGTTGATGCAGCCCAAATCACCCGTGTCTTTGTTGATCATGGCGTCAATGCACGAGCTTGAAGCCCTGCGCAAATTGCTCGAGTCGGCACTGGTTCAAATACAAAAGCCAGCCGATCCGCAGACACTGCATTAATCCGCATCATGATCCGCCTGGCCTGACCCTTTCGCAGGCTTGCCCCCTCGCACAGCACCGCCCTGAGGTTGTAGACGACCCTCAGGCGATCAGTGAAACCTGTGGGAGCCCGGCTTGCCGGCGATAGGGCCAGCCCAGGCACCTACAACTTCAGGGAGATCAAACAATGGCCACCGAAGACACCCATTTCACTGTCGGCAAAACCACCTTCTTCCAAGGTGAAAACCAGACCCATCCACTGTTTCGCATCGAACCCGGCATCCCCTGCCAAAGTGCCCGCGAACAGGCCTCAGAACTGATGGGCTATGCCCGCGACCTGTCCATCGACGGCCTGATCGAAGACAAACCCCAACTACTCTGGGCCTCGCACTACCTCTGCGCCCTGGCCAAGGCCCTGCTCGACGATGCTGAACTGGGCATGATGAAACCCCCTTGAAGCCCCACCCCACTCGGCGCGCCCCCACTGTGGGAGCCGCGCTTGCCGGCGATGGGCCGCAAAGCGGCCCCAACAACCCAACTCCCAGCGCCGACACCCAGGACAACTCACTCATGCATCCCCCCCACCTCAACACAATGGTAAGTGCGCTATTTGACCATCTTGAAGACGAACTCCCCTCACTCCCGAAACCGTGTTGATCAGTAGTAAGGCAGGCCCAGTTCGGCCACAATCGATCACTCAGTTCAAGCTGGGACGCTCCGCATGCTCACCACCCTCGCCATCGGCAACTACCGCTCGATCAACCATCTTGTGCTGCCGTTAGGCCAACTCAACCTGGTGACCGGCGCCAACGGCAGCGGTAAATCCAATCTGTACAAAGCCCTGCACCTACTCGCCGAAACCGCCCAGGGTGGCGTGATAGAAGCGCTTGCCCGTGAAGGCGGACTGGATTCGACCTGGTGGGCCGGGCCTGAGATGAGCCAGCGCATGAAGCGCGCTGAAGTGCCCATCCAAGGCCAGCATCCGAGCGAAGCCAAACGCCTGCGCCTCGGTTTCGCCACCGAGGATTTCGGCTTTGCCATCTCGCTCGGCCTGCCGATTCCCCTGCCCTATCCCACCGCCTTCATGCTCGACCCCGAGATCAAATCCGAAGCCATCTGGGGTGCCGGCGCGTACCGGCCATCGTCCTTGCTGGTAGAGCGCAAGAACGCGATGGTTCGTGCCCGGGAGGGAAACGGTTGGACGGTACTGGATCAACATGCCGATAGCTGTGAGAGCTTTTTCAACATCGTTGGCCGCCCACGCCAGGCGCCGGAGATCGGAGAGCTGCGGGCGTTCATCAACAGCTGGCGGTTCTACGATCACTTGCGCATCGACCGCGATGCGCCCTGTCGTCAACCGCAGCTGGGGACGCGCTCGCCGGTTCTGCATCACGACGGACGCAACCTTGCCTCGGCGTTGCAGACCATCATCGAGATTGGTGAGGTTGAAGACCTCATGGCAGCACTGGATGATGCGTTTCCCGGTAGTCGCCTGGAGATTGATGCGCCACCGGGTGGGCTGTTCAGCGTGCGACTGCACCAGCATGGGCTTCTGCGCCCGCTGGGTGGCGCTGAATTGTCGGATGGCACGCTGCGTTATCTGCTGTTGATGGCTGCGCTGCTGACGCCACGGCCGCCGTCACTGATGGTGCTCAATGAACCGGAAACCAGTTTGCATGCTGACCTGTTGCCTGCCCTAGCGCGACTGATCATTCGCGCTTCTCGTCGTAGCCAGGTTTGGGTCGTGTCTCACAGTGCCCCGTTGATTGAGGCGCTGCGGGCATGTGACGGTTGCAATGTGTTGGAGCTGGAGAAGAACCAGGGCCAGACTCAGCTGCGCGGGGTTGGGTTGTTAGATGAGCCGCTCTGGCGCTGGGTAGATTGAAGCTGGCGTTGGGCTGCGAATGACGTGCGTCGTACAGGAGCGCTGAAGCTGCTGTTCATGAGCTACCCTTTATGGGTCTTCTCCAATAGGACGTCGACAATGAACCTCGAATTTCGACTAGCCCTTTCAATAATCATTACAAGCATCCTGGGCTGCGCAACATCGTCAAATCAAGTGGTAACGCTTACCCTTGATGCTACTCGGCAAAATACAGGACAAATCGCCAATGTCACGCTGAGCAGCCAAGACACACAGACCGGCTTCACGTTCTTCATCGGTGGAGTTCCGAATGGAACCACCCTCCCCTTGCGCCTCTACACATTCATAAACAAAGGTAGCTGCCAGCAACCCGGGCCAATGGCATACGCAATGAATGATCGCGTTGACACCGATCGCATGGCAAGAACGCGTACATGGACGTACTCAAGAACCGCAAATGTCATGATGTCGGCGTTGTTTGCCGATGAATATTCTATTGTTGTCCGAACAACACCGGCCGACGGCAACATCGATATTTTCTGCGGAAATATCAAGAAAGAGGCATTGTGAAATAGACAAGCCCATTCTCTATCCCGCCGCACCTACATACCTAATCAACACCAAAGTTAGTGCACGTCAGAGGCGCCCGCCTAGCTGGGTAGTGATCGTGTCCCTTGTGGCTCGACGGCGTCGCACAGTCAGTCGATTTCTCAGCCTAGCCCACCAACAACGGACTCAGGGTCGGCGCGATGCCGCGTGCTAAATCGCCTCCCAGTCGGGTTGTTTTGACCTTTTAGCTCACGGCGAATTCGGAACGCTCTCAATGTCATTCCAAAATACTCTATGAGTCATCTTGATGGCTTCCCTGTGTAGATCTAATACTGAGCCTCATGCCAGGGGAGGCACGAAAGATGCAAAGAAGATTCGTTATCGTTCCAGCCGTACCTATCGAGAAAGACTCATTTCAATCAGGAGCTCGCTTCTACGCCAATACCGTATCCGGGGGCTTCGACATCTACGACAACCAAGAAAAAATGCGACGCAAGCCAAGCTATCCGACGAGGACACTGGCAGAAGCCGCCTGCGCAGAAATGAACGAGACCTGTCGAAATCCCGACGAACGCTTTACTCCAATGAGAACTTGTTGAAGCGCCACCCAATGATTTTGTGGCGCGCTGTCCTGCCTGAGGACATCGCCACGACGTACAGGACTACGCCAGCTTGAGCAGCACGCGCCGGATGTAGTCATTGCAAGCATCTGGATGGTGGGGCCGCTTCGCGGCCCATCGCCGGCAAGCGCGGCTCCCACAGGCACAACGTAAGACTGGAGGCTGGTGATACTTCTGTGGGAGCCGGCTTGCCGGCGATGAGGCCGGCGCTGGCAACAGAACTTTCGACAGGGGTAGCCGCTTTGGGTCGCAAACCGTTATTTCTTTAGCCTTCACCCTCGATTCAGTTCGCGCGTCAGCACGGGTGCACTTATCCACGCTACAGCCCCGATGAATTGATCAGCACATTATTGGATGATGCGCACACCAGTAAGACAGAGCCCTCATTTTAAGGCGCTCGTCATGCCTTCCTTAGTCACCCCATGTGACGACGCCAAAATTCGCTTGCTTCGAAAGTTTATGGCAATCTGCCGCATCCTTCTAAAACGCAAATCCATGAAAAGCAAAACTTTCAAGAGCAAGCTAATGCCCGAGATTTCAGCCGAGAATGCCAGCCTGATTCATGCCATTGCTATGTCAACCGCCATCATCGCCGCATTGATCTCTGCTTGCGCGGTCATCTTGGCGCAACTTATGTCCGACGTCCAAATCAAACAATCGGACAGGTCCATGGCAGAGGCCGGCCAACTCATTCCCAAGGCCGATGAATCTAGCGCGCAGTCTCAATTGAAAATCGACGCGCTCATCCAACAGAACCAGGCGTTGACCGCGCGACTGGCAGCAGAGGAACAGGCCCGACTGAAAATCGAAGCCCGCCTCCAACCCAGGAAGTTGACGGCGCAAGCTCAGGCCGCGTTCAAGGCATTGGCTGTAGCGCTGGCCAAGGACAAGGCCACCCCAACCGTACTGCTTAACATCGTCAAAAATGATGACGAAGCACTGGCGTTCTCAAAGCAGATCGCTGTAGCCATGATGAAAGCAGGCGTACGGGTTCAGATAAAGCATTTGATGCACACGAAAGACGCCACGGGCGCTCATGTGGTGCTGTACAACAGCCCGGGTAGCCAGCACATCGAGCACGCCTTCATAGCGGCCAACATTGCTTCGCAGATCACCCGGTCTTCTCAAACACCCAAGATTCGTATCGACGATCAGGATACGCCCGCGATCAGTGCGTTCATTACCGTTTATCCTAAGGACTTGTCGCTGAGCGATACGACAGAGCCGCCCGCAAGGTGAGATAGTTTCTCAGCGGGCTGGCAGCAACTTACCTTTGTAGCGCCGAACAGAGAGGGCATTCCCAACTGCATGCATGGAGAACGCCATGATCGTCACACCCTGCAAATAACAGCCACATCGCATTGCGGGGCAAGTCGGGTCGCCGCAGTGCCGCTACCTACCAGAGGTTGAGAAAATCTGACACCATCACGCCCTTTTCACCGCAAGCTGCTTCGAGTCAGGCTCTGCGTGTAATCGAAGGGCACAATAAGCCCTCATTTTTTGCTGGGGCGATGGATGAAACAAGGGCGACTCTGGGCGTTGATGCTGATGTGCGTGATCATGATAGGTTGCGCCACTGCGCCACCTAAAGATCAAAACAACCTGTGCAATATCTTCCGCGAATACCCCGACTGGTATGAAGACTCGCTGGAGATGCAACAGCAATACGGCACGCCGCAACATGTAGCGATGGCAATCATGAAGCAGGAAAGCAGCTTCGTTCACGATGCATTGCCTCCTCGTGATTACTTGCTGTGGGTAATTCCCTGGGGCCGTGTCAGCTCTGCCTACGGTTATGCACAAGCCCAAGATCCAGTTTGGGGTGAGTACAAGGATGGCACCGGCAATGGCGGCTCGCGAGATAACTTCGACGACGCGATCATGTTCATCGGCTGGTACACCGCCGGTACCCAAAAGCAGCTGGGCATCTCCAAGTGGGACACTTACAACCAGTATCTTGCCTATCACGAAGGCCGCGGTGGTTTCAGCCGGGGCACCTACCGCAGCAAACCTTGGCTGATGCAGGTGGCGCGCAAGGTTGAGCAACAGTCGAAGGTCTACGGCGCACAGCTCAAGCAGTGTCGGGGGGAGCTGGAGGATGATAGTGGCTGGTTCTAAAGTGAGGTAGTCATGGTGCTGACGCGCAGCAAGGCACCGCTGATGCTGCAGCTGCCGCGCGAGCGGCACGTACCGGCCGCCAGCTTGACGCCGGACGCTGGTCGCCGATCGAGAAACCAAGCCGGGTCCAGGCCACACTCGACCGAGTGCGCAACGGACGCCAGCGCTTCGGCGACCGGTTCTTCATGCCCTACAATGGCAAGGGCTTCGGCACTACCGGGCGCGACATCAACCGGCCGATCGGCACCATCACCACCCTAGACCGCTGGGCACTGGTCGAAGGCGACAGCATGCGGATGCTCATCGCCAGCGAGGCCTTGGCCGCTATGTCATTCCGGCGCCCGGACAACCACCGGTTGACCATGTACATGGCCGGAAGGCCGTGCCGCCACTGGCCGGGCAGCGCAGTTATCGAAGCTCTATTGAAGGCGGCCTAAACTCGATTCTGCCATCAGCTTGAATCGATAGGTTTCAGACCCGCCCGGAAGCCCAAGCTTTGCGAACGCAGCGTGCTTCGCACCGCAATGAGGACAGATTACGAATAGGTCATCCCACTCAGGATCTTCCGTGATACGACCCTCGAATGTAGCTGCACATGCCTCATTCTGACAGCGAAATTCACTGTTCATATGACCTCCCTAACTCTCCTCAAAAATTGTAGTCGAGCTTACGAGGTATCCCTTTGCCCTCAGAAAACCGATCCAGCAAAAGCGAACAGACGGCCCTTCGACCAGGCCGGTGCACTGCGCGTAGCTGCATTTCTGGAACCGCGCCCAAGGTTTCCCTGTCGACTACATCATCGACAAAGGCGCTGACGGCAAGCCGTTCACCAAGACCGAGCAGGTGCACATGTGCGGCAACAGCGTAAGCCTACTTCCAATGGCAGCCCTTGCGCGCGCCAACGACCCGTGGCCCGTGGCTGACCGACAAACTGCAGCGGCCTAGTCTTCGACTAGCCGGAACTGCATTTCTAGTGGCCCGCCAGGTGCACGGGACTCCATGACAGCTACATGCTTAGCCCCGCACTGCTGACAAAAGAAAACCTGGCGGTCCAATCCCTCGTCGTGTACCAACTCAGCGTCTGTTTCTTCCTCACAGTTCAGGCAGATGAATTTTCTGGTCATCGCCATTCCTCCTATTCCAGACACATTCAGCTTAGCCGGCCTTAAGGCTGGCTCCGAGGTATTCCCATGCCCACAGAAAACAGAGCCAGCGAACCTCGTGCTACGCCCCCGGAAGCATTATCTGCATCCCCAATTTGAGCAGTGCCTAGATAGGAGCAATTCGTATTCAAATCCCATTATCACGTACCCATCGACGTGAACGCCTGTGCTGAGCAGGGAAATGGATGCCCGAACCATGCGGTGTTTTCAGCGTTAAAAAATTTCTCCTTGAGACGGAACGTTTTGATAGCACAGTGATTCAGCATGACTTCACCCTGGCCTGGCAGCACAGCATCGAGAAGATTCGCTGGGAAGAAGACTATCGGCTGACGCCCGCGGGCCTGATACTGATGGAGGCACGGGTTCACGGCAACGGTGCTGGCATGGAGATCCCGGACGATGCCCAGCTTCGCGATGGCGCGTGGGTTTATCATCGCCCGTTACCGCCACTGCAACCCTTGCACGCTGGACGCACCCCTGAAGCCGGTGACTATGAAGTGTGCACTGCCGATGGGTGTCGGCCGCTTTCCTACTGGCTGGGGCCGCCCAGCAAGGACGTCGCCGCCGTGGATTTCTGGGCCTGCGAACTGCCCTCAGGCGCGGCGCAGCACGCGGCATTGCCCTGACCCTCTGATCAGAGCAATGCAAACAGGCCTTCAGCTCACCACATGCAGGTAGTGAAGGTGGCGCTCGTATTGGTCCAGGATATCCCCGATCACATCATCGCGGCTCCACCCCATGATGTCATAGTCCTGGCCACCCTCGCGCAGGTGCACTTCGGCACGGAAGTACTTGCGGGCATCGGCGCCGTCCTCGGTATCACGCATGATGAAGCTGGGGGTATTGAATGCGCGCGGCCGCACTTCATAGAGGAAGCGCCCCTCGCCGGCATGAGAAAGCTCAAGGGTCACGCGCCCGTCCTCCCGCTCACTCACCGTCACTTCATAACCTTGCTTGCGCAGTTCGAGGGCGACCTCTTCACAGGCAGGCTGAACCACCTCGGCGATGAAACGATTGACATGCGATCGGCGCGGCATCATAGCGATATTACGCAAACGGCGTTGCCAACCGCCGTGCGGGTGCCGGGTATGTCGAGGGCCGGGCAATGCCTGGTTGCGCAAACCGCGGCGGGTCGCATCCAGGCTGAGGGCCTTGAACAAACCCCAGATGGCAACCAGAAGGATGACCGCAAAGGGCAAGGCACTGGCAATGGTCGCCGTCTGCAGGGCCTTGAGCCCATTAGCCAACAACAATGCGATCGCTACAACGCCGATGCTCACCGACCAGAAGATGCGTTGCCATAGGGGTGAATGGCCTTTTCCGGAAGAAGCCAGCATGTCGACCACAAGCGCCCCCGAATCCGCCGAAGTCACGAAGAACACGACTACCATCAACACTGCGATCAGTGACACCACGCTGGAAAACGGGAAGTGTTCAAGAAACGCGAATAACGCCAGGGAACTGTCCTGGTCGACCACCGCCGCCAAGTCTTTCACGCCATCGTTGAGGATCATGTGAATCGCCGAGTCACCGAATACCGTCATCCACAGCAGGGTGAACCCTGCCGGTACGAACAGCACGCCGCAGACGAACTCACGAATCGTTCGCCCTCGGGAAATGCGAGCGATGAACAGCCCCACGAAGGGCGACCAGGACAACCACCAACCCCAGTACAACAGGGTCCAGCCACCAATCCAGTCGGTGGGTTCATAGGCATAGAGGTTGAACGTTTTGTTGACGATGTCCGAGAGATAGGCGCCGGTATTCTGGATATAGGTCTGCAGCAGAAACACCGTGGGCCCGAGCAACAACACGAACACCATCAGCACGACCGCCAGCCCCAGGTTGAGCTCCGACAGGATGCGGATTCCTTTATCCAGGCCACTGGCCACCGACAACGTCGCCAAAGCACAGGTGGCGGCGATGAGTATCACCTGCACCGTGGCATTTACCGGCAGGCCGAACACATGGTGAAAACCACTGTTGATCTGCAGCACGCCATAGCCCAGCGAAGTGGCCACGCCAAATACCGTACCCAGAATGGCAAAGACATCCACGGCATGGCCTATGGGCCCGTAAATGCGTTCACCGATCAACGGATAGAGCGCGGAGCGCAAGGTCAGTGGCAAACCGTTGCGGAAACTGAAATAGGCCAGAATCAGCGCAACGATGGCATAGATCGCCCAGGCGTGAAGCCCCCAGTGAAAGAAGGTGATCTTCATCGCTTCACGGGCCGCAGCGACGGTTCCTGGGTCACCTACCGGCGGCGTGGTGAAATGCATGACCGGCTCGGCTACGCCGAAGAACATCAGGCCGATACCCATTCCTGCCGAGAAAAGCATGGCAAACCAGCTGCTCTTGGGATAGTCGGGCTCGCTGTGGTCCGGCCCCAACTTGATGTCGCCGTAGCGGCTGACTGCCAGGAACACCACGCTGATCAGCACCAGCGCCACGGTAAGAATGTAGAACCAGCTGGCGTTCGTGATGATCCAGTGCTGAACCTGCTCGAACAATGATTGGGCGTGTTCCTGAAATGCCGTGGCGTATACCACCAGCAGAAAGATCAATATTGCGCTGGTATAGAAGACAGGTGGATTGAGAGTGCTCCTGGGCTTCGGGGCTGCAGTCATTGCGGCAGTTCTCCTTTTGGGGACGATGAGCACAAGGTCGCCGGGCACGACGACCTGCTCAAAGACTAGCAGCCAGGCAAATGCCCGGTCACCGAACCTTCCATGCTCGAAATGGAGATAAACCGTAACGTTCTCCGATCAAAATCTCAAACGATCGCCCAGCACGACCTGTTCGACATTGCGTCTCACGAGGTGGCCGTTCATCTGGTCCCCGTTGTTCTGAAGACTACCGGCGGGTGCTAGCTGCACGGTGCAGTGAGGTAGGTTAACGAACAGCGCAGGTCGGGCCGCCATGCGGGAGTCTCTGTGACTATGCAAAAAAGAATTGCCTCGCGCCCAGGAACTGGCCGAGCGGGCCTTCGCCAACCTTGAACGCTTTCTGCACAACGAAGCCGTCAGCGGTATCGTATTACTGCTCGCGGCTGTTGCCGCCCTGATCTGGGCGAACTCTCCAGCTGCCGAAAGCTATGAAAGCCTTTGGCACACCCCGCTGACCTTCGGGCTCGGTGAGCGGGTCTACTCGCAATCTCTGCATTTTTGGATCAATGACGGCTTGATGACCATCTTCTTCCTGGTGGTCGGTATGGAGATTTCGCACTGAGCCTGAATCATAAAGTCCAATGGTTGCTTTCGACCCAAAGCTGATCTTCGCCTTTACTGCTGAACAATTGTTCAGTTATAAGGTTCTAGCCTTCCCGTGATGTGTGGCACTGTCGAGTGGATTTGACTTCCTTCGTCCGGATCGGCTTGCCCCCTTGTGCCGTCAACGAACTGGAGAGCCAATATGCGAAGCCCGTTGTTCAATACGCGCATTACTGAAATGCTCGGCATTCGCCACCCCATCCTTTGCGGCGGAATGGGGCCCGGTGTCTCGGACGCGAGCTACGTCGCGGCAGTCGT
This sequence comes from Pseudomonas sp. NPDC089396, assembly GCF_044749545.1. NCBI lineage: Bacteria > Pseudomonadati > Pseudomonadota > Gammaproteobacteria > Pseudomonadales > Pseudomonadaceae > Pseudomonas > Pseudomonas sp. NPDC089396. The sequence continues at coordinate 3,178 of NZ_JBIVIC010000021.1, read as the reverse complement.
CAACGCTGGCGGGATGGGGTTCATTGCTGCCGCCGGCCTCCCGGATTCGGACGCGCTTCGTGAACAACTTCGGATGTGCCGTGACCTGACCTCCGGCAAGGGCTTCGGCGTGAACCTCTACATTTCAAGTCAAGCCGAGGCGGCTGAGCTCCTGCAAGAGTACGTGAGGATTCTTGCCGAGGAAGAAGTCCTCTGCGTCGAAACCTCGGGGGCAAGCCCGGAAAAGATTCTTCCAGCATTACGGGATGCGGGTATCAAAGTCCTGCATAAAGTCCCCGCTGTCCGTTACGCGCGCTCAGCTGCACGGCTTGGCGTGGATGCAGTCATCGTTGTCGGCAATGACTGTGGAGGCCATCCTGGTACCCATGGAATCAGCAGCATGGTTCAGGCGCCCCATGCCTCGAAAGAGATTTCCATTCCACTGGTCATCGGCGGAGGAATAGGAACAGGTCGCCAACTGGCGGCGACCCTGATGATGGGGGCTGACGCTATCTTGATGGGCTCTCGGATGTTGGTCGCGGAGGAGTTGTGGATTCACCGTTATTACAAGGATCTGCTGGTCCAGAGCGATGGTACCGATAGCGTCGTAGTGAAGACTGGCCTACAGCAACATCACAGGGTTCTGAACAACCAAAGCGCAAAAGCAGTCGCAGCGTTGGATGTGACAGGGACTAGCGACTTCGAACACTACCGCCCGCATGTGATGGGGGCGCTCACCACCCAGGCCTACCGGACGGGCGACAGTAGTCTTGGCATGCTCGACTATGGCCCATCCGTAGTGTTTGTCGATACCGTGCAGTCGGTGGAAGCTATCTTTGATGAGATTCTCGACGATGCGCATTGGGCAATGCAGCGTTTGCAAGGTCTGCGCAGCCAAGCCTAGATGTCCGCTTGGGGTCGAAAACGGCCATTCAAGATTCACCGACCCGAGCATCTGACCATTCACCCATAGAGTTAAACGGTCCTGAGTAGCCCAACTCACGGATTCGGATGTGCTAACCAGCACGCGAAATTCAATCGACATCTCGGTGGGGCAAAAAGTGGGACAAAATTGCTGACCAGTTAGAATCGATCAGGCATAAAAAAATCCAGTCACCGTTAAGTGACTGGATTCTTTGGAGTTTTTTGGTCGGGACGGAGTGATTCGAACACTCGACCCCTTGCACCCCATGCGTGCAGGGAAGCAGAAAAGCCTTGAATTACAGGACCTTGAGCGGGCGCTCGCTGCAAACGGTGCCGCACTGTGTCAGACCAGATTTCACGCCCCCCCGAAAATCTCCCCACGGGCTCCGGCCTGCATCCGGCGTTCTGCCGACCGTTACCCTTCCTTGATGTGGCTACTCACAGGAGTGCTGCCGATGAGCAGCTTAGTGGAGAGGCGGCAGATCCTTGCCGCGTGCCTTGGCCATGACTCGAAGTTGATAATCAGATACCGCCTGGAACAGCGACTCCGCCAGAAGGCGCAGGCGCTCGACTTCTTCGGTAGGCCAACCGGCATCTTCGGCTTCGTGGTACTGCCGCATGGCGTCGACAGCCTGCTGAATAAGCGGCTCGCCAGCCTCAACCATTCCAATTAACGTGCGCTTTTCCACCGCCATGCTCCGATCTGTGGTCATCGGATTATAGGACGCCAAAACCGGACACAATCTGAATGAAGATCTGTAAGGACCGCTATCGACCCAATGCAATTCTTCGCCAAGCTCATCTATGCAGGCTCAGTGGTAGGGGCCTTCGGTCCTGAAGCAACTTTCACCCATAGCTACTTCTGGTGATTTCCAGAGGTAGAGGGCGTCCAAAAAAAGAAGAAGCAGGCCCGCTGTTCGAATGATTCGGGCTGTCTAGTTCTCCAAACCAGCTTGAGTCCACCTTCTCTCAAGGTATTCGGGGTCAGGATGGGATCCGTCTATACGAGACCTAAGCTTTTTCCCGGAATATCTCTGATACCCCGATTCCGCTAATAGCGGTGATACCACGATATTGAGTGTTTTCGGATCAACCGCGATGAGGCTTCTATCAAACAGCCGATGGAGATCAGAGCGTAGTAGCAGCCCGTTCCCTGTATGGTTCAGACCGGTCTCAGAGTGGCTCACAATGTGTGCAGCCTCAAGCACCTCCCCAACACATTCGCCGGATATTGCGCATGCGCTATCGTACAGCTCCATCAGATTGAGTCTGAATCGACTTTGATTACGCCGGGCTCTGCGCTTTGCCATAACCGTGCTGCCGTCGTCATCTCTCGCCTCCGCACGTTGATGATCCCCCTCGTCGTCGGTTGTGTGCGCTTTTATCGCTTTGCTCATCAACTCAAGAAAGTGCTCGCAGACAACCGACCACTCGGCATCATCAATAAATCGATAACCTGTACGGGGCGTGTTTACGCCGGACTCTAGGCGCCTCTTTACGCCTTTGACCGACTGTGAATAGCCCTCGTCAAACGTCGAGCACGCACCCAACCAGGCCTCAAGCAGTGCGACATTCTGCTCATGGCTCGGTACTTTGAGATGCCACGTGAAGCGCCCCCACTGATGCACAATCATCGACAGATCAAGTTCAAATACGTACTTCGCGCCTTTGAACAAAATGATGTAGAAAGGCCCGCCACCCCCACGCCAGCTGGTGAAGCGCACATGCATCCCGTTGGGCAGTTCCACTGTCTCATAGGCCCCGAGAGCTCCACCTGAAATCAACTCGGCGCTGATCGTCGCGGCCAACTCCTTCATCAACTCATGACCAAGACTCTTGTAGAACGCTTTATCTCGCGGCATGTTTCGCATTCCTTTCATGGTTTTATTTTCCCACTGTCGAATCTATCCGAAGATTTGAGTCAAGCAGTAGATTTGTCAGTGAACGGGGGCTTCGCAGATTTGAAAGGCACTTTGGGCGGCAGGTCTGGACCAGTTGCCGCCTCTGGCGGCCGGTAGCTATAGGTCGAAAGCAGTCCCTCACAAGCAGCTGCTTGCGACCCATAGCTGCACCTGTCCAAAGTTCTGTTGCCAGTGCTGGCCTCATCGCCGGCAAGCTGTTCTGGTCAAGTTTTGCCGGACACCGATTACGGTGATCAAGCTACCTGTTGCTCCATAGCAATTGGCGACAGGTAGTTGTTATAGCTGTGGAGCCTGATTCGGTTGTATCGCATGAAGAAGCTGGTCATATCCTGCCTAGCTTCTTCAATCGCCGC
>NZ_JBIVIC010000020.1:0-80628 GCF_044749545.1 Pseudomonas sp. NPDC089396 | reverse complement strand
GGCTCGGTATTGCCCAGCGTTTGGACCAGGAACGTCGCATCGGCCTTCTCGGGGCGGGCCAGCATGAGGTAGGCCTTGAGCTGGTTGTAGGCTTCTCGGGTCCGCTTGCTGCGCTCAGGACTGTTCGGGGGCAGTTTGACCAGGGCATTGAGTTGGGCTTGCAGCGCGGACGCTGCCGGATCGCGCACAAGTCGGTTGTTGGCGCCCACATAGTGCGGCCAGAGGGCATCGCGTAGCGCCTCGCTGCGATTCAGGCCGAAGCGCTGGTACCAGGGGCCGCCGTGTTCGGTGCGGTAGTCAAGGCGCGACAACTCGCGGACCACTTCGGTCAAGGCGACCCGTGAATCGTGGCCTTCAACCGGTTGCTGCAGCGTCGCCAATGCCGCCTCTACCCGGCCGACTTCGGCGCGATTGCTGACAAAGGAAAGCAGCAGGCCGACGCCCCACACTACGGCGAAGCTCAGGGCGGCAACGTAACCTATTCGGCTAGAACTCCAGCCCAGGCGCTGCGGATTGGCCGAGCTGTGGCCCAACACGCCAAGCCAGGCCGGAGCGGGCAGCCAGTGGTGGGCTACGCTGGACGTGTCCCTTGGCGCCAGCGGCAAGCTGAACCACAACCCACGCAACGAAACGCCACGTCCCCCCTGTACCGCAGACATTGCGGCTCGCCAACGCGCACCGCCCTCGGTCCCAAAATCGCGCGATAAGCGCAGCAGGAAATCATGGCCGAGGTCGTTCTGAAGCTGCGCCAAACCCTGTTCGCGCAACGGTTGCTGCAATCGCTGCAGCAGCGCATCCAGTTGCGTCGCCGTAAACCGCGCCGGCAGACTGCAGCCCACCGGTTGTACCTCGCGTGCGGATTGCGGCCAGGCAGTTTCGCAGACCTGCCATAGATGTAGCGGCAATTGCCAACGCATGTCCTTGGCGAGATTTTGCAAGCGGCGAGCGCCGCTGCTCATCGCCGTGACATCGCGGCTCTGTTCCTTGCTTAATACCCAGACGACACCGTCAAGCCCACGCCATTTGGCAAGTAGCTCTATATTCGGTTCTACCTCCATGCCGCCGCCGTACAACAGCACCGCATTTGGCGCTTCGAGCCACTGCTGCTCAGCCAAACCTGGAGCAATGGCTTCAATCTGCTCCGACTCGCCGACGACGAGCAGCAAACGCACTTTGCTGCGCCAGAAGAAGCCGTAATGGTCGCGCAGCGATTGCCTGACGGTGTTGGCCGTAGTCTCGCTACGAGCAGGGCTGGGAAACAACCGTAAAAGAGAACGGGGTACGCGCGAGGAAAACTCCAGTGATGCCAACTTCCTGATACCCAGCGCGCCAAGGCCATCGAGGAGTAACACAAGCAAACACAACCCGAGCACACCAGCAAATAGCTTCAGCTGATTGTTCTCATCGGTTACAGAAACGATTGGGTTGTCGACCCAAATCAATATCCCGCCGATGACAACGATGCAAAGGAGCACAATCCAGATGCTAATTTGCTTTTTCATGACTTGATTTCACTTCCAGTCTGTACAGCTGGTCGTATGACGCACCATTGCGGTGAAGCGTCCTGCAACATGACCAACTGTGGCTGAACATCCGCCGCCGCTTGCTCACTGGCGACAATGATTGTGATGTTGCCCAAAGCACTGGCTGGCCGGCCAAAGCCGTCGTCCAGCCGCAGACACTTATCGATGTCGAGCGAATGACCTGCACTGTCCATTGCGATACTCACAGCGCACAGGACATCGCCAGGTATCTGCGCCTGCCAGACAAAATAAGGCTCGTTGTCTCCTATGCGCCCCCAACGCAATACGTCCTGCAGTGACTTCGCCTCGTTGATCATTGGCACAGGGCGATGGATCCATGCTTCTGGCGTAAGCTTCTGCATTTCGCAAAACTGCGGTTGTGCGAGCAACAAGGCAGAGACCGATTCAGCCTGTTCCGTAACGGGCTCCTGGAACAGATTGATCTCAAGCGACAGCAAGAGCGAACAGACTTCGGGCTGATCCAGCCATTCATCCAGCCAGAGCACACCGTCGTCCTGTGTTGCGAATCGCACGTGGTCAATTGCCAAGTCTTCGGCTGCACAGGAGCGCCATAACGACAGGATTTCAGCATCGCTGAGCACCTGGTTGTGCTTGATCCGAAGGTTCAACGATGTTGATCGCCCATAGCGCTGCAATTCGTCATCGAGGCCGCACATCAGTTGCTGCAGGAACAGCTGCAAGCGCCGCTGGTATGAATGCAGCACAGTGCTATCGCCTGCGGGCGTCAGTTGACTGGCACGCAAGGTCGAATCCACATCTGACAGGTAGACAGGCTGCAAGGGTGTACTTGAATTGCGTAGCGCCCGAGCCAGTTGATTGTTGCCTGCCGGGGTGCGGTAAGAGGTGGCCAGCAAGGCGATGGCGCGCTGACCGTGAGCTATCAGCAAGCGCTCATGTTCGGTGTGTTGCTGGTTCCAGCTCTGCGCGTAATCCCGCTCCTGCTCATAAGCCCTTGCGCGTAGAGCGAACATCAAAAGTCCGGCCACCGACGGCAGTACAAGCACACAGCACCAGAACCACAGCGACATCCGCCAGCTATCACTTGGCCAGAGCAGCACCCCAAGGCTGCCGCCCAGCAGGCAACACAATAAAATCACCAGTAGCCAGCGCCTTATATCGGGAGCCGACGGCGGCACAATCCGCTCAGGTAAGGTGTCGAGGTCAACCGGCACGTCAACGCCTCCCTGCCTGTGGCAACGAAGTGATCAAGGTGCAACCGCAATCACAACGATGGCCGTGCAAAGCCATCGGGCGGCTTTTGTGAATGAAACCTTGATTGCCGCAACAGCGCTTGTCGCCGATACGAATGACACCCTTCATACAGAGCTCCCCATAAAAATTGCGCGGCAATCATCAATCCGCTGATTCAGGCAAGAAGGACAGATCGACGTGATATTTTTTGGGGTTTTGCCGATCGATAAATACTTTGATCTTGTCGCTACTGATATAAGGCGTTGGATCGAACCAGATATTGTCACTTTCCAACCGATGCAACACTCGGGTTGTCGGGTTCAGCCATTGAGAGACAATCAGGTAGGGGTGTCGACCGTTGATTGAAAACGAGTGATTCACGTCAACGGACTGGTAATTGGCCTGTACCACCTGACCCTGTTGCCTCAGACGGTTTACTTTGCGGTTTTTGAGAGGACCGACCAGCACCATTCCAATGCCTATCAATAAAAACGGGCTGCCTATCAACAACATCGGAAGTGCAATACCCCATCGGGAAAGAAACGATTTTATCCTGGCACCCTGAGGGGCAGCGGGGGAATAGACCACCTCAATTCTCTTCCCTATCGGATTATATTTGTGATTGACACTATCGGGAGAAGTAAACTCCACAACTGCAGCCTCCCTGTCGAGAAACTGCACAACAGGCTTGATCGCACCCGTACTGGGCAATTGCGCATACGCTATTATCGTACCTTCTGTGGAAATTGCCTCAGCCAAAAAATCACTGGACTTTTTATAGGAAATCGCACCAATTGCTACCAGCACGGCTCCCACCATGAGAAACACCCATTTTACTACTGACAAAGCTTTCATACGCCCCCAACGCGCCAGAGCAAGCAGGCGCCAAAAGTTTAAATGGCAATCTATAATTATCAAGAAACGGGCACACATCATCGATCACGTAGCTTAGGGCCTGGTGAACCTCGAACGAAGAAAGGTGCTTAACGACCAGCGTCGCTTACAAATTCAATGATCAGCCAAAAATAACAGGCATGAAACTGCCTCAGTTCAAAGGAGTGGCGCTGTTCACCACGCAACGTGCAGTCTTACCAACGACAGCTAGCAAACCGTCGCTTGAGATCGTACTACTAATATATCCATCAGGGCTTCTGTAACTACGCTGTACATTTACACCTCCCCCCAAAGCGGATCTGCATAACTGATACCCCGCAACACCTTGGCATAATTATTGTTAGATTCACGACCTTTATACACAGGCTCACTAGGACCTTGAGGATCCTGAACCGGAGAGTATTTATAGTAATCGGGATCATACCAATCCTTGACCCACTCCAGACCATTATCAGACATGCCATACAAGCCCAGCGGATTAGGTGGGAATTTATCAACCGGCAGCGGGGTGAAAGTACCCGTACTCCAACCCATTTTTTCAGCAAAAGCTTCTCTATCCCAGGAGGTTGAGATATTGATTCCCTTGGGACCATCATGCCACCATTCAGTTATCTTATCGTCCGTCACTTTATAGGTACCGTCGTCCGTAGCGACCATAAGGAAACGACCTCGACTGCGTGCGGCGTACTCCCACTGAGCCTCAGTAGGCAACGCAAAGGGCAATTGACTGACATCTGCTAACCAATTGCAGTACTTTTCCGCCTCATACCAGTCAATAGGTGCTGGATTATTTGGCGGCACGCTAACGAATTTATACTCATCATCTTCAGAAATATATTTCTGAAATGAAGATTCATTGAGCGCTGAATAGATCGCATACTCACGATTTGTAATTTTAAACTTCGACATCGAATAGCCACTGAGCCGAACTTGATGCAGCGACTTACTGTCTTTATCAAGGTCATAAGGTAGCCTTTCTGGGCCATACTGCGAACCGTAGTCGCCCATTAGATACTCCCCACCCTCAATAAAGATCATATTGTCTTTAACCCCCCTAATAAAGGTATCCAGTTCCTCACCAGTAACGCTCCTACTGCCACCTACTTCTTGCCCAGTTAAAGAGTCGCATCCGGCCAACACACATACAGCAAAAAAACCAAGCGCCAACCTCGAAACCCCCATATGCACTCCAGATTATGCCAACCGATCTGAACATTCATCATAGGGCAAAAATATACAACGCCATGGATAATAAGGATTGGCCGTGCCATTGAATTTGTAATACCTCGTGTCATTCATGACACGCGCATCTACCCAGGCAATGTCCCACGCCCATAGAGCGACTGCCTCAAAACCACAAAGGCAAATACTTATCAAGCTAGTGTAACGGTTTCGCGCTATTCACTACGCATCGCGCAGTCTTACCAACAACAGCTAACAGTTCTGTTCCCGGTCTAAACCCGCTGATATACCCATCTGGACTTCTGTAGCTACGCTGTACATTTATCCCACCCCCCCAAAGCGGATCCGCATAACTTATTCCTCGTAGCACCTTGGCATAGTTATCGTTAGAGTCGGGGCCTTTGTAGACAGGTTTGCTGGGGCCTTGCGGGTCCTCAATCGGAGAATTTTTGTAGTAGTCGGGGTCATACCAATCTTTTACCCACTCCAGGCCATTATCAGACATTCCATACAAGCCCAGCGGATTAGGGGGGAATCTATCGACCGGCAGCGGGGTGTGCATACCAGTTTTCCATCCCATCTCTTCAGCAAAGGCTTCTCTATCCCAAAGCGTAGAAATATTGATTCCCTTAGGCCCATCCCGCCACTCGGCAGTCACCTCATCATCGGTCACCTTGTAGGTACCGTCGTCCGTGGCGACCATGAAAAAACGGCCTCGACTGCGAGCGGCATACTCCCACTGAGCCTCAGTAGGCAATGCAAATGGCAATTGGCTGACATTCGCCAACCAATTGCAGAATTTCTCAGCCTCATACCAGTCAATGGGTGCAGGATTACTCGGCGGCACGCTGACGAACTCATACTCATCATCTTCAGCGGTATATTTCAACACCGAAGATTCATTAAGCCTAGAATAAAATGAATATTCTCGATTTGTAATTTTGAACTTCGACATCGAATAGCTACTGAGCCGAACTCGATGCAGCGGCTTACTGTCTTTATCAAGGTCATAAGGTAGCCTTTCTGGGCCATACTGCGAACCGTAGTCGCCCATCAGATACTCCCCACCCTCAATAAAGATCATATTGTCTTTAACCCCTCTAATAAAAGCATCCAGCTCCTCATCTGTAACGCCCCTACCACTACCTCTCTCCTGGCCAATTAACAGGTCACATCCTGCCAACACACAAACAGCAAACAAACCAATCACCAACCTCGAAACACCCATATTCACTCCAGGTTATGCCAACTGATCTGAATTTTCATCACAGGGCGAAAACATACAGCGCTGTGGGTAATGAGGGTTATCCATGCTATTGAGCTTGTAATGCCACGTGTCATTCATAGCAAGCGCATACCCCCAGGCAATTTCCACTTTTAATCTCTGTCGAATGGAGACTATTTCATACTTAGCCTTATGAAGTTCGTCATCGCGATTAAAACCTAATTGTAAAAAATTGATGAGATGCTGCTCCTGCTCTTTTTCAACAGTGGCCTCATCGGCATTTTTAGCCAAGTTGCTGCCATCCACCGTCAATCGGCACAACACTTTTCGCCACTCGGCACGGGTCTGAATACTCCTCAGCACCCAGATTACGGCCTCCTTGCGAGTCGCAAATACATCAAGAAAAGCGCTACTTCGATTTTCTGGATCCACACGATCCCATTTTCCATGCCGCGTAAGCAGATATAGAAGTATGCCCTTCGCCTCGGGCGTATATCGGAGCAAATTTTGTCGTCGAGAAATCGTGGTAGATGCTAAAGCGTTCCTGTTTCGCGAAGACACAATTCCATCTCGACTCTCATCAATGAACTCGTCAACAGCAAGCCGAAATTTTCTTGAAACCTCAGTCGTTGCGCCTGAAAGACGGCTGTAGGCTTCATATACTGTTAGCGCTGCATCTGCCATTTGCATTACACAATACTGGCTATAGGCAGCGAAAGCGTCCTTCTTCACCACATCGAAAAAACTATAATCCAAACGATATAACTGATAGATCAACCACACCCCAAACTCAACAATCGTATTGACACCCACCTCACAAACAACGGCCCCTTTGGCCCCCGCGCCCCAACACACACTCGCAGCCACATGAAAGTAAAACCGGCCATTAATAAACGTGCAGTGAAATTTCCTGCCAGCACCTAGCCCCGCCAATCCAGAGATGCTGCCGGCAATGCTGCAAAAGTCAGTAAACTCGCCAGTGGACTTCAGTAATCCGGGAACACTGCTTTCAGGGTCAAAGGGCTCCGCCGGTTTCAACCATTGCAAACTCCCCTTGAGTCCGGCCTCCGCCCGAACACCCGCAAAGCCTTCAGCAGACAGGTTCAGCCCTTCATCTTCCCTGGCCATCTGCTGGTAAAACACAGCCCCACGCGTGCGCCGCTCCTTGAAGCGCGGCAGTCGCCCCCCTGACTGACCAGCCAGCACTTGTTTGTCGCCTTGGACCATCACCTGCAACTGCCCTTCGAGCACTACCGACCCGCCGATGAACCCCGTCAAACTCGGGGAGACAACCAGGCGGAAATGGCCCATGTCGAACAGCTGCTGTTTGCTGTCGGTGTACTTCAGGTTCCAGCCGAAACGGTCGGGCACATACGCCGTCAGAGCGACCGTGCCTGAGGCCAAAGTCAGGCTCCATTTGCGTTCACCGTTGATCGCCGCCTGTCTCCTTTGGGGATCGAATTCGGCGCTGGCGCCCATGTTTGAGACGTAGCGCATGAATTGCGCCCCGCCAGAGAGATCCACATTGGCAATAAGCTCCTTTTTTTCGCCGTGCAAACTGTGATTCCAGCTTTCCGCCCAATCGAAGAGCACCTCATCGACGCCCAAACTTTCAAGGTCGAAATCCGGGTTGGCCCATTTCAGTACATCTTTAAGCTCAAGTTTCAGCTTCGGCCATTCAAGCGCGCGCAGTTGCTTGCCGAGCTTTCCTGTATCGATCAAGGCCCTGCCATGTTTGTCCTTGCTCATGAAGCTTTGCGCACCACCCTTGCCGTCACTGCTTTTGAGGGACACCGAGTGCAGTTTCAGCCCTTGCTGGGTTTTACTGAAGTAGCCTTTCTTGACATACGCATAGCGCGTCGACTTGCCGCCTTTTTTACCCTTGGCGTTCTGGCCGCCAATGGGGATAAGTCCGACCACATCGTCATAGCTCATGCCCTCCATGGAAAACTCGCCCAGTTTTTCCTGAATGGCCTTGCGGCTTTCGTCCAACGCCTGCTCAGCGGTTCTCACCGCTTTGTCGTGGCGTTCCTGCTGCAGGGCTGAGAGCCCCGTTTGGGCTGCAAGGCCGTAGGCTTGCAGTGCACTGGAATAGACCGTCCCAGCCTGGTGAAAGGCGTCCATGTTGGCCAGCATGCCGCGCCAGTGGGTTTCGAACGCGCCCGCTTCGCTGTCAGCGATGAACACCAACTCTTCCGTTTCAGGCCGGAAATAGCACTGCATGGACTGGTGGTAGGCAATCGCCACAGAGCCCTTCTTGCTGGTCTGAGTTTGTGCCACAGGCGTACTAGTCTGATCCATGTTCCTGGACTCCATGTTCATTCAAAGAACAACTTGATGTTTTGCAGATCCAGACCGTAGTGGTGCTGGGTATAACCGTTTCCATCGGTCACACCACGCACTACGGAGCCGTCAGCGGCTTCGATTCGGTAATGCACATGGGGCTTGAGTTCTTCACTTTGCTTGTCCCTGATCTGGAACCGGCCTTGAGTTGGATGCTGGTACATAGGGTCCTGATGGATCATTGCGCTGAGTGCCTTGTCCATGGATGCCGAGCCACCCCACTCAACGTGATCGTTACGTATGCGCAGGTCACCCGGCGCGCCGATCTCGATGGAGCCGTCCTTGAGTTTTATGTAGGCACCGCGGCTGACCAGCGTGATGCCCTCCTTCGCGTTGAGGACCAACTCGCCATTGACGCTGTTGATTGTCAGTGCCTTGTCCGCCTGCAATGTCATTGCATCGCTTTGCGCCTCAATATCCACAGGCCCATGGGCAGCGAAGAACTTGAGCCCCAACTGGTGTGCAAAAAGGCTGATGGCGTCGCCCGCCGCCAGGCTGAAGCGCCGATGAACAGTGAAGTCGGCGCTATCACCTGCCGTGCCGATGAGGTTGGAGCCGGCCGATAACTGCAAATTGCTCGGGGTCGTCAGCGCCATACCCGCGGGTGCCGAGGCGATCAAGCCTGCATCAGCCAAATTGACCAGCGCTTTCTTCAATGCCTGCTGGGCTTCCGTATCTGCAGCCAACGCACCCGAGGCCGAGGCGCTCCGCGCAAGCGCTGCGACGAGCTGGATCGCGTTACCAAGCTCAGCGGATGCTTCGCTCATATCGAGCATCTGCCCCTGCGCTTTCGCTTGACCATCCGCGCTGATGAACACCCCCTTGCCACCGCGCATCACGCCCCAGGCATCGGTTCTCAGTTCAAAGCCTTCTCCACGCTTCTTCTTTTGCGCATCGACTACATGCCCGAGGTTGAGCTGACTCTTGCCGCCATGCTCGGTACTGAGCTTGATGTGCTCCTGCCCACGGGTATCGTCCATGCGCAGCTTGTTGTTGGCCGGGGTGCGCAGCACGTTGCGTTTGTAATTGCGCAGGTTGACGTGGTCCGGGTGCTGACTGTCGTGCAGCGCATGGGCGATATAGGGCCGGTCGGGGTCGCCCTGCTCAAACGCCACCGCCACTTCGGTGCCGCAGATCAGCGGCAGGTGCAGGCCGTGGGTGTCACCGGCATAGGGCCGGGCCAGGCGTAGCCAGGCGCTCTCTTCGCCGGTATTCCACTGGTCACGGTCGAAGAGGAAGTTGACCCGGTAACGGCCTTGCAGATCGATATGGCCGTAAGGGTCATTTTTCCGCGAACTGGTGACCCTGGCCGGCACGGTGCCGGCGATGTTCGGCTTAGGGGCAAGCTTGGGACGAAAGCACACCGTCTCCGAATACGGGATGGCTTCGAAGGTGACTTCCAGGCTGCGATCACGTGCGGCTTCGATGACCAGGCCGGTAATCACCGCGCCGGGCTCGAAGGCCTGCGGTGCACCCCCGGAAATTTTCAGTACCTGCCCCGGCGCCAACGAGGGGCTACTGCTGGCACCACTGAGCCGGGTCTGGTCATTGAGGTACAGCTCGTGCCGCAAGCGGGCGTAGAAGTAGCCGCTTTCACTGAGCAGGTCTTCGTGCTGATCGATCGCATCACCGAGTGCCGCATAGGGTTCGGCGTAGCGGTAGCTTTCACCGTAGGTGGTGGTGGCGCCTCGGCTCTGGTCGACCTCGGCATCTAGGTAGGCCGCCGCATCACGGTGCTGATAAGCACGGATATTGATGTGCTTTTCCACCACCTGGTGCCGGGTCTGCAACCCCCATACCGCATCCTTGTCAGTGCTGCTCAGGCCCGACTGCGGCCGGCAAGGCAGCTCGATGCCGAACTGGTAGCGCCGCTGGTCATCATGAAACTCGACCACGTCCAGGCGCAGCCGGTCATCGCTGGTGAAGCGGTACCAGATGCCGACCTCGGCAAGCAGACGGCTGATGAACGCCAGGTCGCTTTCGCCGTACTGCATGACCTGCTCGCGCCGGGGGTACTCGCGCACCAGGTCGAAGAAAAAGTGCTGGCCTTCGAACTCATGGCGGCTACGCAGGATGTGCTCGACGATCTCCGGCACCGACTGGTGCTGGTAGAGGCGGTACTGCTGGCCGCGTTCGAGCAGGGCCAAACGCGGTTGCAGGGTGAGCTGATAGCGGGCTTCATCCCTGGAGCCTGACAGTCGCCTGAAGCCGGTGATCGTCCCATACAGCGTACGCAAGGGTTTGACCGGGGGTAGGTTGAAGCCAGACAGATGCAGTGTCTGCGTTCGTTCGTGGAGGCTGAAACTCGCGCGCCGGCCGAGCATGCGTTCGGCAGGGATATCTTGCTCCGCAGACGTGAACTCCACGCTGTAGACAAAGGGTTCGCTCAACCTCTCTTGGCCTTCGAATGTCAGGACATCGAGGGTTGCATCCAAACCCTCCACCTCCAGCTTGTGTTGGCTGTGGTTGAACACGCCCAGAATCCCTTCAGACATGATCAGGCCTCCACAGGCGCGAGCTGCGCCTTATCAGCCCTATCGGCAAAGTCCAGGAGGACGCCCAGCTCATCGCTATGCCCCAGTGCCACGCTCCGTGTGGGCTGTCCGCTGGCCTGGCGCTGCAGCAACTGCTGGCTGAGTACCGGAAGGATCTGCTGGTTCAGCAGACTGTCGATGTTGCGGGCGCCGCTGTCGGGCAACAGGCAGGCAGCGACCAGCGCATCGTTGAGGGCCTCGTCGATGTGGCAATGCAGGCCATAGTGACGAAGTAACCGCTTGGCAACCTGGGTCAGCTTGATGGCAACGATGCGCTTCAACGCATCTGCCCGCAGTGGCCGGTAAATCAGGGTTTGAAAACGTGCCAGCAGGGCGGGCTGGAAGTGTTGGCGCAGAATCGGTCGCAGCAGGCCCTGCAATTCACTGTCTGGCGCTTCGGGTTGCGCTTGAAGGAAACCTTGCAGCAGGTCGCTTCCAAGGTTGGATGTCATGAGGATAACGGTGTTGCGAAAATCAATTTCTCGCCCCTCGCCATCGCGCATGAAGCCGCGGTCGAAAACCTGATAGAACAGGTTGAGCACATCGCGGTGGGCTTTTTCCACTTCATCCAGCAGCACCACGCTGTAAGGACGCTGGCGCACCGCCTCGGTGAGTACGCCGCCCTGCCCGTAACCCACGTAACCTGGCGGCGAGCCCTTGAGCTGGCTGACGGTATGAGCCTCCTGGTATTCCGAAAGGTTGAGGGTGATCAGCGACTTTTCGCCGCCGAATAGGCAGTCGGCCAATGCGAGTGCAGTTTCGGTCTTGCCTACGCCGCTGCTGCCAACCAGGAGGAACACGCCCAGCGGCGCCTTGTCATCTGTCAGTCCCGTGCGGGCGGCGCGCAGGCGTTGCGCCAGTGCGCTCAACGCTTCCTGCTGACCGATGACGCGCTCGGTCAATTGCTGCTCCAAGGCTAGAAGACTGGCCTGCTCATCCTTGAGCAAGCTGCCCAAAGGCACACCGGTCCAGTCGGCGATCACTTCGGCCACGCTGCGCGCGTTGACGTCTAGCGAGAGCAAGGGTTGCGGCCCTCGGGCGCGGGCCAACTGCTGCTGTAGCTCAGCGAGGCAGGCAGGGTCTTTCGGCGCAAGCTGACGCGCTTCCAACAATTGATGGGTCAGCGCCAACTCCTGGCGAAACTGCTGCTCCAACGCCGCTTTCTGGCGCTCCAACTCAGTCAGCTGCTCGCCGAGACTGGCCAACAGCGTGTCGTCGCCGCAGCCACTGAGCTGCGCATCCTCCTCCAGAGCCTGACGCTGCAATGTCAATGCGGTCTGCCTGGACTGCAGCCGGACCAACGCCTGCGGCCTGCAGTCCAGGCTCATGCGAACACGGGCGCAGGCTGTGTCGAGCAGGTCTACCGCTTTGTCGGGCAGACGGCGGCCAGTCAGGTAGCGCCGCGACAAGCTGACCGCCGCCTGAACCGCGGTATCTTCGATATGCACGCCATGGTGTCTGGCATAGCGCTCCTTCAGGCCCCGCAGCATCAGGCACGCGTTGCCATCGTCAGGCTCGTCGACCTTGACCATCTGGAAACGCCGCTCCAAGGCAGCATCGCGCTCGAAGTACTGTTTGTACTCACTCCAGGTCGTCGCTGCGATGGTGCGCAACTCGCCCCTGGCCAGGGCAGGCTTGAGCAGGTTGGCGGCGTCCGCAGCGCCTGCCTGATTGCCTGCACCGATCAGGGTGTGGGCCTCATCGATGAACAGCAGGATCGGCGTCGCCGATTGCTGTACCGCATCAATGACACTTTTGAGCCGCTGCTCGAATTCTCCCTTTACCCCCGCCCCCGCTTGCAGCAGCCCTAGATCCAGGGTGCGTACCTGCACGGGCTTGAGACTGTCAGGCACTTCGCCTTTGCTGATGCGCAACGCCAAGCCTTCGACCAGTGCGGTCTTGCCGACCCCGGGCTCTCCCACCAGTATCGGATTGTTCTTGCGCCGCCGACCGAGGATGTCGATGACTTGGCGAATCTCGTCATCCCGACCGAAGACTGGGTCGACCTGCCCTGTCGCAGCTTTGCCGGTGATGTCTTGTGTGAACCGTTCAAGCACCTCCAGCAAGGCGCTGTCATGACTGCTGGCGTGCTCTGAACCGGCATCACCCAGAACAGATCGCTCGCCGAGAGAAGGCTGGGTTTCGGGACGCTCTTCGGATTCTTGATCGAGCAGCCCTGCCATTTGCTGCAACTGCGTCGTGCCCATGCCGAGCAATGGCCAGGCGGCCGGGCATTTGAGCAGACTGGGGGCTTTGAGCAAGGCGCCCAGCAGGTGAGACGAGCGCAGGCGGTCGCTGTTGCCCTCCAGCGATACCTGCAACCAGGCATCGGTGATCAGTTGTTGCAACTCCATGCTCAGTTGCGGCTTGCTGCGAACGCTGCGTGGCAACTTGTCGAAATATTCCAGCAAGCCCTGCCACAGCGCATCCATGTCCCAACCATAGCGACGTGCAATGACAGTCAGGTCGCCCTGCCCTTGCTCCAGCAGCTTGAGCAGCCAATGTTCGATCGTGATCTGGGCATGACCACGGCTTTGGCACATGGACGCGGCCGCTGTCAGTGCCAGGGCACAGTAGGGATTGAGGCGACGAAGCAGGCGGGTTGAATCAAGCGACATACAGAGCGTCCTTGTTTTGAGTTATCGGCATGCGTCCGGATAACCGATGGAGACTGGCCGATGTGTTCGGCTGAACATCCGCGAACGGACGCTCGACCCAGCACACCGGGAGCAGGATCCGGCAGACGGAAGACCGTCTGCCGGCTACGGCATCAGGCGCTAGGGCGCTCATTCCAAGCGTCGGAATGAATGATGTTGCCGTCTTTAAAGGTCCAGGTGATCTTCTCGTAACGCAGCTCAACCTCTTCCAGATGGTTGTGCTTTTCCTTAGCGGGATCCTTGATGTCGTGCATCTTGGGTGCCACTTTTACGACTTTCACGTTCTCCAGGGTGGTGTTGAAGTACTCGACTTCCTGACCGGCATCATCGATCCGGTACCATTTGAACTCCGCGGTTTTCAGGGTTTGGCCGGTGGTCACTGCCTTGTACAGGTACGGGCTTGAAGCATCGATTTCCTTGCTGAACTTGAACGGCGCATGAATTCGCGTGCCTGTCAGCTTTCCGGTGTTGTTGTCGGTCGGGATGTACAGGCTGTGATCCTGAGCGACCACCTCGATGGTGCCCTCACGCTCCGAGACGTTCACGGAACCTTTCAGCTCCGCGCCGCCGTCATCTTTCAGCCAGAGGTAAACGGGTATAGCCATGTGAAGCTCCTTCTCCTAGAAGTTGAATGCCGCTGAATGCGGCTTGGGTTGCCCGCCTGATCTCGCAGCCGACGAGGCACAGGCCCCCGGCTCCCGCACCAGGCGAATTTCTACGCGACGATTCATTGAGCGACCGCGCTCAGTGTCGTTACTGGCAATCGGTTGACTGGCACCGAAGCCTTGAACGGCAAAGCAGCTGTCGGGGATATCGCCCATGCGCGCCATCCATTCGTGCACAGCGCCAGCGCGAGCCCTGGACAAACGGACGTTGTGTTCTTCAGTGCCAGTGGTGTCGGTATGGCCGGTGATGACGATGAGCCAACCGGGCTGGGCCTGGATGCCGACCAATGCCTTGACCAGCACTTTGGTCGACTCGACGCTCAGTTGAGCGCTTCCACTCCCGAACAATGAAAGGCTGTCCAGCCGGATGACTTCGGGGGCATCAGCCGAGGCGGATACCGTCGCCGGTCGGCGGTGACCGGAAATGGCGGCGTGCAAAGGCGCTCGCATCCGCTCGCCCTGATACAGCCCAAAGCCGAGCGACCACGGCTCACCCTGGCGGTAGTAATCATCCAGTCGCAGCGCATCCTGGCGCAGTGTTGCCAGTGCACGCTCTCGAAGCGCACTGTCTTCTGCATCCAGGCTCGGCGAAATCGCCGCGTAACGTCGCAAGTCATCACTCACCTGGCGCATGAGCAATGTGTTCTGCCAGGCAGAGCTCATCAGCGCCGCGATGCAAGCAAGCACGAACAGCCACATGCCCAGCAGCTGTACGCGGAATCGGTTGGGACGCGCAGCACTGGTTGGCAACAGGTGTAGCAAAACGTCCGGGAACGGTGACTGCGCAGCTAGCGTCGACGCTGGCACTTTCTCGACGACGCTCAATGCCGTGCGTTCATGCAGCCAGCGCTGCCAGACGTTGCGCTCTACCCACTGCCCCTGCGACGGTCGGGCCACGAATGCAACAGCAACGGGGGGCTGCGAAGTCTGAGCACGCCCGTTGCCAGACAAATCAGGCGTCATCAGTTGAGCGAGCCATTGCGCGGTACTCTGCAACTGCACGCACGCCGCTAGACGCGCAGCCTGAACCGAGCCATCCGCTTGTTGCTGCCACTCGCTCAAACTCACGCAGTCGCCTGCCTCCCGCACCACAGGGCGAGGATGCCCAGCCTCCCAGCTGAACCAGCCCTCTGACAGGGTTTGCAGATAGGACATGACAACAACAGGCAGGCCGATACCACGCTTGCGCACCATTGCCACCTGATTGCTGAAGCGGCGTACCTGGCCAGCCAGTACCGCCGAGTCGCTATGAGCGCAGGCGTCCACAACCAACATGGCACTGAGCTGTCCATCCCACTCCGGCCTTTTGGCCAGGATCTGCACCGCAAACCCGTTCAATCGGTCAACGCAAGGCACCCGCACATAACAACCCAGATCGGTTACTCGCAGTGCCAAATGCTCATCGGGTATCGACTCGAACAGGCCACCAAGCCCATCGCCACACACCAGCAGGACGGGGTGCGGGTATGAGGCGGGAGGCAGGGAGCTGCCGTTGGCCAGAACCAAGGCGCTCCGCTGCCCTTTACGTCGCGCCATGCGGCGCCAGGTCAAGGCCAGCAAGGACACTATCGTCATGACGCAGAGCACTCGCCAACCAATGGCAAGCGGGACAATTGCCACGAGTACGAGGGCCAATGCGGCGCTCCATAGACAGAGGCCTTGTATTTGCTTGAGTGTCATAGGCCCCTCACAGCTGCCCCGGCAGGAGCGACTCAAGCGCATCAGCCAGCGCCCGATTGAGCCCCCACCAGACACCGACTACCACCGCTGTCACGGCCACGATGTTCAACAGTGGCGAATGCAGCCATGACCACGCATTTCGCGAAGAAGCATGCCCTGCTCCCGTTACAAGGCCTTGCGCAAGGTCGAACGGGGCGACTTGAGCGGCGAGCGCAGCCTGCAACTGTTGCCGTTGCGGGTCATCGACATCGCGATATCGCCCCAGGAAGCCCAGCATCAGCACCCGCAGGAACGCTGTCAGTACCAGCGGATTGGCTGACGGTTCACGCAACACCGCGCGCATTTCCTCGTAAAGGAACTCACCTGCCTGATGGCTATTGAAGTATTTCGCCTGCAAGGTCTCCCTGGCCCAGGTGCCGTGAGCCTCGCCCTCTACACGAGCGAGGACTGTTTCGTCCAGCAAGGCGCATTGCGCGTGGCTGATGAAATCGATGTTTCGCGCATCCAGTCCCGACTCACCGAGCGCTTCGCGGACACGTTCAACTTGCTCTACACAGTTGGCCCAGAGCTCCGGTGCACGCTGCACCATCGCTCCCTGCCGCAACTCGATTACCAACAGGTAGGTATCCTGCAGCAGCTCATCGATGTCCGACGTCGTAGCGACGTGTTGCTCTGTAAGGTTCATGCGCGCAGTACCGCAAAGAGTTCAAGCTTCAGCTCGGTGAACGTGCTCGGTACGTAAAGCGCGCAGACGCCCTCCGCCAACATGGCTTGGCCTTTGCTGTGGCCGAGGTCGAGCGCGAAGTACTGGTTCTCCATCCGAAGCGGGATCGCTGCCGGCACATGACTGAGCGGCTGCAGTGGCACACCTTCGAGTGCGGCGTTTACGAGGTGATCGACGTCCTGTGGTGCACCTACTTTGCACAAGCGCGGGAATTGGCTTTGCACTTGCGCTACGGGTAGGCGACAACGTACCGAGAGATAGAAATCGACCCCGTTGGGTTCGAGCAAGCGCGGGTCGTTCAGCGTGACCTGCCAACGGTTGGCACTGCACTGCTCAAGCACCAGTGCCACGACCCGCGACGGCAGGCTCGCCTCCAGCAAACTTGAAATCGTCCGGATCAAAGGAGGAAGGACAACCTCGAGGTTGCCGTGCAGATAGGCCGGAACGCTGCCAACATCCTGATCCAGCGAGAATGTCAGCAAGCTCCCGGCCAACTGGATGAGGAGCTGGTAGACCTGCTCGGGGTGCCGAGCAGGATGCGCCTTGAGGTCAGCCAGCACCGGCTGGTAGGTGTTCAACGCGTTGAGCAACCAGAATAACGTTACATCCGCCACGGCAAAGTCGGCCATGCGCTGGTTGCTTTCACGGCGCATGCCCATCAGCCGCTCGCGCTTGGCCGAAAGCTGCGTAAGCAGGTTGTCCAACTGTGTAAGCAACCCAGCATGAGCGTCGATGCCAAGCAGCGGCGGAATGTATGCCCCATCCACCTCCCAACCAGCCTGAGCACCACGAACCAGGCGAACCAGCGGGCACGTCAGGTAGTCGGCATTGTCGTCACTCTCCAGCCGAAGACTCAGGGCATGTTCAAGTACGCCGATGGACTGCACCTCGTCGCCGTACAGGTCCTGTACTTCCCGCCACGCCTGGCGATAACGCCTTGGGCGATCAGCCCTGCCCCCTTCGAACAGGCAGTTGTTGCCATTGGCCTGCTCGAGCGGCAGGGCAAGCACCACCGTCGCACTCTGTGCGTCTTCCGCCAGCAGATGGGGCAGTTCGATTGCACCCGGCAGTGGATCGACCCGATCAGTGTCAATCAAAGTGCCATCAGGCATGCAGAGGCAAATACGCGTTGCCTTGAGCTTGCCGAGAAGCAGGGCATCTTTGTCGAAGTCCACCGCCTGCACACCCCAAGGGTGAATGAAACCCAAGTGCGAACAAAAGCGGTTGGTCCATGACTCGAAGCGCGCTTGCTGCTGGAATTGTTGCGGCGACAACAACATTCCCGAAGCCCATAATGGACGGTCAATATTCAAGGCACTGACTCCTGCAGCCGCAGTTAAGATTTTGCCTTAGGCATTTGCGAAACAAGTGACAAGTTGATATCCATACCTTCCACTTGAAAGTGCGGTACGGCGAACAACTTGACGCGGAAAAAACCAGGGTTGTCTTCGATGTCCTCGACAATCACCTTTGCCTCCCGCAATGGGTGTGAAGCCTGCAGGTCATCGCTTGGGTCGGTCATCTCAGTGACCAACCCACCTACCCATTTGTTCAGTTCCAACTCCAGCAGGCGGCGGTCTTTTGTCGTACCGATATTTTCGCGCTGGATCAACTTCAAGTAATGGGCAATTCGCGAGAGCAGAAAAACGTAAGGTAAACGGGCGTTGATGCGGCTATTAGCAGTCGCTTCAGCAGTATCATAAATCGCTGGCTTGTGCGCCGAGTTCGCCGAGAAGAAGCATGCGTAGTCCCGATTCTTGTAATAAGACAGCGGTATGAGCCCCAGATTGGCGAATTCAAATTCGCGTGTTTCCGGAATCATCACCTCTGACGGGATTTTTGCTTGGCTACCCGTTCCGAGGTCATACAAATGAATAGGTAGATTGGTCACTGCGCCGCCAGATTGCGGGCCACGAATCTGGACGCACCAGCCGTTAGCCACAAAGCTCTTGACCATATTGGCCGCGAAGGCAAATGCGGCATTGACCCACAGGTATTTACCATGATCCGGCCCTTTGACTTTTTCTATGTAGTTGAAACCCCGTACAGGACGTGTATCTGGGCCGTAGGGCAGCCGGCCCAGTACGCGCGGCGTCAACAGTCCCACGTAGCGCGCGTCATCACTCGCCGCGAAGCTGTGCCACTTGATGTACTCGGCACGGCCCATGTAGTTACCGATATCTTTGATGCTGGCAACTTCCTCCATGGTTTCCTTGCCAAAGAAAGCAGGCCCCACCGAACCCAGGAATGGCATATGCGCTGCCGCCGCCACCTTCGAAACGTTGCGCAGTAGCGCAATGTCTTGCGGGCTGCGATCGAATTCGTAGTTGGAAACGGCTGCCGCGATGGGCTCGCCACCGGGCGTGTCGTACTCCTGAGTGTAGGTATGCAGGTACAAGCCACTTTGGGCGATTTCCGGCGCGTCGTCGAAGTCCTGGATCAGGTGCTCTTTGCTGACATCCAGCAATTCGATGCGCACGTTCTGACGGAAATCAGTCTGATCGATCAGCGATTTCGCCCCACGCCAGGTTGACTCGACCCGTTGAAAATCGGGGTGATGCATCACGGCATCGAGCTGACTGCTGATTTGTGCATCGAGCGCTGCGATGTGCTGGTCGAGCAGTGCCCTGTCCAGGCGCTCGATCTTCGGCGATGCACTTTTGAGCAGCCCCAGAAACACACTGATGGACGCAGTCACGCGCTCATCTGCAGTCGCTTCCGACAACACCTCTACGCTTTGGAACCCTTCAATCCCGCCCATCTCGACAAGCGGTTTCAGGTTAATCTTGTCGAACAGTGCGTGATACACACCCTGATGCTCAGACGATACCGTGGCGCTGCGCGTTTGCGCGGAAGATTGTTCTTCGGACATTCGTTAACTTCCTTTTACTGGATCGAGGCGGTTTTCAGCGTTCGTTATCCGGCACGAGGGCCGTCAGCTCACTACGCAGCTCATCGCTCAATGCTTCGTCCTTGAGGATGCGTTCCAACTCAAAACGAAACGTTGCGTTATCCAACAGGTTCGCTTTCAATTCGCGCATGAGATTGCGCATCGCCAGGAGTGCCCGAAGCTGGGGCAGTTGCCGCTCAACTTGCTCTGGCTCGAAATCTTTTATGCTCTGAAACTTCAACTCGACCGACGTATCCGAGCCATCACCGATCAGCGTATTTTCCACTGCTACACGCAATATCGGAGAAAATTCCGCCAGGACATTATCGAAATTATTCTTGTCTACATTGATCTTATTCCGCTCTGACAGGGGGCGCTGCTCTGCGCCATTACTGTAATCCCCCATCAGCATAAGTTTCAGCGGTAATTCAACGTTGCGTTGCGCCCCGCCGGTATGCAAGTCCAATTTGATATTGACGCGCGCCTTTGGCACTTCGCTTTGAAAACTGTTCGAAGCCATAATTCCTCCCGAATTCTGGCGCGTTCCATGAAGTCATGTTTCGCACCCAACGGGCACACCATGGATGATGTTTCCCCATCAATCCATACCCAAAAGCGAAGATAGACGCCACCTACATTGAACAGTAATATTTCCTACGACAAATCAGGCACAGAATGCCATTGCGGTAAATTTCAACTGATACAGATCAATAAACCGCGAAGGATGAATTCAATGGAACAGACGAAGTATCGAGACAGGGAGATCAGTTGATTGGCATGCAACGCACGCGCTAATGCGAGCGTAACGAACACTGAAAGGCGATGGGCCAAAAAGAAGGCGTCGTGTGAAGTGCTTGGGGCTGCAGCGCACGGCCTAGACCGTGTTGCTGCCAAAATTCAGGCACAAAAAAAGAGGCCCTTAGGCCTCTTCTTTGTGATCCCAGCGACGCACTGAGGATCGAATTTGGAGCGGGAAACGAGACTCGAACTCGCGACCCCGACCTTGGCAAGGTCGTGCTCTACCAACTGAGCTATTCCCGCGTCGTGATGGGCGCCATTCTACCAATATCTAAAACGGCGTCAACCCCTTGATTCAAAAAAGTTTTATTTCTGTTCCGAGCCTTCGCGCAGGTGCGGCCAGGCGGCCAGCAGGTAATGCACCATCGACCACAGGGTCAGCGCCGCGGCCACCAGCAACAAGCCGTAACCCAGCACCACCCAGAACGTCACCATCGGTGGATTGGCCAGCAGGATCACCAGCGCCAGCATCTGCGCCGCGGTTTTCCATTTGCCCAGGTTGGACACCGCCACGTGCGCCCTCGCCCCCAGCTCGGCCATCCACTCGCGCAGCGCCGACACGACGATCTCGCGACCGATGATCACCGCCGCCGGCAGTGTCAGCCAGAAGTTGGCGTGCACCTGCACCAGCAGCACCAGGGCCACGGCCACCATCAGCTTGTCGGCCACAGGGTCGAGGAAGGCGCCGAATGGCGTGCTCTGCTGCAGGCGACGCGCCAGGTAGCCGTCCAGCCAGTCGGTGGCGGCGGCAATGGCGAACACCGTGCTGGCGGCCATGTAGCTCCAGTGATAGGGCACATAGAACAGCAGGATGAAGATCGGGATGAGCAGGACGCGTAGAACGGTGAGCAGGTTTGGAATATTCATCGATACGACTGGCTGCGGGTTGAGCCCGGCATTCTACTCGCTATGCAGGCTGGCATAAATCGACTCGGCAAGCTTTTTACTGATGCCGGGAGCTTTGGCGATCTCGTCGATACTGGCGCGGTTGAGCTCCTGCAGGCCGCCGAAATGTTTCAGCAGGTCGCGGCGGCGCTTGGGCCCTACCCCGGCGACGTCTTCCAGGCTCGACACGCGCCGAGCCTTGCCGCGGCGGGCGCGGTGGCCGGTAATGGCGAAGCGGTGGGCTTCGTCGCGGATCTGCTGGATCAGGTGCAGCGCCGGGTTGTCGCCCTTGAGGGTGAACTCGTGGGCGACATCATTGAGGTAAAGCGTTTCGAAACCGGCCTTGCGGGTCACGCCCTTGGCCACGCCGAGCAGGGTCAGGTCTGTGAACGCCAGCTCCTGCATCACTTCACGGGCCATGTTCAACTGGCCCTTGCCGCCGTCCACCAGCAGCACGTCGGGCAGCTTGCCCTCGCCGTCCTTGATCCGCCCGTAGCGGCGGGTCAGGGCCTGGTGCATGGCGGCGTAGTCGTCGCCTGCGGTGACGCCTTCGATATTGAAGCGGCGGTAGTCGGATTTGAGCGGGCCCTCCGGGCCGAACACCACGCAGCTGGCTACCGTGGCTTCGCCGCTGGAGTGGCTGATGTCGTAGCACTCCAGGCGCTGCGGCACTTCATCCAGGCCGAGCACCTGGGCCAGGGCCTCGAAGCGCGCGGCCATGTGCTGGCGGTTGGCCAGGCGCGCGTTGAGCGCCTGTTCGGCGTTGGTCACCGCCAGTTGCTGCCAGCGGGCGCGAGTGCCGCGCACCCGGTGGCTGATGGTCAGCTCGCGGCCGCGCAGGGTCTGCAGCGCCTCGCTGATGGCGGCGAAGTCCTCGTGCACCACGTTGACGATCAGTTCGCCGGGCAGTTCGCGCTCGGCGTTGCCCAGGTAGTACTGGGACAGGAATGCGGCCATGACTTCGGCCACCTCCTCCTCGATGCCCACCTGGGGGAAGAAGTTCTTGCTGCCCAGCACCCGTCCGCCGCGCACGCTGATCAGGTGCACACAGGCACCACCGGGGTTGACGAAAGCGGCGACCACATCGACATCACCGGAGCCGCCTTCCATGTACTGCTGGTCCTGAACCCGGCGCAGCAGGGCGATCTGGTCGCGCAGCTCGGCGGCTTTTTCGAAGTTCAGGGCCATGGCGGCCTTTTCCATCTCGGCGTTGAGCTCGTTGCCCAGCTGCTGGCTGCGACCTTCGAGGAACATCACCGAGTGGCGGATGTCTTCGGCGTACTCCTGTTCTTCGACCAGGCCGACGCAGGGCCCTTTGCAGCGTTTGATCTGGTACTGCAGGCAGGGCCGGGTGCGGTTGGCGTAATAGCTGTCCTCGCACTGGCGCACCGAGAACGCCTTTTGCAACAGGCTCAGGCTCTCGCGAATGGCCCCGGCGCTGGGGTACGGCCCAAAATAGCGGCCCTTGGCTTTCTTGGCCCCACGGTGAATGCCCAGCCGTGGGAATTGGCCGTCAGAAAGGAAGACATAGGGGTAGGATTTGTCGTCGCGCAACAAAATGTTGTACGGCGGCCGCCACTCTTTGATCAGGTTCTGCTCGAGCAGCAGCGCCTCGGTCTCGTTGGCGGTAATGGTGGTTTCGACCTGGGCGATACGGCCCACCAGCGCGGCGGTTTTCGGCGCCAGGCCGGTTTTGCGGAAATAGCTGGCCAGGCGCTTCTTGAGGTTCTTGGCCTTGCCCACGTAGAGCAGCCGAGCCTCGGCGTCGAACATCCGGTAGACGCCCGGGCGACCACTGCAGGTCGCCAGGAATGCGCTGGCATCGAAAATTTGGGGCATGAGGGTTACAGGCTTGCGTCGACCATACCGTGGCGAACGGCCAGCAAGGTCAATTCGACGTCGCTGGTGACCGAGAGTTTTTCGAAGATCCGATAACGGTAAGTATTGACGGTCTTGGGTGACAGACACAACTTGTCGGAGATGATCTGCACTTTCTGGCAGCCGACGATCATCAGGGCGATCTGGATTTCTCGCTCCGACAAGGCGTCGAACGGCGAGCCCTGAGGCTGAAACGACTTGAGCGCCAGCTGCTGGGCGATCTGCGGGCTGATGTAACGCTGGCCAGCGAACGCCAGGCGAATGGCCTGGACCATCTCGTCCAGCCCCGCGCCCTTGGTCAGGTAGCCGGCGGCACCGGCCTGCATCAAGCGCGTGGGGAATGGGTCTTCTTCGCACACGGTGACGGCCACCACTTTGGTGTCCGGGTGGCTACGCAGCAACTTGCGGGTGGCTTCCAGACCACCGATCCCAGGCATCTTCACGTCCATCAGCACGACGTCGGGCTTGAGCTCTCGGGCAAGCTTCAGTGCCGACTCACCCGAATCCGCCTCACCCACCACCTGCAGGCCGTCGATGTCGGCGAGCATGCGTGTAATACCGGTTCGCACCAGATCGTGATCGTCGACCACTAGGACCCTTATCAAGCAGACACCTCGTCAACAGGGCGATTGGATCCCGCCACCTTAACAAAATTTTTCACGACGGACCTAGCGTAAAACTTCTGTCACACCTGACTGGCGCTCATGATGCAGGGGCCACCCTCCCTGTCCATTCCTCCCCTCGCCCACCAAGCGCCCGAGCAGATGCCACAACGCCGCCTGGTCAGCGGCCGACAACCGTCGAAACGCGCCAAGCAAACCGGTTTCATCCGGGGTCAGGCTTTCCAGTGGCGCGGGGGTGCGCACACCGTTCAGTACATAAAGGGCATCCACCCCCCTGGCTGCCACGGCCGCCAGGTAATCGACCCGTGGCGTGCGCTCGCCGCTTTCGTATTTGCCCTGGGCATTGGGTTCGACTCCGCCGATATCACCAAACACCCGCTGGGTCATGCCCAGGCGCTCACGCTCTTCCCTCAGGCGCGGACCGAGTCCGTTCATATGACGCTTCTCCTTTGTCCCTTTTCGGGCCTGCTCACTATCCTGTGTGCAGTTAGACTGCGCGGTCACTATGCCCCTCGCCGGCATCGGTCGCAAGCCAGTATTGGGCCATCAATCTTGCAGTGAGTTTTCCGGCCCTATCGCCGGCAAGCCGGCTCCCACAGGTACGCCACTAGGCTGAAGTACGGTGACTTGCCGGCGATAGGGCCACAATAGATCAACCGACTATCCGCTGCATCCGCACAAAGCATTCATCCTCCCCCATCTCGACAAACCCATGGCGCAGGTACAGCTGCCGCGCAGGGTTGCTCTTGAACACCATCAACCTCAGCAACGGCAAGCGCCGCTGCCCTGCCCAATCGGCCAGTTGCTCCAGCACCCAGCCGCCCACGCCCCGCCCACGATGCTCCGGCGACAGGTGCAACTCGCGAATGAAAAGCGCCTGCCGGTCCTGGCTGAGGCTGCAGAAACCCAGCAGGGTTTCCCCTTCAACGATCAGCCACTGCTCGCGCCACCCCCACGCCTGGTCGAACGCCTCCTCGATCCACAACAGGTCGAACTCTCGGTAATAGGGCAGCATCGCCCGGCGCGTCAGGTCACGGGCGAACGTGCAGTGCCGGTCGCTGGCAGGCTTGAGCTCAAGGGGCATAGCACACCGGCGAACTGCCCGGCCCGCGCCGCTCCCATTCCTCTTCGAGCCACGCGGCCAGCACCTGGGCATTGTTGTGCTCGGTATCCTTGCCGGCATAGAGCAGAGTCAGGTCCCCCTTGGCCATCAGGTCCAGCAGGACATACCAGTGCTCGGGATGCGCCGCCAGCTCCTGCCGATAGCGCTGGGAAAATGCGGCGAAATCCACCTCCCCCTGGTGAAACGCCTTGCGCAATTCCGTCGACGGCGCCACCTCGCGCAACCACTGACCATGCAGCTCATCCTTGCGCTTGTTGCGCGGCCAGAGGCGATCGACCAGCACCCGCTGGCCATCGCCTTGGTCGACCGCGTCATAGACACGCTTGCAGCGAATCATGGGGTTCTCCTGCCTTTACCACTCGTCTTGAGCCTAGGTAATTCATTGACCGAGGTCACGTCCCGGAAACGATTTGTTTCTATGCTGACAGCCTTCGGCACCTTCGCCTGAAGCCACTCGGAGCCACCATGGCAACCCAGTCACTGGCCAGCCAGCCGCTACTGGTCGACCGCGATTCCCGCCCGCAGCTGTCGCACAAGCCCGGGCGCGCCACGCTTTTTCTGTTCTTCGGCCTGCTCGTGGCAGGCATTGCCTACACCGCCTGGAGCCTCAAGCAGGACGTCAGTGCCAGCGGCACCGTGATCACCACGGTCACCCCGTTTCTTCTGTTGGGCCTGGCGCTGCTGATCGCCCTGGGCTTCGAATTCGTCAATGGCTTCCACGATACGGCCAATGCCGTGGCCACGGTGATCTACACCCACTCGCTGCCAGCACCGGTGGCGGTCGTTTGGTCAGGGCTGTGCAACTTTCTTGGTGTGCTGCTTTCCAGCGGAGCAGTGGCCTTCGGCATCATTGCGCTATTACCGGTGGAGCTGATCTTGCAGGTGGGCTCCACGGCGGGGTTCGCCATGGTCTTCGCCTTGCTGCTGGCCGCGATCATCTGGAACCTCGGTACCTGGTGGCTGGGCTTGCCGGCGTCGTCCTCGCACACCCTGATCGGCTCGATCATCGGCGTGGGCGTGGCCAATGCCTTGATGCACGGGCGCGACGGCACCACCGGGGTGGACTGGAGCCAGGCCAGCAAGGTTGGCTATGCCTTGTTGTTCTCGCCATTGATCGGTTTCGCCTGCGCGGCCCTGCTGCTGCTGGCCCTGCGCGCGCTGGTCAAGCGCAAGGAACTGTACCAGGCGCCTGAAGGCCGCACGCCACCCCCTTGGTGGATACGTGGCGTATTGATCCTCACCTGCACCGGCGTTTCCTTTGCCCACGGCTCCAACGACGGGCAAAAGGGCATGGGCCTGATCATGCTGATCCTGGTCGGCACCTTGCCGATGGCCTACGCGCTGAACAAGACCATGCCCAGTGAGCAAGCCCTGCAGTTTTCCGCCGTGGCCGAGGTGACCCGACAGGCCCTGGTTCGTAACGATCCACGTCCGTTGCCGGGGGACCCGCGGCTGGTGCTGACCGCCTTCATCTCCCAGCCCAAGGCCGACCCGCAGCTGGTCCCTGCCCTCGCGGCCCTGACCGGCATGATCGGCGAAGAAGTCAAAGGCTACGGCTCGCTCAAGCGTATCCCGGCCGAAGCCATGGCCAACGTACGCAACGACATGTACCTGACCAGCGAAGCGATTCGTTTGATGGACAAGCACGAGTTGGTCGCCTTCGATGCCGACACCCGCAGCCATGTGCAACTGTTCAAGACTCAACTGGACGACGCCACCCGCTACATCCCACTGTGGGTCAAAGTGGCCGTGGCCATTGCGCTGGGTCTGGGGACCATGGTCGGCTGGCGGCGCATCGTGGTGACGGTGGGCGAGAAGATCGGCAAGACCCACCTGAGCTATGCCCAGGGCGCTTCGGCTGAAGTGGTGGCGATGTGCACCATTGGTGCGGCGGACATGTTCGGCTTGCCGGTATCGACCACCCATGTGCTGAGTTCCGGGGTTGCCGGGACCATGGTCGCCAATGGTTCGGGGATTCAGAAGCGCACGCTGATCAACCTGTTGATGGCCTGGGTGCTGACCTTGCCGGCTGCGATGCTGCTGGCGGGGAGCCTGTACTGGTTGCTGAACCAGATTTTCTGATTGCAACAGGTCTGGCCCTATCGCCGGCAAGCCGGCTCCCACAGGAACGCCACAGGGTTGAAGAACTGTGGGGTACCTGTGGGAGCCGGCTTGCCGGCGATAGGGCCAGACCTGCCAAAATCAACCCGGAATCTTCAGACCGCGCTGCACCGCTGGTCGTTCGAGGAACGCCGCCAGCACCCGCTGCACTTCCTTATATTCATCGAACCCCACCAACTCCCGCGCGTTATAGCGCTCCACCAGGTTGCGCACCCAAGGGAAGATGGCGATGTCGGCAATGCTGTATTCGTCGACCATCCACGCTCTACCCTTCAAGTGGCGATCCAGCACACCCAGCAGGCGCTTCGACTCGTTGACGTAACGATCACGCGGGCGCTTGTCTTCATATTCCTTACCCGCGAAGAAATGGAAGAACCCGACCTGCCCGAACATCGGCCCGATGCCGCCCATCTGGAACATCAGCCACTGGATCGTCTGGTAGCGGGTGGCCGGGTCCTGGCTGAGCAGCTGCCCGCTCTTCTCGGCCAGGTACTGCAGGATCGCGCCCGACTCGAACAGCGGCAGTGGCTTGCCGCCCGGCCCATCGGGGTCGAGAATCGCCGGGATCTTGTTGTTGGCGCTGAGCGAGATGAATTCCGCGCTCAGCTGGTCGTCGTTGTCGAAGCTGATCTTGTGCGGCTCATAGGCCAGGCCGATCTCCTCGAGCATGATCGACACCTTGACGCCATTGGGTGTGGGCAACGAATACAGCTGCAGGCGCTCGGGGTGTTTCGCCGGCCATTTGCGGGTGATGGGGAATGCGCTGAGATCGATCATGGTCAACCTGTGCCTGGGATTGGGAAGTTGTCACTCTAGTGACATCCCGCACGGCTGACCATCACCTGCCTGTCGTCAGCTCGCCTGGCCATGCGCCTTGAGCTTGAGCTTTTCGGTATCGACGCGCACGAACACCGAATCGGCGCTGACGGTGAGCACATCGCCTGCCCAGACCTCGCAGAGCACGCGGGTCTTGCGCCCCACCTCGCCTTCGACGCGTGCCTTGAGCAGCAGCTCGACACCCATTGGCGTGGGCTTGAGGTAGTTCAGGCCCAGGCTGCCGGTGACGCAGTCGATACGCGGCAGGCTGCCGGGCTCACGGCCCTCGGCGCGGTAATGGTAGGCCATGGCCGTCCAGTTGGAGTGGCAATCGACCAGCATCGCCAAGAGCCCGCCATAGACCAGGCCGGGCCAGCCTATAAAGGTGCTGTCGGGAGAGTGCCGGCACAGCAGGTGAATACCATCGGCGTCCCAGTGGCTTTGCAGGTGCAGGCCGGAGGGGTGGGAGCAGCCGCAGCCGTAGCAGGTGCTCTCGGGGGCAGCGAGGGCCTGGAGGGAGAGAGTGTGCTCGTTCATGCGCTTCCTGTGCTTGTTGGAGTGGGAAGAGGTGCGAGCTGCGATGGTAGCGCCGTGCTGGGTCAGCGCCAATCAGAATGCTGGGGGCGCTTTGCGCCCCTTTCGCGACACAAGGCCGCTCCAACAGAAACACGCGATCTCTGTAGGAGCGGCCTTGTGTCGCGAAAGGGGTGCGAAGCACCCCAAAAATATCAGGCGGTCTGCACCAGCACCTTCTCGCGCCGCTGGGTCAACGACACCAGCAGGATGAACAACGTAACCCCAGCCGTCATCAACGTTTCGTAACGGTAGGCATCACTGAACAGCATGTAGCCCAACACCATCATAATGGTGCCGATCACCAGCCACGTCAGCCACGGGAACAGCCACATCTTCAGCTCCAGCGGCCGCCCTTCACGGTCAGCGCGGGCACGCATGCGCAGCTGCGAAACGGCGATTACCAGGTACACCAGCAAGGCGATGGCGCCGGTGGTGGACAACAGGAAGCCAAACACCTTGCCGGGGAACACATAGTTGACGAAGCAGCCGGCGAAGCCCGCCAGGGTCGAGAGAATGACCGCCACGGTCGGTACGCCCGCGCCGGAAATCCGCTTGGTCATGCTCAGCGCCTGGCCGCGAGCGCCCAGGGAATACAGCATCCGCGAAGCCGTGTAGAGGCCTGAGTTCATGCAGCTGGTCACGGCCACCAGCACCACCAGGTCGACCAGCAGCTTGGCGCCTGGCACGTTGAGCACTTCCAGCACCCGCTGGAACGAACCCACTGCCTTCAGGGCCGGGTCGTTCCAGGCCACCAGCGACACCACCAGGAAGATCGACGCCAGGTAGAAGATCGCGATGCGGTAAACCACCAGGTTGGTGGCGCGGCGGATCTTGTCTTTCGGGTTGGCGGTTTCATCGGCCGCGATGGTCACGATCTCCGCACCGAAGAACGAGAAGATGGTGATCAGCACGCCACCGAGCACGGTGCCGAAGCCGTTGGGCATGAACCCGCCGTTATCCCACAGGCGGCTCACACCGGACACCTCGGCCAGCGGCCAGAAGCCGAATACAGCCAGGCTGCAGACCCCGATGAAGGCGATGATGGCGATCACCTTGACCAGGGCGAACCAGTACTCGAACGCTCCGAAGTTCTTCACGCTGACCAGGTTGGTGCCCGACAGCAGGAACATGATCAGGAAGGCGAACAGCCAGGACGGCACGCCGGGGAAGTAGGCGTGCAGGATATCCGCGCCGGCGATGGCCTCGACCGGGATGATCAGTACCCAGAACCACCAGTACAGCCAGCCGATGGTAAAGCCCGCCCAAGGGCCGATGGCTTCGGAAGCATAGGTGGAGAACGAGCCGCTGTTGGGGTTGGCGATGGCCATTTCGCCGAGCATGCGCATCACCAGCAGCACCAGCAGGCCGGTCATGGCGTAGGAAATGAGAATGGCCGGGCCAGCGGTGGCAATGGCGTTGGAAGAGCCGATGAACAGGCCGGCGCCGATGATGCCGGCAATGGAAATCATGGACACCTGACGCGACGTCAGGCCGTGCTGCAGGGAACGCTGTTTCTTGTTGTCTAGCGAAGCCATGGAGAACCCTCGAATGGGTCGGCCGCCACACGGACGGCTGAAAAAGTTGGAGCAGAATTCTTGTAGGTGTGTTGCTCTTTTTTCTTGTTCTGAAGTTGCCGGCCGTGCACTTACCTCCTCTTCGCATCACCGGTTGTAATCGTTGATCCAGGTCAGTATTAATCTATAGGCGCGGGTCAACAAACGACCTTTTCGAAGCACATGATTCCATTCGGGAATGAACTTCATCCTTTTTTGCTCGGTAAACCCTTGCCATGTCAAAACGCCTGATGCCCTCGACCACCGCCTTGCAGTGCTTCGAAGCCGCCGCACGCCACTTGAGCTTCACCCGTGCGGCACACGAACTGCACCTGACCCAGAGCGCCGTCAGCAAGCAGGTCGCGCAACTGGAGGAGATGCTCTCGCACTCCCTGTTCCAGCGCATTCGCCGGCGCCTGCACCTGACCCCCGCCGGTGCCCTGTACCTGACCGAGGTGAACAAGATCCTGACCCAGATCGACATCTCCAGCCGCTACATCCTCAGCTACGGCGACGAGACCGAAGTGCTGCGCATCGCCACCCAGCCGACGTTCGGCGCACGCTGGCTGGTGCCCAGGCTCAAGGGTTTCGGCGATCGCCACCCACGCATTCACCTGGACATCCGCAACGAACTGGAGCCGTTCGACCTGGTACAGGCCAAGGCCGATATCGCCTTTTTCTTCGGCCAGGGCACCTGGCCGGGGGCGACCTGCATCGAGTTGTTCAGCGAAGAGGTGGTGCCGGTATGCGCCCCGCAGCTGAAGACCGCGCACCGTTTCGACAGCGCCCAGGCACTGACCGAGCACCGTCTGCTGCAGTGCGCCTCGCGGCCGGAAGCCTGGCACGAATGGTTTCTGGGCCTGGGGCTGCACAGCCAGAACAGCTACCACGGCCCCCGCTTCGACACGTTCTACCTGTGCATTCGAGCGGCCATCGCCGGTTGCGGCATTGCCCTGATTCCGCGCTACCTGGTGGCCGAGGAGCTGAGCGAAGGCAAGCTGGTGGTGGCCTGGGACCACCCGGTGGCGAGCAATGGACGGCACTTCATCGCCCATGCCGAACATGCGGCGGAGGTGCCGAAGATCAGGGCTTTCGTGCAGTGGATTCGCGAGCGGGTGGCCGAAGGCAAATGAGCGCGTCTGCACTGGCCTCTTCGCGGGGCAAGCCCGCGAAGAGGCCGGCACTGAAAGATCACGAATCCAGGGAATGATCGCAATCAAATAATTCGTTTGCGGAATAATACCCGGGCGCGCTTCGATATTAAAAACTCGAACAAGGTCTGCGTGCCCCATGAACCAGGAAAGTATCAGTCAATCCATTGCCATCGTTCACCCGATCACACTTTCCCATGGCCGTAACGCCGAAGTCTGGGATACCGACGGCAAACGTTACATCGACTTCGTCGGCGGTATCGGCGTGCTCAACCTGGGCCACTGCAACCCGGCCGTGGTCGAGGCCATTCAGACCCAGGCCACGCGCCTGACCCACTACGCCTTCAACGCCGCCCCTCACGGCCCTTACCTGGCGCTTATGGAGCGTCTGTGCGAATTCGTCCCGGTCGGCTATCCGCTGGCCGGCATGCTCACCAACAGTGGCGCGGAAGCGGCGGAGAACGCCCTGAAAGTCGCCCGCGGCGCTACCGGCAAGCGCGCCATCATCGCCTTCGACGGTGGTTTCCACGGCCGCACCCTGGCCACCCTGAACCTCAACGGCAAGGTCGCCCCCTACAAGCAACGGGTCGGCGAACTGCCAGGGCCGGTCTACCACCTGCCCTACCCCAGCGCCGACACCGGCGTTACCTGCGAGCAGGCACTCAAGGCCCTGGAGCGGCTGTTCAGCGTCGAGCTGGCCGTGGAGGACGTGGCGGCATTCATCTTCGAGCCGGTGCAGGGCGAAGGCGGCTTTCTCGCCCTCGACCCGACGTTCGCCCAGGCGCTGCGGCGCTTCTGCGACGAGCACGGAATCCTGATCATCATCGACGAGATCCAGTCCGGCTTCGGTCGTACCGGCCAGCGTTTCGCCTTCCCGCGACTGGGAATCGAGCCTGACCTGCTGCTGTTGGCCAAGAGCATCGCGGGCGGCATGCCATTGGGTGCGGTGGTCGGGCGTCAGGCGTTGATGGCGGCCCTGCCCAAGGGTGGCTTGGGTGGCACCTACTCGGGGAATCCGATTGCCTGTGCGGCAGCGCTGGCGAGCCTGGCGCAGATGAGCGACGAGAACCTCGCCACCTGGGGCGAGCGCCAGGAGCAGGCCATCGTCAGCCGCGTGGCGCGCTGGCAAGGCGTGTACCCGTGCATCGGCCGGTTGACCGGGGTCGGCGCCATGCGCGGTATCGAGTTCGTCAATGCCGACGGCAGCCCGGCACCGGCACAATTGGCCAAGGTGCTGGAGGCGGCGCGGGCCAAGGGGCTGCTGCTGATGCCCAGCGGCAAGGCGCGGCATATCATCCGCCTGCTGGCACCGCTGACCACCGAAGCCGAAGTGCTCGAGGAAGGTCTGGATATCCTCGAGCAGTGCCTGGCGGAGCTGGGTTGAAGCTTACAGGCCCAGTTCTTCCGGGGTGAGCATGTCGGACTCGAAGGCGATCCAGCCGCCTTCGAGTTCGGCGTGGCCATTGACGATCGGCCCGTAGTAGGTCAGGCCGTTCTCCAGGGTCACGCAGATGTGCGTGGCGGGTTTCTCGGGCGCCGCGAGCGTACCGACGAAATGCACCTTCTTCAGGGTTTCGGTCACCGCTTCGAGGCCGACACGCATGCTGGGATTCTCGGAGGCCTCGATATCGCCGCCACGGTCTTCGGCGCTGATGGTCACGGTGGCGGTGTACGGGTACTTGGTGCTCAAGCGGGGTTACCTCAGGTATTAGATGCTGGCTTGCGGGCGCGTAGAGTACGGCAGCCGTGCTCAGTTGTCTCTACTGGCCTCATCGCCGGCAAGCCGGCGATGAGGCCGGGCCTGCCCTGCCATAACCACATGGCCTCCCCCGCCCCGATCTGGTAGGGTGCCCGCCGATGCACGCCACACCACACGAGGACACCGAGTGAGCGCCGAAGAACCCCTGATCGCCGACCTGTTCGAGGTCGACAAACGCCTGACCCTCAAGCCCGTCGTGGACTTCAACAGCTACCTGCGCAATGCCTTCGGCGAAGGCCCGTGCCGCTGCCACCGCTGTGCCGAAGGCGCGGACGAAAGCACCTACAGCCACTCGCACAATTTCGCCTTCGAAGGCCGCACGTGGAATCGCCGCTTCGCCAGCACCGCCGGCAGCGACGTGGCCCAGGTACTGAAAAAGGCCTGGCTGTCGTACACCAAGGCCGAACTGACCCTGGCCGGCGCCCTTGACCTGACCACGCTCAAGACTTTCACCGAAGCTGCCCTGCACGAGCGCCTGCTGGCTCTACTGGCGGCCAGCGGCCTTGCCCGCGAAGTCGAAGGCCAATGGCTGCTGCAAGCCCAGGCCGACTGACGGCCCGGCGGTAAAGCAGGATTCTCCCGCTCTGCTACCTTGGGAGAATCCGCATCGCCGCAGGTAGTCCGTCATGGCCCGTACAACGCCCATCGAGCTGTACCGCAATATCGGCATCGTCGCCCACGTGGACGCCGGCAAGACCACGACCACCGAGCGCATCCTCTTCTACACCGGGGTCAACCACAAGATGGGCGAGGTGCACGACGGCGCCGCGACCATGGACTGGATGGCCCAGGAGCAGGAGCGCGGCATCACCATCACCTCGGCGGCGACCACGGCCTTCTGGCAAGGCTCGACCAAGCAGTACGCCGACAAGTACCGCTTCAACATCATCGACACCCCCGGCCACGTCGACTTCACCATCGAAGTGGAGCGCTCGCTGCGCGTGCTCGATGGCGCGGTGGTGGTGTTCAGCGGCGCCGACGGGGTCGAGCCGCAGTCCGAGACGGTATGGCGTCAGGCCAACAAGTACCATGTGCCACGGCTGGCCTACATCAACAAGATGGACCGCCAGGGCGCCGACTTCCTGCGCGTGGTCAAGCAGATCGACAAACGCCTGGGCCATCACCCGGTCCCGATCCAGCTGGCCATTGGCAGCGAGGAAAACTTCATCGGCCAGATCGATCTGGTGAAGATGAAGGCCATCTACTGGAACGAGGACGACCACGGCACCAGCTACCGCGAAGAAGAGATTCCCGCCGAGCTCAAGGCGCTCGCCGACGAATGGCGCGCGCACATGATCGAAGCCGCGGCCGAGGCCAATGACGAACTGACCATGAAGTTTCTCGACGGCGAGGAACTGAGCATCGACGAGATCAAGGCCGCCCTGCGCCAACGCACCATTGCCAACGAGATCGTGCCGACCATCCTCGGCTCGTCGTTCAAGAACAAGGGCGTGCCGCTGATGCTCGATGCCGTCATCGACTACCTGCCCGCGCCGTCGGAGATCCCGGCGATCAAGGGCACCGACCCCGACAACGAAGAGAAACACCTGGAACGCCATGCCGACGACAAGGAGCCGTTCTCGGCCCTGGCCTTCAAGATCGCCACTGACCCGTTCGTCGGCACCCTGACCTTTGCCCGGGTGTATTCCGGCGTACTCAGCTCTGGCAATGCCGTGCTCAATTCGGTCAAGGGCAAGAAGGAACGCATCGGCCGCATGGTGCAGATGCATGCCAACCAGCGCGCCGAGATCAAGGACGTGTGCGCCGGCGATATCGCCGCGCTGATCGGCATGAAGGACGTGACCACCGGCGACACCCTTTGCGATATCGACAAACCGATCATCCTCGAGCGCATGGACTTCCCCGACCCGGTGATCTCCGTGGCAGTGGAGCCCAAGACCAAGGCCGACCAGGAGAAGATGGGCATCGCCCTGGGCAAGCTGGCCCAGGAAGACCCGTCGTTCCGCGTGCGTACCGACGAGGAAACGGCGCAGACCATCATCTCCGGCATGGGCGAGCTGCACCTGGACATCATCGTCGACCGCATGCGCCGCGAGTTCAACGTCGAGGCCAACATCGGCAAGCCCCAGGTGGCGTACCGCGAGAAGATCCGCAACACCTGTGAAATCGAGGGCCGCTTCGTTCGCCAGTCCGGCGGACGCGGCCAATACGGCCACTGCTGGATCCGCTTCGCGCCGGGCGATGAGGGCAAGGAAGGCCTGGAGTTCACCAACGAAATCGTCGGCGGGGTGGTACCGCGCGAGTACATACCGGCGATCCAGAAGGGCATCGAGGAGCAGATGAAGAACGGCGTGCTCGCCGGCTACCCGCTGATCAATCTGAAGGCGGCGGTGTTCGACGGCTCGTACCACGACGTCGATTCCAACGAAATGGCCTACAAGATCGCTGCCTCCATGGCCACCAAGCAGCTGTCGCAGAAAGGCGGCGCGGTGTTGCTGGAGCCGGTGATGAAGGTCGAGGTGGTGACGCCTGAGGAGTACCAGGGCGATATCATGGGCGACCTGAGCCGGCGCCGCGGAATGATTCAGGATGGCGACGAGACACCTGCCGGCAAGGTTATTCGCGCCGAGGTGCCGTTGGGGGAGATGTTCGGCTATGCCACCTCGATGCGATCGATGACCCAGGGGCGAGCCAGCTACACCATGGAGTTCACCCGTTATGCCGAAGCGCCGGCGAGCATTGCCGATACCATCGTGAAGAAGACTCGCGGCGAGTGATCGAGCGAGGGCTTCGCCCTCGATCGCCGGCAAGCCGGCTCCCACAGGGATCTCCAGTATTGACCCGATCGGCGTGGGAGCCGGCTTGCCGGCGATGGCATCACCACCGATTCAGTGCTGTTCACCCGCCCGCTTCAGCAATTTCTTGCAGCGCTCAGACAGGTGCACCACGCGCAGGGGCTTGCCTGCTTTGGCATAACGCTCGCGCAAGGTCTTCAAGGCGGCAATCGCCGAATAGTCGACAAAGCTCAAGTGCTTGCAGTCCAGGGTCACCTTGACCGGGTCGTTCGCCGGGTCGAACTGGTTGAGAAACGCCGTGGTCGAGGCAAAGAACAGTGTGCCGTGCACCTGGTAATGCTTGCTCCCTTCAGCGTCCTCATGGCTCTCGGCATACAGCTCCCGCGCATGCTGCCAGGCGAAATTGATCGCGGCGATGACAATGCCGAACATCACCGCCGTGGCCAGGTCGGTGAACACCGTCACCAGGGTCACCGCAATGATCGCCAGCACATCGCTCACTGGTACCTTGTGCAACACCCGCAAGGACGCCCAGGCGAAGGTCTGCTGGGCCACCACGAACATCACCCCGACCAGCGCCGCCAGCGGAATGCGCTCGATCAGCGGCGACAGGAACAGCACGAACAGCAGGATCATGACCCCGGCGACCCCCCCCGACAGCCGGCCACGGCCATTGGAGCTGAGGTTGATCACGGTCTGCCCGATCATCGCGCAGCCACCCATGCCGCCACACAGGCCCGAGACCATGTTGGCCGCGCCCAGGGCCACACACTCGCGGTCCGGGTAGCCGCGGCTTTCAGTGATTTCGTCGGTAAGGTTGAGGGTCAGCAGGGTTTCCAGCAATCCGACCATGGCCATCAGCACAGCGTAGGGGGCAATGATCTTCAGGGTTTCCAGGTTCCACGGCACATCCGGCAAGGCCAGCACCGGCAGGCCGCCGGCAATGTGCGCCATGTCGCCGAGTGTGCGGGTCGGCAGGCCGAGCAGGTACACCAGCAATCCCACTCCCAGGATCGCCACCAGTGCAGGTGGCACGGCACGGGTGAGCTTGGGCAGCACGTAGACCACCAGCATGGTCAACGCCACCAGGCCGATCATCAGGAACAGCGGCACACCGCTGAGCCACTGCTCGCCCTGCTTGAAGTGCTCCAGCTGGGCCAGGGCGATGACGATCGCCAGGCCATTGACGAAGCCGAGCATCACCGGGTACGGCACCAGGCGCACCAGCTTGCCCAGGCGCAACAGGCCGAACAGGATCATGACCACGCCGCCCAGCAGCACCGTGGCCAGCAGGTATTGCGCACCGTGCTGCACCACCAGGGCCACGATCACCACTGCCATGGAGCCCGCGGCGCCGGAGATCATCCCCGGCCTGCCACCGAACAGCGCAGTCAGGGTGCAGATGATGAAGGCGCCGTACAGACCCATTAGCGGGTTGAGGTGGGCGACCAGAGCGAAGGCGATGCACTCGGGCACCAGGGCGAAAGACGTGGTCAGGCCGGCGAGCACGTCGGCGCGAAATCGGGCGGGTTTCATGAATGTCCTGTGGCGCAGTCCGGGTGGACGGTACGAAAAAACGAAGGAGCGCGATGTTACGGATTTTGTCGAACAACAGCCACCGCCAGCACGATCACACCGCCGAGAAAGGAAAGCTTGTGATCTACACCCGGCATAATCATGGCAAATTTGCCATCATGTTGATTCCACCTGCGGAGATCATGGACATGCCGCTATGCCCTCTTTTCGTTTCCCTGCTGCTGGCTGCGAGCCTGACGGCCCAGGCGGCCACCGAAGTGGTGCCGCTGCAGCACCGCAGCAGTGCCGAGCTGCTGCCCGCCGCCCAGTCTTTCATCGGCAAGGACGGCAGCGTCACCGCGTTCGAGAACAAGCTGATCGTCAACGCCAGCCCCGAGCGCATCGACGACTTGCGCACCCTGCTGCTGCAACTGGACACCGCCCCCAAGCGCCTGTTGATCAGCGTCGACAACAACGACAGCAACTTTCAGGACGATCGCGGCAATGCCCGCGTGATCCACTACGGCACCAGCAACCGTGAGGGAGGTCTGCAGCAGATCCAGGCCAGCGAAGGCCAGCCGGCGTTGATCCAGGTCGGCCAGAGCATCCCGGTGACCAGCACCAGCACCGACGGTTATGGGCGCATTCAGAGCAATACCGAATACCGCAACGTGACCCAGGGTTTCTACGTCACGCCGAGTTTGAGTGGCGAGACGGTTCGTCTGCAAATAAGCAGCAATAACGACAGAATTAGCCGGGAACGTGCCGATGTAGTGAACGTGCAAAGCACCGACACGACAGTCACTGGCAGGCTTGGCGAGTGGATCACCCTGGCAGGCTACAACCAGCAATCCCAAGCTGGCCGAGATGCATCAAGTCGCACCTACAGCACCCAACGGGGTGAAAACATGACGTTGCGTGTCAAAGTCGACCTTCTCGACTGAGCCCAGGCAAATCAAGGCCTCGACCAACGGCCTTGAAACTGACCCGCAAGTCGCATCAGACCAAAGATGTAGTAAGTTAAAAAAACCACTACAAAACATTTGACAGGTACTTTTTCCCAAAGGCATGATGGCCTCGCTCCCGCTAATCAGGGGCCCTGGCAAGGGCCTTCGA
Source organism: Pseudomonas sp. NPDC089396 (assembly GCF_044749545.1). Taxonomy (NCBI): domain Bacteria; kingdom Pseudomonadati; phylum Pseudomonadota; class Gammaproteobacteria; order Pseudomonadales; family Pseudomonadaceae; genus Pseudomonas; species Pseudomonas sp. NPDC089396. The sequence goes on along the minus strand of NZ_JBIVIC010000020.1, from coordinate 42,429 downwards.
GGCGTACTCCTCCCACCCCTGGAGGCGCCTCGTGTCTATACGGCCCACAAGGCGGTTCGACGGGATTGCGACTGCAACGAAGAAGTTGTCCCGAGGGACGGAAGCGCATCACCGCAGTACTGGCAATCGCGTAGCACCGCAGCGAGGCAACCACGAGCCGACCTGCTGGCGCACACTTTCGCCCGGCCTGCACACCCCTTCCCCTTCGAGCCTTCGCGTTCGCCGCCGCACTCCCCCGGACAGGACAGCCGCCAGCTCCCTGATTCGCTTCGTGAGCATCAACACAATTACCCCAAGATCGATGCGACGAGGTTTATTTCCATGGCACTGACACGCGAACAGCAAATTGCAGCCCTCGAGAAAGACTGGGCCGAAAACCCGCGCTGGAAAGGCGTGACCCGTACCTACACCGCCGCTGATGTCGTTCGCCTGCGTGGCTCTCTGCAGCCGGAGCACACCTTTGCTCGCCAAGGTGCAGAAAAACTGTGGAAGCTGGTCACCGAAGGTGCCCACCCGTCCTTCCGCCCAGAAAAAGATTTCGTCAACTGCATGGGCGCCCTGACCGGCGGTCAGGCAGTACAGCAGGTAAAAGCCGGCATCCAGGCCATCTACCTGTCTGGCTGGCAAGTGGCCGCCGACAACAACTCGGCCGAGTCCATGTACCCTGACCAGTCGCTGTACCCAGTCGACTCGGTACCGACCGTGGTCAAGCGCATCAACAACGCCTTCCGCCGTGCCGACCAGATCCAGTGGAAAGCAGGCAAGAACCCAGGCGACGACGGCTACATCGACTACTTCGCGCCGATCGTGGCCGACGCTGAAGCCGGTTTCGGTGGCGTGCTGAACGCCTACGAGCTGATGAAGAACATGATCGAAGCGGGCGCCGCCGGCGTGCACTTCGAAGACCAGCTGGCGTCGGTGAAGAAGTGCGGCCACATGGGTGGCAAGGTACTGGTACCGACCCAGGAAGCGGTGCAGAAGCTGGTTGCAGCGCGCCTGGCCGCTGACGTCTCGGGCGTGCCGACCATCATCCTGGCCCGTACCGACGCCAACGCCGCCGACCTGCTGACCAGCGACTGCGACCCTTACGACCAGCCGTTCGTAATCGGCGAGCGTACCCGTGAAGGCTTCTACAAGGTGCGCGCCGGCCTCGACCAGGCCATCGCTCGCGGCCTGGCCTACGCGCCGTATGCCGACCTGATCTGGTGCGAAACCGCCAAGCCGGACCTGGACGAAGCCCGCCGCTTCGCCGAAGCGATCAAGAAGGAATACCCGGACCAGATCCTGTCCTACAACTGCTCGCCTTCCTTCAACTGGAAGAAGAACCTGGACGACGCCACCATTGCCAAGTTCCAGCGCGAACTCTCGGCCATGGGCTACAAGCACCAGTTCATCACCCTGGCCGGCATCCACAACATGTGGCACGGCATGTTCAACCTGGCGCACGACTACGCCCGCAACGACATGACCGCCTACGTGAAGCTGCAGGAGCAGGAATTCGCGGACGCCAGCAAAGGCTACACCTTCGTGGCTCACCAGCAGGAAGTGGGTACTGGCTACTTCGACGACATGACCACCGTGATCCAGGGTGGCGCTTCGTCGGTGACTGCACTGACCGGTTCGACCGAGGAAGAGCAGTTCCACTGATAACCGTGGATGGCTGAAAGCAGGCCCGGGATTCGCGAGGATTCCGGGCCTTTTTTTGCCTGCGCTGGCCCTTTCGCCGGCAAGCCGGCTCCCACAGGGATCTCCAGCGCCGAAGCGTTCGGTGTGGGAGCCGGCTTGCCGGCGATAGGGCCACGGCAGAATCCAGGATCCGGACTATGCTTGGGGCAGCCCAGCAGCAAGGACCGCCCATGCCTCGTCCAAGCCATCTGCTCATCATCGCCGTCGCAGCCGCCGCCTTCTATATATATGCACTGGCCACCGACAACGCCCTGCTCGGCCTCATGGCCAAACCTGTTCCGGTGCTGGCCCTGATCGCCTGGATGCTCAGCGCCCCCGCTACACCGTATCGCCGCTGGATCACCATTGGCCTGGGCTTCTCTGTGCTCGGTGACATTCTGTTGGCCATCCCCGCCGACCTGTTCGTGTTCGGCCTGGCCGCCTTCCTCTGCGCGCACCTCGCCTACCTGCGCGCCTACAACAGCCAGACCCGGCGAGCAGCGCTACCAGCGCTGGCATTGAGCGCCATCACCGGCATCACCCTGCTCGGCGCACTGGCCAGCCACGGTCTCGGTCCGCTGTTGATACCCGTGGCCGTTTACGCACTGGCGATCAGCGCCATGCTCTGGCGCGCGTTGGCCTGCGGCGGCGCCGCTGCGATGGGTGCTTGCCTGTTCGTGTTCTCCGACAGCCTGATCGGCATCGACCGTTTCGTCAGCCCGTTCGCCGCCGCGCCTTACCTGATCATCCTGGCCTACTGGCTCGGCCAATGGGCGATCGCTTCATCCGCTCGCCACGGCTTAGGCGGCAAAGTATTGACCCAGAGCGGTGCACGCGGAATCGAAAACTGCTAGAACAAGAGGCTTTCGCATTTGCAAGTGGGGAATATCGCCAGATGAACTTTGCAAGGCTCAGCAATGGCAAAGTTTCAGATACCAGCTCAAACGATATTAATTATCATTACCAAGTTAGTGTTTCGTTACGCTGGGCAAGAAACATAATTAACAAAACCGTTCGCAATGCCCGAAATTCAAGGCTTTCAGCCAGTTACGAGGGATTTTTATTCTTAATGCTACGAATAAATTTGCGACAGAAATTTTACTTGCACCGGGTTTACCCATAAAATCAGCCCGATTGATTCAGCTGCGACATTTGGTCACTGCACCTGCGACACCACGTCGCCGCTCTACTTATTTCAGACTGCAGAGCTGGGTCTCTGTATAAGGATCTCTAGCATGTCCGATTCGGCAGGACTCATCGCCCACAACTGGGGCTTTGCCATCTTCCTCCTGGGTGTCGTCGGCCTGTGTGCCTTCATGCTCGGTCTCTCCAGCCTGCTCGGTAGCAAGGCCTGGGGCCGCGCCAAGAACGAACCCTTCGAATCCGGCATGCTGCCTACCGGCAGCGCTCGCCTGCGCCTGTCCGCCAAATTCTATCTGGTCGCGATGCTGTTCGTGATCTTCGATATCGAAGCCCTCTTTCTCTTTGCATGGTCTGTGTCCGTCCGCGAAAGCGGCTGGACCGGATTCGTCGAAGCACTCGTTTTCATAGCAATTCTGTTGGCAGGTCTTGTCTACCTATGGCGCGTCGGGGCACTTGATTGGGCTCCCGAAGGTCGCCGCAAGCGGCAAGCGAAGCTGAAACAATGAGGCTTTGGCATGCAATACAATCTCACCAGAATCGATCCGGATGCGCCCAACGAGCAGTACCCGGTCGGTGAACGGGAAACCGTCACCGATCAGCTGCTAGAGGACCAGGTCCACAAGAACATCTACATGGGGAAACTCGAAGATGTGCTGCGTGGTGCGGTCAACTGGGGTCGCAAGAACTCCCTCTGGCCGTACAACTTCGGCCTGTCCTGCTGCTACGTGGAAATGACCACGGCCTTCACGGCGCCCCACGACATCGCCCGCTTCGGCGCCGAAGTCATTCGGGCATCGCCGCGTCAGGCCGACTTCATGGTCATTGCCGGTACCTGCTTCGTCAAAATGGCGCCGATCATCCAGCGCCTGTACGAGCAGATGCTCGAACCGAAGTGGGTCATCTCCATGGGTTCGTGCGCCAACTCCGGCGGCATGTACGACATCTACTCGGTCGTTCAGGGGGTCGACAAGTTCCTCCCCGTGGACGTCTATGTGCCTGGCTGCCCGCCACGCCCTGAGGCTTTCCTGCAAGGCTTGATGCTGCTGCAGGAGTCGATCGGCCAAGAACGACGCCCGCTTTCCTGGGTTGTTGGTGATCAAGGTATTTACCGTGCCGAGATGCCAGCCCAGAAAGACCTGCGTCGTGAGCAGCGCATTGCAGTAACCAACCTGCGCAGCCCCGACGAAGTCTGATCCAGCGACCTGCCGCCCGCTCCCCAAGGAGCCGGCGGCCTGGCTTCATTCTTAACGTTGACCCAAAGCGACCGAGACCATGACAGCGGACAACGCTATTTTTATTCCGCCCTACAAGGCTGACGACCAGGATGTGGTCGTCGAACTGCACAACCGTTTTGGCGCCGAAGCATTCGTCGCCCAGGAAACCCGCACCGGCATGCCCGTGCTGTGGGTCAAGCGCGCCCAGCTCAAAGAGGTGCTCAGCTTCCTGCGCGGTGTCACCAAGCCCTACAGCATGCTGTACGACCTGCACGGTGTCGACGAGCGCCTGCGCACCCAGCGCCGTGGCCTGCCCGCCGCCGATTTCAGCGTGTTCTACCACCTGCTGTCGGTCGAACGTAACAGCGACGTGATGATCAAGGTGTCGCTCAGCGAAGGCGACCTGAACCTGCCGACCGTGACCGGCATCTGGCCAAACGCCAACTGGTACGAGCGCGAAGTTTGGGACATGTTCGGCATCGACTTTGCCGGCCACCCCCACCTGAGCCGCATCATGATGCCGCCCACCTGGGAAGGTCACCCGCTGCGCAAGGACTACCCAGCCCGTGCCACCGAGTTCGATCCCTACAGCCTGACCCTGGCCAAGCAGCAGCTTGAAGAGGAATCGGCACGCTTCAACCCGGAAGCCTGGGGCATGAAGCGTCAGGGCGCCAATGAGGACTACATGTTCCTCAACCTCGGCCCGAACCACCCGTCGGCCCACGGTGCCTTCCGTATCGTCCTGCAGCTGGACGGTGAAGAGATCGTCGACTGCGTCCCGGACATCGGTTACCACCACCGTGGCGCCGAGAAGATGGCCGAGCGTCAGTCCTGGCACAGCTTCATCCCCTACACCGACCGTATCGACTACCTCGGCGGGGTGATGAACAACCTGCCGTACGTACTGGCCGTCGAGAAGCTGGCGGGCATCAAGGTGCCGCAGAAGGTCGACGTGATTCGCATCATGCTGGCCGAGTTCTTCCGGATCACCAGCCACCTGCTGTTCCTGGGTACCTATATCCAGGACGTGGGCGCCATGACCCCGGTGTTCTTCACCTTCACCGACCGTCAGCGCGCCTACACCGTGATCGAAGCGATCACCGGTTTCCGCCTGCACCCGGCCTGGTACCGCATCGGCGGCGTCGCTCACGACCTGCCGCGCGGCTGGGACAAGCTGGTCAAGGACTTCGTCGATTGGCTGCCAAAGCGCCTGGACGAATACACCAAGGCCGCCCTGCAGAACAGCATCCTCAAGGGCCGTACCGTCGGCGTAGCTGCGTACAACACCAAGGAAGCGCTGGAATGGGGCACCACCGGTGCCGGCCTGCGTTCCACCGGTTGCGACTTCGACCTGCGTAAAGCACGCCCCTACTCCGGCTACGAGAACTTCGAGTTCGAAGTACCGCTGGCCCACAACGGCGATGCCTACGATCGCTGCATGGTCCGTGTCGAGGAGATGCGCCAGAGTATCCGCATCATCGACCAGTGCCTGCGCAACATGCCGGAAGGCCCGTACAAGGCGGATCACCCGCTGACCACGCCGCCGCCGAAAGAGCGCACCCTGCAGCACATCGAAACCTTGATCACGCACTTCCTGCAAGTCTCGTGGGGCCCGGTCATGCCGGCCAACGAGTCGTTCCAGATGATCGAGGCGACCAAGGGCATCAACAGTTACTACCTGACGAGCGATGGCGGCACCATGAGCTACCGCACCCGGATCCGTACCCCGAGCTACCCGCACCTGCAGCAGATCCCTTCGGTGATCAAAGGCAGCATGGTCGCCGACCTCATTGCGTACCTGGGCAGTATCGACTTCGTTATGGCTGACGTGGACCGCTAAGCATGAACAGCACGCTTATCCAGACTGACCGTTTCGCCCTGAGCGAAACCGAGCGCTCGGCCATCGAGCACGAGATGCATCACTACGAGGACCCGCGCGCGGCGTCCATCGAAGCCCTGAAGATCGTCCAGAAGGAACGTGGCTGGGTGCCGGACGGCGCCATTCACGCCATCGGTGAAGTGCTGGGCATCCCGGCCAGCGACGTCGAGGGCGTGGCCACCTTCTACAGTCAGATCTTCCGCCAGCCGGTCGGACGTCACATCATCCGCGTGTGCGACAGCATGGTCTGCTACATCGGCGGCCATGAGTCGGTCGTCAGCCAGATCCAGAGCGAGCTGGGCATTGGCCTGGGCCAGACCACCCCGGATGGCCGCTTCACCCTGCTGCCGGTGTGCTGCCTGGGCAACTGCGACAAGGCCCCGGCGCTGATGATCGACGACGACACCTTTGGCGACGTACAGCCTGCCGGCGTCACCAAGCTGCTGGAGGGTTACGTATGACCATCACTTCCTTCGGCCCGGCCAACCGCATCGCGCGTTCGGCCGAAACCCACCCGCTGACCTGGCGCCTGCGTGACGACGGCGAGCCGGTCTGGCTTGCCGAATACGAGTCCAAGAACGGCTACGCCGCCGCCCGCAAGGCGCTGGCGCAGATGTCGCAGGACGACATCGTCCAGGCCGTCAAGGACTCCGGCCTCAAGGGTCGTGGCGGCGCGGGCTTCCCCACGGGTGTGAAGTGGGGCCTGATGCCCAAAGACGAATCCATGAACATCCGCTACCTGCTGTGCAACGCGGACGAAATGGAGCCGAACACCTGGAAGGACCGCATGCTGATGGAGCAACAGCCCCATCTGCTGGTCGAGGGCATGCTGATCAGCGCCCGCGCCCTGAAGGCCTACCGTGGCTACATCTTCCTGCGTGGCGAATACACCACCGCGGCGAAGAACCTCAACCGTGCCATCGACGAAGCCAAGGCCGCAGGCCTGTTGGGCAAGAACATCCTCGGTTCGGGCTTCGACTTCGAGCTGTTCGTGCACACCGGTGCCGGTCGCTACATCTGCGGTGAAGAAACCGCACTGATCAACTCGCTGGAAGGCCGCCGCGCCAACCCGCGTTCCAAGCCGCCCTTCCCTGCCGCCGTGGGCGTATGGGGCAAGCCGACCTGCGTGAACAACGTCGAGACGCTGTGCAACGTGCCGGCCATCGTCGCCAACGGCAACGACTGGTACAAGTCGCTGGCCCGTGAAGGCAGCGAAGACCACGGCACCAAGCTGATGGGCTTCTCCGGCAAGGTGAAGAACCCGGGCCTGTGGGAGCTGCCGTTCGGCGTCACCGCCCGCGAGCTGTTCGAAGACTACGCCGGCGGCATGCGCGATGGCTTCAAGCTCAAGTGCTGGCAGCCAGGCGGCGCCGGTACCGGCTTCCTGCTGCCCGAGCACCTCGACGCACAGATGTACGCCGGTGGCATCGCCAAGGTCGGCACCCGTATGGGTACAGGCCTGGCCATGGCGGTCGACGACAGCGTCAACATGGTCTCGCTGCTGCGCAACATGGAAGAGTTCTTCGCCCGCGAATCGTGCGGCTGGTGCACCCCCTGCCGTGACGGCCTGCCGTGGAGCGTGAAGATGCTGCGCGCACTGGAGCAAGGCCAGGGCCGCGCCGAAGACATCGAGACCCTGCTGGGTCTGGTCAACTTCCTCGGCCCAGGCCGTACCTTCTGTGCTCACGCACCGGGTGCCGTCGAGCCGTTGGGCAGTGCCATCAAATACTTCCGGTCCGAGTTCGAGGCCGGTGTCGCTCCCGCTAGCGCGGCCGACACCCTGCGCCCGAACCTGGCCAAGCCGATCGTGGTCGGCGCATAACAAGATGAGATGCGGGTGGTCCGTGCCACCCGCCAGCCTGCAGGCCGGCCCGAACGATTCGTGGCGGGCCGCAGGCTCACCGATTTCCATTAGCCACGCCCGCTCACGCGGGCCAACGAAGAACTTTGAACAATGGCCACTATCCACGTAGACGGCAAAGCGCTCGAAGTCAACGGTGCAGACAACCTGTTACAGGCGTGTCTGTCGCTCGGCCTCGACATCCCTTATTTCTGCTGGCACCCGGCGCTTGGTAGCGTTGGCGCTTGCCGGCAGTGTGCAGTCAAGCAGTACACCGACGAGAACGACACCCGTGGTCGTATCGTCATGTCCTGCATGACCCCTGCCTCCGACGGCACCTGGATTTCCATCGACGATGACGAGTCCAAGGCGTTCCGCGCCAGCGTCGTCGAATGGCTGATGACCAACCACCCGCACGACTGCCCCGTGTGCGAGGAAGGCGGTCACTGCCACCTGCAGGACATGACGGTAATGACCGGCCACAACGAGCGCCGCTACCGTTTCACCAAGCGTACCCACCAGAACCAGGACCTCGGCCCGTTCATCGCCCACGAGATGAACCGCTGCATCGCCTGCTACCGCTGCGTGCGTTACTACAAAGACTACGCCGGTGGTACTGACCTGGGCGTATACGGTGCCCACGACAACGTGTACTTCGGCCGCGTTGAAGACGGCGTGCTGGAGAGCGAGTTCTCCGGCAACCTGACCGAGGTCTGCCCGACCGGCGTGTTCACCGACAAGACCCACTCCGAGCGCTACAACCGCAAGTGGGACATGCAGTTCGCCCCGAGCATCTGCCACGGTTGCTCCAGCGGCTGCAACATCAGCCCGGGCGAGCGCTACGGCGAACTGCGCCGGATCGAGAACCGCTTCAACGGCTCGGTCAACCAGTACTTCCTGTGCGACCGTGGCCGCTTCGGCTACGGCTACGTCAACCGCAAGGATCGTCCACGCCAGCCGTTCCTCGCCGATGGCACCAAGCTGAGCCTGGACGGCGCCCTGGACAAGGCCGCCGACCTGCTGCGCGGTCGCACCATCGTCGGTATCGGCTCGCCGCGCGCCAGCCTGGAAAGCAACTACGGCCTGCGTGAACTGGTCGGTGCCGACTACTTCTACTCCGGTATGGAAGCCGGCGAACTGGCCCGCGTGCGCCTGGTCCTCAACGTGCTGAACAACAGCCCGCTGCCTGTGCCGACCCTGCGCGACATCGAAGACCACGACGCCGTGTTCGTGCTCGGTGAAGACCTGACCCAGACCGCTGCCCGCGTCGCCCTGGCCGTGCGCCAGGCCACCAAAGGCAAGGCCGAAGCCATGGCCGAGGCCATGAAAGTGCAGCCTTGGCTCGACGCCGCGGTGAAGAACATCGGCCAGCACGCGCTGTACCCGCTGTTCATCGCATCGCTGGCCGAAACCAAGCTGGACGACGTTGCCGAAGAATGCGTGCACGCAGCACCTGCGGACCTTGCCCGCATCGGTTTCGCCGTGGCCCACGCCATCGACCCGAGCGCGCCAGCAGTGGCCGGCCTGGACCAGGAAGCACAAGCCCTGGCCCAACGCATCGCCGACGCCCTGGTCGCTGCCAAGCGCCCGCTGGTCATCGCCGGTACTTCCCTGGCCGACCCGGCCCTGATCGAAGCCGCCGCCAACATCGCCAAGGCCCTGAAGCTGCGCGAGAAGAACGGCTCGCTGAGCCTGGTCGTGCCTGAGGCCAACAGCCTGGGCCTGGCCATGATGGGTGGCGAGTCCGTCGATGCCGCACTGGATGCAGTCATCAGCGGCAAGGCCGATGCCATCGTGGTACTGGAGAACGACCTGTACGCCCGCGTACCGGCCGCCAAGGTCGACGCGGCCCTGGCTGCAGCCAAGGTGGTGATCGTTGCCGACCACTCCAAGACTGCGACCCTCGACCGCGCCCACCTGGTGCTGCCAGCCGCCTCCTTCGCCGAAGGCGACGGCACCCTGGTCAGCCAGGAAGGCCGTGCCCAGCGCTTCTTCCAGGTGTTCGACCCGCAGTACCTGGACAGCAGCATCCTGATCCACGAAGGCTGGCGCTGGATGCACGCCCTGCGTGCCACCCTGCTGAACAAGCCGGTCGACTGGACCCAGCTGGATCACGTCACCAGCGCCTGCGCCGAAGCCGCGCCGCAACTGGCCGGCATCGTTGGCGCAGCGCCTTCCGCCGCGTTCCGCATCAAGGGCATGAAGCTGGCCCGTGAGCCGCTGCGCTACTCCGGCCGTACCGCCATGCGCGCCAACATCAGCGTGCACGAGCCACGTACCCCGCAAGACAAGGACACCGCGTTCGCCTTCTCCATGGAAGGCTACTCGGGCTCCGTCGAGCCGCGCCAGCAGGTGCCGTTCGCCTGGTCGCCGGGCTGGAACTCGCCGCAAGCCTGGAACAAGTTCCAGGACGAGGTCGGTGGCCACCTGCGTGCCGGTGACCCAGGCGTGCGCCTGATCGAATCGCAAGGCGATCGCCTGAACTGGTTCAACGCCATTCCGGGTGCCTTCAACCCGGCCCGTGGCAGCTGGACCGCGGTACCGTTCTTCCACCTGTTCGGCAGCGAAGAAAGCTCCTCGCGCGCCGCGCCGGTACAAGAGCGCATTCCGGCCGCCTACGTGGCCCTGGCCAAGTCCGAAGCCGACCGCCTGGGCGTCAACGAAGGTGCCCTGCTGAGCTTGAACGTCGCCGGTGTGTCGCTGCGCCTGCCGCTGCGTATCAATGAAGAACTGGGCGCTGGCCTGGTTGCGCTGCCGAAAGGCCTGGCTGGCATTCCGCCTGCCATCTTCGGTGCATCCGTCGAAGGTCTGCAGGAGGCAGCACAATGAGCTGGTTCACCCCCGAAGTGATCGATGTGATCCTCACCGTGGTCCGGGCCATCGTGGTCCTGCTCGCGGTGGTGGTCTGCGGCGCGCTGCTCAGCTTCGTCGAGCGCCGCCTGCTGGGCTGGTGGCAGGACCGTTACGGTCCAAACCGTGTCGGCCCGTTCGGCATGTTCCAGATTGCTGCCGACATGCTGAAGATGTTCTTCAAGGAAGACTGGAACCCACCCTTCGTCGACCGCATGATCTTCACCCTGGCGCCGGTCGTGGCCATGAGTGCCCTGCTGATCGCCTTCAGCATCATCCCGATCACCCCGCTGTGGGGCGTCGCCGACCTGAACATCGGTCTGCTGTTCTTCTTCGCCATGGCGGGGCTTTCGGTGTACGCCGTACTGTTCGCCGGTTGGTCGTCGAACAACAAGTACGCCCTGCTCGGCAGCCTGCGGGCTTCGGCACAGACCGTGTCGTACGAAGTGTTCCTGGGCCTGGCGCTGATGGGCGTGGTGGTGCAGGTGGGTTCGTTCAACATGCGCGACATCGTTGAATACCAGGCGCAGAACCTGTGGTTCATCATTCCGCAGTTCTTCGGCTTCTGCACCTTCTTCATCGCTGGCGTCGCCGTGACTCACCGTCACCCGTTCGACCAGCCGGAAGCGGAACAGGAACTGGCCGACGGCTACCACATCGAGTATGCCGGCATGAAATGGGGCATGTTCTTCGTCGGTGAGTACATCGGCATCATCCTCATCTCGGCGCTGCTGGTGACCCTGTTCTTCGGTGGCTGGCACGGTCCGTTCGGCCTGCTGCCTCAGGTACCGTTCCTGTGGTTCGCGCTGAAGACCGCGTTCTTCATCATGCTGTTCATCCTGCTGCGCGCCTCGATCCCGCGCCCACGCTATGACCAGGTGATGGACTTCAGCTGGAAGTTCTGCCTGCCGCTGACCCTGATCAATTTGCTGGTGACCGCTGCGCTCGTGCTCTACAACACGCCAGCCGTCGCGGCCCAGTGAGGATTTGACCCATGTTCAAGTATATCGGCGACATCGTTAAGGGCACCGGCACCCAGCTGCGCAGCCTGGCAATGGTGTTCTCCCACGGGTTCCGCAAGCGCGACACCCTGCAGTACCCCGAAGAACCCGTGTACCTGCCGCCGCGCTACCGCGGCCGCATCGTCCTCACCCGCGACCCCGATGGCGAGGAGCGCTGCGTAGCGTGCAACCTCTGCGCGGTGGCCTGCCCGGTTGGCTGCATCTCGCTGCAGAAGGCCGAGACCGAGGACGGTCGTTGGTACCCGGAGTTCTTCCGCATCAACTTCTCGCGTTGCATTTTCTGCGGCCTGTGTGAAGAAGCGTGCCCGACCACCGCGATCCAGCTGACGCCGGATTTCGAAATGGCCGAGTTCAAGCGTCAGGACCTGGTGTACGAGAAAGAAGATCTGCTGATCTCCGGCCCCGGCAAGAACCCTGACTACAACTTCTACCGTGTTGCGGGTATGGCGATCGCTGGCAAGCCGAAGGGCTCTGCACAGAACGAAGCCGAGCCGATCAACGTGAAGAGCTTGCTCCCATAAGGACAGAAAGATGGAATTCGCTTTCTACTTCGCATCCGGGATCGCCGTGGTTTCCACCCTTCGGGTGGTCACCGGCACCAACCCTGTGCACGCCCTGCTCTACCTGATCATTTCGCTGATCTCCGTGGCCATGATCTTCTTCGCCCTGGGTGCGCCGTTCGCCGGCGCCCTGGAAGTGATCGCCTACGCCGGCGCCATCATGGTGCTGTTCGTGTTCGTGGTGATGATGCTCAACCTCGGGCCGGCTTCGGTCGCCCAGGAACGGGGCTGGCTCAAGCCCGGTATCTGGGCGGGGCCGGTGATCCTCGGCGCGCTGCTGCTGCTGGAGCTGCTGTACGTCCTGTTCGTCGCCCCGAGCGGCGCGGGCATCAGCGGTACCACCGTGGACGCCAAGGCCGTGGGCGTCAGCCTGTTCGGCCCTTACCTGCTGGTGGTCGAACTGGCTTCGATGCTGCTGCTTGCCGCGGCCGTCACCGCCTTCCACCTGGGCCGCAACGAGGCGAAGGAGTAAATCATGGGTGCTATCCCTCTCGAGCATGGTCTGGCGGTCGCCGGCATCCTGTTCTGCTTAGGTCTGGTTGGCCTGATGGTCCGCCGCAACATCCTCTTCGTGCTCATGAGCCTGGAAGTCATGATGAACGCCTCTGCCCTGGCGTTCATCGTCGCCGGTGCCCGTTGGGTTCAACCCGACGGCCAGGTGATGTTCATTCTGGTGATCAGCCTGGCAGCCGCCGAGGCCAGTATTGGCCTGGCAATCCTGCTGCAGCTGTATCGCCGCTTCCACACTCTCGACATCGATGCTGCCAGTGAGATGCGCGGATGAACCTTATCTTCCTGACTTTCGTCTTCCCCCTGATCGGCTTCCTGCTGCTGTCGTTCTCGCGCGGGCGGTTCTCGGAGAACCTGTCCGCGCTGATCGGCGTCGGTTCGGTCGGCCTTTCGGCGGCCGTGGCCGCCTACGTGATCTGGCAGTTCAACGTCGCCCCGCCTGAAGGCGGCGCGTACAGCCAGCTGCTGTGGCAGTGGATGTCGGTGGACGGCTTCGCGCCGAACTTCACCCTGTACGTGGATGGCCTGTCGGTCACCATGCTCGGCGTGGTGACCGGTGTCGGCTTCCTGATCCACCTGTTCGCTTCCTGGTACATGCGTGGCGAAGCGGGTTACTCGCGCTTCTTCGCGTACACCAACCTGTTCATCGCCAGCATGCTGTTCCTGGTGCTGGGCGACAACCTGCTGTTCATCTACTTCGGTTGGGAAGGCGTGGGCCTGTGCTCGTACCTGTTGATCGGTTTCTACTACAGCAACCGCAACAACGGTAACGCCGCACTCAAGGCCTTCATCGTCACCCGTATCGGCGACGTGTTCATGGCCATCGGCCTGTTCATCCTGTTCGCCCAGCTGGGTACCCTGAACGTGCAGGAACTGCTGGTGCTGGCACCGCAGAAGTTCCAGGCTGGCGATTTCTGGATGGAGCTGGCGACCCTGATGCTGCTGGGTGGCGCGGTCGGTAAATCGGCCCAGCTGCCGCTGCAGACCTGGCTGGCCGACGCCATGGCGGGCCCGACCCCGGTTTCGGCACTGATCCACGCGGCAACCATGGTGACCGCGGGCGTCTACCTGATCGCCCGTACCAACGGCCTGTTCCTGCTGGCGCCGGACATCCTGCACCTGGTAGGCGTCGTCGGCGGCGTGACCCTGGTCCTGGCCGGCTTCGCTGCCCTGGTTCAGACCGACATCAAGCGTATCCTCGCCTACTCGACCATGAGCCAGATCGGCTACATGTTCCTGGCCCTGGGCGTGGGTGCCTGGGACGCGGCGATCTTCCACCTGATGACCCACGCCTTCTTCAAGGCCCTGCTGTTCCTTGCCTCCGGTGCGGTGATCGTTGCCTGCCACCACGAGCAGAACATCTTCAAGATGGGCGGCCTGTGGAAGAAACTGCCGCTGGCCTACGCCAGCTTCGTGGTCGGTGGTGCTGCCCTGGCTGCCCTGCCGATCGTGACCGTGGGCTTCTACTCCAAGGACGAAATCCTCTGGGAAGCCTTCGCCAGCGGCAACAGCGGCCTGCTGTACGCCGGCCTGGTCGGTGCTTTCATGACCTCGCTGTACACCTTCCGCCTGATCTTCATCGCCTTCCACGGCGAAGCCAAGACCGAAGCCCACGCCGGCCACGGCATCAGCCACTGGCTGCCACTGGGCGTGCTGATCGTGCTGTCGACCTTCGTTGGCGCCTGGATCCATCCGCCGCTGGCAGGTGTGCTGCCTGAAAGCGCCGGCCACGCCGGTGGCGAAGCCAAACACGCGCTGGAAATCACCTCGGGCGCCATCGCCATCGCCGGTATCCTGCTGGCCGCGGTGCTGTTCCTGGGCAAGCGTCGCCTGGTTTCGGCCATCGCCAACAGCGGCATCGGCCGCGTCCTGTCGGCCTGGTGGTTCGCCGCCTGGGGCTTCGACTGGATCTACGACAAGCTCTTCGTCAAACCTTACCTGCTGATCAGCCACATCCTGCGCAAGGACCCGGTTGACCGCAGCATCGGCCTGATCCCTCGGATGGCTCGCGGCGGCCACGTCGCCATGAGCAAGACCGAGACTGGCCAGCTGCGCTGGTACACCGCCTCGATCGCCGTCGGTGCCGTGCTGGTCATCGGTGCCGTGGTAGTGGCCGCGGTATGACTATGAATCTTGCGACTTTGCCAAAGGAAACCAACCCGTCATGATTTTGCCTTGGCTGATCCTGATCCCCTTCATCGGCGGCTTCCTGTGCTGGCTGGGTGAGCGCTTCGGCGCCACTCTGCCACGCTGGATCGCACTGCTGACCATGTCCCTGCTGCTCGGCATCGGCCTGTGGCTGTGGGGCACCGGCGACTACACCCTGGCCCCTGCACCGGGCGCCGAACCTGCCTGGGCCCTGGAATACAAAGTCCAGTGGATCAAGCGCTTCGGCATCAGCATCCACCTGGCCCTGGACGGCCTGTCGCTGTTGATGATCCTGCTCACCGGCCTGCTCGGTGTGCTGTCGGTACTGTGCTCCTGGAAAGAGATCCAGCGCCACGTCGGCTTCTTCCACCTCAACCTGATGTGGATCCTCGGCGGCGTGGTCGGTGTGTTCCTGGCCCTGGACCTGTTCCTGTTCTTCTTCTTCTGGGAAATGATGCTGGTGCCGATGTATTTCCTCATCGCGCTCTGGGGTCACAGCTCGGCAGACGGCAAGAAGACCCGGATTTACGCCGCCACCAAGTTCTTCATCTTCACTCAGGCCAGCGGCCTGATCATGCTGGTGGCGATCCTTGGCCTGGTGCTGGTCAACTACAACACCACCGGCGTGCTGACCTTCAACTACAGCGACCTGCTCAAGGCCGAGCTGCCAGCCGGCGTCGAGTACGTGCTGATGCTGGGCTTCTTCATTGCCTTCGCGGTGAAGCTGCCGGTCGTACCGTTCCACTCCTGGCTGCCTGACGCTCACGCCCAGGCACCGACCGCAGGTTCCGTGGACCTGGCGGGTATCTTGCTGAAGACTGCCGCCTACGGCCTGCTGCGCTTCGCCCTGCCGCTGTTCCCGAACGCTTCGGCCGAGTTCGCGCCGTTCGCCATGGCCCTGGGCCTGATCGGTATCTTCTACGGTGCCTTCCTGGCCTTCGCGCAAACCGACATCAAGCGCCTGATCGCCTTCTCCAGCGTCTCGCACATGGGCTTCGTGCTGATCGGTATCTACTCCGGCAGCCAGCAGGCCCTGCAAGGCGCGGTGATCCAGATGCTGGCCCACGGCCTGTCGGCCGCCGCGCTGTTCATCCTGTCCGGCCAGCTGTACGAGCGTCTGCACACCCGTGACATGCGTCAGATGGGCGGCCTGTGGCACCGCATCGCCTACCTGCCTGCCATCAGCCTGTTCTTCGCCGCTGCCTCCCTGGGCCTGCCCGGTACCGGCAACTTCGTCGGCGAGTTCCTGATCCTGATCGGCAGCTTCGCCAGCGTGCCGTGGATCACCGTCATCGCCACCACCGGCCTGGTGTTCGGTTCGGTCTACTCGCTGATCATGATCCACCGCGCCTACTTCGGCCCGGCCAAGGCCGAAGGCGTACTGGCTGGCATGGACGGTCGCGAAATGATCATGGTCCTGGGCCTGGCGGTACTGCTGATCCTGCTGGGCGTGTATCCGCAGCCGTTCCTCGACACCTCTGCCGCCACCATGAGTGGTGTGCAGCAGTGGCTCGGTTCCGCTTTCACTCAACTCGCTTCGGCCCGGTAAGAGCGCTATGGAATTCACCACTCAACACTTCATCGCATTGGCGCCGATGCTGATCACCACCATCACCACGGTGGTGGTGATGCTGGCGATCGCCTGGAAGCGCAACCACTCGCAGACCTTCCTGCTGTCCACCGTGGGGCTGAACCTGGCCCTGCTGTCGATCCTGCCGGCGCTGAAAGTCGCGCCGCTGGCGATCACCCCGCTGATCACCATCGACAAGTTCGCCTGCCTGTACATGGCGATCATCCTGGTGGCCACACTGGCCTGCGTCACCCTCGCCCACGCCTACCTCGGCGAAGGCTCCAAGGGCTACCCGGGCAACCGTGAAGAACTGTACCTGCTGCTGCTGATGTCGGCCCTCGGTGGCCTGGTGCTGGTCAGCGCCAACCACCTGGCCGGCCTGTTCATCGGCCTGGAGCTGCTGTCGGTACCGGTCTACGGTCTGGTGGCGTATGCCTTCTTCAACAAGCGCTCGCTGGAAGCCGGCATCAAGTACATGGTGCTGTCGGCCGCAGGCTCGGCCTTCCTGCTGTTCGGCATGGCCCTGCTGTACGCCGACGCTGGCAGCCTGAGCTTCGACCAGATCGGCAAGGCCCTGGCCACTACCAGCATGCCAAGCCTGCTGGCCCAGCTGGGCCTGGGCATGATGCTGGTCGGCCTGGCCTTCAAGCTGTCGCTGGTACCGTTCCACCTGTGGACCCCGGACGTGTACGAAGGCGCTCCGGCGCCGGTCGCTGCCTTCCTGGCCACCGCCAGCAAGGTCGCGGTCTTCGCCGTGGTCGTGCGCCTGTTCATGCTCTCCCCTGCTGCCAGCAGCGGCGTGCTGAGCACCGTACTGGCCGTCATCGCGGTCGCCTCGATCCTGATCGGTAACCTGCTGGCGCTGACCCAGAGCAACCTCAAGCGTCTGCTCGGTTACTCGTCCATCGCCCACTTCGGTTACCTGCTGATCGCCCTGGTCGCCAGCAAGGGCCTGGCCCTGGAAGCCATGGGCGTGTACCTGGTCACCTACGTGATCACCAGCCTCGGCGCTTTCGGAGTCATCACCCTGATGTCCTCGCCTTACGGCGGCCGTGATGCCGATGCGCTGTACGAGTACCGCGGCCTGTTCTGGCGCCGCCCGTACCTGACCGCGGTGCTGACCGTGATGATGCTGTCGCTGGCGGGTATCCCGCTGACCGCCGGCTTCATCGGCAAGTTCTACATCATCGCCACCGGTGTCGAGTCGCAACTGTGGTGGCTGGTCGGTGCCCTGGTGATCGGTAGCGCCATTGGCGTGTACTACTACCTGCGCGTCATGGTCACCCTGTTCCTGGTCGAGCCGAACCTGCGTCGCCACGACGCCCCGCTGAAATGGGAACAGCGCACCGGTGGCGTCATGCTGCTGGCCATCGCCATTCTCGCGTTCGTGCTGGGGATTTATCCGCAGCCGCTGCTGGAAATGGTCCAGCAGGCAGGCCTGCAACTGATCGGTTGATCAAGCCAGTAAAAAGACACCCCGCTCTGCGGGGTGTTTTTTTATCTGCGTGACACAGGCCGGGGAGCAGCCTTTGGCAATGGCGCCCCATGGCGAGTGTCGTCGCCACGCTGCAAGGCGGTATTGCGCAGCTCACTACTGGCGGAAGGTAGATGCACCTGTGGATTGGGCATACCGCTAGGTGACAGCTCGTGAGTCATTTCGAATTCAGCTCGCACTGACCAACCGCAGGCTTCATTGGTGCACTGCAGGTAGGCAATCCGCAGAAAAATATGTCGCCCTTCGCTGGTACGGATACGCATTCGACTCTGGCAATGAGGGCAGACCAGCTTATAGGTACTCACGGCAAGTACCTGCTAATGCCAATCATACGGACAAGCTGTAGGACTGATCGACAAGTTGAATCAGTATCGGCTAAGTCAATACCGGTTTTTTTCATTACACTACGTCTCATGCCGAGATTTCTCCTTATATTGCAAGCAAAGTATTCATATCGAGTAGTTTAAGCCCAAGGAATATCATTAAACCAGCCATGGATATTTGTCATGAGTAGCCACTCGCTTGCATCAGTGCTGGCACGTCTAAAGCAACTGACCGGCTCAGCTACTGATGTTCAGCTGGCCAGGGCGCTCGATGTCAGCCCTCAAACACTGAGCAGTTGGAAGGTCCGCGATAGCATTCCGTACTCGCTATGCGTATTTGTCGCCAGAAAACATATGTGCACGCTCGATTGGCTGTTACTGGGTGAGCCGCACAACCGCTCGCCAGCCCAGGCCAACGATGCCTGGGAGAACGACGTGCTTGAGCGCTTGCGAGGCCTTTCATCTGCAGACCGCCAGGCCATTCTCCTGCACATTGAAGACAAGCAGCGTATCCAGCAACTGGAGCAACAACTGCAGGCACTCAACGCTAACTGCGCCGGCGCCAACGCTGGATGAGCTCGCGCAGGTCCACCGAATCCAGCCAGACCAGAACCTTGAGGGTGATCGGGATCACCACCACCGCCGCCACAAAGGCGGCCATGCCGCGGGATAACATGGGCGCCAGCGATTGCAGCAGGGGTTCGAAAAGATAACCGACCCCCAAGGTCAGAAAGATCAGCATCAATTGCTTGCGCGTCGACAGACGCTTGCGCGACACGATGTTCAAACGGTCCCGTGCGGCACTGACCAACAAGGCCCCAAGCAACGCCCCCAACAGCACCCGGCCCTCCGACCTCAGCAATTCGGACAGTGCACCGGCAACGGCCTGTAGCTCATTGCCCTCGGCCATGCTCGACCTCCTCGGGTAACGCTTTGCAAACCCGTTCGGTATGCAGTGTGCGCAACACCGCGGCTTCGATGAAACGCCGGTAACAGACCGACAACGCGCGTCCATGATCATGCCCCGCCAAGTCTTCCAGGCGTTTGTGACCACGCGCCCGAAGTGCAGACCGCCAACGCGCGAACTCCTCGGCTGCGGCGATCGCGGCACAGCGTGCCGCCAGTGCCAGACGGGCTTCGCTGATGGCAGCGCCGAGCCGCAATCGCTCGCGCAGGACACTCAGCTCGATGCGCGGCCAGAAAGGATCATGGCAATCGGGAAAACGTGCATGGCTGACAAACCCCTCGGGGCCGAGCTGCAGGTCATTCGGGATGTCGCTCAACATACTCACCTCCTCAGACCTCGGCCAACATGCCGTAGCGAATGGCTTTGATCACTGCCGCGATGCGGGTGGGGACGGCGAACTTGCGCAGGATGTTGGACACATGAAAGTTGACCGTCGACTCCTTGCATTGCAGGATCCGGCCGATCTCCCAGGAGCTCTTGCCATAGGCACACCACAGCAGTACCTGCTGTTCACGTGGGGTGAGGTGGATCGGCGTATCGACTGCGCAGTTTGTTATCGATCGCTCATTGGTTTTCATCATCGAACTCCTCAATCATGGCCAATTGCGACAACCAACCGTGCTGCCGCCCTGGAGCTCACATTACGAAGCACAGGCCCATTGCAGCTATTCATACGACTTGTAGAGCCCTGCCCTACAAAACCACCTTCAACGTCGCTTGCGATTTATTGAAATTCCTCGTGCTCTGAATGCCATTTCGCTCGTCACAACGCCGTTGCCTGTCTACCCCTTCGTCTGGAGCTGTACGATGCGTCCTGTTTTGCCCCTTTCGTCATGCCTTGGTCTTTTGGCCGCTGTCACTGTAGGCCCGCAAGCCACGGCAGCCCCGTCGGTCGAACTGGGCCAGCTGCTGATCAGTGAAGAGGAGCAAAGCGAACTGGAGTACGCCCGTGAGCGCCTCCAGTCGGTACCTGGCGCGAGTAACCTGGTGGACATGCAGCGCGTTGAACAAGGCCGGGTTGCCAGCAACCAGGATGTGCTGGCCTATCAACCCGGCGTGTTCGCCCAGTCGGCGGGCAACGACGGCATCAAGCTGTCGATCCGTGGTTCAGGCATCAACCGCGCACCGGGGGCGCACGGCTCCGGCGTGTACACGATGTTCGACGGCCTGCCCCTGACCGGTCCGGGCGGTACCCCCTATGAGCTGTTCGAGCCGCTGTGGCTTAGCCGCGCCGAGGTCCTGCGCGGTGCCAATGGTTTCGACCAGGGCGCGCTGGCCTTGGGTGGGGCGATCAACTACGTGACCCACACCGGCCACGATGCCGCACCGCTGCAGGTGCGCTATGAGGTTGGCAGCCACGGCTACCAGCACCGGCACGTAAGCTCTGGCCAGGTACTGGGCGACCTCGACTACTACGTGGCCCTGACCGACTCGGAATACGACGGCTACCAGGAACACAGCAGCGGCAGTGGCAAAGGCATCGCCGCCAACCTCGGCTACCGCTTCAACCCCAACCTGGAAACGCGCTTCTACCTGCGCTACCGGGAAACCGAGAACGACCTGGCCGGGCGCCTGACCAAGCAACAGATCAAGCACGACCCACGCGCAGCCAACCCGGCGTACCTGGCGCGGGACGACAGTCGCCCGCAACCGGGCAGCACCTGGGTCGGCAACAAGACCACCTTCTACCTGGAAGACGACGCGCGCCTGGAAGCCGGGCTGGTCTATCACGACTACCCGATGGACCTGCGCGAAGGCCCGATGCGCCTGAAGGTCGCCTACACCGACGTCAGTGGCACGCTGAACTATCTGCGCCGCGACACGCTGTTCGGCCATGAAAGCAAGACCACCGTCGGCTGGCGCACCACCAAGCACCTGCCCAACAGTGGCGCCTCGCAGTTCGCCCGCAGCAGCGGCGAAAACTTCGGCGCCCGCAGCCGCGATTTCAGCTACCAGGGCTCGGACACCGTGCTGCACGTCGGCAACGACCTGGAGCTGATCCCGGACCTGTGGCTGACCACCGGCCTGGCCATGATCTACACCCGCCGCGAAAGTGACGTGACCTACCCGCAAACCGGCGGCAAGGTCAGCCAGCATGACTGGGACTATGCACCCCGCCTGGGCTTGCGTTACGACATCAGCCCGCAGTTGCAGGTCTATGGCAACCTCAGCCGCTCCGTGGAGCCGCCGCACCCTTGGGCGCTGATCTGGAGTTCAACGGTCGCCACCCAGCCGATCGAGATGCAGAACCAGACCGCCACTACCCTGGAACTCGGCGCGCGAGGGGAATCGGTGCTGGGCCGCTGGGACCTGGCTTGGTACTACTCGCAGGTTCGCCATGAACTGCTGGCCGTGGAGATCGTGCCGGGCGCCCTGCCCAAGGAATTCAATGCCAGCCCCACGGTTCACCAGGGCGTTGAAGCAGGCCTGGACAGCACACTCTGGGAAGACTCAGGTATCGGCAGGCTGAGCCTGCGCCAGGCCTACACCTTCAGCGACTTCCATTACCGTGACGACGACCGGTTCGGTGATAACCGGCTGCCGGGCATTCCCATGCATTACTACCAGGCAGAGCTGCGCTACGACTGGCCGAGCGGCTTCTATGCCGGGGTCAATACACAGATGGCTTCCAAGGTGCAGGTCGACTACGCCAACAGTTACCACGCCGATGCGTATGCGCTGCTGGGTGCGCGGCTGGGCTGGAACTCACCGAAACAGGACTGGCAGACCTGGCTGGACCTGCGCAACCTGACCAACGAGCGCTACGCGGCAACGGTGACGCCGGGGTACGACGATGCCGGGCAGGACATCGCCCGCTCGACGCCGGGGGAAGGGTTTGCCGTGTATGCCGGGGTTTCTTACAGCTTCCGCTAGATCCATGCAGGCCCAATCGCCGGCAAGCCGGCTCCCACAGGTACACCACAGCATTCAAAGCTTGTGGTGTACCTGTGGGAGCCGGCTTGCCGGCGATTGGGGCGCGAAGCGGCCCTATTGAGGCAACTGCACCTGCGGCTTGGTCGATGCAAAAATCGCCCAGCTAGACATGAACAAGGCCGCGATCAGGGGCCCGATCACGAACCCATTGAGCCCGAACACCGCCAGCCCACCCAAGGTAGACACCAGGATCATGTAATCGGGCATCCGGGTGTCCTTGCCCACCAGGATCGGCCGCAGCACGTTATCCACCAGGCCGATCACCAGCACGCCAAAAGCCGTCAGGATGATCCCCTGCAGCATCGCCCCAGTCAGCAGAAAGTAGGCCGCCACTGGCGCCCAGATGATGCCGGCGCCCACGGCTGGCAGCAGTGACAGGAACGCCATCAGCACCGCCCAGACCAGTGCGCTGGGGATGTCCAGCACCCAGAAGATCAAACCACCCAGCGCCCCCTGGGTGATGGCCACCAGCACATTGCCTTTTACCGTGGCCCGCACCACCCGGTTGAACTTCAATTGCAGCTTGCGCTTCTGGTGCTCGGGCAATGGCACGGCAAGCCGCACCTGGCGAGCCACCTCGGGGCCCTCGCGTAGAAAGAAGAACAGCAAGTACAGCATGATGCCGAAGCTCACCAGGAACTCGAACGTCCCCTGGCCGAAACTGTAAGCCTGAGTCGCCAGCACCTGACTGCCTTGCGTGGCCCACTTGGTGATCTTGTCGCGCAGGCCCTCCAGGTTACCCATGCCAAGGCTGTCCAGGCCATGCTGGGCGAAGGCTGGCAGCATGTCCTTGCCACGCTGCACGTAACCGGCGATGTCCAGCTGCCCGCTCTCGATACGCTGATACAGACTGGCCCCCTCCTGCACCAGCAGCGCGCTGGTGATGATGACCGGCAGAATGGCCACCACCAGGCACACCAGCAGGGTGGTCGCAGCAGCGAGGTTGCGGCGCCGGCCAAAACGTATCAGCAGGTTGCGTTGCAGCGGCGCGAACAGGATGCCGAGGATCACCGCCCAGAAGATCGCGCCATAGTACGGCAACAGAATCAACAGGAAGGCGAAGGTGACCAAGGCCAGAAGTCCGGCCAGGGCTTTGTTCTGCAGCGCGGTTGCTTTCATGGCGGCTCCTTCAGTGTCCTCAACATTAGTGCAGGCCATCATGGGAAAAGTGCCACCCAACCCTTGATTCAAATCAATACGCTGCCCCCGGCCACGCCCTAGGATCCGCGACTTTTGCCCCGGTGCGCCCATGAACCCGATCGCCAAGCCCGAACTGCTGGCTCCTGCCGGCACGCTCAAGACCATGCGCTACGCCTTCGCCTACGGCGCCGACGCTGTCTATGCCGGCCAGCCGCGCTACAGCCTGCGGGTACGCAACAACGAATTCGACCACGCCAACCTGGCCCTGGGTATCGCCGAGGCGCATGCGCTGGGCAAGCGTTTCTACGTGGTGGTCAACATCGCGCCGCACAATGCCAAGCTCAAGACATTCCTCAAGGACCTGGCGCCCGTGGTCGCGATGGCCCCCGACGCTCTGATCATGTCCGACCCCGGCCTGATCATGCTGGTGCGTCAGCACTTCCCGCACATGCCCGTGCACCTGTCGGTGCAGGCCAATACGGTGAACTGGGCCAGCGTGCAGTTCTGGCAGGGTCTGGGCCTGAGCCGGGTGATCCTGTCCCGGGAGCTGTCACTGGAAGAAATCGAGGAAATTCGCCAGCAGGTGCCGGACATGGAGCTGGAGGTGTTCGTTCATGGCGCCCTGTGCATGGCCTATTCCGGCCGTTGCCTGCTGTCGGGCTATCTGAACAAGCGTGACGCCAACCAGGGCACTTGCACCAATGCCTGCCGCTGGAAATACCAAGCCACGCCGGCCACCGAAAATGCCACCGGCGACATCGTTCACGAAGTGCAGCCTACCCTGGGTCTGGGGGCGCCGACCGAGCAGGTGTTCCTGTTGCAGGAAAGCAACCGCCCTGGCACCGAACTGCCCGCCTTCGAGGATGAGCACGGCACCTACATCATGAACGCCAAAGACCTGCGCGCCATCCAGCACGTCGAACGGCTGGCGGCCATGGGCGTGCATTCGCTGAAGATCGAGGGTCGCACCAAGTCGCACTTCTACTGCGCCCGCGCGGTGCAGTCGTACCGCCAGGCCATCGACGATGCAGCGGCCGGGCGGCCGTTCGACTTGGCCCTGATGGACAACCTCGAGTCCTTGGCCCAGCGCGGCTACACCGAAGGGTTCCTGCGCCGGCATGTGCATGACGAATACCAGAACTACCTGCGCGGAAACTCGCTCTCCGAGCGCCAGCAATTCGTCGGCGAGCTGACCGGTGCGCGGGTGGACGGCCTGGCCGAGGTCAAGGTGAAGAACCGTTTCGCCGTGGGCGACCACCTGGAGTTGATGACCCCGCGGGGCAACTACCACTTCGACCTGCACCAGCTGTGCAACCGCCAGCAGCAGGCCATCGACGTGGCGCCTGGCGACGGCCATGTGGTGTACCTGCCGATTCCCGAGCAGGTCTCGCTGGATTACGGCTTGCTGATGCGCGACCTCGGCCACGAGCAACCGGCGCTGCCTGACGAGGCTGTAATCCCCGCCTCAGCTGGCTGACAGGCGCAACAGGCGACGATCGTGGTTCTCCCGCAAGAGGCCACGCCATGTTGCCCACCACTTCCCGCCGTACCTTCGTCAAAGGCCTGGGCGCCGCTGCCACGCTAGCGGGCCTGGGCCTGTGGCGGCCGCTGGCCAATGCCGCCGATGGCCACGCCCTGGCCGGCCAGCACTTCGAGCTGTACATCGGCCAGACGCCCGTCAACATCACCGGCCGCCCGCGCACGGCGCTGACCGTCAATGGCAGCCTGCCCGGCCCCCTGCTGCGCTGGCGCGAAGGCGACACGGTGACCCTGCGGGTGCGCAACCGGCTGGCGCAGGACACCTCGATCCACTGGCACGGCATCCTCTTGCCCAGCGACATGGACGGCGTACCCGGCCTAAGCTTCGCCGGCATTGCGCCCGGTGGCGATTACCTCTACCGCTTCACCCTGCGCCAGAGCGGCACGTACTGGTACCACAGCCATTCCGGGTTGCAGGAACAGGCCGGGGTCTACGGCGCGATCGTCATCGAACCGCGCGAACCCGAGGTGCACCGCTACCAGCGTGACCATGTGCTGCTGTTCAGCGACTGGTCGGATGAATCACCTCAAGCGCTGCTGGCAACCTTGAAGAAACAGTCCGATGCCTTCAACTACCACAAGCGCACGCTGGGCGACTTCATCGACGACGTCGCGCAAAAGGGCTGGAGCAACACCGTTGACGAGCGCCTGGCCTGGGCGCGCATGCGCATGAGCCCCACCGACCTCGCCGACATCAGCGGCGCCACCTATACCTACCTGCTCAACGGCCAACCACCGGACGGCAATTTCACCTGCCTGTTCCAGCCGGGTGAAACCGTGCGCCTGCGGTTGATCAATGCCTCGGCCATGACTTACTTCGATTTCCGCATTCCCGGCCTGGCGCTCACGGTGATCGCCGCCGACGGCCTGCCGGTGACGCCCGTGACGGTAGACGAGCTGCGTATCGCCGTGGCCGAAACCTACGACGTGCTGGTGAGTGTCGGCGACCTGCCCGCCTACACCCTGTTCGCCCAGAGCATGGACCGCAGCGGCTACGCCCGCGGCACACTGGCCCGCGCGGTGGGGTTGCAGGCACCGGTGCCGGAAGTCGACTCACGCCCTGTGCTGAGCATGGCCGACATGGGCCACGGCGCCATGGCGAGCATGGACCACAGCAGCATGGCCGGGATGGATCACAGCAGCATGGCCGGCATGGACCATTCGGCCATGGCGCCGATGCAGCAGCACCCTGCCAGCGAAACCGACAACCCGCTGGTGGACATGCAGACCATGGCCCCGCGCGCCAACCTGGACGACCCCGGCATCGGCCTGCGTGGCAATGGCCGGCGGGTGCTGACCTACGCCGACCTGCGCAGCCCCTACCCCGACCCGGACGGCCGCGAGCCCTCACGGGACATCGAGCTGCACTTGACCGGGCACATGGAGCGCTTCGCCTGGTCGTTCGACGGCATCAAATTCAGTGATGCCGCGCCGCTGCGCCTGGCCTACGGCGAGCGGGTGCGCATCACCCTGGTCAACGACACCATGATGACCCACCCCATCCACCTGCACGGTCTGTGGAGCGACCTGGAAGACGAACATGGGCGCTTTCTGGTGCGCAAGCACACCGTCGACATCCCGCCCGGCAGCCAGCGCAGCTACCGGGTCAGCGCCGATACCCCGGGCCGCTGGGCCTATCACTGCCACCTGCTCTACCACATGGAGACCGGGATGTTCCGCGAGGTACGGGTCGATGAATGAGATCAACAAGCACATCGTCACCAGCCTGGCCTTGCTGGCACTGCTGAACAGCGAGCGGGCCATGGCCGGCGCTACGTCCTCGTCCAACCACCAGGTGCATGATCGCGCCATCAACTGGGCGGTCATCGTTGACCAGCTGGAATACCAGCACTTTGAAAGCAGCAGCGCCCTGAACTGGAACGCCACGGCCTGGATCGGTGGCGATGTCGACCGCCTGTGGCTGCGCAGCGAAGGCGAGCGCGAACAGGGCAAGACCCACAAGGCTGAACTGCAGGCGCTGTGGGGCCATGCCATCAGCCCCTGGTGGGAACTGGTCGGCGGTGTGCGCCAGGACTTCAAGCCCGCCAGCGGCCAGACCTGGGCGGCTTTTGGCATCCAAGGCACGCCACTGTATGGCCTGGAGCTGGAAGCCACCGCCTACGCGGGCGAGCGACAACAGACCGCGCTGCGCCTGGAAGCCGCTTACGCTATGCTGCTGACCAACCGCTGGATCCTCGAGCCAACCGTCGAAGCCAATTTCTTCGGCCGCAATGCTGCTGGCCACGAGCAAGGCGCAGGGCTGGCCGACAGCAAAATCGGCCTGCGCCTGCGCTATGAAATCACCCGCGGCTTCGCCCCCTATATCGGGGTAAGCTTCGACCGCCTGCACGGCAATCGCGCCGACCAGGCGCGGGAGCGCGGCGAAGACCTCGCCCAGACCCGCCTGGTGGCAGGCGTGCGCCTGCGTTTTTAAAGGAGTCGTTCGACCATGCTGCGTAAACACCTGCTCACCTTCGGCCTGCTGGCCATCACCGGCCTGGCCCAGGCCGCCGAGACCATCGACGTTTACCGCGATCCCAACTGCGGCTGCTGCAAGGAGTGGATCAGCCACCTGCGCGACAACGGTTTCACCGTCAACGACCATGTCGAACCGAACATGAGCGCTGTGAAACAGCGCCTGGGCGTGGCGCCGCGTCTGGCGTCGTGCCACACCGGGGTGATCGAGGGCAAGTTCGTCGAAGGCCATGTGCCGGCCGAACAGGTGCGCCTGCTGGCCAAGCGCGCCGACCTCAAAGGCCTGGCCGTGCCCGGCATGCCCATGGGCTCGCCAGGCATGGAGATGGGTGACCACAAGGACGCCTACCAGGTCATCGGCGTAACCCAGGATGGCCAGGACACTGTGGTCGCCAATTACTGATGCTCAGCTTCTGGGCGCTGTTCCTCAGCGCCTTCGGCGCCGCCACCCTGCTGCCCCTGCAGTCGGAGGCAGTGCTGGTGGGCCTGCTGCTGCGCCAGCCCGAGGCCTGGCTGACCCTGTTGCTGATCGCCACGGCGGGCAATGTGCTGGGCTCGCTGGTCAATTGGCTATTGGGCCGGGCCATCGAACACCTGCGCGACAGGCGCTGGTTTCCGTTCAGCGCCACCCAGCTGGAACGCGCCCAGCAGCGCCACCAGCGCTGGGGGCAATGGTCGCTGCTGCTCAGCTGGATGCCGGTGATCGGCGATCCGTTGACCCTGATCGCCGGGATCATGCGTGAGCCGTTCTGGCGCTTCATGCTGCTGGTGACGCTGGCCAAGGGCGGGCGCTACATCGTCGTGGCGCTGATTACCCTCGGCTGGTTTAACAGTTGGTGACACCTTTAACGTTTATGGTGGTCCACTGACTGCTACAGTCGCCAATTCCTACATGGTCCTACACGGAGTGCCCCCATGCTGCGCGCAACCGCCCTGGCCTTGGCCTGCCTTGTCGGCGCCCCGGCCCTCGCCGCCGAAACGCCCACCTACGGCAAGCAACTCGAAGGCTTCAGCTACCCTCACCCGCTCAAGCATTACGACTTCCAGTCCCAGGGCCAGCCCCTGCAGATGGGCTACATGGATGTACCTGCCAAAGGCCAGGCCAATGGCCGCAGCGTGCTGTTGATGCACGGCAAGAACTTCTGCTCGGCCACTTGGGAAACCACCATCGACGCCCTGAGCCAGTCCGGCTATCGGGTCATCGCCGCCGACCAGATCGGCTTCTGCACGTCGAGCAAGCCGGCGCATTACCAATACAGCTTCCAGCAACTGGCCAGCAACACCCATGCCCTGCTCGAACACTTGGGCATCCAGAAGGTGATTGTGCTCGGCCACTCCACCGGTGGCATGCTTGCCACCCGATACGCGTTGATGTACCCGCAGCAGGTCGAGCGACTGGCGATGGTCAACCCGATCGGCCTGGAGGACTGGAAAGCGCTGGGCGTTCCGTACCGCACGGTGGATCAGTGGTATGCCCGCGAACTGAAGCTCGACGCCGAAGGTGTGCGTGAGTATGAGCGCAAGACCTACTACGCTGGGCGCTGGAAGCCCGAGTACGAGCGCTGGGTGCAGATGCTGGTAGGGCTGAACAAGGGGCCGGGGCATGAAGCGGTGGCGTGGAACTCGGCGCTGATCTACGACATGATCTTCACCCAACCGGTGTACCACGAGTTCAGTGACCTGAAGATGCCGACCTTGCTGGTGATCGGTGACCAGGACACCACCGCCATCGGCAGTGACATCGCCCCGCCCGAGGTCAAGGCGCAGCTGGGCCAGTACAAGACGCTTGGGCCAAAGGTAGCGAAACTCATTCCGCACGGCGAACTGGTGACCTTCGAAGGCATGGGGCATGCGCCGCAGATCGAAGAGCCAAGGCGGTTCAACAAAACTCTCGTCGAGTGGTTGGCGCGCTGATTCGCGTGGGGGCGCTGTGCGCCCCTTCCCAGCCCTCAGTGCTTCCAGACCTGAACCTCGCTCCAGCCGAGCTCGGCAAAATCCCCTACCCGTAACCCGGCTTCCTCCTCGCAAAAAAACTCATCCAGTTGTGGAGGCCGCACCGCCGTGTCGCTGAGCATGGCATGCACCTGCCCACGGTGGTGGATCTGGTGCTCGAACAGGTGCGACAGCAATCTCAGGCGCTGCTCGCGCTGCACCCGGTCGGGTCGCACGATGCTCACATAGCGGGCCAACTGATCGTCGTGCAGCAAGCTACAGTAGGCAATCAGCCGGTGGTCGGCCTGGGCCTGTTCGGCATTCAGATCAGCGCAGGTGGCGAACGGCTGCTCCGGGTCGAAGAAGCGTTCGCCGTCGGCCCCTGGTGCCTCGCCGCGCTGCTCGCACTCGAGCATGTGCAGGTAGAACCAGTCCACCGTCAACAGATGGTTGAGGGTGGCCTTGATCGACGGGAAGAAGCTGCAACGCGGGGCGACGAACTCGTCGTGGGTCAGTTGCAGGCAAGCCTTGTACAGGCGGTGGTTGGCCCAGCCATTGTTGTAGGCCTGGGTCAGCAGATGATGCGACAACGGCTCCATGGTTCGGCTCCTTCAAGCGAAGCGTTGCAGTTGCATCTCCCGTAGCCGGCTCAAGGTCCTTTGGTACGGGAACGCCAGATACCCTTGAGTGTAGAGCGCATCCAGCGGGACCTGCGCCTCCAGGTACAAGGCAACCCTGCGGTCGTAGCACTCATCGACCAGGGCGATGAAGCGGCGCACGGCGTCATCCTTGGGCGACAAAGCAGGCAATTGGCGATCGCCCGCCTCCACGCGCGCCGCACCATCTTCGGTGCCACGGGCGATACGCCCTGCACGCTGCTCCCCGCTCAAGGCCGGTACGCCCTCGACCAGGATCGCCGGGAAACGGTCGCACAAGGCCATGAATTCCATGGCGGCCAGCGGCTGCTCGCACAGGTCGGCGAAGCGGCACCAGATCGCCTCGGCGCTGTAGCGGATGACCTGGATCTGCCGTGTACCCAGCGACAGTGGCTGGGTGCAGCCAGGGTCGTTCGGGCTGAGCTGCTGGAACACCGCCTCAAGCTTGCCTGGCTTGCCGGCTTCGGCTATCCAGTAGCGTTGTCGTGCCGCGCCTGGATGCAAGCGGTGGTCCTGCTCGCCGGCCACCGGAAGCACCTGCATGTGCCGCTCGATGGCGCGGATTGCCGGCAGGAATCGCTCGCGGTTGAAGCCGTCGCGGTACAACTGCTGGGGCGGCTGGTTGGAGGTGGCGACCACCAGCACGCCCTGGTCGAACAGCACCTGGAACAGGCGGCCGAGGATGATTGCATCACCGATGTCGCTGACGAACAGTTCGTCGAAGCACAGCACGCGGATTTGCCCGGACAGTTCACGGGCCAGCGCCTGCAAAGGGTCGGCGGTGCCATTGAGCTGGAACAGGCGCTGGTGGACCCAGGCCATGAAATGGTGAAAATGCTGGCGCCGCGCCGGGACGGACAGGCAGCGATGGAACAGGTCCATCAGCCAAGTCTTGCCGCGGCCGACCGGGCCCCAGAGGTAGAGGCCCTGGGTGGGGCGCCTCTGCTCGATGGCCTCGAAGCAGGCTTGCAGAGCGTCGACGGCCCGGGCCTGCGCCGGGTCGGGGGCGTAGCCAAGGTCTGCGAGGGCTTTTTGGTAGAGGAATCGGGGATCGAGCGCCATGCGGCATTATGTTCAAGGGCCCTATCGCCGGCAAGCCGGCTCCCACAGAAACACCACAGGATACGCCCTGTGTGATCCCACCTGTGGGAGCCGGCTTGCCGGCGATAGGGCCCGTGCAGACTCCAAACCTGTTCAGCCACCACTCAGGCCGACTTTCAGTAACTGCCCATCCTTGGCATCGGTCAGCACATACAGATAACCATCCGGCCCCACCCGCACATCGCGAATGCGCGCCTTCAACTCCCTCAGCAAACGCTCTTCGTGGACGACCTTGTCGCCATCGAGCTGCAGGCGGATCAGCTCCTGGCTAACCAGCGCACCAATGAACAGGTTGTGATCCCAAGCCTTGAAAGTCGGGTTGTCGTAAAAAGCCATGCCGCTGACGCCAGGCGATTTTTCCCAAACATGGAGCGGGTCGACCATGCCGTCGACATGCTTGCCCTTGGCCTCGGGAATCGGCAGTAGCGAGTAGTTGATGCCGTGCGTGGCGATCGGCCAACCGTAGTTCTTGCCCGGCTGCACGATATTGACCTCATCACCACCGCGCGGGCCATGCTCATGGGTCCAGAGCTGGCCCGTCCAGGGGTTGAGCGCAGCGCCCTGCTGGTTACGATGGCCGAACGACCAGATCTCCGGGCGCACGTTGTCCTTGCCGACGAAGGGGTTGTCCTTCGGCACTTCACCGTCGGGCAGGAGGCGCACGATCTTGCCCTGCAGCTTGTCCAGGTCCTGTGCCGTCGGACGCTGGTTGTTCTCGCCCAGGGCGATGAACAGGTAGCCATCCCGGTCGAACACCAGCCGCGAGCCAAAGTGGTTGCCGACCGACAATTTGGGCTGCTGGCGGAAAATCACGGTGAAATTCTCCAGCCGTGCACGATCCTCCGTCAGCTGGCCGCGACCCACTGCGGTGCCCGCCTTGCCATCACTCCCTTCTTCGGCAAAGGAGAGGTAAACGGTGCGATCCTTACCGAACTCCGGCGAAAGCACCACGTCGAGCAGGCCGCCTTGTCCTTCCGCCCAGACCTTGGGTACGCCGCTGATGCTCGGTCCAACCTTGCCTTCGGCGTTGACCAGGCGCAGGTTGCCGGGGCGCTCGGTGACCAGCATGTCCTTGCCGCCTGGCAGAAACGCCAAGGCCCATGGGTTGCGCAAACCGTCCGCCAGGGTACTGACAGTGATCTGCCCTTCCTCGCTGGGGAACTGCTGCTCGGAAGCGGCCTGCGCCAACATCGGCAGCAATGCGGCGGCGGTCAGGGTGGCCAGCCAGGTAGCTTTGGTCATGCGCAATTCCTTTCGAGGGGCTCAGGGCACGCGTTGGGTGTCGCGCGCAGGCCGAGTGGGTTCCAGGTTCGGTGTCTGCTGCTGGCGTCGCAGGTTGTCGCCGTTGCCGATGCCACGGTTGTCCAGACTGGGGGTGCGCTGGATGGGCTGGGTCGAAGGCCCACGCACCGGCGGGGTAGCCGACATGCTGCCCTGGCGACTGTTGGGGTTGGCGCGTTGGATCGGGCTGTTGTAAGGGTTGTTATTGCTGGCCGCGAGCTGCAACGGCTGCGGCGCAGCAGCCTGCGCAGGCAAGCACAGCAGCAGGCCGATGGCCAGGGTTGGTACTGTAAGATTCATGCTTCACCTCCCGTACGAAAAGGCGCGCCTCGTGCGTTGGATAGCCTAAGGCGCGATGGGTTCGCGGCAAAAGTGTGAATGCGATTCCTGATGTTTCAGTATGAACCTGCCAGGGGGGGCGTACAGCCCTTGTCACAGGGCTGTATCGACTTTGTGCCGTGCGGCGTACAGGCAGAGCATCTCCATGGCCAAGGTCGCGCCGGCCAAGGCGGTGATATCGGCATGATCATAGGCCGGTGCCACCTCCACCAGGTCCATGCCCACCAGGTTGATGCCGCGCAGCCCGCCGAGTATCTCCAGCGCCTGCACCGTGCTCAGGCCGCCACACACGGGGGTGCCGGTGCCCGGCGCATAGGCAGGATCGAGGCAATCGATATCGAAGGTCAGGTACACCGGGCGCTCACCGACCCGCTGACGGATCGCCGCAATGATCGCCTCGGTGCCTTGGCGATGGACTTGCCGGGCATCGAGGATGGCGAAGCCCTGGCTGTCGTCATTGGTGGTGCGCAAGCCGACCTGCACGGAGCAGGATGGGTCCACCAGGCCTTCACGGGCGGCATGCCAGAACATGGTGCCATGGTCGATGCGCTTGCCCTCCTCGTCCGGCCAGGTGTCACTGTGCGCATCGAAGTGGATCAAGGCCAACGGGCCGTGGCGTCGGGCGTGGGCCTTGAGCAGCGGGTAACTGATGAAATGATCGCCGCCCAAGGTGAGCATCGCGCAGCCGGCCTGCAGAATGTGCGTGGCATGCGCCTCGATGCTGTCCGGCACCGACTGCGGCGTACCGTTATCGAACGGACAATCGCCATAATCGATGACGGCCAGGTGGTCGAACGGGTCGAACGCCCAGGGCCAGTGACGGGCCCAGGCCTGCTGCACCGAAGCGGCGCGGATCGCCCGCGGCCCGAAACGCGCGCCCGGGCGGTTGCTGGTGGCGGTGTCGAAGGGCACTCCGCTGACGACTACATCCACCCCGCGCAGGTCGCGACTGTAGCGACGGCGGGAGAAACTGGTGATACCGGCGTAGGTACTTTCCGCAGCGGTGCCATACAGGCTGTCGCGGGTCATGGCCTGGTCGTTGTTCTGGGCTTGCTCCACGGTCGGGCTCCTTTGTGATTAGCGGTTTACTGACGGGTGCGGAAAGCCGTCCACAGCCGATTGCGCTGGCGCAGGTCGGACAGCGCCATGCTGCGATCGCCATACAGGCGCTCGCGCACCGCTGCGGGCGGGTAGATATCCGGGTCATTGCGCACCGCCTCGTCGACCAAGGGCGTGGCCGCCTGGTTGGCATTGGCGAAGTACAGGGTGTTGGTCAGTGCGGCCACCGATTCCGGCTTGAGCATGAAGGCGATGAAGGCCCGGGCCGCCTCCGGGTGCGGCGCGTCCTTGGGAATGACCAGGTTGTCCTGCCATATGAGCGTCCCTTCGCGGGGGATACGGTAGATCAGCTCGAACGGTTTGCCGGCGCGGCGCGCCTGGTCGGCGGCCATGGCCGCATCGCCGTTGTAGGTCAGCGCCAGGCACACGCTGCCATTGGCCAGGTCGCTGATCTGTCGGCCATTGGCGACATAGCTGATCGAAGGCTGCAGCTGGTTCAATAGGCTCTGCGCCTGGGCAAGGTCGGCCTTGTCCTGGCTGTACGGGTCTTTGCCCAGGTAGTTGAGGGCCACGCCGATCACTTCCTGCGGCGAATCGGGCATGGCGATGCCACAGTCCTTGAGGCGACTGGCGTATTCGGGTTTGAACAGCAGGTCCAGGCTGTCCAGCGGCACGTCGCCCAGGCGCTGGCGCACCGCCTCGACATTCACGCCCAGACCCAAGGTGCCCCAGGTATAGGGCACCGCATAGCGGTTACCGGGGTCGGCCTCGGCGAGCTTGCCCAGCAGGTCTGTGTCGAGGTTGGCGTAACCGGGCATGCGCTGCGCTTCCAGCGGCTGCAGCGCCTTGGCCTTGAGTGCCCGCGCCAGTACGGTGGATGACGGCACGACCACGTCATAACCACTGCCACCGGTCAACAGTTTGGTTTCCAGCACCTCAGTGGTGTCGAACGTGTCATAACGCACCTTGTAGCCGGTCTCCCGTTCGAACCGCTGCAGCGTTTGCGGGGCGACATAATCGGCCCAGCTGTAAAGGTTGATGACCTTCTCTTCGGCCTGCAGCGGCAAGGCCAGGCACAGGGACAACAGACACAGCGAACTACGCATGACGGACACCTCGAACAATGGGTGGATGCCGTCAGCATGCCAGCCGAGTTACATTGCAAGAATGGCAACTTTGCAAAGCTGACATTCACCAGGAGCAATGTAATGCTCGGACAACTGCACGACCCTGACCTGCACCTGTTGCGGCTGTTCATCACGGTTGTCGAGGCCGGCGGCTTCAGCGCCGCCCAAGGCGTGTCGGGGCTGAGCCAGCCCACCATCAGCCAGCGCATGGCGCAGCTGGAGGCACGCCTGGGCTATCGCCTGTGCAGCCGTGGCAAGGCTGGCTTCAGCCTGACGGAAAAGGGCGAGCTGTTGCTGGAAGCCGCGCGTGGCTTGTTGCTGGATATCGAGCGGTTCCGCCAGCAGGCTAATGGCGCGGGTGAGCGCTTGCTGGGCACGGTGCGGGTGGGTATGGCGGAAAACCAGGATGCTGCCGTCAGCCTGCGCCTGGCGCAGGCCATCTCACGCTTTCGCGAACGGGATGAAGCGGTGCAGCTGGAGCTGATCAGTGCGCCACCCGCGGAGCTGGAGCGGTTATTGCTGGAGCAACGCCTGGACTGCGCCATCAGCTACTTTTCCGGCAACCAGGCGGCATTCGATTACCAGCCGCTGTTCGAAGAGCGCCAGCGTTTGTACTGCGCCAAGGGGCACCCGTTGTTCGGCCTGGCGCAGGTGCCTCGCGAGCAGTTGCTGGAGGCGGACCAGGTGCGCCACCCCTATCGTTTTCTCAAGGGCGGCGAGCCGTTCCAGAGCCGGCGCAGCATGGCCGTGGCCGAACAGATCGAGAGTGTGTTGATGTTCATTCTCTCGGGGCGGCACATGGGGTATCTGCCGAGCCATTGCGCTCAGGGGTGGGAAGATCAGGGTTTGTTGTGGGCGCTGGATGCAGGGTTGGATTTTGTGGTGCCGTTTACCTTGGCCAGGCATCGGGGGCAGGTGCCTGGGGAGGCGCAGCGGGCGTTTGTGGAGGATTTGCTGGCGGTGTTTGGCTGATTGGGGTCAGTCGCCTGCGCGGGCCTCATCGCCGGCAAGCCAGCTCCCACAGGGATCCCCACAGTGTTTGAGGCCTGTGGTGGAACCAGTGGGAGCCGGCTTGCCGGCGATGAGGCCCGCGCAGACACCCAAAATCAGTAAGCCATGCTCCAGGTCAGGGTGTAGGTGCGCCCCCGCCCTTGATAGTCATACAAGTACGCCGGGCCGTAAGTGGGCGAGTAGAACAATGTCGCCCGCTGCCCCCACACGGTGCTGTACTGCTTGTCCAACAGGTTCTGGATACCGGCGCTGAAGGTACCGAAGCCTGTGTCCTGACTGCCCAGCAGATCGAAGGTGGTGTACCCGTCGATCTCGTGATCGGCATCATCCTTCAGGCTGAACGCATGGTTGGCCTGCAGCCGCGCACTGCGCCCATCACCCTTCCAGCCGACGAACGCCGTGGACTTGGACAAGGAGGCATAACGGGCATCGCGTTTGATCCAGTCACCGTCAGCATCTTCTTCTTCGGAGCGGGTCAGGTGCAGCGTGCCGCCAGCCTCCCAGCCGCTCTGGAAATGCCGGGTCAATGCGCCTTCGAAGCCGAAGTCTCGGCTCTTCTGGTCTTCCACGTTGATGGTCAGCGTCTGCGAATCGACGTTGATGATCTTGTCCGACCAGATGTAATACAGCGCGGCCTGGGCATCCCAATCCAGGTCGGCGTAGCGCCAGCCTAGTTCGACCTGGCGGCTCTTGATGCCGGCCAAGGGGTTGTCTGCCACGCTCAGGCCCGGCTTGCCGTAATACTTGGCCGGGTCCGGCAGATCGAAGCCCTCGCCGTAGTTGGTCCAGACCTGATGGCCATTCTTGAAGTCGTAGATGGCGCCGACGTTGTACAGGTTGACCTGGTAGTCATTGCTGCCGCCGGGCACGCCCTTGAAATCGCTGACATCCACGTCCATCTGCTGGCGCCGAGCGCCGCCGGAGAGGGTCAGGTTGTCGGTGACGTGCCAATCCAGCTGGGCATAGACCGAGACGCCATCCACACGATAACTGGGGTAGCGGGCGGCCTTGCTCTCTTTGTCCAGGTCGAGGCCACCGCTCTCGGACGAAGTCAGCGCATCGAAGGTGGTCTGCTCGGCGTTGAAGCGTTCGCGGTCGAGGTCCACGCCATAGGTGAGCTTCAAGGTGTCCCACTGCTTGGCGAACAGACCCTTGAGGCTGGTGACTTCGAAGTTCTGCTGCGAGGCGGCGAAGTACACCCCGCGTGAACCGGTGGGCGTGGCGCGGTTGTAATACGGGAACGGGTAGAAGTTGTCGTCTTCCTTGCGATAGGAAGCTTGCAGGTAGAGATCCTGGCCCAATACGTCAGTATGGTGGTAGTTGGCGTTGAGCAACAGGCGCCGGGTACGCGGCTCCAGGTCGGACGAGTAGCCGCTGCGCAGCTCGGCGTCTTCAAGGTCGGAAGGCGCGTTGTAGTTGAGGTTGGGGAAATAGATGCCGGTGCTGCCGTGGTTACCGGAATCGTAGTACTGGGCCAGCAGGTCGAGGCTTTGCTCATCGGTCAGCTTCAGGCCGAGGGTGCCAAGCACGTCGATAGTGCGGTTGTACTGCAGGTCGGTCTGGGTGTTGTCGATGAAGATCTGCTCGCCCGCACCATCGTAGAAAGCTTCGTTCTGTTCACCGGAGATCCCCAGGCGGGCATTGACCCGCTCGTTACCCCCGCTGATGGACTGCGCGAAACGCGTCGCCAGGTCATCACTGTTGTTGAAGCCGCTGCTGGCGCCGAGCTGGGTCTCGAAGCGCGCAGGGCCCGGCTCGCCCTTTTTGGTGACGATGTTGATAATGCCGCCGGTGGCACCACCGCCATAGATGGCACTGGCCCCGGACAGCACTTCGACGCGCTCGACGTTGAACGGCGAAATACTGTCGAACTGGCGCGACAGGCCGCGCGAGCTGTTCTGACTGACCCCGTCGATCATCACCAGCACGTTGCGCCCGCGCATGTTCTGGCCGTAGTTGGTCCGGCCTTCCGGGGCCAGGTCAAGGCCCGGAACCAGCTTGCCGATGGCTTCCTTGAGGCTCACCCCGCTGTCGATCTGCTCGCGCAGCTGCTGCTGATCGACCACCCACACGGTGCCGGGGATTTCGCTGATGGCTGTACTGGTGCGCGAGGCGACGCTGACTTCGATCGGTTTGAGGTTGACCGCCTGCGGCGGCGCTACGGCTTTGCGCAAGGTGACCGTGCGGGCATCGCTGAACTGCCAGGCCATGTCGCTGCCGGCGAGCAGCTGCTGCAGTGCCTGCTCGACGCTATAACTGCCTTGCAGGGCTGGGCTGGTCAGACCCTCCACGTCGCTGGTGGTGTACAAAAGGTGCAGCCCGGCCTGGTCGGCGAAGGCGGTCAGGGCCTGGTCCAGGGATTGTGCTGGCAGGTCCAGTTGCACCTGCCGTGTTTCTATCGGTGCCTGCCCGGTTTGCGTGGCGGCCCACACTTGCAGGGGGCCAGCGAACACGGCCAGCGCGCTGCAAGACAACAAGGCATGATGGAAACGACCGCCGCAACGGTACAAGGGCTTGGGCATGAGAGGCACGAATGAGCTTCCAGACAAGTCGTAAATGAGAATGGGTTACTGATCAGTCCCACTACGACGATCTGGCTCACACGAACTTGCAGTGCCGAATGAAAAAAATTTCGATTATTTTTTACCGGCTCAGTGCACCACCGCCAGCCACGGCAGGTAGGTGACCTTGAGGCCGTAACGCTGTTCGAGGGTGTGCAGCAGCGCCTGGGGTTCGTTCAGGTCGAATACGCCACTGACTTCAAGCGCCGCAAGCTTGCTGTCGGAGAGCAGGATACGGCCGTGCTGGTAACGCTCGAGTTCGGCCAGCACCTGCCCAAGGGGTTTGCCGTTGAAGATCAGCTTGCCGCGTTGCCAGGCCATCTGCGCGCTGGCGTCGGGCGCGACGGCCAGGTTGCGTGCGCCGACCTGGGCTTCACCTTTGGCCAGCACCACATGGCCATCGCGGCGCACGCTGAAGGTCGCCGCACTGCCTTGCACGGCCTCACCGGCGGTCTCGACCACAAACGGCCGTGGATCATCTGCCGTTTCGAATAACGCCTCGCCGGCCCGCAACGACACCCTGCGCTCGCTGGCGCTAAAGGCCACGCTCAGGGCGCTGGCGCTGTTGAGCAGTACCCGTGAACCGTCTGCCAGGGTCACGCTCTGCCGCTGCCCCATGCCGGTGTGATAGTCCGCCAACCACACCGGCACTTGCTGCCACCCACCATAACCGGCCGCCAGCAGCACTAGGGAAGCGGCGATGCCTGCGGCCCAGTGTCGTTTCTGGCGGCGCATGGGCGACGCTTCGAATGCTTGCGCAGTCGGCGTCTGCCCGAGATCCTGCCAGAGCGCCTCGGCCTCACGCGCCGCCTCGGCATGCCCCGGGCTCAGCTGACTCCAGCGCTGGTAACGCGCATGATCGGCCGCGCTGGCGTTGCCCGAATGCAGCAGCACCTGCCAGTCGAGGGCATCATCGGACAAATCGCTGATCGGCTGCGGCACGGGCATGGTCGAGGTGTCAGTCATGGTTATGTTTGAGCCATTCGCGGCAGTGGCGCAGGGCCTGGCCGATGTATTTTGCCACCATGCTCTCGGAGACGCCCAGTCGTTGTGCGATTTGAGCCTGGGTCAGGCCTTCGACGCGATTGAGCAGCAAGGCCTGGCGGGCATTTTCGGACAGTTGCAGCAAACCTTGATCGAGGATCTGCAGGCGCTCGCGGGCCAATAAGGCCGCTTCCGGCGCCGGTGCCGGGCAGGCCACCTCCCCTGCACCGTCACTGTCCTCGTGGCTCGCGGCGAGGCGCTGCTCACGGCGCAGGGCGTCGATGGCCAGGTTGCCTGCCACGCGAAAGATGAAACTGCGCGCATGCAACACCGACACGGCCTGCTCGTCGATCTTCACCAGCTTGAGGTAGGTCTCCTGCGCCACGTCGGCGGCGCGCTGACGGTCGCTCATGCGGCGGGTCAGAAACTGCAGGAGGTCGTCATAGTGCTGCTGGAAACTTGCCAGCAGACCAGACACGGGAGACGTCGGCATTGGGTGGAGGCACTGCCAGTAAGAGGAGTTATCGGGCGTTAATGAGAAACAGTATCTTTCATAACGACCAAACGTTTCAACGCTACTGTGCATTTGCCAAGTGAAAAGGTGTCAGCGGTTGCCGCTGGCAGCTGCCATCATCTTGTTGATTTCACTGCGCACCATATTGGCGTACTCGGGGGGTGACATAGCGTCCAGTTCGGCACGTACCCACTCAGCCCATTTGCCCTTGCGCCGCGGTTTTTCTGAAATGATCCGGGCAGCCTCGCCCTTTGCCTTGCCCAGGTTGTTCTGCCACAGCTCGAACAGCCGGGCCTTCTCTGCCTCGATCTGCGCCCGTTCCTCGAAGCTCCTGTTGGCCAGATTGAAACTCATGGAAGTACCTGCTCGTTTAAATGGCCGCTATCTTACACCGTAGCGCTGCATCATCGAGAAACCGCCGCAACTTTCCTGGCGCGCCGGCATCCATTGATTATTCACCCCCATCGACGAGGACGAGTTCATGGCCCGAAAAATTGCTGCAATAGCCAACAACGACCAGATCAAAGACCAGGTTTTCAGCGAGCTGCAGGCTTTGATCGAAGAGTCGGAAAAATTGCTTAACGACAGCGCGGCGCTGGTTGGCGAGGAAGCCGAAACCCTGCGCGCGCAGGTCAGCCTGAAGCTGCGCCAGGCCCGGGAAGCTGCCAGCCAGGTGCGCGCAAAAGCGCAACCGGTGGTTGATGCTACCCAGGACTATATCGTCGGCCATCCGTGGCAAACCGTGGCCGTTTCTGCGGGCTTCGGTCTGGTGATAGGGCTACTGCTGGGCCGCCGGTACTAAGGGTTGCCTGCCGCAGGTGAGTCAGGCGGCCTGCGCCATCGGTATACCACTGTGGAAGCGCAGCTCCTGGTCCGGGGACTGGATCAGCTCAGCCTCCGCTTCCCGGACCAGCTCAATACGGCGGATGATATCCGCCTCTTCCCCGTAGTGGTGCGCCAGTTTCAGGTAACCCTGATAATGGCGCGCTTCACTCTTCAGCAAGCCATGATAAAAGGTCCCGAGCTCTTCATCGAGGTGGGGTACCAGGGCTGCGAAACGCTCACAGCTACGGGCTTCGATGAACGCCCCCACCACCAGGGTATCCACCAGCTTGACCGGCTCATGGGCGCGAACCCACCGACGCAGGCCTGAGGCATAGCGCCCCGCCGACACTGGTCGCAGCGGCACCCCTCGGCGCTTCATCAGGCGCAGGACCTGCTCATGATGTACCAGCTCTTCACGCGCCAGGCGCGACATCATGTTGATCAGGTCCAGGTGGGTGTTGTACTTGGCGATCAGGCTCAAGGCCGTACTGGCTGCCTTGAATTCACAGTTCTTGTGGTCGATGAGCAAGGTTTCCTGGTCGGCGAGC
The DNA here is from genome assembly GCF_044749545.1 of Pseudomonas sp. NPDC089396. Classification (NCBI taxonomy): domain Bacteria; kingdom Pseudomonadati; phylum Pseudomonadota; class Gammaproteobacteria; order Pseudomonadales; family Pseudomonadaceae; genus Pseudomonas; species Pseudomonas sp. NPDC089396. The sequence continues at coordinate 1,217 of NZ_JBIVIC010000020.1, read as the reverse complement.
GCCGCTTCGATCCAGGCGTCTGGTGTGCGACAGCCGAGGAAGGCATCGATTTCGGGGATCAGGGACATAGGCATACAACCACACTGTACAGTCAGGACCGGCGATTATACCGGCGGCGACTGTTAGCGCCAGTGACTATGCTTCTTGATGTACATCAAACAGCGGCGCGACGGACGCCGACTATAGTCTGGCATTGGCCGCCACCTTTGAAGGGAGTTCACGCCCATGCAAGCTGTCCGTAGCATCCTTGTCGTCCTCGACCCCGAACATGCCCACAGCCGTGCGCTGACCCGCGCCAAGCTTATCGCTCGCGTGACCGGTGCACGCCTACATCTGCTCATGTGTGACAAGAAGCAGGATCACAACGCATTGCTCAGCCTGCTCAGCAGTCAGCTGCATGACGATGGCTACGATAATGTTTCCCATGAACAGAACTGGAAGGAGAGCCTCCACGAGTCAATCATCGCCGTCCAGCAGGCCGAGGGCTGTGACCTGGTAATCAAGGAACACCGACCGGACAATCCGCTGCGCAAGGCACTGCTGACGCCCAGTGACTGGAAATTGCTGCGTCTTTGCCCTTGCGCCGTTTTGATGGTCAAAAGCGAACGCCCCTGGACCGAAGGCAAGATTCTCGCGGCCGTGGATGTCGGTAACGATGACGAAGATCATCGGCGGCTGCATGCCAGCATCATCGATCACGGCTACGGCATCGCCAGCTTGACCAAGGGAGAGCTTCACGTGATCAGTGCTCACCCCTCCCCCATGCTGGCAGCTTCGGACCCGACTTATCAGCTGAGCGAGACCATAGACAAACGCTATCGGGAAGCTTGCAGTGCGTTCCAGGCGGAATACGACATCAGCGAAGACCGATTGCATGTCGAAGAGGGCCCAGCCGATGTACTGATTCCTCATTTCGAGAAGGCACTCGATGCGGTGGTCACCGTGATCGGCACGATCGCACGCACAGGCATTTCCGGGGCATTGATTGGCAATACATCCGAGGTAGTGCTCGACTCGCTGAAAGGCGATGTATTGGTCCTCAAGAGTGAAGAGGCTACTGCACATCTCGCGGAACTCGCCCGCGGTTGATCAACGCTGAAAAGACAAAACCCCTACCTGCTTGCGCAGATAGGGGTTTTGCGAAATGAATCTTGACGATGACCTACTCTCACATGGGGAAACCCCACACTACCATCGGCGATGCATCGTTTCACTAC
>NZ_JBIVIC010000019.1:0-104777 GCF_044749545.1 Pseudomonas sp. NPDC089396 | reverse complement strand
TCTTTCGTTCTTGCATGGAACCTCCTGATTGGGCGAATCATATCGCCCTTAAGAGGTGTCCGGGATCATTAGGCCAGTTCAAGCCGGCTCCCACAGGTTCACCACAATGCTCAGGTCCTGCGCTGACCCTGTGGGAGCCGGCTTGCCGGCGATAGGGCCCTGAGCCATAAACACAATCAATTGGCCCTGCCCCCACTACCGGCCTACAGTCCGCCGCGCAACCCATCCCCCAAGCAGGAACCTCCCCATGAGCAAAAAGCCGAAGAAGCACGGCCCCAACAAAGCCAAGTCGATCATCGCCCAACCGCTGTTCCGCTGCCGCCAGGAGCAGCCAGACAAGGGCAAAGGCAGCTACCGCCGCGAAGCCTTCCAATCGAGAGATTGGGAGGCTTCTTACTTTTTGGCCGCATGAAAGCATCGAAAGCGCAGGCATGGTATGGTCGGCACCTGACCTGAAATTCTGGATCTGTGCATGCCCTTCTGCCTCCTCCCCCGCTGGAAATCCCGCCAGCTGATCGCGGCCTCCAGCTTCATCCTGCTCGTCGCCTGCGCGGAAAAACCCACCGCCGCCGACGCCCTGCCGCTGGCACCTGCCCAGCCCGCGCCGGTAGTGACCCTGCCCAGCACCACGCCCGACGTCAGCACTGAAATCCAGCCCCTGCAAAGCTTCGCCCAATGGCAGGCCGGCTTCCGCCAGCAAGCCTTGCAAGCCGGCATCGCGGCCAGCACCTTCGACCGCGCCTTCGTAGGTGTCACGCCAGACATGGACGTGATCAAGGCCGACCGCAGCCAGCCTGAGTTCACCCGCCCGGTGTGGGAATACCTCGAGGGTGCGCTTTCACCTTTGCGCGTGCGCAACGGCAAGCGCCTGCTGGAGCAGAACGCCGAGCTGCTGACGCGCATCGAGCAACGCTATGGCGTCGACCGCCAGGTGCTGGTCTCGGTGTGGGGCATGGAAAGCAACTTCGGCCAGTTCCAGGGCAGCAAATCGGTGATTCGCTCACTGGCCACCCTGGCCTACGAGGGTCGCCGCCCCCAGTTCGCCCAGGACCAGCTGATCGCTGCTTTGCAGATCATCCAGCACGGCGACATCGAGCCTGAAGCCATGCGCGGTTCGTGGGCCGGCGCGATGGGCCAGACCCAGTTCATTCCGACCACCTACAACACCCATGCGGTGGATTTCGATGGCGATGGCCGTCGGGATATCTGGAACAGCACGCCGGATGCCCTGGCATCGACCGCGCACTATCTGCAGAGCTCCGGCTGGAAACATGGCCAGCCCTGGGGCTTCGAGGTACAGGTGCCCGCAGGCTTCGACTACTGGTTGGCCGATGGCACCCAGCGCAAACCGGTCAGTGCGTGGTTGCAACTGGGCGTGAAGCTGCCGGCAGGCACGCAGCTGCCAGCGGGCAGCAACGATCTGTCCGCCGCCCTGCTGCTGCCGGCAGGCGCGCGTGGCCCGGCCTTCCTGGTGCTGGACAATTTCCGCGCGATCCTCAAGTACAACAACTCGTCGTCCTATGCGCTGGCGGTGAGCCTGCTGGGTGATCGCTTCTCGGGCTGGGGCTTCATTGCTGGCAACTGGCCGAAAGAAGATCTGCCGCTGAGCCGCAGCGAGCGCGTCGAGCTGCAGACGCTGCTCAACGCCAGCGGGCACGAGGCAGGCAACCCGGATGGCATCATCGGCGCCAATACCCGCAAGGCGATTCGCAATGCCCAGCAGGGACTGGGTTGGCCGGCGGATGGGTACCCGACCCACAAGTTGCTGGATAGCCTGCGCCAGCGCTGAGAATGCTGGGGGCGCTGTGCGCCCCTTTCGCGACACAAGGCCGCTCCTACAGGAGTACGCGATCTCTGTAGGAGCGGCCTTGTGTCGCGAAAGGGCCGCAAAGCGGCCCCATCAATCTCAACCCCTGAACAAATCCTGAGCCAACACCAGGCTCTGCCCCTCGCTATCCAGCCTCACCCGGGCCCCCAGCGGCAAACACACATTCGGATCACAATGCCCACTGCGCCACCCGGCCAGCACTGGCACGCCCAACGGCCCGAAAATGTCCTGCAACAGGGGCGTCATCGCCGCCACGGTGATCCCGGCAAAATCCCCCACCAGCACACCTTTCACCCCTTCCAGCTTGCCCGCCAGGCGCAGCTGGGTCAGCAGACGGTCGACCCGATACAGCGGCTCGTTCACATCCTCGATGAACAGGATGCTGCCCCGGGTATCGATCTCGGCCACAGTACCCAGGGTCGCGCCCAACATCGACAGGTTGCCACCCAGCAAGCGCCCACTGGCCACCCCCGGCAGTACGCACGTCAAGGCAAACGCGCAAGGATGGACAATCTCGTCACCCTCACCCACCCGCCCTGACAATTGCACCACCAGCGAAGACTCGGTCGGCTGCTGTTTGGCGCCCAACAAGTCGGCATTGAGCATCGCCCCATGAAAGGTCAACAAACCGGTATGTCGGTAGATTGCCGTGTGCAGGGCGGTAATATCGCTGTAGCCAATCAGCGGTTTGGGGTGACGACGGATCAACTCGAAATCGAGCTTGTCGAGCAGGCGCATGCTGCCGTAGCCGCCGCGCATGCACAGGATCGCGTCGACAGTCGGGTCCGCAAAGGCAGCATTCAGATCCTCCAGCCGTTGTTGGTCAGCGCCTGCCAGGTAACCCTGAGTCTGTTCGGCACCCGGATAGATGCGGCAGCGGTAGCCCCGCTCGGCGAACCATTGGCTGGCCTTTTGCGCATCCAGCCGCGCCGGCCCGGCTGGGGCAACAATGGCAAAGCAGGCGTCATGCGGCAACGCTGCGGGCAAACGGGACTCATGGGTTTCAGCGCAATTCATCGCAACTCCTTGCAGCGCATGGCACAAAAACAAAAATGCCGATGCCGCCTTTCGGCGCGCATCGGCATAGACGGCTCACACCAGGATCAGAGCTTGATCTTGGCCTCGTGAGCCTGCTGGTCAGCGTGGTAGGACGAACGCACCAGCGGGCCGGATGCGACGTTCTTGAAGCCCATCTTGTAACCTTCCTCGGCGAACCAGGCGAAGGTGTCCGGGTGAACGAAACGCTGCACCGGCAAGTGGCTGCGCGAAGGCTGCAGGTACTGGCCGAGGGTCAGCATGTCGATGTCATGCTCGCGCATGCGGTGCATCACTTCGATCACTTCTTCGTCGGTCTCGCCCAGGCCAAGCATCAGGCCCGACTTGGTCGGCACGTGTGGTACCAGCTGCTTGAACTTCTGCAGCAGGTCCAGCGACCAGTCGTAGTCGGAGCCCGGACGCGCGGCCTTGTACAGGCGCGGTACGGTTTCCAGGTTGTGGTTGAACACATCCGGCGGCTCTTGCGCGGTGATTTCCAGGGCCACGTCCATACGGCCGCGGTAGTCCGGCACCAGGGTTTCCAGCTGTACGCCCGGCGACAGCGCGCGGATTTCGCGGATGCAGTCGGCGAAGTGCTGGGCGCCACCGTCACGCAGGTCGTCGCGGTCCACCGAGGTGATGACCACGTACTTCAGGCGCAGGTCGGCAATGGCGACGGCCAGGTTCTTCGGCTCGTCCAGGTCCAGCGGCTTCGGCCGACCATGGCCTACGTCGCAGAACGGGCAGCGCCGGGTGCAGATGTCGCCCATGATCATGAAGGTGGCGGTGCCACCGGAGAAGCACTCGCCCAGGTTCGGGCAGGACGCTTCTTCGCACACGCTGTGCAGCTTGTGCTTGCGCAGCAGCTGCTTGATGCGGTCGACCTCCGGGGACACCGGGATACGCACGCGGATCCAGTCCGGCTTCTTCGGCAGTTCATCGGTAGGGATGATCTTCACCGGGATGCGCGCGACCTTTTCGGCGCCACGCAGCTTGACCCCAGCTTCCACCTTCTTCGGCGCTGGGCGCGAGGTGGCATCCTGGGTAGGTATCAGGTTCGGCACGGCTTCTTGCACAGTTGTCATATTCAGTCGATTCCGCCCGTCAGGGTCGTCTGCTCAGCATAGTCGAGGTGCTTGACCAGCTGTCCGCGCAGCCTTGTCCTGACCTCGTCGAGTTCGATCGGGCCTGCCAGGTCGCGCAGCTGGGTCATGGCCAGCCCCGCATACCCACAGGGGTTGATTCGGCGGAATGGCGCAAGGTCCATGTCCACGTTCAGAGCAAGGCCGTGGAAAGAACGGCCGTTGCGGATTCGCAGGCCGAGGGAGGCGATCTTCGCTCCATCGACATAGACACCCGGCGCATCGGGTTTGGCCGCGGCAACGACGCCGTAGCTGGCCAGCAAGTCGATCAGGGTCTGCTCGATGCGGCTGACCAACTCGCGCACGCCAAAGCCCAGGCGGCGCACATCCAGCAGCAGGTAGGCCACCATCTGCCCGGGACCATGGTAGGTCACCTGGCCGCCACGGTCGGTCTGCACCACCGGGATGTCGCCCGGCACCAGCAGGTGCTCGGCCTTGCCGGCCTGGCCCTGGGTGAAGACCGCGGGGTGCTCGACCAGCCAGATTTCGTCCTGGCTGTCCGGGCTACGCTGCTCGGTAAAGCGACGCATGGCTTCCAGCACCGGTTCATAGGGCTGCAGGCCAAGCTCGCGAAAACCGAGACACAAGGACATCAGAGCACCATTTTCACGATGCCGGTCGCGCGCAGGGCGCTGTTGATGTCGTGCAGCTGGTTCTCGCTTTCGGCAACGATGTGCAGCTGCACGGTGGTGTACTTGCCTTCCTTGCTCTGGCGCTCGGCCAGGGTGGAAAGGTCGACCTTGGCGTGCTTGCTCAGGACTTCGATCACCATGTCCTTGAAGCCGACCACGGTGTCGCCGATGACCTTGATCGGGTAATCAGCGCAAGGGAATTCGATTTTGTGCGACTTGACGTCAGGTTCGCTCATGGCGGAAACGGCCTCGTAAGCCGTGGCAACAACAACGCCCCCGCAGTATCGGCGGGGGCGTGGCAGGTCACGTAATCAGTTGAACAACCCGTAGAAGAATAGACGGATGCTATCCCACATACGACGGATGAAACCACCTTCCTCAACGCCATCGAGGGCGATCAGGTCGGCGCTGTGAACCACGTTCTCGTCAAGTTTGACTTCCACTTTACCGATCACGTCACCTTTGGCGATCGGTGCGGTGATCTGCGGGTTCATGGTCATCGAAGCCTGCAGGCGCTTCAATTGGCCTTTAGGCATAGTCATGGTCAGGTCGTTGGCCAGGCCCGCCTTGACGATGCTGGTAGCGCCCTTCCAGACCGGTGCCTGGGTCAGCTCGGTGCCCTTCTGGTAGAAGGTCTGGGTTTCGAAGAAGCGGAAACCGTAGGTCAGCAGCTTCTGGGTCTCGGCAGCACGGGACTGCTCGCTGTTGGTGCCGAACACCACGGCGATCAGGCGTTGGCCGTCGCGTACCGCCGAAGCCACCATGCAGTAGCCGGCTTCGTCGGTGTGGCCGGTCTTCAGGCCGTCGACGGTCTTGTCACGCCACAGCAGCAGGTTGCGGTTGGGCTGCTTGATGTTGTTCCAGAAGAACTCTTTCTGCGAGTAGATCGCGTAGTGCGCCGGATCGATGTCGATGATGGCACGGGCCAGCAGCGCCATGTCGTGGGCCGAGGAGTAGTGCTCCGGGTTCGGCAGGCCGGTCGGGTTCATGAAGTGGCTGTTGGACATGCCGATGTCGGCAGCGGTCTTGTTCATCATGTCGGCGAAGGCGTCTTCGCTGCCAGCAATGTGCTCGGCCAGGGCGACCGACGCGTCGTTGCCCGACTGGATGATGATGCCGTGCAGCAAGTCACTGACGGTGACCTGGCTGCCAACCTTGATGAACATGCGCGAACCGCCGGTGCGCCAGGCGTTTTCGCTGACGGTGACCGGGTCGTTCTCGCCGATCTGGCCGCGACGGATGTCCACGGTGGCGATGTAGGCAGTCATCAGCTTGGTCAAGCTGGCGGGCGGCAGACGCTCGTCACCGTTGTTCGCAACCAGCACGTTGCCGCTGGACGCGTCCATGAGTACATAGGACTTGGCTGCCAGTTGCGGTGGTGCCGGCATCATCTGCTCGGCCGCGAAGGCAGCAGGCGTGAGCATCAGCAGTACGGGCAGGCAAAGTCGTTTGGCAAGGTTGGTGATGTTCATCCGTCTCTCGAAAATCGCTAATGGTCTGAGATGTTCCCTGGGCCACATCGTGTGCCCAGCGCCAGTCAGTCTAGTTTTGGAGGCTGCAGTGCAGCCTGGCGCAACGCGCAAAAGCTGGCATTGTACATGGCCGCGCCCGGCAATTCATGACAAAACCGACAGTTTGGCGGTGCCATTTACTGGCCTCATCGCCGGCAAGCCGGCTCCCACACGGAGCGCGAAACCAGTGGGGTCCCTGTGGGAGCCGGCTTGCCGGCGATGAGGCCGGTACAGTCAGTCTGTGACCAGCTTGGCCTGCCCAAGGTTCGCCAGGCGAATGCTGTCTTGTGTCTGCTGGATCTCGCCCTGGCTGTTGATAGGCCCCAGGCGCACGCGGTGCAGGGTCTGCTGGTTACGCACGATGGAGCTGATGAATACCGGTGCGCTGACCATGGTGCTGAGCTTCGAGCGCAGCAACTCGGCGGCGTCCGGGTTGGCGAAGGCCCCCACCTGCAGGAAGCTGCCACCGTTGGCGCCCGGCACGTTGTTGCCGCCCACCTGCACCGGTACCACCGGCGCCGCATGCTGTTGTGGCGGCGGAGTCCACTGCTCGACCCGCCCGGTATTGGCCCCAATCGCCTGGGTCTGCGCGACCTGAGGCTCCTTGAGCACCAATGGCGGTTGCTGGCCTTTCTGGGCCCACCACTGCTGCGGATCGATGCCTTCGACGCGCACGTGCGCAGTACCGATCTCCGCGTAGCCCAGTTTCTTGGCGGCGGCATAGGACAGGTCGATGATGCGGTCGGAATAGAACGGGCCACGGTCGTTGACGCGCAGGATCACGCTGCGGCCGTTGGCCAGGTTGGTCACCTTCACGTAGGCCGGCAACGGCAAGGTCTTGTGCGCCGCACTCATGCCGTAGAGGTCATACAGCTCACCATTGGCGGTGTTCTGGCCGTGGAACTTGGTGCCGTACCACGATGCGGTGCCCTCGGCGCGGTAGTTGCGCGAGTCCTGCATCGGGTAGTAGGTCTTGCCCAGCACCGTGTAAGGGTTGGCCTTGTAGTTCCCGGTATGCACGGTCGGCGTGGCATCTGGGATCTTGTTCACGTCCACGTCCCACCACGGCGCGCCGTCCTTGTGGGCCCGGTTGATATCCAGCCCGGGCTTGGAACTCACGGTATTGCCGCTTGGCTTGGAGGTCGGGCCGCTGGAGGAACAGCTGGCCAGCAGCGCGCCGACGGCCATGCAGGTCAGCAGCTTGAAGGTGTTGGCAGTGAAGATTGCGCGCATTACTTGACGCCCCGTGCTTGGACCAGCTGTTCCGCGAGCTGATGCACCGCCATGGCATACATCACGCTGCGGTTGTAGCGAGTGATCGCGTAGAAGTTCTTCAGGCCCATCCAGTACTCGGGGCCGTTTTCGCCCTCCAGGCGGAAGGCGGTAACCGGCAGATCATCGCGCAGCGCATCATGGCTCGACCAGCCCAGTGCCCGCAACTCCCCGAACGTCTTCGCCGGCTCGATACCGGTGGTCAGCCCCTCGTCGACACGTGCGCCACTGACCTGGGCGCGGCTGACCACGCCCTCCCCGGCCACCCAGCCATGTTGCTTGAAGTAGCTGGCCACGCTGCCGATGGCGTCGTCGGGGTTGTTCCAGATATTGATGTGGCCGTCGCCGTCGAAATCCACCGCGTAATTGCGGAAGCTGCTCGGCATGAACTGCGGCAGACCCATGGCGCCCGCGTAGGAGCCCTTGAGGGTCAGCGGGTCGAGTTGCTCTTCACGCGCCAGCAGCAGGTACTCGCGCAGCTCCTTGCGGAAGAATTCGGCACGGGGCGGGTAATCGAAGCCCAGGGTCGACAGCGCATCGATGACGCGGTAGTTGCCGGTATTACGGCCGAAGAAGGTCTCCACTCCGATGATCGAGACGATGTACTGAGCCGGTACGCCGTACTCCTGCTCGGCACGGGCCAGCACCGCCTCATGTTGGCGCCAGAAGTCCACCCCGCGCGCGATACGCGCATCGGTGATGAACATCGGCCGGTAATCCTTCCACGGCTTGACCCGCTCGGCCGGGCGCGAAATGGCGTCGAGGATCGACTGCTTGCGCTGCACCTCACGGAACACGCCTATCAATTGTTCACCGGCAAAACCGTAGTCGCGAGTCATCTCGCTGACGAACTCGGCCACCTGGGGCGAGTCGTCGTAGTCGCCGGCATGAGCGAGCTGGACAGCGCTGAACAGGCCCACCGCACCGATCCACGGCGCACAACGGGCAGCCCAGTTACGCACTGCTTGCATGAAATTCTTCACCTTATTCAAACCTGTGCGATCCATTTGCGGTGCGTATGGATCGACATCAGAACGCCAAACGCTGACAGCAGCGTCACCAACGAAGTTCCGCCATAGCTGATGAAGGGCAGCGGCACGCCCACCACGGGCAGAAGGCCGCTGACCATACCGATATTGACGAACACGTATACAAAGAAGGTCATGGTCAAGCTGCCCGCCAGCAGCTTGCCGTAGAGAGTCTGGGCCTGGGCGGTGATCATCAGTCCGCGACCGATCAGCAGCAGGTAGACGATCAGCAGCAGGCAGATACCGACCAGCCCGAATTCCTCGCCGAGCACCGCAATGATGAAGTCGGTGTGGCTTTCAGGAAGGAAGTCCAGGTGCGACTGGGTGCCCAGCAGCCAGCCCTTGCCGAACACCCCGCCCGAGCCGATCGCCGCCTTGGACTGGATGATGTTCCAGCCGGTGCCCAGCGGGTCGCTCTCCGGGTCGAGGAAGGTCAGCACGCGCTGTTTCTGGTAGTCGTGCATGACGAAGAACCACATGGCCACGGCCACGGGCACTGCGGCAGCCAGCACGCTGATGATCCAGCGCCAGCGCAAGCCGCCCATGAACAGCACGAAGGCACCGGAGGCGAGAATCAGCAGTGCGGTGCCCAGGTCGGGCTGGCGGACGATGAGAATGAACGGCACGCCGATCAGCACCAGGCTGATGGCCACGTGCTTCAGCTGCGGCGGCAAGGTGCGCTTGGCCAGGTACCAGGCGATGGTCGCTGGCATGATGATCTTCATGAATTCCGAGGGCTGGAAGCGGATCACCCCGGGAATGTTGATCCAGCGCGTGGCACCCATGGCGTTGTGGCCCATCACGTCCACCACGATCAGCAGGAATACCCCGGCCAGGTACGCCAGCGGCACCCAGCGCGCCATGAAGCGCGGTTCAAGCTGGGCGATGATGAACATCGACACCAGGCCGATGCCGAACGAGGTGGCCTGTTTGATCAGCAAGTCCCAGTTCTTGCCGCTGGCCGAATAGAGAACGAACAGGCTGCCGGCCGCGAGGGTCAGGAGGATGACCAGCAAGGGGCCGTCGATGTGGATGCGCTGCAGAAAGCTGGCGCGTCGACGCATCACGTCCTCGCTGGAGAGCATGCGATCGAAGTTGTTTTTCACGGGGCCGTTTCCTGAGCGACGGTGGCAGGGGCGAATTCAGGCTTGAGCCGGCCGTTCTCGTCGAGCAGCCAGGCGTCCATGATCTGCCGCACCACGGGGGCCGCGACGCCGGACCCGGATTCGCCGTTCTCGACCATCACCGACACCACGATCTTCGGCGCGTCGGCCGGGGCGAAGGCGACGAACAAGGCGTGGTCGCGATGGCGCTCCTGAAGTTTGTTACGGTCGTACTTCTCGCCCTGCTTGATCGCCACCACCTGAGCGGTACCGCTCTTGCCGGCGATACGGTACTGGGCACCGGCCGCGGCCTTGCGCGCGGTACCCCGGGCGTTGTGCATCACCTGCTCCATGCCATGGGTGACCTTGGCCCAGTCGGACTTGTCGCGCAGGACGATGTCTTCCATCGGGTTGGGGTCCACCGGCGGCTGGCCTTCGATGGTCTTGGCCAGGTGCGGGCGGTTCCATACACCCTTGTTGGCGATCAGCGCAGTGGCCTGGGCCAGCTGCAGCGGGGTGGCCTGCATGTAGCCCTGGCCGATGCCGAGAATCAGCGTTTCGCCCGGGAACCAGGCTTGGCGGCGGGTGGCGCGCTTCCACTCACGCGAAGGCATCAGGCCAGGCGACTCCTCGAACATGTCGAGGGCGACCTTCTGGCCGATGCCGAACTTGTTCATGTAGGTGGACAAGCGGTCGATGCCCATCTTGTGGGCAAGGTCGTAGAAATAGGTGTCATTGGAACGCATGATCGCGGTGTCGAGGTCGACCCAGCCATCACCGGAGCGGTTCCAGTTACGGTATTTGTGATCGTAGTTGGGCAGCTGGTAGTAGCCTGGGTCGAATACCCGGCTACCGGCATTGACCACACCACTGTCGAGGCCAGCGATGGCCACTGCCGGCTTGATGGTCGAACCCGGCGGATACAGGCCGCGCAGTACACGGTTGAACAGCGGCCGGTCGATCGAGTCACGCAGTTCGGCATAGGCCTTGAAACTGATGCCGGTGACGAACAGGTTGGGGTCGAAGCTCGGCTGGCTGACCATCGCCAGCACCTCACCGGTACGCGGATCGAGCGCCACGACCGCGCCACGGCGACCGCCCAGGGCGGCTTCGGCGGCTTCCTGCAGCTTGATGTCCAGACTCAGTACGATGTCCTTGCCCGGCTTCGGATCGGTGCGCTTGAGCACCCGCAGCACCCGCCCTCGCGCGTTGGTCTCGACTTCCTCGTAGCCGACCTGGCCGTGCAGGTCGTCTTCGTAGAAGCGCTCGATACCGGTCTTGCCGATATGGTGAGTGCCGCTGTAGTTGACCGGGTCGAGAGTCTTGAGCTCTTTCTCGTTGATCCGCCCGACATAGCCGACCGAATGGGCAAAATGCGCCCCTTGCGGGTAATGACGCACCAGCTGGGCAACCACTTCCACGCCTGGCAGGCGGAACTGGTTCACAGCCACACGAGCGATCTGCTCTTCGGTCAGCTCGAACAGGATCGGTACCGGTTCGAACGGTCGCCGCCCCTGCCTCATGCGCTTCTCGAACAGCGCCCTGTCGTCGGGGGTGAGCTCCAGCACTTCGACGATGTTGTCCAACACTTCTTGCCAGTTACCCGCACGTTCACGGGTCATGGACAAGCTGAAGCTGGGCCGGTTATCGGCGATGATCACCCCGTTACGGTCGAAGATCAGCCCGCGCGTCGGCGGAATCGGCTGCACGTGCACCCGGTTGTTCTCCGACAGCGTGGAGTGATAGTCGTACTGAATGATCTGCAGGTAATACAAGCGTGCAATCAGTACACAGATCAGCAACACGATCGCGACTGCGCCGACCACGACGCGGTTGCGCACCAAGCGGGCGTCTTTCTCGTGGTCCTTGAGACGGATCGGCTGCGACATCGGACTGCTTACAGGCTCATTTATGGTAAGGGTGCCCGGACAACACGGTCCAGGCGCGATAGATCTGCTCGCCGATGAGTATCCTTACCAACGGGTGCGGCAGGGTCAACGGCGACAGCGACCAGCGTTGCTCAGCGCGCGCGCAGACCTCAGGCGCCAGCCCTTCCGGGCCGCCCACCATCAAATTCACCGTGCGCGAGTCCAGGCGCCAACGGTCCAGCTCTGTGGCCAGCTGCTCGGTACTCCAGGGCTTGCCATGGACCTCGAGCGTGACGATGCGTTCCCCAGGCTGCACCTTGCTCAGCATGGCTTCGCCCTCCTGACGGATCAGGCGGGCGACGTCGGCATTCTTGCCACGGGTGTTCAGCGGGATTTCCACCAGCTCGAGCGACAGCTCCTGGGGCAGGCGCTTGGCATATTCATGCCAGCCTTCCTCGACCCATTTGGGCATGCGCGAGCCGACCGCGATCAGACGCAGACGCACGACGCTTCCTTATTCCCGGTCTTTGAGCTTGTCGGTGAAGTAGTCGCTGGCGTTTTCCGGGCTGTGGTGCTTGGCATCGGCGGCACGGCTCTGCTCGGCACCCAGCCACAGGCGCTCCAGGTCGTAGAACTGGCGGGCAGCGGCGGTCATCATGTGCACGATGACGTCGTTCAGGTCCAGCAGCACCCAGTCGCTGTCGCCCTTGCCTTCTTCGCCCAGCGGCTGCGCGCCTTCTTTCTTGACGGCTTCACGGACCTTTTCCAGCATCGCGTTGATCTGGCGATTGGAGGTACCGGTGGCAATGATCATGTAGTCGGTCAGGCTGTGCTTTTCGCGCACGTCGATGACCTGGATGTCCTGGGCCTTGACGTCTTCCAGCGCGCTGATGGTCAGTTTGACCAGGTCTTCGCCATTGATTTTCTGCTTGCTCATAAAAAACTCTTCGACTCGTTTGAATGAGGCGCCCTGGGGCACCGTCAGTTAGGGGCACGATACAGTTCGTGCGCCTCGATATAGGCCAGTACGGCGTCCGGCACCAGGAACCTCACCGATTTGCCGCTGGCCAGCAGCTGTCGGATCTGTGTAGCCGACACCGCGAGCGGCGTCTGCCAGACGAACGAAATATTCCCCGCCGGGCCGGACATGGCGGTGGGATCGCTCTCGGAGCGCGCAGCCAGCAGGTTGCGCAGCTCGTCAGTTGGTTCAACGTCGGCATCTGGGCGTTGCAGCACCAGGATGTGACAGTGTTGCAGCAGCTCTTCCCAGCGGTGCCAGCCAGGCAGGCCGCAAAAGGCATCCCAGCCCAGCACCAGGAACAGCTGGTCGTTGGCGCCCAGTTCGGCGCGGATCGATTCCAGGGTGTCGATGGTGTACGACGGCTTGTCGCGCTCCAGCTCCCGGGCATCGACAGTCAGGCGCTCGACGCCTTGCACCGCCTCGCGCACCATTGCCAGGCGGTCCTGCGCCGCCACCTGCGGGGTATCGCGGTGTGGCGGGCGGGCATTGGGCAACAGGCGCAACTCATCGAGCGCCATGAACTCGGCCACTTCCAGCGCGCTGCGCAGGTGGCCGATGTGCACGGGGTCGAAAGTACCGCCAAGAATGCCGATGCGCCGGACTGCCTGGGCCTTGCTCAACTCAGCAGGACTCCTGGCCACGCAGTTGGCCGTCACCGATCACTACGTATTTCTCGCAAGTCAGGCCTTCCAGGCCGACAGGGCCGCGAGCGTGCAGCTTGTCGGTGGAAATGCCGATCTCCGCGCCCAGACCGTACTCGAAACCGTCGGCGAAGCAGGTCGGGGTATTGAGCATCACCGATGCCGAGTCGACCTCGGCCATGAACTGGCGAGACTGCCCCTGGTGCTCGGTGATGATCGAATCGGTGTGGTGCGAGCCATAGTGGTTGATGTGCTCGATAGCCTGGTCCAGGCCGTCGACCACACGAATCGACAGGATCGCGTCGAGGTACTCGGTGTGCCAGTCGTCTTCAGTGGCCGGCTTGGCATCGATCAGCGCAAGGGTGCGTTCGCAGCCGCGCAGTTCGACGCCTTTGTCCTGGAAGCGGCGGGCCATTTCCGGCAGGAAAGCTGCGGCCACACGTTGGTCGACCAGCAGGGTTTCCATCGCGCCGCAGATGCCATAACGGTAGGTCTTGGCGTTGAAGGCGACGCGCCAGGCCTTGTCCAGGTCGGCGTGCTCGGCGACATAGACGTGGCAAATGCCGTCCAGGTGCTTGATCACCGGCACGCGTGCATCACGGCTGATGCGTTCGATCAGGCCACGGCCACCGCGCGGGACGATGACATCGACGAACTCGGGCATGCTGATCAGCGCGCCGACCGCTTCCCGGTCGGTGGTCTCGACCACTTGTACCACCGCTGCCGGCAGGCCGGCCTCGGCCAGGCCACGCTGGATGCAGGTGGCGATGGCGCGGTTGGAGTGAATGGCCTCGGAACCGCCCCGCAGGATCGTGGCATTGCCCGACTTCAGGCACAGGCTGGCCGCATCGATGGTCACGTTCGGACGCGACTCGTAGATGATGCCGATCACGCCCAGTGGCACGCGCATCTTGCCGACCTGGATACCCGACGGCCGATAGCTCATGTCGCGGATGGCGCCGACCGGATCCGGCAGGCTGGCCACCTGGCGCAGGCCGGTGATCATGCCATCGATGCGTGCCGGGGTCAGGGCCAGGCGGTCCAGCAGCGCCGGCTCCAGGCCATTGGCACGGCCGGCGGCCAAGTCCAGTTCGTTGGCTGCGGCAAGCTCGACACGCGCGGCGTCCAGGGCATCGGCGGCGGCCTGCAGGGCGCGGTTCTTCTGCGCGGTACTGGCGCGGGCGATCACCCGGGAAGCCTGGCGAGCGGCGCGACCCAAGCGGGTCATATAGTCAAGAACGGACTCAGTCATGGGTTCGGTGTCTTGGCGAAGGGGAAATCGGCTGATTATAACTGTCGCGCAGGTGTACGCCCAGCGGCGGGTGGCGGATGGTCGAAAATGGTCATCGCCAAAACCAGGAAAGATGTAACTGCGCTTATCGAAATGTCCTCTTGCAGGTCCGGCCTATCGCCGGCAAGCCGGCTCCCACAGGGGATTTGTGGGAGCTGGCTTGCCGGCGACAGGGCCAACTCGATCTTTGTGGTTCAGCCTCGGTTAAGCGATTCGTTGCTATCATCCGCGCCTTCACCCTGACGAACCGCCAGCATGCCAGATACAGCCCCCTGCCCTGCCCGCGCCCTGCCCGACAGTTTCTTCGACCAGGACGCCCAAGCCCTGGCCAAGGCCCTGCTGGGCAAGGTCATCCGTCACCGCCACGGAGACCTGTGGCTGGCCGCGCGGATCATCGAGACCGAGGCCTACTACCTGGCCGACAAGGGCAGCCACGCCTCCCTCGGCTACACGGAGAAGCGCAAGGCGCTGTTTCTCGACGGCGGGCATATCTACATGTACTACGCCCGCGGCGGCGATTCGCTCAACTTCAGTGCCCAGGGCCCAGGCAACGCGGTATTGATCAAGTCCGCCTACCCTTGGGTAGACGCCATCTCCACGGCCAACAGCCTGACACAGATGCAACTGAACAACCCCGACGCCAGCGGTAACCTGCGCCCACCGGAGCGCCTGTGCGCCGGGCAGACCTTGCTGTGCCGGGCCATGGGCCTGAAGGTGCCGCAATGGGATGCCCAGCGCTTCGACCCTGAGCGTCTCTACGTCGAGGACTGCGGCATCGCCGTACCACAGGTGATCCAGGCGGCCCGCCTGGGCATCCCCCATGGCCGCGACGAGCACCTGCCGTACCGCTTCGTCGACGCCGAATACGCCCGTTTCTGCACCCGGAACCCGCTGCGCCGGGGGCAAGTCGAAGGGCAAGACTTCTTCATTCTCCAACAAGGAAGCTAAAGCATGGGCCAATGGCTCGACAGCCTGACCGGCTGGCTCAGCGCCAACCCACAGTGGCTTGGCCTGGCGATTTTTCTGGTGGCCTGCATCGAGTGCCTGGCCATCGCCGGCATCATCGTGCCTGGTACCGTGTTGCTGTTCGCGGTAGCGGTGCTGGCCGGCAGTGGCGCCTTCACCCTCGGCGAAACCTTGCTGCTGGGGTTCCTTGGCGGCCTGCTCGGCGACGCTTTGTCCTACACCATCGGCAAGTACTTCCACCAGAACATTCGACGCCTGCCGCTGCTGCGTCACCACCCTGAATGGATCGGCAGCGCCGAGACCTACTTCCATCGCTATGGCATCGCCAGTTTGCTGGTAGGCCGTTTCATCGGCCCGCTACGGCCGATGCTGCCGATGGTAGCGGGGATGTTCGACATGCCGCTACCTCGTTTCATCGTGGTAAGCCTGGTGGCCGGCGCGGGCTGGTCGGTAGCGTACCTGCTGCCCGGCTGGGCCACCGGCGCGGCCATGCGCCTGCCACTGCCGGAAGGCTTCTGGCTGGATGCAGGCATCATCGCCGGCACCCTGGCGGTGGTGATCGGCCTGAGCCTGAACAGCAGCATTCGCGACCAGCGCCACGGTACGCGACTGATCGCCGGCCTGAGCTTCCTGGCTTTGGCCGGACTATTCCTGGGGTGGCCGTATCTGCACGAGTTCGATCAAGGGGTGATGACCCTGGTGCAGGAACATCGCAGCCAGGCCCTCGACGGCAGTGTGGTGCTGGTGACTCGCCTGGGCGACTTCCGTACCCAGCTGTTCCTCGGCGGGCTGCTGACCGGCCTGCTGCTGCTCGCGCGCCAATGGCGCCATGCGTTGTTCGCGGGCGGTGCGCTGATGGGCACGGCGATCGCCAATGGCACGTTGAAATGGTTGTTCGCCCGCGCCCGGCCCGAAGTGCTGAGCGACCCATTGACCAGCTACAGCATGCCCAGCGGGCACAGCTCGGCGTCGTTTGCGTTCTTTCTGGTGATGGCGGTGCTGGCGGGGCGCGGTCAGCCACCGCGCATGCGCCTGACGTGGATACTGCTGGGGTGCATACCGGCGCTGGCGATCGCTTTGTCGCGGGTATACCTGGGGGCGCACTGGCCGACTGACATCATGGCGGGGGCTTTGCTGGCCTGCTGCGTGTGTGCGCTCAGCCTGACGCTGGTGCAGCACCGTCAGCCACTCAGTGCACTGCCGCAGCGGGCCTGGTGGCTGGTGTTGCCGGCCTGCATCGCCTTGCTGGCGTTCTTTGCCATGCATGCGTTGCCGCAGGCACTGCTGCGTTATCAGTATTGACCTGTAGCGGCCCTATCGCCGGCAAGCCGGCTCCCACAGGTACCCCACTGCATTCCTGTGGGAGCCGGCTTGCCGGCGATAGGGCCAGTAGAGACGCCAGAAAGTCACTCAGGCAAACAACTCACCCTGAATCCGCTCCAGCAGCTTCTGGATCTCGGCCAGGCGCTCGGCCGGCGAGTCGATCGCCAGCAGGTCCAGCTTGTCCTCTTCCATGAACGGCAGCAGATAAGCCAGCTGGTTGGCCAGCGCCTGGCGCCCGTCGACATCCCGCGGCATGTCCAGGGCTTCGACCATCGGGTGCTCGCCCAGGGCCACCAGCAGCGCCAGCAGGTCGTCATCCTGCTCGGTCAGGGGGCTGTCCGGCTGTTCCGGCAGCCAGTGAACCTCGCCCAGCAGCAGTTGATCCTTCTGCACCTCGGTCTGGCTCAGCTCGAAACGCCGCACCCCTTCCACGCGAATGCCCAGCAAGCCATTGTCCTGCTGGACGAAGTCACGGATCAGCGCCTCGCAGCCGATCGACGCGACCACCGGTGGCGCCTTGCCGACCTGCTCGCCTTCGAGGATGCACACCACACCAAAGCCTGTGCCTTGCTTCATGCACCGACCAATCATGTCCAGGTAGCGCGCCTCGAAAATCTGCAAATCCAGCAGACAGCCGGGAAACAGCACGGTATCGAGCGGAAACAGCGGTAGCGTCATCACAATTCCTCAAGCCACCAGGCTGACCGCCAACGGCAGGAACACCGCCGTGGCCACACCCATCAGGCTCATCGCCAACGCGGCAAACGCGCCGCACTCGTCACTCTCCTGCAGGGCCACCGAGGTGCCCACGGCATGCGCCGTGACGCCCAGTGACATGCCCCGTGCCTCGGGGCTGTGCACACCAAAGCGGCTCAACAGCGCAGGGCCGAAAATGGCCCCGATCACCCCGGTAATCAGCACGAACACCGCTGCCAAGGCCGCCACGCCGCCAATCTGCTCGGCCACCAGCATGGCGATGGGCGAGGTAACCGACTTCGGCGCCATGGTCATCAGAATCATGTGCTCGGCCCCGAACCACCAGCCCAGCAGCAGGCAACAGACTGTGGCGAACAGGCCTCCGATTACCAGCGTAGTAAATGTCGGCCAGAACAGCTGACGGATACGCCGCAGGTTCAGGTACAGCGGCACGGCCAGCGCCACGGTGGCGGGGCCGAGCAGGATGTTCATGATTTCGGTGCTCTTGCGGTATTCGCGGTAGTCGATGCCGCACACCAGCAGCACCGCGATCACCAGCACCATGGACACCAGCACCGGCTGCAGGAAGATCCAGCGCGTGCGCTCGTAGGCGGCCAGGACGATCTGATAGGCGGCCAGGGTGATGCCGATACCGAACAAGGGATGGTGCACAACCGCATCCAGCGCGCCCTGCCAATCGAGCATCATGACGGCTCCCCGCGCTTACCTTGGCGCTGCATGAGCTTTTGCATCAGCACACCGACGAATACCAGGGTGACCAGGCAGGAAATCAACAATGCGCCAGCAATGGCCCAGAAGTCAGCGGCAATGTCCTTGGCATAGACCATGACCCCTACCGCCGGCGGCACCAGCAGTAACGGCAGGTAGCGCAGCAGACTACTGGCCGCCTCGTTCAGCGGCTTGCCCACCTCACCACGGGCCATGAGGAAGAACAGCAATAGCAGCAGGCCGATGATCGGCCCCGGCAACATCGGTACGCACAGATGATTGATTGCAGTACCCAGCAGCTGAAACAGCACCAGCCAGGTCAAACCACGCAACAGCATAAGAATCTCCTTCGGGCATGCTGGCCATTATAAGCACGGCCCCCCCTATAAGCCGATATTCGCCGCAAAGCGGGCCAACTTGACTGAGCCAGCAAGTCGTGCTGATCTAGCACTGTCGTACCAAATAAGAACCTGGAGAGTCGTGATGCCCCTTGTACCGGTAAACGAGTTGTCGCAATACGTTGGAAAGGAACTGGGACGTTCCGACTGGATGAAAATCGATCAACAACGCATCAACCTGTTCGCCGAGGCCACCGGCGATTTCCAGTTCATTCATGTCGACCCGGAAAAAGCGGCGAAAACCCCGTTTGGCAGCACCATTGCCCACGGCTTTCTGACCTTGTCGTTGATACCCAAATTGATGCTGGACGTCCTGGTGCTGCCCGAAGGGATGAAGATGGTCGTCAATTACGGCCTGGACAGCGTACGGTTCATTCAACCGGTGAAGGTCGACAGCAATGTGCGCCTCAAGGTCGAACTGGCCCAAGTGACCGAGAAGAAGCCCGGACAGTGGCTGCTCAAGGCCACGGTGACCCTGGAAATCGAAGGCGAAGAGAAACCCGCCTACATTGCCGAACCTTTGTCGCTCTGCTTCGTCTGACAAAGCCTGTTCGTGACCCAGCCTGCTGCCTGATGGAGCAGGCTTGGCCAAGACCCCGTCCGCCCGGTCAGCCATACCTATAGCGCACCATTCTGCGGCATACTCGGCAGACCTATTGCCCGGATTCCGCCATGCGTCCACTGCTCCCACTCGCCCTGACCCTGCTGCTCGCCGCTTGTGGTGATGGCGAAGCATTGTCGCCACCGGACGCGCGCTTGCCTGACGGCGGCCGCTATCGCGGGCAGGTAGTGGACGGCCTGCTACAGGGCGAAGGACGCATCGACTACCCCAATGGCAGCTGGTACGCCGGCGGCTTCAAGGACGGCCAATGGCATGGGCAGGGCGAGTGGCACGGCAGCAATGGCGAGGTCTATCGCGGCCAGTTCGCCGCCGGGCTGTTCCAGGGCCTGGGCGACCTGACCACCCCCGGCAGCCACTACGCCGGCACCTTCAGCCATGGCCGACGTGATGGCGAAGGCGCGCTCAAGCAGGCCGACCAGACCTACCGTGGCCAGTTCAAGGACGACCAATACGAGGGTGCGGGCCAGCTCGAACTGGCCGACGGCAGCCGCTACCAGGGCCTGTTCGCCAAGGGCAAGCCCAACGGTGCCGGCGTGCGCAGCGATGCCAGCGGCAACCAGTTCAGCGGCCGCTTCGTCGACGGCCAGTTGCAAGGCAGCGGCACCTACGACAGTGTCGATGGCGAACAGTACATCGGCGAGTTCAAGGACAACCGCCTTGAGGGCCGCGGCCGCTACGAGAATGCCGACGGCGATGTGTGGATCGGCGAGTTCAAGGACGGTGCGCTGATCGGCGAAGGCGAACTGCTGGGCAGCGACGGTAGCCACTACAAGGGCAACTTCGTCGACTGGCGCCTCTCTGGCCACGGCAGCCTGCAACTGCCTGATGGCAGCAAATACATCGGCGGCTTCGACAACGATGCCTACCACGGTCAAGGCAAACTGACCCTGGCCAATGGCAAGGTCGAAAGCGGCTACTGGGTCAACGGTGTGCGCGTGCGCGACCAAAAGGGCAAGCTGCTGCCTGACCCACTGGACCTGGCCCTGCTCAACCAAGGTCGTTTGCTCGAAGAAGCCCTGGCCCGCGTGCCCCGCTCGGCCCCGCCCATCCAGCTGTACAGCCTGGTGCTGGCGGGCGATGGCCAGCAGAGCGTGTTCCTGCGCGAAGCCGACTATGTCAGCAATATGCTCAAGGTGCGTTTCGGGGCCCGCGGCCAGGTCACCCTGGTCAACCACCGCGACCAGATGACGACCCGGCCCATGGCCACCCGCGAGAACCTGACCCGCGCCGCCCACACCCTGGCCGAACGCAGCGGCCCGGAAGACCTGGTGTTCATCTACCTGACCAGCCACGGCAGCGCGGACCACCAACTGGTGCTCGATCAGCCGCGCTTTCAGCTGGCCGACCTGCCCGCCGATGAGCTGGCCAGCGCCTTGGCCCCGCTCAAGGACCGCGACAAGATAATTGTCATCTCCGCCTGCTATTCCGGCGGTTATATCGCGCCGCTCAAAGACGATCGCACCGTGATCATGACCGCCGCGCGTGCCGACCGAGTGTCCTTCGGCTGCTCGGAAGAGGCCGATTTCACTTACTTTGGCGACGCCCTGTTCGCCGAGGCATTGAACCAGACCGATGATTTGAAACAGGCGTTCGAACTGGCGCGCAGCAGCGTTGCCGAACGTGAAGGAAGGGAAGGTTTCGAGGCCTCGGAGCCACAGATCTGGGCCCCGCCCGCAGTACTGGCACATTGGAAGCGCCTGCGCCAGCAACAAGCGGAAGAAGCCTTGCGCAATGCCACACAAGCCCAGGCGCAGGAACAGGAAAAAACACCTGGCACCCACTAAGCTTGTGTGTAACACAGGAGAGACATCATGTACTTGACGCCTCAGCATGTCCTGCTTGCCGGTGCAACGGGCCTTACCGGTGAACATCTGCTTGACCGCCTGCTCAACGAACCCACCATCAGCCGCGTGCTGGCGCCGACTCGTCGGCCGCTGGCGGCTCATCCGCACCTGGAAAACCCGGTTGGCGACCCGGCGGTGTTTCTCCCGCAGCTGGCCGGGCGCGTCGATATCGCCTACTGCTGCCTTGGCACCACCCTCAAGCAAGCCGGTTCGGAACAAGCGTTCCGCGCCGTCGACCTGGACATGGTGGTGGCCTTCAGCAAGCGGGCACGGGAAATGGGCGCGCGGCATCTGCTGGTGGTCAGTGCCATCGGCGCCGACCCGAAGTCGCCGATTTTCTACAACCGGGTCAAAGGCGAGATGGAAGAGGCGCTCAAAGCGCTGGACTGGCCGCAGCTGACGATCGTCAGGCCATCGCTGCTATTGGGCGAGCGAATTCAGCCGCGCCTGGGCGAGCGGCTGGCATCACCGTTTTCGCGATTGATGCCGGGCAAGTATCGGGGGATCGAGGCGTGCACGTTGGCGCGAGCGCTGTGGCGTCTGGCGCTGGAAGAGGAAGACGGGATTCGGATTATCGAGTCGGATGAATTGCGCAAGCTGGGCAAGAAATAGCCTTCGTCTGCAAGGGCCCTATCGCCGGTAAGCCGGCTCCCACAGGTACTCCACCGTATTCGAATTCAGTGGAGTCCCTGTGGGAGCCGGCTTGCCGGCGATAGCTTTTTACAGACCACCCGTAGCCTGGAAGCCGATCCCGGCCGCGGTCAGCAGTGACAGCGGCAGCAACAAGGTATCCAGCAACGCACTGCCGGGCAGGTCCAGCCCCGGATATGCCGGCGCCTCGGCACCGAAATGATCCTTCGGGCAGCAACCCCCTTTCATCACATACAGGTCCAGCCGGGTGCCGGCATACACCACCGGTGCCCCTGGCTTGTTCGCATCCAGCGTGCGTACCGTGGCACAGCCACTGAGCAAGCTCGCGGCCAGCAACCCGGCCAGCGAACGCTTCAATCATCCACCCCGAAATGGTGCTCACCCCAGCGCGGCAACATGTCCTGCGGGATGTTCAGCAGATTGAGAATGCGCGCCACCACGAAATCGACCAGGTCATCGATGGTCTGCGGCTGGTGATAGAAGCCTGGCGCTGCAGGCAGGATCACCGCTCCCATCTGCGACAGCTTGAGCATGTTCTCCAGATGGATGGTCGACAGCGGCGCCTCGCGTGGCACCAGAATAAGCTGGCGACGCTCCTTGAGGGTAACGTCCGCCGCACGCTCGATCAGGTTGTTGCAGGCGCCGCTGGCAATGGCCGACAGGGTGCCAGTAGAGCAAGGCACCACCACCATCGCCGCCGGGGCGCCGGAGCCCGAGGCCACCGGCGACATCCAGTCTTCCTTGCCATACACACGGATCTGCCCGTCCGCAGCACCGGTGTACTCGGTCAGAAACGCTTGTATGGCCTGAGGCTTGGCCGGCAACACCACGTCGGTCTCGGTCGACATCACCAACTGCGCAGCCTTGGAGATGAGGAAATGCACCTCTCGGTCTTCGCGCACCAGGCAGTCGAGCAGGCGCAAGCCATACTGCGCCCCGGAGGCGCCGGTCATGGCCAGGGTAATGCGTTCCGGCCCGCTCACTTCAGGGCCTCGGCCAGCTTGCCGTGCAGGCCGCCGAAGCCGCCATTGCTCATGATCACCACATGGGTACCCGGCCGCGCCTGGCCCTTGACCCGCTCGATGATCGCTTCAAGGCTATCGGCCACCACGCTAGGCACCTTGCATTGCGCGGCGGTGGCGCCCAGGTCCCAGCCCAGGTTCGCAGGCGCGTACCAGATCACCTGGTCGGCGTCGTTGACGCTCTCCGGCAAGCCGTCACGGTGGGCACCCAGCTTCATCGAGTTGGAGCGTGGCTCGATGATCGCGATCACCGGCGCCTCGCCTACCTGCTTGCGCAGGCCGTCGAGGGTGGTGGCGATGGCGGTCGGGTGGTGGGCGAAGTCATCGTAGATGGTCACGCCCTGTACTTCGGCGACCTTCTCCATGCGGCGCTTGACGCTCTTGAAGGCGCTCAGGCCCTCGATGCCCATCGCCGGCACCACGCCCACATGGCGAGCGGCAGCCAGGGTCGCAAGGGCGTTGGCGACGTTGTGCTGGCCAGTCAAAGCCCAGTCGACCACACCCTGCGCTTCACCCTCGAACAGCACTTCGAATCGCGAGCCGTCGGCGCTCAGCAGGCGTGCTTGCCACTGGCCGCCTTCACCGGTGGTCTGCACCGGGGTCCAGCAGCCCATGCCGATCACCCGCTCCAGGGCCTGCTCGGTGGTGGGATGAATGACCAGACCCTCGCTTGGAATGGTGCGTACCAAGTGATGGAACTGCCGTTCGATGGCCGCCAGATCAGGGAAGATATCCGCGTGATCGAACTCGAGGTTGTTGAGGATCGCGGTGCGCGGGTGGTAATGCACGAACTTCGAGCGCTTGTCGAAGAACGCGCTGTCGTATTCGTCGGCCTCGACCACGAAGAACGGGGTATCGCCCAGACGCGCCGAGACCGAGAAGTTCTGCGGCACGCCCCCGATCAGGAAGCCCGGGCTCATGCCGGCGTGCTCCAGCACCCAGGCCAGCATGCTGCTGGTGGTGGTTTTGCCGTGGGTGCCGGCCACTGCCAGCACCCAACGCCCCTGCAGCACGTGGTCGGCCAGCCACTGCGGGCCGGACACGTAAGGCAGGCCTTTGTTGAGCACATACTCCACCGCCGGGTTGCCCCGCGACATGGCGTTGCCGATCACCACCAGGTCCGGCGCCGGGTCCAGCTGGGCCGGGTCGTAGCCTTGGGTCAGCTCGATGCCCTGGGCCTCGAGCTGGGTGCTCATCGGGGGATAGACGTTGGCGTCGGAGCCCGTGACGCGGTGGCCGAGCGCTTTGGCCAGCACCGCCAGGGAACCCATGAAAGTGCCGCAAATACCGAGAATATGAATATGCATGGTCGACCTCGCAAAACTTCGAGGCAGGGTAGCCCAGGGCGGGGGAAATCGCACCCGCTGTTTCGCTCAGGCGCCCCTGGCAATGCCGTGTTTGCGCAGTTTTCGATACAAGGTATTGCGGCTGATGCCCAAGTGCTCGGCGACGCGGGTCAGGTGCCAGTGTTTTGCCTCCAGTACTGACAGCAATGCCTGGCACTCGGCATCCTCAAGCAGGACTGGCCCTATCGCCGGCAAGCCGGCTCCCACAGGGACAGCGCCTGCTTCAAGGGCGGCCCCCGACCTGTGGGAGCCGGCTTGCCGGCGATCGAGGGCAAAGCCCTCGCCAGCATTTTTCGAGATGATCGCCGGAAGAT
This sequence comes from Pseudomonas sp. NPDC089396, assembly GCF_044749545.1. Classification (NCBI taxonomy): domain Bacteria; kingdom Pseudomonadati; phylum Pseudomonadota; class Gammaproteobacteria; order Pseudomonadales; family Pseudomonadaceae; genus Pseudomonas; species Pseudomonas sp. NPDC089396. The sequence goes on along the minus strand of NZ_JBIVIC010000019.1, from coordinate 80,494 downwards.
CGGCAAACCCTATGTACGCGTGCTCGCACAACGCCACCAACGTGCGCAACACATTGCGCATCTGCCGCACGTTACCCGGCCAGGCAAAGTCCAGCAGCGCCTGACGCGCCCTGGGCTCCAGTTCGACCCGCTGCCCCTGCGCCTCCTGGCGTAGCAGGAAGTCCAGCAACTGGGCCTTGTCACTGCGCTCGCGCACCGCCGGCAACGCCACCTCCAGCCCATTGAGCCGGTAGTACAGGTCCTCGCGGAAACTGCCCTGCTCCACCCGCTCCAGCAAGTCCCGGTGGGTAGCACTGACGATACGCACATCCACCGCCTGTGCCTCGCCGCCGATCGGCACCACCTGGCGCTCCTCCAACACGCGCAGCAGGCGGGTTTGCAGCGCCAGCGGCATGTCGCCGATCTCATCCAGCAGCAACGTGCCGCCATCGGCCTGCAGCAGCTTGCCGCGCATGCCTTCCTTGCGGGCACCGGTGAAACTGCCGCCGCGATAACCAAACAGCTCGCTCTCGATCAGGCTTTCCGGGATCGACGCACAGTTGACCGCCACGAATGGCTTGCCGCGACGCTGGCTGGCCTGGTGCACGGCCTGGGCGAAGGCCTCCTTGCCGCTGCCGGTTTCACCGCACAGCAGCAACGGCACATCGCGCTCGAACACCCGCACGGCACGGCGGAAGTCATTCTGCAGCGCCGGGTCCAGCAGGCAGATGCCGGGATCGGCCGGGCGCCGGGCCTCTGGCAAGCTGGCCGGCACCGTCCACAACGGCGCCCGCGCCTGGCCACGCAGGCTGGCGAACACTTGCCGGCCATCGCGGGTGCGCAGCGGCCAGGCCGTGCTGCCGTTGGTCGTGGCGCGGCTGAACAGTTCGTCATGGCTACAGGCAAAGAATCGCTCCAGCGGCTTGCCCAGCACGCCGCCGCGAATACTGCCCAACAGATTCAGGGCGCTCTGGTTGGCTGCACAGATGCGGCCATTGCCATCGAAGGCCAGCAAGCCTTCGCTGAACAAGCCGACCGACTCGGCCTGCAAGTGGAAGCGCAGCAACCATTGCTGCTCGAAATGGCGCAGGAAGTAACAGCTCTCGATCATCTTCGCCGAGAGGTTGACCAAGGCCATGGTGTGGAACTGGCTCTGGCGCGACACGTCCGGCCGCGCCGAAGACACATCGAGCACCGCCAGCAGCTCGCCATGGGGGTCGAACACCGGGCTGGCCGAACAGGTCAGGCCGGTATGGCGACCACGAAAATGTTCGTTCTGGTGGATGGTCAGCGCCTGGCGCTCGACCAGGCAGGTGCCGATGCCGTTGGTGCCTTCGCTGGCCTCGCTCCAGTCGGCGCCCAGCCACAGCCCGGCGCGCTCGAAGTTGCGCCGCTCATTGGGCGCGGTCACGCAGTTGAGGATTACCCCGCGGGCATCGGTCAGCAACACCGCATGACCAGCACCGGAAAGCTGCTGATGCAGGCTGTTCATTTCGCCATCGGCGATTTTCAGCACCTGATGCAGGCGCTCGCGGCTTTCCAGCAGGCGACCATGCTCGAGCACCACCGGTGCCTCGATCACCGAAGGATCGAGGTGGTAGTCCTCCAGGCAGCGCAGCCAGGAGCGGGCAATCGATGGATCGCTGCCGGCTTCGCCGCGGGCGACGGTATGCACCTGCTGGGCATGGCGACTGAAGTGATTGTTCTGCATTAGTTGTTGTTCTCCGCAGATAGAGACTCGCTTCAGCATCCTCCACCCCACCGGGCTTTGCAATGCACCGTCATCCGGCGTGTCGCAAACGGTACAAAGTGTCACCCCTGGCCGTGCCAGCCCTGGCACAAGGGCTGACTGGTCAGTGCTGAGCAATGTCCCAAGTCATTGATTTCCTTGGGGCTTGCCACACTGGCCCAACCTTTGCTCTACGCTTGTTAACTCCTCAACAAACACAATTAACCAGGAGACACACCATGCGTTATGCACATCCCGGTACCGAGGGCGCGAAGGTTACCTTCAAGAGCCGCTACGGCAACTACATCGGTGGTGAGTTCGTAGCTCCGGTCAAGGGGCAGTACTTCGAAAACACCTCCCCGGTGAATGGCAAACTGATCGCAGAATTCCCCCGCTCCACTGCCGAAGACATCGACAAGGCACTCGACGCTGCCCACGCCGCAGCCGACGCCTGGGGTCGCACCTCGGTGCAGGATCGCTCGAACGTGCTGCTCAAGATCGCCGACCGTATCGAGCAGAACCTCGAAATCCTGGCCATCACCGAAACCTGGGACAACGGCAAACCCATCCGCGAAACCCTCAACGCCGACATCCCGCTGGCCGTCGACCACTTCCGCTACTTCGCCGGCTGCATCCGCGCCCAGGAAGGCGGCGCGGCCGAAATCAACGAAGGCACCGTGTCCTACCACATCCACGAGCCGCTGGGCGTTGTCGGGCAGATCATCCCGTGGAACTTCCCGATCCTCATGGCCGCCTGGAAACTCGCGCCGGCCCTGGCCGCCGGCAACTGCGTGGTGCTCAAGCCAGCCGAGCAGACCCCGCTGGGCATCACCGTACTGGTCGAGCTGATCGGCGACCTGCTGCCACCGGGCGTGCTCAACGTGGTGCAAGGCTATGGCCGCGAAGCGGGTGAAGCGCTGGCCACCAGCAAGCGCATCGCCAAAATCGCCTTCACCGGCTCCACGCCGGTGGGCTCGCACATCATGAAGTGCGCCGCCGAGAACATCATCCCGTCCACCGTCGAGCTGGGCGGCAAGTCGCCGAACGTGTACTTCGAAGACATCATGCAGGCCGAGCCAAGCTTCATCGACAAGGCCGCCGAAGGCATGGTGCTGGCGTTCTTCAACCAGGGCGAAGTGTGCACCTGCCCATCGCGCGCACTGGTACAGGAGTCGATCTACCCGCAGTTCATGGAAGTGGTGATGAAGAAGGTGCTGCAGATCAAGCGCGGCGACCCGCTGGACACCGACACCATGGTCGGCGCCCAGGCCTCGCAGCAGCAGTTCGAGAAGATCCTCTCGTACCTGCAGATCGCCCAGGATGAAGGCGCCGAGCTGCTGACCGGCGGCAAGGTGGAAAAACTGGAGGGCTCGCTGGCCACCGGCTACTACATCCAGCCGACCCTGCTCAAAGGCAACAACAAGATGCGCGTGTTCCAGGAAGAAATCTTCGGCCCGGTGGTCAGCGTCACCACCTTCAAGGACGAAGCCGAAGCCCTGGCAATCGCCAACGACACCGAGTTCGGCCTCGGTGCCGGTGTCTGGACCCGCGACATCAACCGCGCCTACCGCATGGGCCGCGGCATCAAGGCGGGCCGCGTGTGGACCAACTGCTACCACCTGTACCCGGCGCATGCCGCGTTCGGTGGCTACAAGAAGTCCGGCGTTGGCCGTGAAACCCACAAGATGATGCTCGACCATTACCAGCAGACCAAGAACCTGCTGGTGAGCTACGACATCAACCCGCTGGGCTTCTTCTAAACCGAGCCGGCCTCGGGGGCTGCCTTGCAGCCCATCGCCGGCAAGCCAGCGCCCACAAAGAGAACAGTGCTCCACCTGTGGGAGCCGGCTTGCCGGCGATAGGGCCGGTACAGCCACCCCAATAAAACCTCTGGCTCGCTTCCTGCAACACCCATCACCAACGACCGGAACCCCTCCGGCCACCAAAAAGAAAAACAGGTGAATCTATGCCAAGCGATCATTCCGCCGGCACGCCGGCAGGTGCATCCGTCGACTTCGAAAAAGTCGGTTCGGACTATTTCCAGCAACGTGAACTGAAAAAAGGCGCCGCCGGCTGGGTCCTGCTGGTGGGCCTGGGCGTCGCCTACGTGATCTCTGGCGACTACGCCGGCTGGAACTTCGGCCTGGCCCAGGGGGGCTGGGGTGGCATGTTCCTCGCCACCTTGCTGATGGCCACCATGTACCTGTGCATGTGCTTCTCGCTGGCCGAACTGTCGTCGATGATCCCCACCGCAGGCGGCGGCTACGGCTTTGCCCGCAGCGCCTTTGGCCCGTGGGGCGGCTTTCTCACCGGTACGGCGATCCTGATCGAATACGCCATCGCCCCCGCCGCCATCGCCGTGTTCATCGGCGCCTACTGCCAGTCACTGTTCGGTATCGGCGGCTGGATGATCTATCTGGCGTTCTACGTCGTGTTCATCGGCATCCACATTTTTGGCGTCGGTGAAGCGCTCAAGCTGATGTTCATCATCACCGCGATCGCCGCCATCGCCCTGGCCGTGTTCCTGGTGAGCATGGTGCCCCATTTTGATGCAGCGAACCTGTTCGACATCGCCCAGACCGACGCGGTGGGCGCCAGCAGCTTCCTGCCGTTCGGCTATGTCGGGGTGTGGGCGGCCATCCCCTACGCCATCTGGTTCTTCCTGGCGGTAGAAGGCGTGCCACTGGCGGCCGAGGAAACCAAGAACCCGAAACGCGACCTGCCACGCGGCCTGATTGGCGCAATGCTGGTGCTGCTGGCCTTCGCCCTGCTGATCCTGGTGGTTGGCCCAGGCGCTGCCGGTGCCGAAGCGCTGAAGGCCTCCGGCAACCCGCTGGTCGAGGCACTGGCCAAGGCATACGGTGGTTCCACCTGGATGGGCAGCTTCGTCAACCTGGTGGGCCTGGCGGGCCTGATCGCCAGCTTTTTCTCGATCATCTACGCCTATTCGCGGCAGATCTTCGCCCTATCCCGTGCCGGCTACCTGCCGCGCAAACTGTCCGAGACCAACAAGAGCAAGGCGCCGGTACTGGCCCTGGTCATCCCCGGCATCATTGGTTTTGCCCTGTCACTGACCGGCCAGGGCGACCTGCTGATCCTGGTCGCGGTGTTCGGCGCTACGCTGTCTTATGTACTGATGATGGCTGCGCACATCACCCTGCGTATCCGCCGGCCGAAGATGGAGCGCCCGTACCGCACCCCAGGCGGCATCTTCACCTCGGGGGTGGCACTGGTGCTGGCCTGCATCGCGGTGGTCGCGGGCTTCCTGGTCGACCCACGGGTGGTGGTTGGCGCCGCAGTGATCTATGCGGTATTGATCGCCTACTTTGCGTTCTACAGCCGCCACCACCTGGTTGCGGGTACACCGGAAGAGGAATTCGCCGCGATCCAGAAAGCCGAAGAGGCTCTGCACTGATCGTCGACACCCGCCGCGGGCAAGCCCCGCGGCGCCCTGGAGATTCTGTATGGCAAGTTTCGTACACACGGTGGGCCACCTGGTCTATCGCTTCGACAGCCTCAAGGACGTGATGGCCAAGGCCAGCCCGGCACGTTCCGGGGACTATCTGGCCGGCGTTGCCGCCGCCAACGACGGCGAACGGGTGGCCGCGCAGATGGCCCTGGCCAATATCCCGCTCAGCCACTTTCTCAACGAAGCGCTGATCCCTTACGAACACGATGAAGTGACCCGGCTGATCATCGACAGCCACGACGCCCAAGCGTTTGCCCCGGTCAGCCACCTCACCGTGGGTGGCCTGCGCGACTGGCTGCTCAGCGAAGAGGCCGACGAAGACAGCCTGCGCGCCCTGGCCCCAGGCCTGACGCCGGAAATGGCCGCTGCGGTGTCGAAGATCATGCGCGTGCAGGACCTGGTGCTGGTGGCCCAGAAAATCCGCGTGGTCACCCGCTTTCGCGGCACCATGGGCTTGCGCGGGCGGCTGTCGACCCGCCTGCAACCCAACCACCCCACCGACGAGCCGGCCGGCATCGCAGCCAGCATTCTCGACGGCCTGCTCTACGGCAATGGCGACGCCATGATCGGCATCAACCCGGCCACCGACAGCATCGCCTCGATCTGCGCCTTGCTGGAAATGCTCGACGCCATCATCCAGCGCTACGACATCCCCACCCAGGCGTGTGTGCTGACCCACGTGACCACCTCGATCGAAGCCATCAACCGCGGCGTGCCCCTGGACCTGGTGTTCCAGTCGATTGCCGGCACCGAGGCCGCCAACGCCAGTTTCGGCATCAACCTCAACGTGCTCCAGGAAGGCTATGAGGCCGGCCTGTCCCAGGGGCGTGGCACCCTCGGACAGAACCTCATGTACTTCGAAACCGGCCAGGGCAGTGCCTTGTCGGCCAATGCCCACCATGGTGTCGACCAGCAGACGTGCGAAACCCGCGCCTATGCCGTGGCCCGCCACTTCAAGCCGTTTCTGGTCAATACCGTGGTCGGTTTCATCGGCCCGGAGTACCTGTACAACGGCAAGCAGATCATCCGCGCAGGTCTGGAAGACCACTTCTGCGGCAAGCTGCTTGGCGTGCCGATGGGCTGCGACATCTGCTACACCAACCACGCCGAAGCCGACCAGGACGACATGGATACCCTGCTGACCCTGCTGGGTGTGGCCGGGATCAACTTCATCATGGGCATCCCCGGTTCCGACGACATCATGCTCAACTACCAGACCACCTCGTTCCACGACGCGCTGTACGCGCGCCAGACCCTGGGCCTCAAGCCCGGGCCGGAATTCGAGGCCTGGTTGCAGCGCACCGGCATTTTCACCCAGGCCGATGGCCGGATACGCTTCGGCGACAACCTTCCGCCGGCGTTCCGCCAGGCCTTGGCGCAGCTGGCATAGAGGTGACCATGGACCATCGTACGCCCACTCCCGAAAACCCCTGGCTGGCCTTGCGCAACCTGACGCCGGCCCGCATCGCCCTGGGCCGCAGCGGCATCAGCCTGCCGACCAGCGCCCAGCTGGACTTCCAGTTCGCCCACGCCCAGGCCCGTGACGCCGTGCACCTGCCATTCGACCACGCGGCGCTGGCCGAGCAATTGAAGGACCGGGGGCGCGACAGCCTGCTGCTGCACAGTGCCGCCAGCGACCGTAACCAGTATCTGCAGCGCCCCGACCTCGGCCGACGCTTGAACGAAGACTCGATCGAACGCCTGCGCCAGCATGCCCAGGCCAACCCAGCCGGCTTCGACCTGGCGATCGTGGTCGCCGATGGCCTCTCGGCCTTGGCCGTGCATCGCCATACCCTGCCGTTTCTGAGCCGTTTCGAAGAACAGGCGGCGGCCGATGGCTGGACCAGCGCCCCGGTAGTGCTGGTGGAGCAAGGCCGTGTGGCCGTGGCCGATGAGGTGGGCGAACTGCTCGGCGCCCGCATGACGGTCATGCTGATCGGCGAACGGCCCGGATTGAGCTCCCCCGACAGCCTTGGCCTGTACTTCACCTATGGGCCCAAGGTCGGCCTGACCGACGCCTACCGCAACTGCATTTCCAACGTACGCCTGGAGGGCCTGAGCTACGGCATGGCCGCCCACCGCCTGCTCTACCTGATGCGCGAGGCCTGCCGCCGGCAGCTGTCCGGGGTGAATCTGAAGGATGAAGCACAGGTCCATACCCTCGAAAATGACAACAACCGCAATCAAAAAGGTAACTTTCTGCTCGGCGAAGGGTAAAAAACATGTCACGGATGGCGGATTGCACTTCTAGCCTGCATTGGGCAGCATGCGTTTGAGAGTTGCTGGCATTCCGCTGTTTCCCCAAATGGACTCTGAGGGCCACACATGCGCATCATCAAGGCAAGCCTGGAACACCTCGACCTGCTCACTCCGCTGTTTGTCAGATACCGCGAGTTCTATGGGCAGCTCCCCTATCCGGACAGCTCGCGCAGCTTCCTGGAAAAACGCCTCAAGCATGACGAATCGGTCATCTACCTGGCCTTGCCGGATGATGACGACGGTAAATTGCTGGGTTTCTGCCAGCTGTACCCGAGCTTCTCGTCGCTGTCGCTCAAGCGGGTATGGATTCTCAACGACATCTTCGTGGCCGAAGACTCGCGGCGCATGCTGGTGGCCGACCACCTGATGCGCGAGGCCAAGAAAATGGCCAAGGGCACCCAGTCGGTGCGCATGCGGGTGTCGACCAGTGCCAATAACGAGGTGGCACGCATGACGTATGAATCCATAGGCTTTCGCAAGGATACCGAGTTCGAGAGCTACATCTTGCCTATCACCTACGATTGACCTTTATGGCCCTATCGCCGGCAAGCCGGCTCCCACAGGTATTGCACTGCTCTCGAAATCAGTGGGGGTCCTGTGGGAGCCGGCTTGCCGGCGATAGGGCCGGTAACCCCCCGCTACAAACTCCCCGGGCACGACTCCGACTTAGCCGTATAATGCGTCCTCCTGACATGTGTGAAAAATTACCCTCCCGCAGGTCCGCGCGCCCGTAGCAGCTGCGGGTCAAGAACACAGGTGCTGTACATGGATTTCAACCCGCTGGACCTTATCCTGCATCTCGATGCCTACCTCGATCTGCTGGTCACCAATTACGGCCCCTGGATCTACGCCATCCTGTTCACGGTGATCTTTTGCGAAACCGGCCTGGTGGTGATGCCGTTCCTGCCTGGCGATTCGCTGCTGTTCATCGCCGGTGCGGTAGCCGCTGGCGGCGGCATGGACCCGGTGTTGCTGGCTGGGCTGCTGATGGCTGCGGCGATCCTGGGTGACAGCACCAACTACGTGATCGGTCGCACAGCGGGTGAGCGACTGTTCAACAACCCCAATTCGAAGATCTTCCGCCGCGATTACCTGCAGCGCACCCACGAATTCTACGAACGCCACGGCGGCAAGACCGTGACCCTGGCGCGTTTCCTGCCGATCCTGCGCACCTTCGCGCCGTTCGTCGCCGGCATCGCCCACATGCACTACCCGCGCTTCCTGGCCTTCAGCGTCGCAGGTTCAATCCTGTGGGTCTGCGGACTGGTGACCTTGGGCTACTTCTTTGGCAACGTGCCGTTCATCAAGCAACACCTGTCGCTGATGGTCGTCGGCATCATCTTCCTGTCGCTGTTCCCGATGGTCCTGGGCTTGCTGCGTGGCCGCCTGAGCCGCACGGCCAAAGCCCACTGACAGCGCACATGTGGTCATTCAGCGCCTGGCGGCGCAAGCGCACCCTGGCGCGCTACCCGATCGAGCCTCGTCAATGGCAGGCGGTTCGCGAACGCCTGCCCATGCTCGACGGCATCAGCGATACCGAGGACCGTTGGCTGCGCGAGGCGTGCATCCTGTTTCTGCTCGACAAGCACCTGACTACCCTGCCCGGCGTCGAGCTTGACGACGAACAGCGCCTGTTCCTTGCCGCCCAGGCCCAGCTGCCGCTGCTGCACCTGGGCGAGCTGAACTGGTACCAGGGCTTCCACGAGATCATCCTTTACCCCGACGACTTCAAGAGCCCCCAGCGCCACCGCGACGCCAGCGGCGTGGAGCATGTCTGGGATGCCGAGCACAGCGGCGAAGCCTGGCAACAAGGCCCGGTGATCATGGCCTGGGCCGGGGTGCTGACCAGCGGCGGCTGGGAGGCCTACAACCTGGTGATCCATGAGCTGGCGCACAAGCTCGACATGCTCAATGGCGACGCCAACGGCCTGCCCCCTCTGCACAGCGACATGCGCGTCGAGGACTGGGCCCTCACCATGCAGCAGGCCTACGACGACCTCAACCACCAGCTGGATGCCAACCCCGACGCGCACACGGCCATCGACCCCTACGCGGCGGAAAACCCGGCGGAGTTCTTCGCTGTTTCCAGCGAATACTTCTTCAGCGCTCCCGACTTGCTGCAGCAGGCTTATCCACAGGTGTACCAGCAGTTGTCGCTGTTCTACCGTCAGGACCCGCTGGCGCGCCTCACGCAGTTGCAGAACGAACACCCCGACTACCGCGAAAGCCACGCCTGAAGCGCCCGCGCATCAGGTCGGGCGTGGCATGGCCTGGCGGAATGTGCCTATAATCGCCGCCACTTTTTTGATCAAACACGGGGGCACTGCCCAATGAGCTACAGCAAGATTCCGGCTGGCAAAGACCTGCCGAACGACATCTACGTCGCCATCGAGATCCCGGCCAACCACGCGCCGATCAAGTACGAAATCGACAAGGACAGCGACACCCTGTTCGTCGACCGCTTCATGGCCACCCCGATGTTCTACCCGGCCAACTACGGTTTCATCCCCAACACCCTGGCCGACGACGGTGATCCGCTGGACGTGCTGGTCGTGACCCCATACCCAGTTGCCCCTGGCTCGGTCATCCGTGCCCGTCCGGTCGGCATCCTGAACATGACCGACGACGGCGGCGGCGACGCCAAGGTCATCGCCGTACCGCACGACAAACTGTCGCAGCTGTACGTCGACGTGAAGGAATACACCGATCTGCCGGCGCTGCTGATCCAGCAGATCGAGCACTTCTTCGAGAACTACAAAGATCTCGAAAAGGGCAAGTGGGTCAAGATCGAAGGCTGGGAAGGCGCCGACGCCGCCCGCGCCGCGATCACCAAGTCGGTTGCTGCCTACAAGGGCTGATAGCGACTGCAACAAAAACCCCGCTTCGGCGGGGTTTTTTGTGGGTGTCGGCTGGACGGTAAAAAGTCCTACAACGTCCTACGCCAACTTCCTACAAACACGCTCTTTTCGCACATTTTCCATCAACATCGCGTTCATTTCCCTACCGAGAGCTGGCCGTTAGACTCGGCCTCATGAAAACTTCCGGTGACCGCCTAAAGGCCCTGCTCCAAGAATGCGGCCTGACCCCTTCCGACTTCGCTGCGCAGCGTCGTGTCACGCCCCAGCACGTCAACAACTGGTTCCGACGCGGCGTTCCCCTTGCTCGCCTCGACGAAATCGCCGACCTGTTCTGTGTCCACAGGCGCTGGTTGCGCTGCGGCGAAGGCCCCAAGCACCCCAGTTCGATCCTGCGGGTTGACGCCTCCGAGTCCGAGCCCGTTTCGACCCGTTCTCTGTCGAAACACGATAGCCGGCTGTTACACCTACCCTTTCACGAGGTGAGCGAAGGCCGACTCGTCGCCCTTGACGGACACTGCCTGCGCCTGCCCGCCAAAGCACTCAAAGCGCTCGGCATCGCGCCAGGCAATGCCGTGAGCCTGGCCATGCCAGCCAGCAACATGGCGCCGTGGATACCCAGTAACGCGATCCTGGCCATCGACTTGAGCCAGACCAGTGTTGTCGACGGAGAGACTTATGCCCTGCTGCATAACGGCGCACTCAGGGTGAACAGCCTCAGCAGCGGCCAGAACGGCACCTTGTGCCTGCACAGCAGTGACCGGCACAACTACCCCGTAGAGCGCTACACCCGCGCCCAACGCCAGGACCAACGCCTGGAAATCCTCGGCTGGGTGTTCCACTGGTCGCATTACCGCCAACGACGGCCCGGTTGAAACACCCTGTGCCATTTTTTGCTGGGCATCCTGCGCAAGCCTCTGTATGCTACGCCGCACATCAAGCCCAGGCCGGCACAAGCCGCGATCCAGAGGGCTCGGCAGCGATCCATACGAGCGCTTGCTATCTCTTTCAGGCCTTTCATGGCCACACAGTTAAGGCGGTTGCGGCTTACCATAAATTAGCCGGAGCCGTCCCCGAGAAGCCGGCCACAAGCCGGCTTTTTAATGCCTGCAAAACACACCCCGGCCATGCTTGCCCATCAGCGCACGCAGTGGGATGATTCGTATTTGATACGAATTCTCATTCAAGGCTCCTGCCGTGCCCACCAAGCTTCTCCTCGCCGAAGACGACCAGCGCCTGCGCCAGGACCTGGAACAGCATTTCTGCAACCGTGGTTTCCTCGTCCACGCCTGCGCCTCCGGCACCCAGGCCCTGAACGCCATGCAGCAAGCGCGCTTCGACCTGGTGTTGCTGGACATCATGCTGCCCGGCATCGACGGCCTCAGCCTGCTCGACGAACTGCGCCGCCAGCAGGCCGTGCCGGTGATGCTGATGTCGGCGCTGGGGGCCGAACAGGATCGCATCAGTGGCTTCACCCGAGGCGCTGACGATTACCTGCCCAAGCCCTTCAGCCTCGCCGAGCTCAATGCCCGCGTCGATGCGCTGTTGCGCCGGGTGGCCCTTGACCGCTTGCCCGCCACGTCAGGCCGCCAGGGCTCGGTGACCCTCGATCAAGAGCGCCAGGACGCCCTCTACCAAGACCAGGGCGCTGGCCTTACCGGCTCCGAATTCCGCTTGCTGACCACCCTCCACGCGCACCCCGGCGAAGCGCTGAGCAAGGCATTTCTCTACCAGACCGTATTGCACCGGGCCTATACCCGCCTGGATCGCGGCCTCGATGTGCATGTCTGCAACCTGCGCCGCAAGCTCACCGACATCGGCGCCCAGCACCTGCAGATCCAGGCCGTGCGCGGCCAAGGTTACATTCTGGTGAACACGGAAGATTGCTGATGCGTCGTCATCCCCTGCTGTGGAAGCTGGCGCTGCTGCAAGTTGGCTTCTGCCTGTTGCTGACCTGGCTGATCTGGACCTGGGGGCTGTCGGTGGAGCGCAGTACCTATTTCCTTTCCCCCGCCGACCAGGACTCTCTCGCGCGTTACGCACAACAGGCCGAAGACGCCTGGCACAGCGGCGGTGCAACGGGCGCCGAAGCCTATCGTCGCCAGCTCGAACGCGCCGAGGACACCTGGGTGGCACTGATCGGCCCGCGCCTGGAAAGCCTCGGCAGCACGCCACTGAGCGCCGAGGAGGCCAGCCACCTGACCTTCATGCGCAAGCTCGACTGGCCCATGAGCCGGCGCCTGCAGGACGAACTGCCCTACGTCAGCATCGCCTTCCCCGAGCACCCGGAGGAAGGTCGCCTGGTCATCCAGTTACCCGAGCACCTGCTACCCACGGGCCTCACTCCATGGACCCACGTCATCACCCACGGCGTCGCCCCTGCGCTGCTCGCCCTGCTGATGGGTCTGGCCCTGTATCGCCATCTGGTAGCGCCGCTGAACCGCCTGCGCGACCGCGCCGACGCCCTGCGCGCCGACGACCTGGAGAGCCCTGGCCTGCCCTTGCAGAGGCGCCGCGACGAGCTGGGCGAACTGGCCCAGGCCTTCGAGCACATGGCTGCCCGCCTGCGCCAGAGCCTGGAGCAGCAACGCCTGTTGCTGCGCACCTTGTCCCATGAGCTGCGCACGCCCCTGGCCCGCCTGCGCATCGCCCACGACAGCGACCTGCCGCCCGCGCAGCTGCGCGAGCGCCTGGACCGTGAAGTGGACGACATGCAGAAACTGCTGGAAGACACCCTCGACCTGGCCTGGATGGACACCGAACAACCGCAGCTCGCCACCGAGCCGGTGCTGGTGCTGTCGGTCTGGGAGGCATTGAGCCAGGACAGCTGTTTCGAAAGCGGCTGGGACCGCACACGCCTCCCTTGCTCGCTGGGCACCGACTGCGTGGTGCAGGCCCATCTCGACAGCCTGGCCCAGGCGCTGGAGAACCTGCTGCGCAACGCCATCCGCCATTCGCCGGGCGGTGGCCGGGTCTGCCTGGACGGCTGGCGCGAGGGCGATTGCTGGCATCTGCGCCTGAGCGACCAGGGCCCCGGCGTGCCCCACGATGAGCTGGAACGCATTTTCCAACCCTACCAACGCTTGGCTGACAGCGGCGCCGGTTTCGGCCTGGGTCTGGCCATCGCCCGCCGGGCCATCGAGCTGCAAGGCGGCAAGCTGTGGGCCAGCAATGGCCATCCGGGCCTGTGCCTGCACCTGTTGCTGCCCAGTGCCGGCAAATGTTTAGAAAGTTAATGCGCTTTACTCTCAATTAAGAGTAATTATCATCCACGATCTCTTGCCTTCCGCTCGCTGTTCCGGAGATCGATGATGTCGCCCCGCCCGCTTTCTTTCGCCCCCTTCCTGCTGCTGTCCAGCTGCCTGCTGAGCAGCGCCGTGCAGGCCGCCACCGATCAGCCTGCGCCCATCGAGCTGGAAAGCCAGAACGTGGTGGCCACTGCACTGGAAGAAACCAAGCAGGCGCCGGGCGTGTCGATCATCACCGCCGAGGACATCAAGAAACGCCCGCCGGCCAATGACCTCTCGCAGATCATCCGCACCATGCCGGGGGTCAACCTGACCGGCAACTCCACCAGCGGCCAGCGCGGCAACAACCGGCAGATCGACATCCGCGGCATGGGCCCGGAAAACACCCTGATCCTGGTCGATGGCAAGCCGGTGAGCAGCCGCAGTTCGGTGCGCTACGGCTGGCGCGGCGAGCGTGACTCGCGGGGTGATACCAACTGGGTGCCGGCCGACCAGGTGGAGCGCATCGAAGTGATCCGTGGCCCGGCCGCGGCCCGCTATGGCTCCGGGGCCATGGGCGGGGTGGTCAACATCATCACCAAGCAGGCCTCTGGCGAAACCCACGGCAACATGACCGTTTACCAGAACTTTCCCGAGCACGGTGACGAAGGCGCCACCAAGCGCGTGAGCTTCGGCCTCAACGGCCCGCTCACCGACACCCTCAGCTACCGCGTGTACGGCAACGTCGCCAAGACCGACTCGGATGACTGGGACATCAACGCCGGCCATGAATCCGAGCGCACCGGCAACCAGGCCGGCACCTTGCCCGCCGGCCGCGAGGGCGTGCGCAACAAGGACGTCAATGGCTTGCTGAGCTGGCACCTGACGCCTGAGCAAACCCTGGAATTCGAGGCCGGCTTCAGCCGCCAGGGCAACCTCTACACCGGCGATACCCAGAACACCAACTCCAACGCCAACGTGAAAAGCATGCTGGGCAAGGAGACCAACATTCTCTACCGCGAGAACTTCGCCCTCACCCATCGCGGCGACTGGGACTTCGGCAGCAGCATGGCCTACCTGCAATATGAAAAAACCCGCAACCAGCGGATCAACGAAGGTCTGGCCGGCGGCACCGAAGGGATCTTCAGCAGCACCGATTTCTACACCTCGACCCTGCGCGACCTGACGGCCCACGGTGAGCTGAACCTGCCGCTGCACGCCTGGCGCGACCAGACCCTGACCCTGGGCAGCGAATGGACCCAGCAAAAGCTCGACGACCCCAGTGCCAACACCCAGAGCACCAGCGAGGGCGGCGGCGTCGACGGTTTGGCCAGCAGCGGTCGCGACACCAGTTCGCAAGCGCAGATCTTCTCGCTGTTCGCCGAAGACAACATCGAGCTGATGCCCGGGACCATGCTCACCCCGGCCCTGCGCTTCGACCACCACAGCATCGTTGGCGACAACTGGAGCCCATCGCTCAACCTGTCCCACGCACTGACCGAGACCCTCACCCTGAAAGCTGGCATCGCCCGTGCCTACAAGGCGCCGAACCTGTACCAGCTCAACCCCGACTACCTGCTCTACAGCCGCGGCCAGGGCTGCTATGGGCAGAGCACCAGCTGCTACCTGCAAGGCAACGAGAACCTTGAAGCCGAGACCAGCATCAACAAGGAACTGGGCATCGAGTACCAGCGTGACGGCTGGGTCGCTGGCCTGACCTACTTTCGCAACGACTACAAGAACAAGATCGACTCCGGCCTGAGCCCGATCGGCAACGCCAGCGGCGGCAGCGGCAGCTACGCCAACGCCGCGATCTACCAGTGGGAGAACATCCCCAAGGCCGTGGTCGAGGGCCTGGAAGGCACCCTGACCATCCCGCTGACCGAGCAGTTGCAGTGGACCAACAACCTCACCTACATGCTGCAGTCGAAGAACAAGGAAACCGGCGAGACCCTGTCGGTGACCCCGGCCTACACCCTCAACTCGATGCTCGACTGGCAAGCCAACGATGACCTTTCGCTGCAGTTGAGCGTGGCCTGGTACGGTAAGCAGAAGCCGAAGAAGTACGACTACCACGGCGAGCGGGTCACCGGTTCGTCGAATGACCAGCTGGCGCCCTATGCCCTGGTTGGCGCCAGCGGCACCTATGCGATCAGCAAGAACCTCAGCCTGACCGCCGGCATCGACAACCTGTTCGACAAGCGCCTGTTCCGTGCCGGCAATGCCCAGGGCGTGAACGGCATCGAAGGTGCCGGCGCCGCCACCTACAACGAACCGGGGCGCACCCTGTACACCAGCCTGACCGCGTCGTTCTGACGCCATGACGAGTATTGCCTGATGAGCAAGATGCCCCTGTACCTGGCCATGGCACTGGCCCTCACCGCCCCGGCCGCCCAGGCGCAGCCGGAGCGCGAGCAGAAGATGGACACCTCACTGCTGCAGCGCCAGGACCTGGCCTACCGCTTCAGCCAGCTCGACCTGGACTCGGTCGATGGCCAGCGTCATTACCGGTTGTGGATCGGCAAGCCGGACCGCCCGGCACCTGCCGCTGGCTATCCGGTGCTGTGGATGCTCGACGGCAATGCCGCGCTGGGTGCGCTGGACCGCGCGCAGTTGCAGCGACTCGCCGACGGTCAGGCGCCGCTGCTGGTGGCGGTGGGTTACCAGACCGAGCAACGTATCGAGCGGACCGGGCGCACCTATGACTACACCCCGGCGCTGCCTGGGCAAACCGAGCAGCGCGATCCGCTGACCGGGCAGCCCAGTGGTGGCGTGGATGCGTTCCTCGATCTGCTGACCCAGCGCATGCGGCCGAGGGTGGCCGGGGTGGCGCCGATCGACCTGCAACGCCAGACGCTGTGGGGGCATTCCTATGGGGGGCTGGCGGTGCTGCATGCGCTGTTCACCCGGCCTGGGGCATTCAGCGACTACGCGGCGGCCAGCCCTTCGTTGTGGTGGCATGACGGGGCCATCGTTCGCGAGGCGCAGGGGTTACAGCAACGCCTGGGGGACAGCCGCCCGACATTGTTGTTGATGCGTGGCGGTGAGGAACCGTCGAATCCGCGTGCGCCGGTGAAAGGCGATGTGGAACGGCCAGCGCGGGAGCTGGCGGCGGATCTGGCCAAGGTGCAGGGGTTGCAGGTGCGCTTCGAGCGGTTCGAGGGGCTGGGGCATGGGCCGATGTTGCCGGCTTCGCTGAGAAAGGTGATCGAGGACATGTCGCGGTAGGCCTGTACCGGCCCTATCGCCGGCAAGCCGGCTCCCACAGGTACAGCGCAAACCGTGAGATCAGCACAATCCCTGTGGGAGCCGGCTTGCCGGCGATAGGGCCCGCACAGTCACCCCTTCACACAAACCACCTGCCGCAGCGTGTGCACCACCTCCACCAGCTCCCGCTGCGCCCGCATCACCGCATCGATGTCCTTGTACGCCATGGGAATCTCATCGATCACTTCCTTGTCCTTGCGGCACTCCACATGCGCCGTCGCGCGCCGCTGGTCTTCCACGCTAAAGCGACTCTTGGCCTTGGTCCGGCTCATCACCCTGCCGGCACCGTGGCTGCACGAACAGAACGCCTCCTCATTCCCCAACCCCCGCACGATGAAGCTCTTGGCCCCCATCGAGCCGGGGATGATGCCCAGCTGCCCCTTCTGCGCCGACACCGCCCCTTTGCGCGTGACCAGCACCTCACGCCCGAAATGCTGCTCACGCTGCACGTAGTTGTGGTGGCAGTCGACCGCCTCCAGGCTGGCCTCGAAAGGCTTGCCCAGCACCTTGCGCGCCGCCGCGACCACCGCCCGCATCATCAGCTCGCGGTTATGCCGGGCGAAGTCCTGCGCCCATTCGACGGCCTGAACATAATCGGCGAAATGGCGGCTGCCCTCTTCGAAGTACGCCAGGTCCTTGTCCGGCAGGTTGGCCAGGTGCTGACGCATGTCTGCCTGGGCCAGTTCGATGAACAGGTTGCCGATGGCATTGCCGACACCTCGTGAGCCGCTGTGCAGCATGAACCACACCCGGTCGGCTTCATCCAGGCAGACTTCGATGAAGTGATTGCCGCCGCCCAGGGTGCCCAGATGATGGCGGTTGTTGGTTTTCTCCAGCCGGGGATACTTGTCGGTAATGGCTTTGAAGCGCCCGGCTAGCTGGCCCCAGGCCTTGTCCGCGCTGCCCGGCACATTGTCCCAGGCGCCCTGGTCGTGGCGGCCAAAGGTCTTGCCATGGGGCACGGCGTGTTCAATGGCTGTGCGCAGGCCGTGCAGATTGTCCGGCAGGTCGCGGGCATGCAGCGACGTCCGTGCGGCGATCATCCCGCAGCCGATATCGACGCCCACGGCCGCCGGGATGATCGCGCCCACAGTGGGGATCACGCTGCCGATGGTCGAACCCTTGCCCAGGTGCACGTCGGGCATCACCGCCAGGTGCTTGAAGATGAACGGCAGCTGCGCCGTGTTGAGCAGCTGGCGGCGCGCTTCGTCTTCGACCGGCACACCGTCGGTCCAGAGTTTGACCGGCTTGCCGCCGGCGGCTTGGAGAATGTCCATGGGGCTGTTCCAGTAAGGCCATGGCGCCATGATACCGCCGAAGGTCGTAGGCCGGCGGGTTGCCAGCGGGGTGGCACTGTGCGGTATGCTTGGCCGGTCTTCAGGGCGGGGTGAAAGTCCCCACCGGCGGTAAATCGAAAGATGAGCCCGCGAGCGCCCCGGCCATGCCGGGGGTCAGCAGATCTGGTGCGACTCCAGAGCCGACGGTCATAGTCCGGATGAAAGAAGGCGTCAGGCAGGGGCCATTCGGGCGCCCCTGCGCGCGCATTTTGTTCGCCCCGAGACGTTCATCGATCATTCACGAGGAGCGTTTCATGTCCACCCAGTACCACTCGCAATTCCCCAATGTGTCCGCCGCCATCGCCGCCTTCCAGGCCGGGCGCCCCGTGCTGCTGCTCGACGATGACGATCGCGAGGACGAAGCGGACATCGTGGCCGCCGCAGAAAACCTCTCGCTACAGACCATGGCCATGATGATCCGCGACTGCAGCGGCATCGTCTGCCTGTGCCTGGACGAGGCCACCGTCGATGCCCTGCAACTGGCGCCGATGGTGCAGAACAACCAGGCGCGGCATGGCACCGGCTTCACCGTGACCATCGAGGCTGCCGAGGGCGTGAGCACCGGCGTTTCGGCACAGGACCGCATCACCACCATCGAAGCGGCGTTGCGTTCGACTGCCGAACAGCGCCATATCGTCAGCCCGGGGCACGTGTTCCCGCTGCGCGCGCGCAATGGCGGGGTGCTGACCCGTCGTGGGCATACCGAAGGTTCGGTAGACCTGGCGCGCCTGGCGGGGTTGCGGCCGGCGGCAGTGCTGTGCGAGCTGATGAACCCGGACGGCAGCATGGCCCGGGGCGAGCAGGTGGCGGTGTATGCGCGGCAGTACAATTTGCCGGTGCTGACCATTGAAGAGCTGGCGCGGTATCGCGAGACGATGGTGGAACGGGAAGAAGCTGTTCTAGCCTGATGTACTGCCGGGGCCGCTTTGCGGCCCATTCGCCGGCAAGCCGGCTCCCACAGGTACAGCACAGGCATCCAGTATTGTGGGGTATCTGTGGGAGCCGGCTTGCCGGCGATGAGGCCAGTGAATCCACCCCCCAGAGCGCCTCAAGTTTGCTCCCCCCGCCCCGCTCTGCTAGTGTCGCGCCGTTCTGACCAGCCACCGAGACCCATCGCCATGGCCCGCAAAAAAGCCTCCATCGATTTCGAGCAATCCCTCGCCGACCTGCAAGCCCTGGTCGAGCGCCTGGAGAACGGCGAGTTGTCGCTGGAAGACTCGCTGGCCGCCTTCGAGCAAGGCATCGCCCTGACGCGCGATTGCCAGGGCGCCCTGGCCCAGGCCGAGCAAAAAGTGCAAATCCTCCTGGAGCGTGACGGCGAGCTTGCCGCGCAGCCCTTCGACGCGGAGCCAGAAGCATGATCAGTGCTTACCAGGCCAGCAGCCAGGCCCGTGTCGATGCCGCGCTCGAACCCCTGTTCGTCGCCCCCGCCAAAGAGCTGGAGCGGCTGTATGCCGCCATGCGCTACAGCGTCATGAATGGCGGCAAACGCGTACGCCCGCTGCTGGCCTACGCGGCCTGCGAAGCTTTGGGCGCACCGGCCGACCAGGCCAATGGCGCTGCCTGCGCGGTGGAGCTGATCCATGCCTATTCATTGGTGCATGACGACCTGCCGGCCATGGACGACGACGACCTGCGCCGTGGCCAGCCGACCACCCACAAGGCCTTCGACGAAGCCTGCGCGATCCTCGCCGGTGACGGCTTGCAAAGCCTGGCTTTCAGTGCCCTGCTGGACCCACGCCTGAGCCCGCAGTCCGAAGCCATCCGCCTGGCCATGGTCCAGGCCCTGGCCAAGGCCGCAGGCCCTGCCGGCATGGTCGGTGGCCAGGCCATCGACCTGGGTTCGGTGGGTTTGAAACTGGACCAGCAGGCCCTGGAATACATGCACCGGCACAAGACCGGTGCGCTGATCGAGGCCAGCGTGCGCCTCGGCGCCCTGGCCAGCGGCCGTGCCGAACAGCCGCAGCTGGATGCCCTGCAGACCTATGCCCAGGCAATCGGCCTGGCGTTCCAGGTGCAGGACGATATCCTCGACGTGGAAAGCGACACCGCGACCCTCGGCAAGCGCCAGGGTGCTGACGTCGCCCGTGACAAACCGACCTACCCGGCACTGCTCGGGCTGGAGGCGGCCAAGGCCTATGCGATCGAACTGCGCGACCAGGCGCTGTTCGCACTCGAAGGGTTTGGCGAAAACGCCGAGCCGCTGCGGGCGTTGGCTCGCTATATTGTCGAGCGGCGTCATTGATTGGGGCCGCTTTGCGGCCCATCGCCGGCAAGCCGGCTCCCACAGACAACAGAGAACCTGTGGGAGCCGGCTTGCCGGCGATGGGCTGCAAAGCAGCCCCATTCCCCCACCCGTCTGAATGGGCAGTATTTCCCACAATGGGGTAAACTGCCGCGTCTTAAACATCCATAACGACTCGCCTGATGCCCACGACGTTTCAAGAGATCCCCCGCGAACGCCCGGTCACGCCGTTGCTCGACCGCGCTGACACGCCCGCCGGCCTGCGCCGGTTGGCCGAAGCCGACCTGGAGACCCTGGCCGACGAATTGCGCCAGGAGTTGCTCTATACCGTTGGTCAGACCGGTGGGCATTTCGGCGCCGGCCTGGGCGTCATCGAGCTGACGATCGCCCTGCACTATGTGTTCGACACCCCGGACGACCGTCTGGTGTGGGACGTCGGCCACCAGGCCTATCCGCACAAGATCCTCACCGGCCGGCGCAACCGTATGCTGACCCTGCGCCAGAAGGACGGCATCGCCGCCTTCCCGCGCCGCAGCGAAAGCGAGTACGACACCTTTGGTGTCGGCCACTCCAGCACCTCGATCAGCGCCGCACTGGGCATGGCCATTGCCGCCCGGCTGCAGAACAGCGCACGCAAATCGATCGCGGTGATCGGCGACGGCGCGCTCACCGCCGGCATGGCCTTCGAGGCGTTGAACCACGCCCAGGAAGTCGATGCCGACATGCTGGTGATCCTCAACGACAACGACATGTCGATTTCGCGCAATGTCGGCGGCTTGTCCAATTACCTGGCCAAGATCCTCTCCAGTCGCACCTACTCGAGCATGCGCGAAGGCAGCAAGAAAGTGCTGTCGCGCCTGCCGGGTGCCTGGGAAATCGCTCGCCGCACCGAGGAATACGCCAAGGGCATGCTGGCCCCCGGCACCCTGTTCGAGGAACTGGGCTGGAACTACATCGGCCCGATCGATGGCCATGACCTGCCAACCATGATCGCCACCCTGCGCAACATGCGTGACCTCAAGGGCCCGCAGTTCCTGCACGTGGTGACCAAGAAGGGCAAGGGCTTCGCCCCGGCCGAGATCGACCCGATCGGTTACCACGCCATCACCAAGCTCGAACCTGCCGACAAGCCGGCCGCGCCGAAGCCGAAGAAAGCCAGCGGGCCGAAATACTCCGCGGTGTTCGGCCAGTGGCTGTGCGACATGGCCGCCGCCGACAATCGCCTGGTGGGCATCACCCCGGCGATGAAGGAAGGCTCCGACCTGGTCGCCTTCAGCGAACGCTTCCCGCAACGTTACTTCGACGTGGCGATCGCCGAGCAGCACGCCGTCACCCTCGCCGCGGGCATGGCCTGCGAAGGCAGCAAGCCGGTGGTGGCGATCTACTCGACCTTCCTGCAGCGCGCCTACGACCAGCTGATCCACGATGTGGCGGTGCAGAACCTCGACGTGCTGTTCGCCATCGACCGTGCCGGTCTGGTCGGCGAAGACGGCCCGACCCATGCCGGCAGCTACGACCTGTCGTACCTGCGCTGCATCCCCGGCATGCTGGTGATGACCCCGAGCGACGAAAACGAACTGCGCAAGATGCTCAGCACCGGCCACCTGTACAACGGCCCGGCGGCCGTGCGCTACCCGCGCGGTACCGGCCCTAACGCGCCGATCAGCGGCGATCTGGACCCGCTGGAAATTGGCAAGGGCGTGGTCCGTCGCCAGGGTGAAAAAGTCGCCCTGCTGGTGTTTGGCGTGCAGTTGGCCGAAGCCCTCGAAGTAGCCGAGCGCATCGACGCCACGGTGGTCGACATGCGTTTCGTCAAACCGCTGGATGAGGCCCTGGTGCTGGAACTGGCGGGCAGCCATGAGTTGCTGGTGACCATCGAAGAGAACGCCATCATGGGCGGTGCTGGCGCTGCCGTGGGCGAGTTCCTGGCCAGCCAGGCCGTGGTCAAGCCACTGCTGCACCTGGGCCTGCCGGACATCTACGTCGAGCACGCCAAGCCGGCGCAGATGCTGGCCGAGTGCGGGCTGGATGCTGCCGGGATCGAGGCTTCAGTAACGGCGCGCATGGCCAAGCTGGGCCTATAATACCCTATCGCCGGCAAGCCGGCTCCCACAGGTACACCACAGTCTTCGAAACTTGTGGTGTACCTGTGGGAGCCGGCTTGCCGGCGATTGCTTTGGAAGCCTCGATGAAGATCTCGACCTTTACCACCCTGCTCTGCCTACCTATCCCCCTGCTGGCCGCTGAACGCGATGACGCCCTGAAGCTCCCCGATGTGCTGATCAGCGCCAACCGCCAGGTCGAGTCACGCACCGCCACCAGCGCCGCCAACACCGTGTTCACCCGCAGCGACATCGACCGCCTGCAGCCCAGTAGCGTCACCGACCTGCTCACCCGAGTGCCGGGTGTACAGGTCGCACCCACCGGTGGCCGTGGCAGCCTGCCAGGGATCTTCATCCGTGGCACCAAGGCCGCCCAGAGCCTGGTGCTGGTCGATGGCGTGCGCATTGCCAATGCCACCTCCGGCGACAGCGGCCTGCAGTTTCTCGACATCGACCAGATCGAACGCGTCGAAGTGCTGCGCGGTTCGCGTTCGGCGATCTATGGCAGCGATGCCATCGGCGGGGTCATCCAGATTTTCACCCGCCGTGGCGATGGCCAGAACCTGCAGCCGCGCCTGCGCCTGGCAGCAGGCAGCAACCAGACGTTCCAACGCAGCCTGGGGCTTTCAGGCGGTAACGGCGCGACTCGCTTCAACCTCGGCGCGAGCCTTGATGAAACTGACGGCATCGACTCGACCGGGCCATCCTTTGCCAGCGACGGCGACCATGACGCCTATCGCAACAAGTCGTTCAACCTGAGCCTGAGCCATACCTTTGGCGAACGCTTTGAGGCGGGTCTGAACATGCTCGACAGCAGTGGCCGACACGAGTACGACGAGCCACGCGGATTCAGCCCGCAAGAGCCCTACTCGAACTTCTCCGTCAGCAGCATCGGCAGCTACCTGGATGCGCAGATCACCGAGGCGTGGAACACACGGTTCGAACTGGCCCACAGCGAGAACCGCGACGACAGCCGAGACAAGCTCAGCGATTCCAGCTTCCCCTTCAATACGTACCGCGACCAGGCCACCTGGCAGAACAACCTGACCCTGGATGAGCACAACAGCCTGCTGCTAGGTGGCGACTGGTACGAAGACCGTGTCCACGCCAGCACCGACTTCACCGAGGACAGCCGTTGGAATCGCGCGCTGTTCGCCCAGCACCGCTTTCATGGCGAACACTTCTCTACCGAGCTTGGTCTGCGCCACGACGAGAATCAGCAGTTCGGAGGGCAGACCACCTGGAGTGGCAGCCTGACGGTGCCGCTCAACGCGGCCAACGATGTACTGCTGTCGTACAGCGAAGGCTTCCGAGCGCCCACCTTCAACGATCTGTATTTCCCCGGCTACAACAACCCGGATCTCAAACCCGAGCACTCGAAGAGTTATGAGCTGCAATGGCGCAGCCAACTGAGCGAAAGCAGCAGGCTTGAAGCCTCGCTGTATCGCACGGACCTGCGTGACGCGATCGAGTACAGCGTGCAACCCGAGAATGTCGGGGCCGCCCGCATCAACGGCTTCGAAATGGCCCTTGACCAGGAATGGAACGGCTGGACGTCGCAATTGGGCCTGGCACTGATCGACCCGCGCAACCGCGACAACGGTCATACCCTCTCTCGCCGGGCACGGCGCACCGTGAGCCTGGACATCGACCGTCAGTTCGACCGTTTCGGCGTTGGCGCCAGCTGGCAGGCGGCAAGCAGCAGCTACAACGACGAAGCCAATACCGACCCGATCAGTGGTTACGGTGTGCTGGGCCTACGTGGAAGTTGGGCTGCAAGCGCTGAGCTGAAGTTCGACTTGAAGCTGGATAACCTGCTGGACAAACAGTACAGCCGCACCCACTACAGCTACCAGGGCAACAACTACGGCTACCGCGAAGAAGGCCGCACGGCGCTGTTCAGCGTCACCTGGACGCCGGCGCTCTAGCCGCTAGCAGCGCGCACAGGCGGGCGGTGGCTTCGATCATCTGCCCGCTGGGCCGCTCCAGCCCCTTGTCCGGCACCACCAGCAGGCGCTCGCCGGCCACGGCGCTCAGGCGCGGCCAGGCCTTCCAGCTGGCCAGTTGCGCCGAGTTGCCCGCAAGGATCACCTGCGGATCGCGCAACAACACCGATTCGACACTGACCTGCGGTGCCGGCAGGCTGAGGTCGGCAAAGATGTTGCGCGCACCGCACACTGCCAGGGCATCACTGACCACCTGCCCGCCACCCAAGGTGTACAGCGGCCGGTCCCACACCTGATAGAACACGCGCAGCGGCTCTGCCCGCCGATACTGCTGGCGCAATTGCCGCAATCGCTCGCCCAGGGCCGCCGCATGGCGACGCCCTTGCTCGGCGCGGCCGACCTGCACAGCAATCGCCTCGATCTGCGCGAGCAACTGGTCCAGGTCATGGGGTTCGGCGCTGTAGGTGGCGATGCCCAGGCGTTTGAGCTGGTCGCGCTGGGCCGGGGCCACGCTTGAAGGCCACAGCAGCAGTAGATCCGGCTTGAGGCTGAGCAGGCGCTCCATGTCCAACTGCCCCTGGCGCCCCACCGAAGGCAGGTCGGCCAGCGCCGCCGGCCGTTCGCCACCGTCGAGCACGCCAACCAACAGGTCGTCGGCCTGCAGTTCGAGCATGATTTCAGTCATGGAAGGGGCAAGGCTGATGACCCGCAACGGCTCACCGGCCTGGGCGCTGCTGGCCAGCAATGCCAGCAGCCAGAAGAGTACGCGCATCAGCCCAGTTGACGCGGGATGCGGTAGAGGTAGAGCAGCACGACGGTGGACAGCGCCAGCAAGACCTGCGGCACGGCTTCGAGCCCCACCAGCACCGACAGCGCGGCGACCCACGCGGGGAAGCAGGCGAACAGCATGGCCATGCGCCGCACACGCGCCAACTCGATCCAGGCGGCCGGCTCTTCAGCCGTGCCCAGTACCTTGGAGGTGGCGATCAAGGCACGCTTGTAGGCGCCAAAGCGCGGCAGACTGAGGAACATGGTCGCCGCACCGGCGATGAACAGCGGCATGGCCAGCACCGAGACCAGGGCATCGCCGCCACCGAAGGCCCAGGCCATGACCGGCAACGGCACCAGGCCGACCGCCAGGTATTGCCACCAGGCCAGGGCCAGGCGCCGCTTCACCTCGCCACGGGTCACGCCTGGGGCACCTCGCCCTGGTGTTCGCTACCCAGCATGTGGCCAAGCTTGTCGGCCTTGGTCGCCAGGTAATAGCGGTTGTGGGGGTTGTGACCGGTGTGCAGCGGAACGCGCTCGGCGACATTGATGTTCATGTCGGTGAGTGCTTTGACCTTGCGCGGATTGTTGGTCATCAGGCGCAGCGACTTCACACCCAGGTGTTCGAGCATCGGCAGGCACATGGCGTAGTCGCGCTGGTCGGCAGCAAAGCCCAGGCGCTCGTTGGCTTCGACGGTGTCGGCGCCACCGTCCTGCAGTTCGTAGGCGCGAATCTTGTTCAGCAGGCCGATGCCGCGGCCTTCCTGGCGCAGGTACAAGAGCACGCCACGGCCTTCACGGGCGATGGCCTGCAAGGCGGCTTCCAGCTGCGAACCGCAGTCGCACCGCTGGCTGAACAGGGCATCGCCAGTCAGGCACTCGGAGTGCAGACGCCCCAGCACCGGCTCACCGTCGGCAATATCACCCAGGCTGAGCACTACGTGCTCACGGCCAGTGGCTTCGTCGAGAAAGCCATGCATGGTGAAAGTCGCGAAGGGGGTCGGGAGTTTAGAGGCGGCAACAAAGACGACGGGCACGTTGTGCTCCTGGATAAGTAGGAAATTTCTCGTGAAGCGATTGTATCAGCAGGTTGGGGCCTGTGCGCTCGTTGAATACCGTGGCATAAGATCGAAAAGTTCGATGCTTAGGTTGACTGCACGGGCCCTATCGCCGGCAAGCCGGCTCCCACAGGGTTAGCGCTGGCCTTGAGAGCAGCGCTGAACCTGTGGGTTTAGCGCTGGCCTTGAGAGCAGCGCTGAACCTGTGGGTTTAGCGCTGGCATTGAGAGCGGCGCTGAACCAGTGGGTTTAGCGCTGGTCTTGAGAGCGGCGCTGAACTGTGGGAGCCGGCTTGCCGGCGATGGGCCGCGCAGCGACCCCAGTTATTGCGGCTTGCTGTCCGGAGTGAACGGATACGGCTGCTTCCAGTGCTCGAAAATCGGCTTCAACTCGCCACTGCGTACCAGTTCGGCCATGCGCCTGTCGAACAGGTCAAGCAAAGCCCTGCCCTGTTCATTGCGGGCAAAGGCCAGGTACAACGGCAACTCGGCTACATGTGTACGGCGAAAACGCTCAGGTTGCGAGCTCTGCCCCAGTACATAATCCACTTCGGTCTGCGCATCGATGTAGAAGTCCACACGGTCATGTTCGAGCATCGGCAGGATGCCTTCGCGACGCTGGATCTCACGGAACGTGTGCACATTGGGCAAATAGCTGGCGTAGTCATAACCGCGCACCCAGGCCAGGCGATAGCTGCCGACCGTGTCATGGCTCGGCACCGGCTTGCTGGCAAGCCCCAGGGCATAGATATGATCCATGTCGAAGTGCCAGCGCGGGTAAAGGTTGTCGTCGGTCTCTTCCTTGTACGAGCCAACCCAGGCATCCGCCTCGCCACGCTTCACCAGCCCGATCGCGCGACTGTACGGCATGGTCTGGGTGACCACCTTGACCCCAGCCGGCTCGAACACCTTGCGCAGTACATCCCAGGCCACGCCTGTTCCATCGGCATTGGTGTAGTCGAGCCACTCTTCACTGACCAGGTGGATCTGTTTCGGCACCTCTTCGGCTGCCACCACCCAGGACGCAAACGTAAGCAGCATTGCCAGCAGCACAGTCCTTATGGCCATCGAAGCACTCCCTGTTGTCAGCCCACCGCCCATACCAGAAGCTGCATGCCCAGCCAGGCGAAGACGCCAGCCAGGATATCGTCGAGCATGATGCCGACTCCGCCATGCACATGACGATCGATCCAGCGGATCGGCCATGGCTTGAGGATGTCGAAGAAGCGGAACATCAGGAACCCTGCCAGGATCCACTGCCACCCTTCAGGCACCAGCCATAGGGTGATCCACATGCCGACCATCTCGTCCCAGACAATGCCTTCATGATCGTGCACGCGCAAGTCATTGGCGACTTTGCCGCACAGCCAGAAGCCGAACAACATGGTGACGCCCAGCAGCAACCAGTAGCCCCAGTCCGGCAACATCTGCCACAACGGGATGAACGGGATGGCCACCATCGAACCCCAGGTGCCCGGGGCCTTGGGAAGGGTGCCGGAGCCGAAGCCGAAGGCAATGAAATGCCAGGGGTTGCGCCAGACCGATGGCGGAACGAACTCCGCAGGCACCTGGTTGGGGTGGTCGGTCACGGTGTCTCCCTAAAGTGTTGATAGCCCCGTTGGACGGGGGTGATGTCCAGGCCCTGCGGGTCACGCAGCGTCACCCCGTGGCCTTCGAGCACGCGGCCGACGACATGCACCTCGACGTCTGCCAGCGCCGCGAGCGACTCGGGGGGCAAGGTGAATGCCAGCACATAGTCATCGCCGCCAGTAAGCGCCGCCTGCACGGCGGCTTCGCGGCCGAGAAAGGCCTCTAGAACTGGAGACACTGGCACCTGCGCCAGGTTCACCTCAAGCGCGACACCGGACGCCTTGGCGATATGCCCGCAGTCCGCGAGCAGGCCGTCAGAGATGTCCAGGGCCGCCGTAGCCAGGCCGCGCAAGCGTTGGCCGAGGCCGAGCTGGGGCTGCGGTGACCAGTAGTGCGCCAGCAGCGGCTCTGCCAGTTCGGCAGGCGCATCGCGCTCACCGAGCACCAGTGGCAGTGCACCCGCCGCCTTGCCCAGCGAACCACCCACACACAGCAGGTCGCCCGGACGGGCACCGCTGCGGCGCAGGGCCTGGCCAGCCGGCACGCGGCCGAACACAGTGACGGTGATGCTCAACGGACCCCGGGTGGTGTCGCCGCCAATCAGGCTGATACGACAACGCTGGGCCATGTGGCTGAGGCCGGCGGCGTAGGCTTCGAGCCAGTCCGGGCCGACCCCAGGCAGGGTCAGGGCAAGGGTGAAGCCGATGGCCTCGGCGCCCATGGCCGCCAGGTCGCTGACCGCCACGGCCAATGAGCGCTGGCCAAGCAGGCGAGGGTCGCAGACAGCGGGAAAATGCACGCCGGCAACCAGGGTGTCGGTCGACACCGCCAGCTGCTCGCCGGGGGGAAGGTCCAGCAGGGCACAGTCGTCGCCGATCCCCAACACCACGCCCTCGCCGCCCTGCGCACAGGGCGCGGCGGCGAAGTAATGGTTGATCAGCTCGAACTCACCCATGGCCAGGCAGCGCCAGGATCAGCGCTTGTTCGCCTTGACTTCTGCTTCGCGCAGCGAAGGCGCGAGCTTGTCCAGCACGCCGTTGACGAACTTGTGGCCGTCGGTGGCGCCGAAGACCTTGGCCAGTTCCACGCCTTCGTTGATCACCACGCGGTACGGTACGTCGACGCGCTTGATGAACTCCCAGGTGGACAGACGCAGCACGGCCAGCTCGACGGGGTCGAGCTCTTCCAGTGCGATGGTCATGCAAGGCACCAGCGCCTTGTCGATTTCGCTCTTGATCGCCGGAACCCCATGCAGGATTTCGCGGAAGTAGGCGCCGTCGACATCGGTGAAATCGTTATCGACCCGGAACTGCGCTTCGATCTCGTTCAGCGAATGCTGTGCCATGTGCCACTGATACAACGCCTGGGTCGCGAGCTTGCGGGCTTCGCGGCGCTTGGCGCTCTTCGATGGCTTGCCGGCATCCGCAGGTTTTGGATCGCGCGGGTTGAAACGATCGCTTTCGTCGCTAATCACTTGGCCTCCAACTGCGCCAGCAGGCTGACCATTTCCAGAGCGGACAGGGCAGCTTCAGCACCTTTGTTGCCGGCCTTGGTGCCGGAACGCTCGATGGCTTGCTCGATGGAGTCGACGGTCAGAACACCGAAGGCCACCGGCACACCGAACTCCATGGACACCTGGGCCAGGCCCTTGGTGCATTCGCCCGCCACGTATTCAAAGTGCGGGGTACCGCCACGGATCACTGCGCCCAGGGCGATGATCGCGTCGTATTCGCCTTGCTGGGCGACTTTCTGTGCCACCAGCGGGATTTCGAACGCGCCCGGGGCACGGATGATGGTGATGTCGCTTTCGCTGACACCGTGGCGTACCAGGGCATCAACGGCACCGCTTACCAGGCTTTCTACGACGAAGCTGTTGAAGCGGCCAACCACCAAAGCATAGCGACCTTTGGGGGCGATGAAGGTACCTTCGATGGTCTTCAGGGTCATTCCGATATTCTCATATTCAAGAGCGAGGCCGCGCACGGCGGCCTCGACAGGGTCTGGACTCGAGTTGCAGGGCGTCAATGCCGCCTCAAGTCACTCGGAGGGCACGTATTCTACAACTTCCAGATCGAATCCGGATATCGCATTGAACTTCATCGGCGAACTCATCAGGCGCATCTTGCGCACGCCGAGGTCACGCAGGATCTGCGAACCGGCACCGACGGTGCTGTAGGTGGTCGGCGCCTTGGCCTGACCGTCGCCAGCGCTTTCGCGGATGTGCGCCAGCAGCACGTCACCCTCCAGCGGGTGGCCGAGCAGCAGTACCACGCCGCTGCCGGCCTCGGCCACGGCGCTCATGGCGGCGCGCAGGCTCCAGCGACCCGCCTGCTTGACCATCAGCAGGTCGCGCAGTGGGTCCATGTTGTGCACACGTACCAGGGTTGGCTCTTCAGCGCAGATCTTGCCCAGGGTCAGGGCCATGTGCACGTCGCCCTCCACCGAATCGCGGTAGGTGACCAGGTTGAACTGGCCCAGCTCGCTCTCGATCGGCTGCTCGGACACGCGCTGCACGGTGCGCTCGTGGATCATGCGGTAGTGGATCAGGTCGGCGATGGTGCCGATCTTCAGGCCGTGCTCGGCAGCGAACACTTCCAGCTCGGCACGGCGCGACATGGTGCCGTCGTCGTTCATCACTTCGCAGATCACGCCGCTCGGCTCGAAGCCGGCCATGCGCGCCAGGTCGCAGGCAGCTTCGGTGTGGCCGGCGCGGGCCAGCGTACCGCCGGGCTGGGCCATCAGCGGGAAGATGTGGCCTGGGCTGACGATGTCCTCGGCCTTGGCATCCTTGGCGGCGGCAGCCTGCACGGTACGTGCGCGGTCGGCGGCGGAGATGCCGGTGGTGACGCCTTCGGCGGCTTCGATGGACACGGTGAACTTGGTGCCGAAGCCCGAACCGTTGCGGGGTGCCATCAGCGGCAGCTTGAGCGTTTCGCAGCGCTCGCGGGTCATCGGCATGCAGATCAGGCCACGGGCGTGCTTGGCCATGAAGTTGATGTGCTCAGGCAGGCAGCACTCGGCCGCCATGATGATGTCGCCTTCGTTCTCGCGGTCTTCGTCATCCATGAGGATGACCATTTTGCCCTGGCGGATGTCTTCGACCAGTTCTTCGATGCTGTTGAGCGCCACGCGGCACCCCCTTCTCAATCAGGATTTCAAGAAGCCGTTGGCGGCCAGGAAGCTTTCGGTGATGCCACTGCCCTTGCTCGGTTCGGCCGCCTTGTCACCCAGCAGCAAGCGCTCCAGGTAACGGGCCAGCAGGTCGACCTCAAGGTTCACCCGACGTCCTGCGCGGTAGTCGGCCATGATGGTTTCGGACAGGGTGTGCGGGACAATGGTCAGCTCGAACTCAGCCCCATTGACCTCATTGACCGTCAGGCTGGTGCCGTCGACGGTGATCGACCCCTTGTGGGCGATGTACTTGGCCAGCTCCTTGGGCGCACGCACGCGGAACTGGATGGCGCGGGCGTTATCGCTGCGCGAGATGATTTCGCCGACACCGTCGACGTGGCCGCTGACCAGGTGGCCGCCCAGGCGGGTGGTCGGGGTCAGGGCCTTTTCCAGATTGACCTTGCTGCCGCTCTTGAGGTCGATGAAGGCGGTGCGCTTGAGGGTCTCGACACTGACGTCGGCCCAGAAACCATCGCCCGGCAGCTCGACGGCGGTCAGGCATACGCCGTTGACGGCGATGCTGTCGCCGAGCTTGACGTCACCCAGGTCGAGCTTGCCGGTTTCGACGTACACACGCACGTCACCGCCCTTCGGGGTCAGGCTGCGGATGGTGCCGATGGATTCGATGATGCCGGTGAACATGGGGTCTTCCTCAAGAACGGGTTGCGCGGGGCAAGCCCGGCATTATACGCCGGGCGCCGGCAGAGGGATGGCCGTGACCCGCCAGTCATCGCCCACTGCGCGCATTTCAGTGATTTTCAGTCGGGGTGCTTCGCTCATCGTGCTCAATGGCCAGTCCAGCAGCGGGCGGGCCTGGGAGCCGAGGAAGGTGCCGGCGACGAACAGTTGGTACTCGTCGATCAAGCCGTGTTGGGCGAAGGCACCGACCAGGCCGGCACCGGCCTCCAGCAGGATTTCGTTGACGCCGCGCGCTGCCAGCACCTGCATCAGGGCCTGTAGATCGACGTGGCCGTTGCTGCCTGGCAGGTTCAGCAGTTCGTGGCCAGCCTCGGCATAGCGAGGGTCATCGCCCATGGCGGTCACCACCAGGGCGGGCCCCGCCTGGAAGAACGGCGCATCCAGCGGCAAACGCAGGTGGCCGTCGATCAGCACACGCAGTGGTGTCCGGCTCAAGGCCAGCGCGGTGGTTTCCTCATCCAGCCCCAGTTCGGCACCGCGTACGGTCATCCGTGCGTTATCGGCCAGCACGCTGGCGGCGCTGGTCAGCACCAGGCTGGAGCGGGCCCGCAGACGCTGTACCGCAGACCGCGCCGCAGGGCCGGTAATCCACTGGCTTTCGCCACTGGCCATGGCCGTGCGACCGTCCAGGCTCATGGCCAGCTTGGCGCGCACGAACGGCAGGCCGCGCTCCATGCGCTTGAGGAAACCGGGGTTCAGTGCGCGGGCCTCGGCCTCGAGCACACCGCTTGCCACTTCGATGCCAGCATCAGCCAGCCGTCGCAGGCCTTGGCCGGCGACTTGGGGATTGGGGTCTTGCATGGCGGCCACCACACGCGCCACACCGGCCTTGACCAGCGCTTCGGCACACGGCGGGGTACGGCCATGGTGGCTGCACGGCTCCAGGGTCACGTAGGCACAGGCGCCGCGTGCAAGGTCACCGGCCTGGCGCAGCGCATGCACCTCGGCATGCGGCTCGCCGGCACGCACATGCCAGCCCTCGCCGACGACCTCGCCATCGCGAACGATCACGCAACCCACGCGCGGGTTGGGGTGGGTGGTGTACACACCCTTGCGCGCCAGCTCCAGGGCACGGGCCATGTAATGGGCGTCGAGGATCGCGGTCTGGCTCGGCATGTTCACTCTTTAGCTGGCTCGCGGGCCAGGCGGTCGATTTCTTCGCGGAATTCGTCGAGGTCCTGGAAGCGCCGGTACACCGAAGCGAAACGGATGTAGGCCACTTCATCGAGCTTGCGCAGTTCGGCCATCACCAACTCGCCGACGACCAGTGACTTGACCTCACGTTCGCCGGTCGCCCGCAGCCGGCTCTTGATGTGCGCCAGCGCCGCTTCCAGGCGCTCGACACTGACCGGGCGCTTCTCCAGCGCGCGCTGCATGCCGGCACGCAGCTTTTCTTCATCGAAGGGCTGGCGCGTGCCGTCCTGCTTGATCAGCCGCGGCAGCACCAGCTCGGCGGTTTCGAAGGTGGTGAAACGCTCGCCGCAAGCCACGCACTCGCGACGGCGGCGCACTTGCTCGCCCTCGGCGACCAGGCGCGAGTCGATGACCTTGGTGTCGTTGGCACCGCAAAAGGGACAGTGCATGGTGGCAGGCAACAAAAAAAGGGAGGGCCATGGTAGCGCATTGCACTCGCAAGACAAGCCAAAGGGGTTAACATCCATGCAATTCTGCCCGTGAAGGACTCCCCTATGCATTTTCGCGCGCTCGCCGTGCTGTGCTGCACCGCCCTTCTCGCTGCCTGCGGCAGCGACCGACCCAACACCGAACAAGCGCCCGTAGCAGCACCTTCCAAGGTGGCGAAAAAGGCGCAGCCACTCGGTCCATTGCCGGTCTACCAGCGTGAACTGAGCGGCACCTTGCTGAACATTCCGGCCGGTGCCGATGTGGAGCTGGCCCTGCTGGTCATCGACGAGCGCGACCGGCCGCAGCAGTTGCTGGCCAGCAGCTCCCTGACCGGCACCGGCCAGGACCTGCCCTACCAACTGCGTTTCAATCCCGAGGCATTCCCCGCCGGCGCCCGGGTCGAACTGCGCGGCCGCGCCAGCAGCTCGGGCCAGTTGATCATGCACCTGCCGCCGGTGCGCATCGTTCAGGCGCAAAACCAGGCCACCGGCCCGCTGCGCTTCGAGAAGGCGCCGTAAGTGGCGCCGCTGGCACTGCAGCAGGCCCTCGGCAGCCTGATCGGCGAAGCCCGTCTGGTCGTCAGCGAACTGCCCGAGTGCGAGCTCAAGCTCTGGCTCATCGACGACCAGAACATGGACCGCGCCTTCAGCAGCGAAGAAACCCGGCGCATTCTCGAAGAGCCGCCCTACTGGAGCTTTTGCTGGGCCAGCGGCCTGGCCATGGCCCGCTACCTGGCCGCACACCCCGAGTGGGTGGCCGGCAAGCGCGTCCTGGACTTTGGCGCGGGCTCCGGCATCGCCGGCATTGCCGCTGCCCGTGCCGGTGCTGTGGAAGTGGTGGCGTGCGACCTCGACCCGCTGGCACTCGACGCCTGCCGCGCCAATGCCCTGCTGAACGGGGTGGAGCTGGGTTACAGCAGCGACTTCTTCGCCGAAGACGACCGCTTCGACCTGATCCTGGTTGCCGATGTGCTGTACGACCGCGCCAACCTGCCGCTGCTCGATGCCTTCCTCGGCCGCGGTCGCCAGGCCCTGGTGGCCGACTCACGGGTACGCGACTTCAGCCACCCGCTCTACCAGCAGCTGGGCGTGCTCGAAGCACTGACCCTGCCGGACCTGGCCGAACCACACGAATTCCGCCGGGTCAGCCTGTACCACGCCAGCCGCGGCGCCTTATAGTGATGCCATACACGAGTTTGCGAGAGTCGCGATGACCCAAGACACGCCTTACATTTTCGACGCTACCGATGCCACCTTCCAGCAGCTGGTGATCGAGAACTCCTTCCACAAGCCGGTGCTGGTGGACTTCTGGGCCGAGTGGTGCGCCCCCTGCAAGGCATTGATGCCGTTGCTGGCGAAAATCGCCGAGGGTTACCAGGGCGAGTTGCTGCTGGCCAAGATCAACTGCGACGTCGAGCAACAAGTGGTTGCCCAGTTCGGTATTCGCAGCCTGCCGACCGTGGTGTTGTTCAAGGACGGCCAGCCGGTCGACGGCTTTGCCGGTGCGCAGCCGGAGTCGGCGATC
The DNA here is from genome assembly GCF_044749545.1 of Pseudomonas sp. NPDC089396. Lineage (NCBI taxonomy): Bacteria > Pseudomonadati > Pseudomonadota > Gammaproteobacteria > Pseudomonadales > Pseudomonadaceae > Pseudomonas > Pseudomonas sp. NPDC089396. The sequence goes on along the minus strand of NZ_JBIVIC010000019.1, from coordinate 45,647 downwards.
CGCGCCATGCTCGAGCCGCATGTGCAAATGCCTGCCGCCCCCGCCGCATCGCCGCTGGAGCAGGCCAAGGCGCTGTTCGCCGAGAGCCGTTTCGCCGAAGCGGAAGCCGCGCTGCAGCAGTTGCTGAGCGAGGACAACAGCAATGCCGAAGCGCTGATCCTGTATGCCCGCTGCCTGGCCGAGCGCAATGAGTTGAGCGAGGCCCAGGTGGTGCTGGACGCGGTCAAGACCGACGAACACAAGGCCGCCCTGGCCGGTGCCAAGGCCCAGTTGACCTTCCTGCGCCAGGCCGCCAGCCTGCCGGAAGTCGCCGAACTGAAGAGCCGCCTGGCGCAGAACCCGCAGGATGATGAAGCGGCGTACCAGCTGAGCATTCAGCAACTGGCGCGTCAGCAGTACGAAGCGGCGCTGGATGGGTTGCTGAAGCTGTTCCAGCGTAACCGTGGGTACGCTGACGGGCTGCCGCAGAAGGCGATGCTGCAGGTGTTCGAACTGCTCGGAGGCGATCATCCGCTGGTAAGCGTGTACCGTCGCAAGCTGTCGTCGGCCATGTTCTGAAATCGCTGGGGCCGCTTCGCGCCCCTTTCGCGACACAAGGCCGCTCCTACAGATGATCGCGTAGCCTGTAGGAGCGGCCTTGTGTCGCGAAAGGGGCGCGAAGCGGCCCCCAAAATACTGAAACCCTCACCCCACCCAGTGATAAACCGGCGCATCCACACCACTTTCCACCTTCACCTCGCTGCTGTGCCGCAACCGCACCAGCAGCCGCTTGCCTGCTGCCGTACTGCCCGTCAGCCCTTCCAGCCGGTCGAGCAATTGCGGCCCATCCATTCGCCCTGCCTGGCGCAGCACTTCGCGCGCGGCCTGCCATTGCCCGTCATCCTGGCGCGGCGCCGCTGCGGTAATCGTCGATACAGCCTCACCAACCACCGGCACCTCGATCTGCCGCCCCAACTGCGCCCACTCCGCCGGCTCCAGCTCGATGGTCAGGTCCACCGGCCAGTCACCAATCTGTCCACGAATTCTCACGATGCGTTCCTTGAAGCCAGTTCGATACCCTCATGCTACAGCAACATGAAACCTGCGCCAGGCAGGCTGGCGAGGCAGAGAAAAATTGTTATAACATTACCAAATCCCTACCAGCCCGCCCTGGAGTCGTCCATGCGTCGCCTGCTGCTCGCCCTGCCTTTCGCCCTGCTGCCCTTCGCCGTGGCCCACGCCCACGATGACCACGACCACGGCACCCTCGGCGCCCACGAACATGGCGTGGCCAAGCTCAACGCCGTGCTCGACGGCAGTACCCTGGAACTGGAACTGGACAGCCCGGCGATGAACCTGGTCGGCTTCGAACATGCTGCCCACAGCGATGCCGACAAGGCCAAGGTGGCCGCCGTGCGCCAGCAGCTCGAACAGCCGCTGACGCTGTTTGGCCTGGCTGCAGCCGCCGGCTGCAAGGAAGACGCCCAGGTGCTGGAAAGCCCGCTGTTCGGTGACCCCGCAAAAGCCGACGACGACGGCGATGAACACGAACACGGCCATCAGCACAGCGATATCGGCGCTCATTATCAGTTGAACTGCGCAGCGCCCGCGAAACTCACCCAGATCGACCTCGCACCGCTGTTCAAGGCCTTCCCGGCTACCCAGAAGATCAACGTGCAACTGATTGGCCCGAACGGCCAGAAAGGCGCGGAAACCTCGCCGGGCAACGCCGTGGTCACTTTCTGAATGAGCCAGCCGTTGATCGAACTGCATGACCTGGTGTTCGCCTGGCCAGGCCAGGCGCCGCTGCTGGATATCCCGGCGCTCCGCCTGGAGGCGGGCGAGGCCTTGTTCCTCAAAGGCCCCAGTGGCAGCGGCAAGACCACGCTGCTGGGGCTGCTCGGCGGTGTGAACCTTCCGGGCCAGGGCCGCATCCAGCTGCTCGGCCATGACCTGGGCGCAATGGGGCAAGGGGCGCGTGACCGCTTCCGGGTCGACCATACCGGCTACATCTTCCAGCAGTTCAACCTGCTGCCATTCCTGTCGGTGCGCGAGAACGTCGAGCTGCCCTGCCGCTTCTCGCGCAGCCGCGCCGAGCGTGCACGGCAACGGCATGGCAGTGTCGACCAGGCCGCCAGCGTACTGCTCGCGCACCTTGGCCTGGATGACCCGTTTCTGCTCGCACGGCGCGCCGGCAGCCTGTCGATCGGCCAGCAGCAGCGCGTTGCCGCAGCCCGCGCACTGATCGGCCAGCCGGAACTGGTCATCGCCGACGAACCGACCTCGGCGCTGGATGCCGATACCCGTGAAGCGTTCATCCACCTGCTGTTCGCCGAATGCCGGGCGGCCGGTTCCAGCCTGCTGTTCGTCAGCCATGACCAGAGCCTCGCGCCCCTGTTCGACCGTCATCTGTCCCTGGCCGAGCTCAACCGCGCGGCCAAGCCCCAGGAGGCCTGATGTACCTGCTTCGCCTTGCCCTGGCCAGCCTGGCCAACCGCCGCTTCACCGCCCTGCTCACCGCGTTCGCCATCGCCCTGTCGGTGTGTCTGCTGCTGGCCGTCGAGCGTGTGCGCACCGAAGCCCGCGCCAGCTTCGCCAGCACCATCAGCGGCACCGACCTGATCGTTGGCGCCCGCTCGGGCTCGGTCAATTTGCTGCTGTATTCGGTGTTCCGCATCGGCAACGCCACCAACAACATCCGTTGGGACAGCTTCCAACACTATGCCCAGGACCCTCGGGTGAAATGGGCGATCCCGATTTCACTGGGCGACTCGCACCGCGGCTACCGGGTAATGGGCACCACCGGCGACTACTTCAGCCATTACCAGTACGGCCGCCGGCAGCACCTGGCGCTGAGCCAAGGTCGCGCCTTTGCCGACGACCCGTTCGAAGTGGTGCTCGGCGCCGAAGTCGCCGACGCGCTGCATTACAAGCTGGGCGACAAGCTGGTCCTGGCCCATGGCGTGGCCGCGATCAGCCTGGTCAAGCACGACGACAAACCATTCACCGTGGTCGGTGTGCTGGAGCGCACCGGCACGCCGGTCGACCGTACCTTGCATATCGGCCTGGCGGGGATGGAAGCCATCCACATCGACTGGCACAACGGAGTGCCGGCCCGTGGCGCTGGGCGCATCAGCGCCGAGCAGGCGCGGAGCATGGACTTGCAACCTGCCGCCATCACGGCATTCATGCTCGGCCTGAACAGCAAGATCGCCACGTTCAGCGTGCAGCGCGAGATCAACGAGTACCGCAGCGAGCCGTTACTGGCGATCCTGCCTGGGGTGGCGCTGCAGGAGCTGTGGAGCCTGATGGGCACCGCCGAGCAGGCGCTGTTCGTGGTTTCGCTGTTCGTGGTACTGACGGGGTTGATCGGGATGCTCACGGCCATTCTCACCAGCCTCAACGAGCGCCGCCGGGAGATGGCGATCTTGCGCTCGGTAGGGGCTCGCCCTTGGCATATTGCCGGGTTGCTGGTGCTCGAAGCGCTGGCGCTGGCCGTGGCGGGCATCGCGGCGGGGCTTGGGCTGTTGTATGCGGGGATCGCCCTGGCGCAGGGTTATCTGCAGGCCAACTATGGCCTGTACCTGCCACTGGCCTGGCCTAGCGCGCATGAATGGACGTTGCTGGCCATCATCCTCGGCGCCGCCTTGCTGATGGGCAGTGTGCCGGCCTGGCGGGCGTATCGGCAGTCGCTGGCCGATGGCTTGTCGATCCACCTCTGAGGGCTGACCATGACCGACAAACTCACTGGCCTCATCGCCGGCAAGCCGGCTCCCACAGGGGGCGTTGGCGCGGCCCATGTGGGAGCCGGCTTGCCGGCGATGAGGCCGGTCCAGGCACTGCAAGGCCTCCTGTTACTGATGCTTTTGCTACTGGCCCTGCCGCTCTGGGCAGCTGCTCCCCGCGAGCTCGACTGGCCCGCGCTGATCCCCGAAGGCGCCCCCGTCATCCCGCCGCAACTCACCCCCCTGCACGACATGTCGCAGTTGAGCGACGCCCTGTCCGCCGAATCAGCGCCTGCCGCGCACCAGCAAGCGCCCGACGCCCCGGTGGTCAAGGACCTGGACGGCCAGCAAATCAAGCTGCCCGGCTACATCGTGCCGCTGGAAGTCAGCGAAGAAGGCCGTACCACCGAATTTCTCCTGGTGCCCTACTACGGCGCGTGCATCCATGTACCGCCCCCCCCTGCCAACCAGATCGTGCACATCTTCAGCGAAATGGGCGTGCGCGTCGAAGACCTCTACCAGCCCTACTGGATCGAAGGGAAGCTGCAAGTTAGAGCCTCCCGCAGCGAACTGGCCGACGCCGGATACCAGATGGAAGCGGAAAAAATTTACGCTTATGTGCTTAAGTGAGAACTGTTTCGAATTCGTGAGTACGCTTCTTTGAGCTGGGTCAAACTTTCTGTTCAACCGGCTCCGTAATATTGGACTACTTCAATTAATAACGTCCTCTGGGAGCTTCCATGAACAAGTCTTTGCTCGGTGCCTCGCTCGCGGCCCTTGCGCTCGTCGCCCCTGTCGCCCACGCCCACAAGGCGGGGGACATGATCCTGCGCGCGGGCGCCATCACCACTGCACCGAACGAGAACAGCGGCGATCTGAAGTTCGATGGCAGCAAGGTGTCGGGCACCAAGGCTACTCTGGACAGCGACACCCAGTTGGGCCTGACCTTCGCCTACATGCTCACCGACCACGTCGGCATCGAGCTGCTGGCCGCCACACCGTTCCAGCATGAAGTAGGGGTCAAGGGCCTGGGCGGCGGGCTGGATGGCAAGCTGGCCGACGTCAAGCAACTGCCACCGACCCTGTCCCTGCAGTACTACCCGATGGACCCGGGCTCGCGGTTCCAGCCGTATGCCGGCATCGGTATCAACTACACCCTGTTCTTCGACGAAGACCTGACCAGCGAACGCAAGCAGCAAGGCTTCAGCAACCTCGAACTGCAAGACTCGGTGGGTATCTCCGGCCAGCTGGGCATGGACTACATGCTGACCGACAACATACTGATCAACGCCTCGGTCTGGTACGTCGACATCGACACCAAAGCCAGCGTCGACGGCCCGACCGCACTGGGCTACAGCAAGACCAAGGTCAATGTGGATGTAGACCCATGGGTCTACATGGTGGGGCTTGGCTACAAGTTCTGACCGTTTAAGCGCAGGGCGGCTTTGGCCGCCCTTTTTGTTTCCGGCTACAAGCCCTGTGGGCGTTGGCTTGTCGTGGCAACGAACCACCATGATGGGCCGCGAAGCGGCCCGCTGCAGACTCAGGCCTTGCCGAGCAGGCGCGCCAAGCCTTCGACCATCGAAGTCGGCTCGGGGAAATCGAACCGCGCCAGCAACCGCTGGTTGTCCGCCCGCGAATGGCGGATGTCGCCCGAACGTGCCTGGCCGTAGCTCACCGCCGGCAAGCTGCCCACGACCTGTTCCAGCGCCTTGAGCAACTGGTTCAGCGAGGTCGCCTGGTTCAGGCCGATGTTCACCGCGCCCTCCTCTACCTGCGGCTGCTCCAGCGCCTGCACCATCACTTGCACCAGGTCGCCCACATAGAGGAAGTCGCGCGTCTGCTCGCCATCACCGAACACGGTGATCGGCAAACCCTGGGTCGCCCGCTCGCTGAAGATGCTGATGACCCCGGAATAGGGCGAGGAAGGGTCCTGGCGCGGGCCGAAGATATTGAAGAAGCGGAACACTACCGGTTCCAGGTCATGCTGGCGGCGGTAGAAGTCCAGGTACTGCTCGCTGGCCAGCTTGTCCACGGCGTACGGGGTCAAGGGTGCCTTGGGCGTGTCTTCGGCAATCGACTGGCCTTCGCCATTGTTGCCGTAAACCGCGGCGCTCGAGGCGAACAGCACGCGGCGCACGCCATGCACGCGCATGGCCTCGCACACATTCAGGGTGCCGATGAAATTGCTCTGGTGGGTCTTTACCGGGTCTTCGACCGAAGCCTGCACCGAGGCCACGGCGGCCAGGTGGACGACAGCCTTGCAGCCTGCCGCGGCGCGCTCGACCAGTTTGGCGTCGGCGACATCTCCTTCGATCAGCTCCAGGCGCGGGTTACCCAGCTGCAGATTGGCGCGCTTGCCGGTGGAGAGGTCGTCGAGCACACGCACGGCGTAGCCTTTGTCCAGCAACGCATCGCACAGGTGGGAGCCAATGAAGCCGGCACCGCCGGTGATCAGGATGGGGGCATCAGCCATGGCGGTAGAAACGGTCCAGTAGGGGCGGCAAACCGGCGCGCCAGGCACGCGGCTTGATGCCGAAGGTGTGAAGTATTTTCTTGCAGGCCAGCACCGCATGCTGCGGTTCTTCGCTGGCATCGGGGCGAGCGGCATGGGCCTGGGCGGTCGGTGCCTGCACCGCCAACTGGCGATACTGCCCGGCCTCGGCGAGTATCGCCTGGCCCAGCGCCAGCGGCGTGGTCGCCTCGTTGCCAGCGTAATGGTAGGTGCCCCACAGCGGCGCGTTGCAATCGAGCTGCTTGAGCACCGAGAGGATTACCCGCGCAGCATCGTCCACCGGCGTCGGGTTGCCTCGTCGATCATCGGCCAGCAGCAGCTCCTGGGGTTGCTCGGCGCGGGTCAGGAAACGGCCCAGGGCGCCGTCGATGCTTTCGTCCAGCAACCAGCCGAAACGCAACAGCACATGTTGCGGGCAGGTCGCTCGCACACTCTGCTCGATGCGCCACAACGCCTGGCCGCGCAGGCCCAAGGGTACCGGTTCGTCCTTTTCGCTGTAGGCGGTCGCTCGCGAGCCATCGAACACCCGGTAGCTGGAAGGCTGCACCAGGGTGATCTGGTGGTGCTGGCACAGCTCTGCCAGCCGTTCCACCGCCCGCTCCTGTTGCGCCAGGCGCTGCTCGCTGACCGACTCGGCCTGAAACCAGTCGAAATAGTAGGCCAGGTTGACCAGGGCATTGGGGCGATTGTCGTCCAGCAGCTGCGTGAGGCTGGCCGGCCCCCAGCCGCCTTCTGGCGGGCGCGGCGCCAGAAATGCGATGCCTTCCTCGGCCCCGAGACGAATCAGCGCTTGCCCGAGGGCATTGCCACCACCCAACAGCATCAGGCGCATACGCATAGAGTCAGCAGATCCGAACAGGTTGATTGGAGGAAAGGGGTCATTTTGCGGTTTCCGGGCGGGGAAGTCCAACCCAGGGGCCAGGGACAGTTCCTACATCGATCAAGGAACGAGCTGACTTTCTTGAGCCGAAGTGACCGCATTGAATAGCGACTCGCCCACTTCCAGTTGAAAACATCGATCTTTCCCGCCAGTGGGACAACACAATCAAACACAAGGAATGTTGCATGTTTCATCCAGAAGTCGCACATCTGAACTTCACCCCGGAACAGCGCCAAGCCTTGACCAGCGCCAGCCAGGCCATCACTCGATCGGGTGGCCCTGAAGCAAAGGGAGCAACGATTCAGGCCAGAAGCTTAGCCGAACGCCTCAAGCGCATGCTGAGCGTGGAGCAGCAAGCCATTCTGGAACACTTTGCCGAAGGCCGGCTTTGCGCACTGCTGTTTACGCAGATGCAGGGTTGCGACGATGACCCAGTCCCTGAGCGGTTGCCCGAACTTCCTGCACTGGCGGGCAATGATCATTGCCAATACCTGGCATCGCGCAACCAGTTGTTGCTCGAACTGGTGCGGCATCGTGCTTTTGCCTTCGACATCGACAACGAAGGTAGGCAGGTGCGCCTGGTCGGCAACTTCAAAGGCGGCGGCTGCGTACCGAAGCCCGAGGAAATCGCTGGCGCTGAAGTCGAAACCAGCTCGCATGCCGGTTTGCGCCTGGGACCACACACTGAAGCGCCTTACAACTGCTCGACCCTGGCCCACACGGGCCACTCTCCGGCACCTTCCGCCCTGATCCTCACTGCACGCTGGAACCCGGCAGAAGAACCTACCTACGTATTTCCAGTGCAAGACATCCTCGAACGCTTGAACTACCTCGATGTACTGGCACTTACGTCGGCCTCGTTCGACTTCACACGCAGTGACTGCTTCGCCGATGGGTGCGGGTCGGCTGGCAAGGCCATCTCGATGTTGCAGTTCGAAGCCAACGGCGGCTTCTCGCTGCGCTACAACAGCTACCGTTTCTCCCTCAACGATCATGCAAGCAGTGCTGCTAGCCGAGCGTTCGACAACTTTCAACAGGCAGTCAACGACACCCAGCCACTCACCTTCATTCTGCAACCTGCTTGCGCGCTGCTGATCAACAACAGCCGGGCCTTGCACGGCCGCGACAGAGTACGGGACAACCGGCGCCTGCTGGTTCGTCAGTTCGGCTATTCGCCCTTCGCGACGCCTTTGGTGCTTGCCGAAGACCCTTTGCTGGTCCGTGGCTGAGAGGAGGACGCACAATGCTCGAACTTGACTGGACGCTGATCCTCACACTCGCTCTGGTTGCGCTGGCAGCAGGTTTCCTCGATGCCATTGCCGGAGGCGGCGGTCTGATCACCCTGCCGGTTTTATTTGTGGCCGGTATCGAACCCCTGGCTGCGATCGCCACCAACAAGTTCCAGGCCGCCTCGGCCACCGTATCCGCCACGGCCGCGTTCGCGCGAAAAGGGATGATCGACTGGAGACAGGGCATGCCCATGGCGGCCATGTCATTCCTCGGCGGGGCTGCCGGAGCCTTGTCGGTCAGCTTCGTGCCCAGAACGGTACTCCAGGCGTGCATACCGATTCTGCTGATTCTGGTAGCGCTTTACTTCGCCTTCAGCCCAAAGCTTAACGAGCAGGTACGCAAAGCCAGAGTGTCGCTCGCCCTGTTCTGCATGGCAGTCGCTCCGCTCATCGGTTTTTACGATGGCATTTTCGGCCCCGGTGTTGGTTCGTTCTTCATGCTCGCCCTTATTTTGCTGCTGGGGCAGCACCTCATGCAGGCTATCTGCAGCAGCAAGCTGCTCAATGCGTCCTGCAACCTGGGAGCCCTGTCGGTGTTTGCCTACGGTGGCTCCATCATCTGGCCATTGGCACTGGCAATGGCAATGTGCGCCATCATCGGCGCCCAACTCGGCGCTCGTAGCGCCCTCTTCTTTGGGCCGCGACTGGTCAAACCACTGCTGATCACAGTGTGCTGCCTGATGGCGTTGAGGCTGCTGCTCGACAGCAGTCATCCCGTAGGTGGATGGCTGCGTCAGCTTTGAACCTTCGCGAGGTTCTCGTTGGTCCTATCGCCGGCAAGCCGGCTCCCACAGGTACAGCGCCGTATTTCTTGTGGGAGCCGGCTTGCCGGCGATAGGGCCAGCACAGGCAATACCGTTATTCGATCTCGAACAGACTGTTGCGCAACGGCCCCACACTCAACCGCTCACGCACATCGTCATCGATTCGCGGATCATCCGGCTGGTACAGCTTTACCTGCCGGTAGGCATTGATGCGGTTGATTTCCTCGCCCAGAAACTCCCACACCACACGGGTACAGGCCGGATTGCGTCGGTCACCGCTGGAGACGCCGGTCTTGAGCCCATTCAAGCGGGTAATGCGGCTCTTGAAGCTGGGAATGAGGATGGTCTGGCTCATCTCGTTCAAGGTCAGCGACTCGTAGTCGATCAGGAACACCCGGTCTTGCAGCTGGAACGCCGCGCCCAGATAGCGGCAGCGCACCTCAGCGTGTTGCTCGGTAGCGCTGGAACGTTCCTGGCGCTCCTGCCGCTCGAACAGGAAGCGGCCGCGTTCTTCCCACAGATGCACCAGCGACACCAGGATCGTGCCCGGTACCGACATGCAGTTGGAATATTCGAAGTAGTAACCGCAGTAGCGCGACAGATTGCCAGCGTGTTCGTGCAACGGCCGGAACAGTTCGCTGATCGGGTCGCTAGGCTGATCGGCCACCGCGGATACCCGGGCGCCGATCAGCCGGGCGAACTGCTCGGCCGGCAGGTTCAGCTCGTAATCCTCGACACCGAAGAAATCGCCGATGCGCTTGAGGTTGAACGCCGTCGGGCGGCTTTGCCCGCTCAGGTACTTGTTGAACTGCGCGCGGTTGATCGACAGCTGGCGGCAAACTTCGGAAATAGAGCGGTAATGGCTGCAAGCCAGTTTGAGGTTGGTAGCGAAATGATCGCCCATGAGCAGGTTCCAGGTGACGCGAATGACGCCATTTTAGCATCAAGTCGCATCAAGTCAGAGCAAGCCGCGAAATTGTAACCACTCTTGTCATAGCCAAACATGCCCCCAACGAATAGCGGTGCGCCTGCCGTCCGCTGGTCTTTCCATGCAAAGAATAAGAATCGAGGTCATTTTCCAATGCTCGAAGCACTCAACGATTTCCTTTCGGGGAAACTCCTCATCGTGCTGATCGTCGGTCTCGGCGGTTACTTCACCATCCGCTCGCGGTTCGTTCAGTTTCGCCACTTCGGCCACATGTTCACCGTGTTCAAGGAATCGCTGCGTGGCCAGGCAGGCCAGCTGAGCTCCTTCCAGGCCCTGATGCTGAGCCTCGCGGGTCGCGTAGGCGCCGGTAACATCGCCGGTGTCGGCATCGCCGTGACCCTGGGCGGCCCTGGCGCGGTGTTCTGGATGTGGGTCACGGCCCTGGTGGGCATGGCCAGCAGCTTCTTCGAGTGCACCCTGGCCCAGGTCTACAAGCGCGCCGACGGCGATGGCCTGTACCGTGGCGGCCCGGCCTACTACATCCAGCATGGCCTGAAGCACAAAGGCATGGCAGTGGTGTTCTCGATCCTGCTGCTGGTCACCTACGGCTTCGCCTTCATCGGCCTGCAGTCGTACACCGTGACCCACTCGCTGCAAAACGCCTTTGCCTTCGACCCAAGCCACACCGGCATCGTCCTCGCAGTGCTGCTGGCCATCACCTTCCTCGGCGGCATCAAGCGCATCGCCGCGGTGTCGGACCTGCTGGTACCGGTCAAGACCCTGGCCTACATCGGCGTGACCCTGTACGTGATCGGCACCCAGATCGAACACGTACCGGCCATGCTGGAAACCATCTTCAAGAGCGCCTTCGGCCTGGACCCTGCATTCGGCGGCCTGCTCGGCAGCGCCATCGTCATGGGCGTGAAGCGTGGCGTGTTCGCCAACGAAGCGGGCCTGGGCAGTGCGCCCAATGTCGCCGCCGTGGCCGCCGTGAAGCACCCCGGCGCGCAGGGTGTGGTCCAGGCCTTCAGTGTGTTCCTCGACACCTTCGTGATCTGCACCTGCACCGCGCTGCTGATCCTGCTGTCGGGCTTCTACACCCCAGGCTTCGAGGGCGATGGCATCGTCCTGACTCAGAACTCGCTGGCCGCCGTGGTCGGTGACTGGGGCCGCGTGTTCGTCAGCGTGGCGCTGTCGCTGTTCGTCTTCACCTGCATCCTCTACAACTACTACCTGGGCGAGAACAGCCTGCAGTTCCTCAGCCGCAACCGCTTGGTGCTGATGGTGTTCCGCGCCCTGGTGCTGGCGCTGGTGGTCTGGGGTTCGATGCAGGACCTGTCGACCGTGTTCGCCTTCGCCGACATCACCATGACTTGCCTGGCCTTCGTCAACCTGATCGCCCTGGCCCTGCTGTTCAAGGTCGGCCTGCGGGTCATGCGCGACTACGATGACCAGCGCAAGGCGGGCATCAATCAACCAGTGTTCGACTCGGCCAAGTTCGCCGACCTGGACCTGGACCGCAATGCCTGGCCGGCCAATCCGCAAGTTGAACCCGCCGCGGGCAACGCCACCGGCCAAGTCCAGCCACAACGCTGATATCCTGCCCTGCACAGCCGCCCCGTCCGCGGGCGGCTGCTTCCCCTCCGCTCACCGCTACGGATGCTCTCCATGCGTGCAGTCAAGAATCTCCTCGTCCTCTATACCGGGGGCACCATCGGCATGCTCGAAACCGCCGAAGGCCTGGCGCCAGCCGGTGGTTTTGAAGCGCGCATGCGCGAACACTTCGTCCAGCTGACCGCTGCACCGCAGGTGCATTGGACGCTGCAGGAACTGAACCCGTTGCTGGACAGCGCCAACATGCAGCAGCACAACTGGCTGGCCATGCGCGATGCCATCGTCACGGCGGTGGATGCGGGGCATGACGGCGTGCTGGTGCTGCATGGCACCGACAGCCTGGCCTACAGTGCGGCGGCACTGTCGTTCCTGCTGCTGGGCCTACCAGTGCCGGTGCTGCTGACCGGCTCGATGCTGCCGGCCGGAGCGCCGGGCAGCGATGCCTGGGATAACCTGTGCGGGGCCCTGCGCCAGTTCGAACAAGGCCTGGAGGATGGCGTGCAGCTGTACTTCCACGGGCAGCTGCTGCATGGCTGCCGCGCCTCGAAGTTGCGCAGTGAAGCGTTCGACGCCTTTGCCGCGCTACCGCGCCATCGTGAAGGTTCGCGCGCGAGCGCGGTGCCTGAGGCATTGCGCTATGGTCAGCAGCGCCAGCCGGTGAATCTGGCCGTGATGCCGGTGTACCCCGGCTTGCAAGCCGAACATTTGCGCGGCGTGCTGGACACGGGTGTGCAAGGTCTGGTGCTGGAATGCTATGGCAGTGGTACCGGGCCGTCGGACGATCAGGCGCTGCTTGATGTGCTGCGTGCGGCGCGTCAGCGTGGGGTGATGCTGGTTGCCATCAGCCAGTGCCCGCAAGGGTCGGTGGTGTTCGATACCTATGCGGCAGGCAATCGACTGCGTGCTGCGGGGTTGGTCAGTGGCGGCGGGATGACACGCGAGGCGGCGCTGGGCAAGTTGTTCGGGCTGCTGGGGGCGGGGTTGGATGTCGAAGCGGCGGAGCAGTGGTTTGCGCTGGATCTGTGTGGGGAGCGGGCCTGACTGGTGACGGCTCGGGCCTCATCGCCGGCAAGCCGGCTCCCACAGGTACAGCGCCGCCCTTGAGTGCTGCGCGGCGATAGGGCACTACAGGTGGAGCGCTGGCCTTGAGTGCTGCGCGGCGATAGGGCACTACAGGTGGAGCGCTGGCCTTGAGTGCTGCGCGGCGACAGGGCACTGCAGGTAGAGCGCTGGTCTTGAGTGCTGCGCGGCACCTGTGGGAGCCGGCTTGCCGGCGATAGGGCCACTACAGACATAAAGATTGGCGGAAGGCAGCGGGAGTCGAACCTGCCCGGGAACGGCTGCCGTCCCCAACCGGGTTTGAAGCCCGGCCGCGCCACCGGGCGCGATTGCCTTCCTTGAACTCAGTGCCTGGCTTGCTGCTGGGCCAGGGCGCTGTCGGCACGGATGTGACGCTGATCGGCAACCCTGCGGGTCAAGCCGATGCGGTCGAAGTATTCGAGAATCTGCACACTGCGCTTGCGACCGATGCCCAACATATCGCGAAACGCGGCCACCTGCACTATCGGCGTTTCGCTGGCTTGCACGAGCAGCAGCTCTGCCATGCGCTTTAGCGTCGCCTCGGGATAGAACAGGTCGCGCACCACCTGGTGCACCAGCCCCAACCGCGCCAGCTTGCGCAGCAAGAGTCGCACTTCAGGCTCGGGACACTTTTCTTCAGTGGCCAACGTCCTGACCCAGGGCGGATCGTAGCGCCCCTCCAGCAACTTCGGCAGCAGGCGCGCCCACAAGGCGTTGTCGGCCTCGCTCAGCTGTACCTGGTGATCGGGCAAGTGCAGCCACGGCCCGCTACTGGCAACCGTACCGTCGTTGAGCAGCTCATCCAGCAAGCTGACGAACACCGGGCGCTCCAGCGGCAAAGCGGCAAAGCGGCGCAACCGGTCACGGTCAGGGCCGAGCTGGTCGGGCTCCTGTTCGTGGAACTGGGCCAACTGCGCCAGAACCTGCCGCTTGAGCGCTTGCCATTGGCCGTTGGCGAACAGCACCGGGCCCTGCCGCGTGGCCACCACCAGCACGTCCTGCGGCAGATGCCAGGTTTCACGCAGCCGATTGAACTGGCGCTCCAGGCGCTGCGGATCGAGGCCGCCAGGCGCGCTGGCGAGCAGTGCCGGCAGGGCTTGTTCGAGGTCCTCGGCATCGCGCAGCACCTGCAACTGACGCAGGCGCTCGTCACTGCGCCGCTGGCGACTTGGCGCAAACGGGTCGAGCACCTTGCCGCCACCCAGCGTTCGCTGTGCGCGCTGATCGCGCAGCACCAGGCGGTCGCCGTGCACCGCTTGCAGCGGCGCGTTGAGCAGCAACTGGGCGAACATGCGCTGGCCCGCCGCCAGGGATTCGCCTTCGAGTAACGCCACCCGCGCCGTCACATCCTGGGTGCCGAGGTGAACGTGCACGGCGCTGAAGTGTTCGAAGAGGCGCGTCTCGCTCGGCAGCAGGTTCAGTTCGATATCCACCCGTGCGCTGGGCGCATGCAGCCACTCGGGCACTAGCCAGTCGCCACGATGCACCTGCTCTACCGCCAGGCGTTCAGCGGCGATATTCAGCGCCACTCGCTGGCCGGCCTCGGCCACCAGCGCGGTCTGGTTCTGCGCATGCAGGCCTCGCACCCGCACCCCTTTGCCGGCCTTGCCCAGCAACAGCGTGTCACCGGCACTGACGCGCCCGGCCAGCGCCGTGCCGGTCACCACGACACCGGCGCCAGTCACGGCAAAGGCACGGTCCACGGCCAGGCGGAAACCACCGCGCACGCTGCGCTGACGCACACGCGCTTCGGCCTCCAGCAAGGCCTGGCGCAGCGACTCGATGCCCTCCCCTGTGATGCTCGACAGCGGAAACTGCCGCGCCCCGGCATACGGCCCCGGCGCCAGCAGTTCGCGGACTTGTGCCTGGACTTCGGCCAGGCGCGCCGGCTCGACCCGGTCGCATTTACTGATGGCCACCAGCGCCTGGGGAATGCCCAACAACTCGAGGATCGCCAAGTGCTCTCGGGTCTGCGGCATCACACCGTCGTCTGCGGCCACTACCAGCAACACCAGGTCGATGCCATGGGCACCGGCCAGCATGTTGTGGATAAATCGCTCATGGCCTGGCACATCGATGAAACCAGTCAACGGCGCGCCTTCGGCGAGCGACGCATAACGGTAGCCCAGGTCGATGGTCATGCCTCGGTCGCGTTCCTCCTGACGCTGGTCACCGGGCTGGCCGGTCAGGGCCTGAAGCAGCGCGGTCTTGCCGTGGTCGATGTGCCCGGCTGTACCAACGATCACTGCACCGGCCCCAGCCGCAGGGCGGGCAATTGCGCCAACCACTGGGCTTCGTCGTCGAGCTGGCGCAGGTCAAGCCACAAGGCATCGTCATCGATGCGCCCAAGCACCGGCACGGGCAAGTCGCGCAGGGCACGCTCGAGCACATGCAGGCTGCGCCCGCGCAGTTTCTTCGACACCTGCGGGCGCAGGCACAGGGCGGCGCTCGGCAAGCGCGCCACCGGCTGGCTGCCGCTGCCGATCATGCCCAGCGCGGGCTCCACGCTGACCGCCCATTGCTCGCCGAGGCGGGCTTTCAGTTCAGGGGCCAGGCGATTGGCCTGGGCCTGGATGTCGGCCTGGCTGCGGGTCAGCAGGCGCAGGCTGGGCAGGCGCTCGGCCAGGCGGTCGGGGTTGCGGTATAGCGCCAGCACCGCTTCAAGTGCGGCGAGGGTGATCTTGTCGACGCGCAGGGCGCGCTTGAGCGGGTTTTTCTTGATCTTGGCGATCAGTTCCTTGCGGCCGACGATGATGCCGGCTTGCGGGCCGCCGAGCAGTTTGTCGCCGCTGAAGGTGACGATGTCGGCGCCGTCAGCCAGGGCCTGGCGCACTGTCGGCTCGGCGGGCAGGCCCCAGCGCGTCAGGTCGAGCAGACTGCCGCTGCCGAGGTCTTCGAGCAGTGGCAGTTCATGCTGGTGGGCGATGCGTGCCAGCTCGGCGGTAGGCACCTGGGTGGTGAAGCCCTGGATGCTGTAATTGCTGCAATGCACGCGCATCAGCAAGCCGGTACGCGGGCCGATGGCCGCTTCGTAATCGCGGGCGTGGGTGCGGTTGGTGGTGCCGATCTCGTGCAGCTTCACCCCGGCGCGGGCCATGATGTCGGGGATGCGGAAGGCGCCGCCGATCTCGATCAGCTCGCCTCGGGAAATGATGCCCTCCTTGCGTGCGCCGAGGCTGTTGAGCGCCAGCAGCACGGCGGCGGCGTTGTTGTTGACCACGGTGACGGCCTCGGCGCCGGTCAGCTCGCGGATCAAGCCCTCGATCAGGTCGTCACGGTCGCCGCGCTTGCCGGTGGCCAGGTCGAATTCGAGGTTGAGCGGGTAACGCGCGGCGGTCTGCATGGCTTCGACGGCCTCTTCCGGCAGCAGGGCGCGGCCGAGGTTGGTGTGCAGCACAGTGCCGGTGAGGTTGAACACGCGGCGGACCTGGCTGCGTTGCTGGACGGCCAGGCGTTCGCCAGTGCGGCCCAGCAGGACTTCGGCGGCCAGTTCGGCGGCGCTGAGTTGGCCATTGCGAACAGGGTCACGAAGGTCGTCGAGCAGGTGGCGCAGGGTGGCCAGGACGGCGTCGCGGCCGTGGCGGTCGATCAGCGGGAGGCAGGCCGGGTGGCGCAGCAGGGTGTCGATGGACGGCAGGCGTGGGGTGTCGCTGGCGGGGCTTGGAGACATGCAGTACTACCTTGGACGGGTCCATTGTCTGTTCGGGCCCTATCGCCGGGGGGGGCGGGGGCGGGGGGGGGGGGGGGGGGGGGGGGGGGGCGCGGCGGGGGGGGGGGGGGGGGGGGGGGGGGGGGGGGGGGGGGGGGGGTGGGGGGCTTTTGTGGGTGGGGGCCCTGGGGCGGCCACGGGGGCCCCCACGGTTCCGCGGCTGTGCCGTAAACCGGGGGGTCCCGGGGGGGCGCGGGCTTGCCGGCGATAGGGGCGACTCGATCTTGCAGTGTAGACACTCACCCACCACCAGGCGCGAGCATCAGGTTCGGTGCCAGGCGATGGAAGCCCTCCTCGTCCAACCGGATATCCAGCGCCAGGCTGGCGAGGTCATCGGCCAGCGGTTCGGCTGCGGCATCGTTCTCCAGATAATTCTGCTTCAGATAGCTGTTGCACCCAGGGCAGCACTCAGCCTGCAACGGCGCCTTGCCTGGCGCATGGCGATCATCCTCCAGGCTGGTGTAGCGCAAATCCTTGCTCGCCTCGCAATACACGCACTTGACCCGCACCACATGCCATTCACAGGCACACAGTGAACAGGCCAGGTAACGCAAACCGTTGTGCTTGCCGCGATTGCGTACCACCCCGGCCATCGCCGGCGAGCCGCAAGCGGGGCACTGGGCCAGGCTGTCGGCAGGCTTCAGCTCTGGCGCAGGCAGCGCCAGCAGCCAGCTGGACCAGGCCGCTTGCAAGGCGGCGCCAATGAACGGCACCAGTTCTGCCGGTACCGCATCATATTGGCCAGCGAGCAAGGCGATACCCCAACCCTTGCGCTGGCTGTCGTCACTGCCTCGCAGCCGATGCAGCGCCTCGCCCAGCGGGCCGCTGGTTTCATCCTCGAAGTGTGCGAGCAATGCCTGCAACCAGACCAGCCACGGCCCTTCACGCACCAGGCTGTCAGCCGCCAGCGGCGGCAGCCCATGACTTATGCACAGGCGCTGGCGCTCCTCGGCCACCGGCAAGGCACCGGGGGGGTTATCCACAAGCTGCTGCTGGACGCGGCACAGGCGCGCGACCAGTTTCAGGTACCGGCCCAGCGCATTGCCCTCGGCCAGATGCACCAGGCGGGCGGCGCGCAGTTCGAACAGGTTGGCCGGCGGCAGATGCAGAAACGGCGGCATCACGGCCGACGCTTCGATCTGCCCGGGTTCGAGTATCGTGCTCAAGCGTTCATCCTTCTTTACGTCCGTGCGGGTGGGGCGGCTTGTCGTCCGTCACTTCGCGGTACCACAACTCATGGTGCTTGCGCGCCCAGGGGCGGCTGACCCAGCCATGCAGCATGGCGCCGATCGAGCCCTTGATCCAGATGCCGGCGTAGATGTGCACGATGATGCTGAGGATCAGCACGAACGCCGCCAGGGCATGGAGCAAGGTGGCCAGGCGAATGACGCCGATTTCGAAGTAAAGGCTGAAGTATGCGCGCCAGATCACCACGCCGCTGATCAGCAGCACCAGCATGCACGCGAGCAGGGTCCAGAACAGCAACTTCTGCCCGGCGTTGTACTTGCCGATGGGGGGAACGCCGTCTTCCCGATTCACCATCACCCGGTCGATGCGGCGCAACCACAGGCGGTCGTTGGCGGTGATGAAGTTGGCGCGCCAGAAGCGAAACACCAGGCCCAGGAAGAACACGAACATCGCCACCCCCAGGAACGGGTGCAGGATGCGCGTCCAGGGGCCGCCACCGAACAGATGGCTGAGCCAGAACAGCGCGGGGTGGAACAGCGCCAGCCCGGACAGCCCGGCGAGGATGAACAGGATGGCGACGATCCAGTGGTTGGTCCGCTCGTTGGCGGTGTACCGCATTATTGGCTTCTTGTCGTTCATGGCCGCTGCTCCCCTTGCCCGCCGGGCCGATTGGGGTCATAGACATGGACCGCCGGGTCCACCTGATGCACGCTGTCGTCCGGCGGCGTGGGGTGTTCATCCTCCTCGACCCGTTGTGGGCCGATCCGCACGTAATGGAAGAATCCGGCCAGTACCGCCGCGCCCATGGCCAACAGCGCCAGCGGCTTGGTAAAGCCTTTCCACAGGCCCACCAGCGGGCTGATCACGGGTTGGTCCGGCAGGCCTGCATACAGCCTGGGCGTATCGGCGTGGTGCAGCACATACATGACGTGGGTACCGCCGACGCCGTCCGGGTCGTACAAGCCGGCGTTGTCGAAGCCCCGCGACTTGAGGTCGACGATGCGCTCGGCGGCGTGCACCTTCATTTCGTCCTTGCTGCCGAAGACGATCGCCCCGGTCGGGCAGGTCTTCACGCAGGCCGGTTCCAGGCCCACGCTCACGCGGTCGGAACACAGGGTGCACTTGTACGCCTTGTGGTCCTTCTGCGAGATGCGCGGAATGTTGAACGGGCAGCCGGTGATGCAATACCCACAGCCGATGCAATGGTCCTGGTTGAAGTCGACGATGCCGTTGGCGTGCTTGATGATCGCCCCCGGGCTCGGGCAGGCCTTCAGGCAACCTGGGTCGGCGCAGTGCATGCAGCCATCCTTGCGGATCAGCCACTCCAGGTTGCCGTCGTCGCGCTCGTGCTCGGTGAAGCGCATCAAGGTCCAGGTCTCGGCGGTGAGGTCCTGGGGGTTGTCGTAGGTGCCGTGGTTGTGGCCGACCTCGTCACGCAGTTCGTTCCACTCCGAACACGCCACCTGGCAGGCCTTGCAGCCGATGCACTTGGTGGTGTCGATCAGCTTGGCGACTTCCTGCTGCTGGCGTACCGAAGGCGGTACGGTGGTGGTGGCCGAGCGGGCGATGATGTCTTGGCTGGCCATCAGATTTTCTCCACTTTGACGAGGAACGACTTGGACTCCGGCGTCTGCGTGTTGCCATCACCCAGGAACGGCACCAGGGTGTTGGTCAGGTAGCCGTGCCGCGTCGCACCGGTGAAGCCCCAGTGCAACGGGATGCCGATCTGGTGCACGGTCTGGTTGTTGACCTGCAGCGGACGAATCCGCTTGGTCACCACTGCCACCGCCTCGATATGCCCGCGCTTGCTCGACACCCGCACCCGGTCGCCCGCCTTGATGCCCTTATCAAAGGCCAGCACCTCGCCGATCTCGACGAACTGCTCGGGCTGGATGATTGCGTTGAGGGGGCAGTGCTTGCTCCAGAAGTGGAAGTGCTCGGTCAGCCGGTACGTGGTCGCCGCATAGGGGAACTCGTCGTGCGTGCCGAGGGTGTCCCACACCGAATCGAAGATCCGCCCGGCCGGGTTGCTGGTGGCCTTCTTGTTCTGCGGATGCAACGGGTTGATGCCAATGGGCGTCTCGAACGGCTCGTAGTGCTCGGGGAACGGGCCTTCGGCCATCTTGTCGATGGCAAAGAACCGCGCCACGCCCTCGGGGTTCATGATGAACGGGTTCATCCCGGCTTCCGGTGGCGAGTCGACCTTGAAGTCGGGCACGTCGGTGCCGGCCCAGGCCTTGCCGTTCCACCACACCAGGCGCTTCTTCTCCGGGTCCCATGGCTTGCCCTGCGGGTCGCTGGAGGCACGGTTGTAGAGGATGCGCCGATTGGCCGGCCAGGCCCAGGCCCAGTTCTGCACCTGGTGCATGCCGAACGGGTCGCTGTTGTCACGGCGCGCCATCTGGTTGCCCTGCTCGGTCCAGCTGCCGGCGAAGATCCAGCAACCCGACGCGGTGCTGCCGTCGTCCTTGAGTTGGCCGAAGCCCGCCAGTTGCTGCCCTGCCTTGATGACCGCGCCAGTCGGGTCGGTGACATCGGCTACCGCCCAGCCGTTCATCTCCTTGGCCAGCTCTTCCGGGGAAGGCTCTTCAGGGATCTTGTACGGCCAGTGGATGTTCAGCATGGCATCCGGGTAGGCGCCACCCTCGGTCTGGTACCGGTGGCGCAGGCGCAGGAACAGCTCGCTCATGATCTGCACATCGGTGCGGGTTTCACCCGGCCCATCGGCGCCCTTCCAGTGCCACTGCAGCCAGCGGCTGCTGTTGACCAGCGAGCCGTCCTCCTCGGCAAAGCAGGTGGTGGGCAGGCGGATCACCTCGGTCTGGATGTTGGCCGTGTCGACATCGTTGAACTTCCCGGCGTTACGCCAGAACTCCGAGGTCTCGGTGGCCAGCGGGTCCATGATCACCAGCCACTTGAGCTTGCCCAGGGCGGCGGTGACGCGGTTCTTGTCCGGCAGCGCGGCGATCGGGTTGAAGCCTTGGCACATGTAGCCGTTGACCTTGCCCTGGCCCATCATCTCGAACATGCGCAGCACGTCGTAGGCTGGCACGTCGAGCTTGGGCAGCCAGTCGTAGCCCCAGTTGTTTTCCGCGGTGGCATTGGCGCCGTACCAGGCCTTCATCAGGCTGACGTGGAACTTGCCGTAGTTCTGCCAGTAGGACAATTGCCCAGGGCGCAGGGGTTTGGAGGCGCGCTTGTCGATGTAGGTGGCGTAGTCCTGCTCGGCATCGCCGGCCAGGGTCAGGTAACCCGGCAACGAGTTCGACAACAGGCCCAGGTCGGTCAGGCCCTGGATGTTGGAGTGCCCGCGCAAGGCGTTGACCCCACCGCCCGGCATGCCGACGTTGCCCAGCAGCAACTGGACCATCGCCGCACTGCGGATGATCTGCGCGCCAATCGAGTGCTGCGTCCAGCCCAGTGCATAGAGGATCGTCATGGTCTTGCCCGGTACCGAGCAGGTGGCGATCTCTTCCCAGATCTTGAGCATGGCGTCCTGCGGCATGCCGCAGGTCATGCTGGCGATTTCCGGGGTGTAGCGGCTGTAATGCTGCTTCATCAGCTGGAACACGCAGCGCGGGTGCTGCAGGGTCGGGTCGACCTTGGCGAAACCGTCCTCGCCCAGCTCGTAGCCCCAGCCCGACTTGTCGGCATACACGCGCTTGGCCTCGTCGTAGCCGCTGAACAGCCCGTCCTCGAAGCCATAGTTTTCTTTGACGATGAACGACACGTCGGTGTAGTTGCGCACGTACTCGTGCTGGATCTTGTCGTTGCTCAACAGGTAATTGATCAGCCCGCCCATGAAGGCGATGTCGGTACCGGTACGGATCGGCGCGTAGTAGTCCGCCACCGAAGCGGTACGGGTAAACCGCGGGTCGACCACGATCAGCCGCGCCTTGTTGTGCGCCTTGGCCTCGGTCACCCACTTGAAGCCGCACGGGTGCGCTTCTGCTGCGTTGCCACCCATCACCAGGACCAGATTCGCGTTGGCGATATCGGACCAGTGGTTGGTCATGGCGCCACGGCCATACGTCGGGGCAAGACTTGCCACCGTCGGGCCATGTCAGACACGTGCTTGGTTATCGAACCCCAGCATGCCTGTTGCGCGAACGACCTTGTGGGTCAGGTAGCCAGCCTCGCTGGAGGCGGCGGAGGCAGCGAGGAAACCGGTGGTAAGCCAGCGGTTGACCGTCTGCCCCTGGGCGTTCTTCTCGATGAAGTTGGCGTCGCGGTCCTGCTTCATCAGGTCGGCGATGCGGTCGAGCGCTTCGTCCCATTCAACTCGTACCCATTCCTTGCTCCCCGGCTTGCGTACCTCGGGGTACTGCAGGCGGCTGGGGCTGTGGATAAAGTCGAGCAGGCCGGCGCCTTTCGGGCACAGGGTGCCGCGGTTGACCGGGTGGTCGGCATCGCCTTCGATGTGGATGATGTTCTGTTTGACGTTTTTGCCCGCATCGCCCTGGCTGTACATGATCAGGCCGCAGCCGACCGAGCAGTAGGGACAGGTGTTGCGGGTTTCTTTGGTGTGCGCCAGCTTGAAGTGACGCACCTGCTCGGCGAACGCAGGCGTCGGGGCCATGCCCAACGCTGCCAGGCTCGAGCCTCCAAGGCCGACGGCGGCGACCTTGAAGAACTGCCGACGGTTGAGGTCCATCGTGCACTCCTGATCAGGTGTATGGACGCACGGAACATGGCCGGCGTCTCTTGCGTAGTCACGGTGGCGGCTTTTTGATGGCCGCCAGAAGGTAAGACTAGTCAAGAAACGCAAAGGTGCGATGACTTGGGTCATGGGCAGGGGCCTTATCGCCGGCAAGCCGGCTCCCACAGGAATCTCACTGTTCTCAAGTGCGGTGCTGTACCTGTGGGAGCTGGCTTGCCAGCGATAGGGCCAGCAGCCGTAAGATATTTCTGAACCTGAAACCAAATGCTTCAGGATTCTCTAGTTTGGGAATTATCCTACGAGCGCTACTGAAGTTTCGCTGTTGTCGGGGAAATGCCTCACGGATAACGTTCTCGGGTCGCTTCGGCGACCGGGTGTGAGAAACCCGACCGAAAAAAAATAGCAGCACCTTTATGGTGGCCGTACGTGGGCAGGCTTCTGCCTGGCCGGGTTTTTGCCTTTTTTTCCTCGGTTTTCTCACTCCACGTACGGCTACCACCCAATCCGTGAGAAAGATTCAAGTGGTAGTTCCCATTTTGAAAAAATAGGAATTACATCATGAAGAAGATCGTCCCCGATCCTCCCCGCCGTAAACCTATCACCACCCCATTCTTCACCGTCCAATCCGACATGTACCCACCCGACGCCCTGGCCCACGCCAGCGAGTTGCTACGCGGCGTCATCGAAACCCTCGACGAGCACTGCCGCTCCCGCGCAGGCGAACACGGACTGAGCATGCTGAGCAATGCGATGCATGCCAGCGAGATCGCCTACACGCTGGTGGAGCATGTGCACACTCGGCTGTTTGGCCAACAGGTGGAGGGGTGACGCCATGACGGATAAACCCAAGGTCATTACCACCCTCGGCGTGGAGACTTTCCTTGAAGTGGGTTTCCCGCCAGTAGGCCTGCTGCGTGTGCAGCCGGGTATTCCGATCGACGATGCTTACGAGCATGTCTCGGTGCTACTGGGCTATATCAAGCACCTGGTGCGCGAGGGCGACGTGGAAGATGACCACAAGCTGCTCGGTGCAGCGGACTACCTGAGTGCCTTGGCCAAGGCATTGATGAACGATATCGAGATGGCCAAGAACCGATTGCATTGACCTCAAGGGCCCTATCGCTGGCAAGCCAGCTCCCACACAGGTACCCCACTACCCTTGAGAACAGTGGAGTACCTGTGGGAGCTGGCTTGCCCGCGATAGGGCCAGCAGCGACAGCACACCTACCGGACATCAGTTTCGGAAACGGACTACATCCTTGAGCGACAACTGCTTGCTAGGTTGCCCGACCAACAGTCCTCAGGGGTAATGCTCACATGAACTCGAACCACATCCGTGCCAGTCTTTTCATGTGCTCGCTGCTATTGGCAGCAACCTCACAAGCCGACGCTCCCTCCCCCATCACCGCCGAAGCCGCCCGCACAATGGCCGCCGCCGCCGAGCGCGCCGCCCGCGCCCAGGGTTATGCCATCGTCATCAGCATCGTCGACAACCATGGCAACCTCAAACACTTCCACCGCATGGACGGCACCAGCAGCGGCAGCATCAAGGTCGCGCAGCTCAAGGCCTCGACCTCGGCCCGCTTCCCGCTTTCCTCCAGCTCGCTCGCAGAACGAAGTGCCGCACATCCAGCAAATCCCTATGCATCCCTACCAGGCTTCACCCTGTTGGGGGGCGGCCTGCCAATCATGGATGCGAAGGGCCAGCATATCGGCGGCATCGGCATCAGCGGCGCAACGCCAGAGCTGGATGCGGAGTTTGCCCAGGCGGCACTGGATGGCGATGCCTGACGGCCACTCCCATTTTCACTCGCATAAAAAAAACCCAGGGCCAATGCCCTGGGTTTTCTGGTCTAGCGTGACGCCCTACCGCTCTGATCAGAAC
Organism: Pseudomonas sp. NPDC089396; assembly: GCF_044749545.1. Taxonomy (NCBI): domain Bacteria; kingdom Pseudomonadati; phylum Pseudomonadota; class Gammaproteobacteria; order Pseudomonadales; family Pseudomonadaceae; genus Pseudomonas; species Pseudomonas sp. NPDC089396. The sequence continues at coordinate 21,431 of NZ_JBIVIC010000019.1, read as the reverse complement.
GGAATATCGTCATCGAAGCTGTCAAAGTCAGCCGCCGGCTGTGGCGCAGGCTGCTGCGGCGCTGGGCGCTGCGGGGCCTGTTGCGGGCGCGGGGCCTGCTGGCGCTGAGGCGCCTGGTTGTACTGTTGCTGCTGGCCACCCTGGTTGTAGTTGTTACCACCACCCTGGTTGTATTGGTCGCCGCCACCTTGCTGGTTCTGCGGACGGCCGCCGAGCAGCTGCATGGTGCCCTGCATGTCGACGATGATTTCAGTGGTGTAGCGCTTGATGCCGTCTTTTTCCCACTCGCGGGTCTGCAGCTTGCCTTCGATGTACACCTGCGAACCCTTGCGCAGGTATTCGCCGGCGATTTCGGCAACCTTGCCGAACAGCGACACACGGTGCCACTCGGTACGCTCGACCTTCTGGCCCGACTGCTTGTCGGTCCACTGCTCGCTGGTAGCCAGGCTCAGGTTGGTCACGGCGTTACCGTTGGGCAGGTAGCGGACTTCGGGATCCTGGCCACAGGTGCCGACCAGAATGACTTTGTTAACCCCACGGGCCATAACGTTCTCCTAGGCTTCGCACGCCGAAGAGGCTGGGTTCACCAGACGCTCGAGGGTCGCACGGTCCAAAATTTTCGTATCCAGTTTGATATAGATGGCGGCCTCTTCTGCCACCACCACAGCGTCGGTCACACCCGGCACAGCCATCAGGCGTTCGGTCAGCCCGGCTTCCCGGACTGCTTCAGGCGTCAGCGGCATGCGCAGGCTGGTCACATAGGGCGGCTCGTTCATGCGCAAGGCCACGATCAGCCAGATGGCACACAACACCGCGCAACCGAGGAACACAGTGCTCAGTCCGCCATGCTGGAACAACCAGCCGCCGAGGATTCCGCCTAACGCGGCACCGAGGAACTGGCTGGTGGAGTACACCCCCATCGCCGTCCCTTTGCCACCAGCAGGTGACACCTTGCTCACCAGCGAAGGCAGCGATGCCTCCAGCAGGTTGAATGCGGTAAAGAATACCACGGTGCCAATCACCAGTCCGCGCAAACCGTCAGCCCACTGCCAGAAGAACACCTCCACCAGCAGCAAGACACTGACCGCACCAGCCAGGACGCGTTTCATCTTGCGCTTCTTTTCGCCGTAGATGATGAACGGGATCATTGCAAAGAATGAGACAAACAGCGCGGTCAGGTACACCCACCAGTGTTGCTCCTTGGGCAAGCCACCGCGTTCAACGAGTGCGAGTGGCAGTGCCACGAAGCTTGCCATGAGGATGGCGTGGAGGACGAAGATGCCCACATCCAGACGCAGAAGGTCCGGATGACGCAGGGTCGGGCCCAGGGCCTGACGCGCCACGCCGGATTCGCGATGCTGCAAGGTGGTGTGGGTGTTGGGCACCACGAAGGCGATCAGCAGGATGCCAACCAGGGCAAGTCCTGCCGTGGCGAGGAACAATCCTGACAAGCCGAAAGCACTTGTGAGAAGCGGACCGACTACCATCGCCACCGCGAACGACAGGCCGATGCTCATGCCGATCATGGCCATGGCCTTGGTTCGGTGCTGCTCGCGGGTGAGATCGGAAAGCAGCGCCATCACCGCGGCGGAAATCGCCCCGGCGCCCTGCAGGATACGCCCGGCGATCACCCCCCAGATGGAATCGGCCTGGGCCGCCAGCACGCTGCCCAGGGCGAAGATCACCAACCCCAGGTAGATCACCGGGCGACGACCGATGCGGTCGGAAATCATCCCGAACGGGATCTGCAGGACTGCCTGGGTCAGGCCGTAGGCGCCAATGGCCAGGCCGATCAGCGCAGGGGTGGCGCCGGCCAGGTCCATGCCGTAGGTGGCCAGCACCGGCAAGACCATGAACATGCCCAGCATACGAAAGGCAAAGACCAGGGCCAGGCCGCCAGCGGCGCGGGTTTCGCTGCCACTCATGCGCTCGTTGTGGGTGTCGTGCATGGATTAACCTCGTGTGAACCGGCGGCGATTCTATCAGTCCGACAGCTTGACGGCATCTACGCGACGCTTTGCCGCGTACTGGCAGGGCGCCGTATACTTCCTTGTTTATGCCCGCCAAGCGAGGCCGCAGTGGACAAGATCCTGATTCGTGGGGCGCGTACCCACAACCTTAAGAACATCGACCTGACCCTGCCACGCGACAAGCTGATCGTGATCACCGGCCTGTCCGGGTCCGGCAAGTCGTCGCTTGCCTTCGACACACTGTACGCCGAAGGCCAGCGCCGCTATGTGGAGTCGCTGTCGGCCTATGCCCGGCAATTTCTGTCGATGATGGAAAAACCTGACGTCGACACTATCGAAGGCTTGTCGCCGGCCATTTCCATCGAGCAGAAATCGACCTCGCACAACCCGCGTTCGACGGTTGGCACCATCACCGAGATCTACGACTACCTGCGCTTGCTCTATGCGCGCGTAGGCACCCCACGCTGCCCGGACCATGACATTCCGCTGGAGGCGCAAACGATCAGCCAGATGGTCGACCTGGTGCTGGAGCGCCCGGAAGGCAGCAAGCTGATGTTGCTGGCGCCGGTAATCCGCGAGCGCAAGGGTGAGCACCTGGCCGTGTTCGATGAACTGCGCGCCCAGGGCTTCGTGCGGGCGCGGGTCAACGGCAAGCTCTATGAGCTCGACGAACTGCCCAAGCTGGACAAGCAGAAAAAGCACAGCATCGACGTGGTGGTGGACCGCTTCAAGGTGCGCGCCGACCTGCAGCAGCGCCTGGCCGAATCGTTCGAAACCGCGCTCAAGCTGGCCGACGGTATTGCCCTGGTGGCACCGATGGACGACGAAGAAGGCGAAGAGACGATTTTCTCCGCACGCTTCGCTTGCCCGATCTGCGGCCATGCCATCAGCGAGCTGGAACCCAAGCTGTTCTCCTTCAACAACCCGGCTGGCGCCTGCCCCACCTGTGACGGCCTGGGCGTGAAGCAGTTCTTCGACACCAAGCGCCTGGTAAATAGTGAGCTGACCTTGGCCGAGGGTGCGATCCGCGGCTGGGACAGGCGCAACGTCTATTACTTCCAGATGCTCGGTTCGCTCGCCGCGCACTACGGCTTCAGCCTTGAGGAGCCATTCGGCGAACTGTCGGCCGAGCACCAGAAGGTGATTTTGCAAGGCAGCGGCAAGCAGAGCGTCGACTTCAAGTACCTCAACGACCGGGGCGACATCGTCAAGCGCTCGCACCCGTTCGAAGGCATCGTGCCGAACCTTGAGCGCCGCTACCGCGAGACCGAATCCGCCACCGTGCGCGAGGAGCTGGCCAAGTTCCTCGGCACCCAGCCCTGCCCCGACTGCCGCGGCACCCGCCTGCGCCGTGAGGCACGGCATGTGTGGGTAGGCGAAAAGACCCTGCCGGCGGTCACCAACCTGCCCATCGGTGAGGCAAGCAATTATTTCGGCGCGCTGACACTGACCGGCCGCCGTGGCGAAATCGCCGCGAAGATCCTCAAGGAAATCTGCGAGCGTTTGCAGTTCCTGGTCAACGTCGGCCTCGACTACCTCACCCTCGACCGCAGCGCCGATACCCTGTCGGGCGGCGAAGCCCAGCGTATCCGCCTGGCCAGCCAGATCGGCGCCGGCCTGGTGGGGGTCATGTACATCCTCGATGAACCGTCCATCGGCCTTCATCAACGGGACAACGACCGCTTGCTGGCCACCCTCAACCACCTGCGCGACCTGGGCAACACGGTGATCGTGGTCGAGCACGACGAGGATGCCATTCGCCTGGCCGACTACGTCGTGGACATCGGCCCAGGTGCGGGTGTGCATGGTGGCCAGATCGTGGCCGAGGGTACGCCGCAGGAGGTCATGGACCACCCTGACTCACTGACCGGCAAGTACCTGTCGGGGCGCAAGAAGATCGTCGTGCCGGCCAAGCGCACCCCGCGCGACAAGAAGCTGCAGCTCAAGCTCAAGGGCGCCCGTGGCAACAACTTGCAGAACGTCGACCTGGAGATTCCGATCGGCCTGCTGACCTGCGTGACCGGTGTGTCCGGCTCGGGCAAGTCGACGCTGATCAACAACACCCTGTTCCCGCTGGCAGCCACTGCGCTCAACGGCGCAAGCACCCTGGAAGCCGCCGCGCACAGCAGCATGGACGGCCTGCAGCATCTGGACAAGGTGGTCGATATCGACCAGAGCCCGATCGGCCGCACACCGCGCTCGAACCCGGCGACCTACACCGGCATCTTCACCCCGATCCGCGAACTGTTCTCCGGCGTGCCGGAATCGCGCTCGCGCGGCTATGGCCCAGGTCGCTTCTCGTTCAACGTCAAGGGCGGTCGCTGCGAGGCTTGCCAGGGCGACGGCCTGATCAAGGTGGAGATGCACTTCCTGCCGGACATCTACGTGCCGTGCGACGTGTGCAAGAGCAAGCGCTACAACCGTGAAACCCTGGAGATCAAGTACAAGGGCAAGAACATCCACGAGGTGCTGGAAATGACCATCGAGGATGCCCGCGAGTTCTTCGACGCGGTGCCGGCCCTGGCGCGCAAGCTGCAGACCCTGATGGATGTAGGTCTTTCGTACATCAAGCTGGGGCAGTCGGCGACCACTTTGTCCGGTGGCGAGGCGCAGCGGGTAAAACTTTCGCGGGAACTGTCCAAGCGCGATACCGGCAAGACGCTGTACATCCTCGATGAACCGACCACCGGGCTGCACTTCGCCGATATCCAGCAATTGCTGGACGTGCTGCATCGCCTGCGCGACCACGGCAACACCGTGGTGGTGATCGAGCACAACCTGGACGTGATCAAGACGGCCGACTGGCTGGTGGACCTGGGACCGGAAGGTGGCTCCAAAGGTGGGCAGATCATTGCCTGCGGCACCCCGGAAGAACTGACCAAGATGAAACAGTCCTACACCGGGCATTACCTCAAGCCGTTGCTGGAGCGTGACCGGGCCTGACCGGCCTGTGGATTAAAAAAGCCCCTGGTACCGTGGGTACCAGGGGCTTTTTTGTGGTCTGTGGATAACTTACATCTGCGACTGCAGGTAGTTCTCCAGGCCGATGACCTTGATCAGGCCCTGCTGCTTCTCCAGCCAGTAGGTGTGATCTTCTTCGGTATCGGCCAACTGCGCACGCAGGATGTCGCGGCTGATGTAGTCCTTGTGCAGTTCGCACAGTTCAATGCCTTTGCACAGCGCGGCGCGCACCTTGTACTCGAGCTTGAGGTCGGCCTCGATCATTTCCGGTACGGTGCTGCCCACTTCCAGGTCATCGGCGCGCATGTCCGGGGTACCTTCGAGCATGAGGATACGGCGCATCAGCGCATCGGCGTGCTGCGTCTCTTCTTCCATCTCGTGGTTGATACGCTCGTAGAGCTTGGACAGGCCCCAGTCTTCGTACATGCGCGAGTGAATGAAGTACTGGTCGCGTGCTGCCAGTTCGCCCTTCAGCAACGTGACGAGGTAGTTGATTACGTCCGGGTGACCTTGCATCGCCCTGCTTCTCCGTGTTGAAACTTGAATACCACATAGTGTGAACCAGCTTTTCGTCTCGGTCACTGAAAAACGCGCAACTAGAAGCAAAAAATCGGTTAAACAGTAGTGATATTCATTGAAAAACCGCCCAAATGAGGGCGGTTCTTCTTATCACTTCGAGTTAGGCGAGATTCAGCCCCAGGGCCTTGGCGATACCTTCACCGTAGGCTGGGTCCGCCTTGAAGAAGTACTGCAGCTGCCGCTGAATCACGTCTTCGCTGACGCCTGCCATAGCACCGGCGATGTTGTTGATCAGCAGGGTTTTCTGCTCATCACTCATCAGGCGGAACAGCGCGCCGGCATGGCTGTAGTAATCATCGTCCTCGCGGTGGTCGTAACGGTCGGCCGAACCATTGAGGGCCAACGCTGGCTCGGCGTGGCGAGGCGACTCTTTCGGTGCATCGGTGTAGCTGTTTGGCTCGTAGTTCGGCGCGCTGCCATAACTGCCGGTGGCCATCGAACCGTCACGCTGGTAGCTGTTTACCGGGCAACGCGGGGCGTTGACGGGCAACTGCTGGTGGTTGGTGCCCACCCGGTAGCGATGCGCATCCGCATAGGCGAATACGCGGCCTTGCAGCATGCGGTCGGGCGACAGGCCTACACCGGGCACCATGTTGCTCGGGCCAAATGCCGCCTGCTCGACTTCGGCGAAGTAGTTGAGCGGGTTGCGGTTGAGCTCCAGCACGCCCACTTCGATCAGTGGATAGTCCTTCTGCGACCAGGTCTTGGTCACGTCGAACGGGTTTTCGTCGCGGCTGGCTGCCTCGGCTTCACTCATCACCTGGATGCAGACCGACCAACGTGGAAAATCACTGCGCTCGATGGCCTCGAACAGGTCACGCTGAGCGTAGTCCGGGTCACTGCCTGCAAGGCGTGCAGCCTCTGCTGGAGCCAGATTCTTGATGCCCTGTCGAGTCTTGAAGTGCCACTTCACCCAGGTGCGCTCACCTTGCGCATTGATCAGGCTGTAGGTGTGGCTGCCGAAGCCGTGCATGTGGCGGTAACCATCCGGGATACCCCGGTCGGAGAACAGGATGGTGACCTGGTGCAATGCCTCGGGAGAGTGCGACCAGAAATCCCACATCATCTGGGCATTCTTCAAGTTGCTTTGCGGGTGACGCTTCTGGGTGTGGATAAAGTCCGGGAACTTGAGCGGGTCACGGATGAAAAACACCGGCGTGTTGTTACCGACGATGTCCCAGTTGCCTTCCTCGGTGTAGAACTTCACTGCAAAACCACGCGGGTCGCGCTCGGTGTCTGCCGAACCGCGTTCGCCACCAACCGTGGAGAAACGCAGGAAGGTCTCGGTCTGCTTGCCAACCTGTGCGAAAAGCTTGGCACTGGTGTAGCCGGTAATGTCGCGGGTGACAGTGAATGTGCCGTAGGCACCCGACCCCTTGGCGTGAACGCGCCGCTCAGGGATGTTCTCACGGTTGAAGTGGGCGAGCTTCTCGATCAGGTGGAAGTCGTCGAGCAGCAACGGGCCGCGCGGGCCGGCAGAACGGGAATTCTGGTTGTCAGCTACAGGTGCACCGCTGGCGGTGGTGAGTATCTTGCTCATGGGCTCTCCTTAACGGTCTTCAAGCGCCGGGCTAAACGGCTTGAAGGAGAGTATTGAGCAGGTATGTTACAAGGACAAATTCATTGATTGATTCACATCAATAGAAACAAACAATACATGCAGGCACAAAAAACCGGGCACTAGGCCCGGTTCTTTGTAGCAGACAGAACGTCTTACTCAGCAGCTTCTACAGCACCGCCGACCGGACGATCAACCAGCTCGACGTACGCCATAGGCGCGTTGTCGCCAGCGCGGAAACCGCACTTCAGGATGCGCAGGTAGCCGCCCTGACGGGTGGCGTAACGCTTGCCCAGGTCGTTGAACAGTTTGCCAACAGCGGACTTCGAACGGGTACGGTCGAAGGCCAGACGACGGTTAGCAACGCTGTCTTCCTTGGCCAGGGTGATCAGCGGCTCGGCAACGCGGCGCAGTTCCTTGGCTTTCGGCAGGGTGGTTTTGATCAGCTCGTGCTCGATCAACGACACTGCCATGTTCTGGAACATAGCCTTGCGGTGAGAGCTGGTACGGCTCAGGTGACGTCCACTTTTACGATGACGCATGATTCATTCCTTACCAAACACTACGTTCGGTGATTACGACGATCAGGCGGTCGCCTTGTCGTCTTTCTTAAGACTTGCAGGCGGCCAGTTGTCGAGGCGCATGCCGAGAGACAGACCACGAGAGGCCAGGACGTCCTTGATTTCAGTCAGGGACTTCTTGCCCAGGTTAGGAGTCTTCAACAGCTCTACTTCGGTACGCTGAATCAGGTCGCCGATGTAGTAGATGTTCTCCGCCTTGAGGCAGTTGGCCGAACGTACAGTCAGTTCCAGGTCGTCAACCGGACGCAGCAGGATCGGATCGATCTCGTCTTCCTGCTCGACTACGACAGGCTCGCTGTCACCTTTGAGGTCGACGAACGCGGCCAGCTGCTGTTGCAGGATGGTCGCAGCGCGGCGGATAGCCTCTTCAGGATCCAGGGTGCCGTTGGTTTCCAGATCAATGACCAGCTTGTCCAAGTTGGTACGCTGTTCAACACGGGCGTTTTCGACCACATAGGCGATACGACGCACCGGGCTGAACGAAGCGTCCAACTGCAGACGGCCAATGCTACGGCTTTCGTCTTCGTCGGTCTGACGGGAGTCGGCCGGCTCGTAACCGCGACCACGAGCTACAGTGAGCTTCATGTTCAGGGCGCCATTCGACGCCAGGTTCGCGATTACGTGATCGGGGTTGACGATCTCGACATCGTGATCCAGCTGAATATCGGCAGCGGTAACCACCCCCGAACCCTTTTTCGACAAGGTCAGCGTAACTTCGTCACGACCGTGCAGCTTGATAGCCAGGCCTTTCAGGTTCAACAGGATTTCAATGACATCTTCCTGTACACCTTCGATCGCGGAGTACTCATGGAGTACGCCATCGATCTCGGCCTCGACTACTGCACAGCCAGGCATGGAGGACAACAGGATGCGGCGCAGCGCGTTGCCCAGGGTATGGCCGAAACCACGCTCGAGAGGCTCGAGCGTGATCTTGGCGCGGGTCGGACTGACTACCTGCACATCAATATGGCGGGGAGTCAGGAACTCATTTACCGAAATCTGCATGGATGCACCTATTTTCTAGCCCTTACTTGGAGTAGAGCTCGACAATCAGGTTTTCGTTGATGTCGGCAGACAGGTCGCCGCGAGCAGGAACGTTCTTGAAAACGCCCGACTTTTTAGCAGCATCTACGTCTACCCACTCAACTCGGCCACGCTGGGCGCACAGTTCAAGGGCTTGAACAATGCGCAGCTGGTTCGACGACTTCTCGCGAACCGCGACCACGTCACCCGGACGAACTTGGTAGGATGGAATGTTTACAGTCTTACCGTTGACGCTGATCGCTTTGTGCGAAACCAGCTGACGGGACTCGGAACGAGTCGAGCCGAAGCCCATACGGTAAACGACGTTATCCAGACGGCACTCGAGCAGTTGCAGCAGGTTCTCACCGGTTGCGCCTTTTTTCGAGGCAGCAGCTTGGTAGTAACCGCGGAACTGACGCTCCAGAACACCGTAGATACGACGGACTTTTTGTTTCTCGCGCAGCTGGGTACCGTAGTCGGACTGACGGCCACGGCGCTGGCCGTGGATACCTGGGGCTGCTTCGATGTTGCACTTCGATTCCAGAGCGCGAACGCCGCTCTTCAGGAACAGATCGGTGCCTTCACGACGAGACAGTTTGCATTTTGGACCAATGTAACGTGCCATTCTTCTGTCTCCTGATTACACGCGGCGCTTCTTCGGCGGACGGCACCCGTTATGCGGGATTGGCGTCACGTCGGTGATGCTGGCGATCTTGTAGCCACAGCTGTTCAAAGCACGAACGGCGGACTCACGACCTGGACCTGGACCCTTGACGTTTACGTCGAGGTTCTTCAGACCGTATTCCAGCGCAGCTTGACCAGCACGCTCAGCAGCGATCTGTGCTGCGAACGGGGTGGATTTGCGCGAACCACGGAAACCCGAACCACCGGAGGTCGCCCAGGACAAAGCATTGCCCTGACGGTCGGTGATGGTCACGATGGTGTTGTTGAAAGACGCATGGATGTGGGCGATGCCATCAACCACTGTCTTTTTGACTTTCTTACGAGGACGAGCAGCAGGTTTTGCCATGTCTATATTCCTGGGCGGTTACTTGCGGATCGGCTTACGCGGGCCCTTACGGGTGCGTGCGTTGGTCTTGGTGCGCTGACCGCGAACCGGCAGACCTTTACGATGACGCAGGCCGCGGTAGCAACCCAGGTCCATCAAGCGCTTGATCTTCATGTTGATGTCACGACGCAGGTCACCTTCGGTGGTGAACTTCGCGACTTCGCCACGCAGGGTTTCGATTTGCTCGTCGCTCAGATCCTTGATCTTTGCGGCTGGGTTGACACCAGCGTCTGCACAGATCTTCTGTGCAGTTGTGCGACCGACACCATAGATGTAGGTCAGCGAGATAACAGTATGCTTGTTATCTGGAATGTTGACGCCTGCAATACGGGCCATTCAGTGGGACTCCAATTGACAGCTACCTACGCCCCGGAAGCCAAGAAATAGGGCGCGAGATAATATCGCTGTAGAAACGAATAATCAACCCAGCAGCACACTAGCTGCTGGGTTTGAAGCGCAGATCACACTCAGCCTTGGCGCTGTTTGTGACGCGGTTCCGCGCTGCAGATCACTCGTACGACGCCTTCGCGACGGATGATCTTGCAGTTACGGCACAGCTTTTTCACCGATGCACGAACTTTCATTACCGACTCCTCGAACCTTAGGGGCGTATCAGCGCAGCAGACCGCTGCCACCGTAGCCTTTCAGGTTGGCTTTCTTCATCAGGGATTCGTACTGGTGCGAAACGAGGTGCGATTGTACTTGGGACATGAAGTCCATCACAACCACTACCACAATCAGCAACGAGGTCCCGCCAAGGTAGAACGGCACATTTGCTGCTACCACCAGGAACTGGGGCAGAAGGCAGACGGCCATCATGTAAAGAGCACCGAACATGGTCAAACGGGTCAGAACGCCATCAATGTAGCGCGCCGACTGCTCACCAGGACGGATACCCGGAATAAAGGCACCGGACTTCTTCAGGTTTTCCGCTACGTCTTTCGGATTGAACATCAACGCTGTGTAGAAGAAGCAGAAGAAAATGATCCCTGCACTAAACAGCAGAATGTTCAACGGCTGACCAGGAGCGATCGACTGCGAGATGTCCTGCAGCCAGCCCATACCTTCGGACTGACCGAACCAGGCACCCAGCGAAGCCGGGAACAGCAGAATGCTGCTCGCGAAAATGGCCGGGATAACCCCCGCCATGTTCACCTTCAGCGGCAAGTGGCTGGTCTGCGCAGCGAAGACCTTGCGGCCCTGCTGACGCTTGGCGTAGTGAACGGCGATACGACGCTGACCACGCTCAATGAACACCACGAAACCGATAATCGCTACTGCCAGCAAACCGATAGCGACCAGGGCGAAAATGTTGATATCGCCTGTGCGCGCAGACTCGAAAGACTGCCCGATTGCTCTCGGAAGACCGGCAACGATACCTGCGAAGATCAACATCGAGATACCGTTGCCCACACCGCGCTCGGTGATCTGCTCGCCCAGCCACATCATGAACATCGCGCCTGCCACGAAAGTGGAGACGGCGACGACATGGAAGCCCAGGCCCGCAGAAAACGCCACGCCCTGGTTGGCCAGGCCAATGGACATGCCAATGGCTTGTACCAGTGCCAGGATAACGGTGCCGTAGCGGGTGTACTGGCTGATCTTGCGACGGCCAGCTTCACCTTCCTTCTTCAACTGCTCCAGTTGCGGGCTGACCGCCGTCATCAGCTGCATGATGATCGATGCCGAGATGTACGGCATGATCCCCAGTGCAAAGATGCTCATGCGCTCGAGCGCGCCACCGGAAAACATGTTGAACAAGCTAAGAATGGTCCCCTCATTCTGCCGAAACAGATCCGCCAGACGGTCCGGATTGATGCCTGGAACCGGGATATGCGCACCTATCCGATAGACGATGATCGCCATGAACAGAAAGCGCAGACGAGCCCAGAGTTCCGACATCCCGCCCTTACCGAGCGAAGAGAGAGCACCTTGCTTAGCCATTTATTCCTCGAACTTGCCGCCAGCTGCTTCGATAGCCGCACGCGCACCCTTGGTGGCTGCGATACCCTTGATGGTGACTGCGCGAGTGACTTCGCCAGACAGCATGATTTTCACACGCTGTACGTTCTGGTTGATCACGTTGGCATCCTTCAAGGATTGCACGGAGATCACGTCGCCTTCCACCTTGGCCAGCTCGGACAGACGCACTTCGGCGCGGTCCATGGCTTTCAGGGAAACGAAGCCGAATTTCGGCAGACGACGGTGCAGCGGCTGTTGACCGCCTTCGAAGCCCGGAGCGATCGAACCACCCGAACGGGAGGTCTGACCTTTGTGGCCACGGCCGCCGGTCTTACCCAGACCGCTACCGATACCACGACCCGGACGATGCTTTTCGCGACGGGAACCCGGCGCTGGACTCAGATCATTGAGTTTCATCGATTAACCCTCGACGCGCAGCATGTAGTAAGCCTTGTTGATCATCCCGCGGTTCTCGGGAGTATCCTGGACTTCTACAGTGTGACCGATGCGACGCAGACCCAGACCCTTAACGCACAGTTTGTGGTTAGGAATACGGCCCGAGACGCTCTTGATCAGCGTTACTTTTACGGTTGCCATGATCAGAAGATCTCCTCAACGCTCTTGCCGCGCTTGGCAGCAATGGACTCAGGAGATTGCATGGCTTTCAGACCCTTGAAGGTGGCGTAAACCACGTTCACTGGGTTGGTCGAACCGTAGCACTTGGCCAGGACGTTCTGAACACCAGCAACTTCCAGGACAGCACGCATGGCGCCGCCGGCGATGATACCGGTACCTTCCGAAGCAGGCTGCATGTAAACCTTCGAGGCGCCGTGGGCAGCCTTGGTGGCGTACTGCAGGGTGGTGCCCTTCAGGTCAACCTGGATCATGTTGCGACGAGCAGCTTCCATGGCTTTCTGGATCGCGGCAGGTACTTCGCGCGATTTGCCACGGCCGAAGCCAACGCGACCCTTGCCATCACCAACCACGGTCAGCGCGGTGAAGGTGAAGATACGGCCGCCTTTAACGGTTTTAGCTACGCGGTTAACTTGAACCAGCTTCTCGATGTAGCCTTCGTCGCGCTTTTGATCGTTATTTGCCATAACTTAGAACTCCAGCCCGCCTTCACGAGCAGCATCAGCCAGCGCTTTGACGCGGCCATGGTACTTGAAGCCGGAACGGTCAAAGGCAACTTGAGATACACCGGCGGCTTTCGCGCGCTCAGCTACCAGCTTGCCAACCTTAGTGGCCGCGTCGATGTTGCCAGTGGCGCCATCACGCAGGTCTTTGTCCAAGGTCGAGGCGCTTGCCAGAACCTTGCTGCCGTCGGCCGAAATGACCTGGGCATAGATGTGCTGCGAGGAGCGGAACACGCACAGGCGCACGACTTCGAGTTCGTGCATCTTGAGACGTGCTTTGCGAGCGCGACGCAGTCGAGTAACTTTTTTGTCGGTCATTTGCTAGGCCCTACTTCTTCTTGGCTTCTTTACGACGGACTACTTCGTCCGCGTAACGCACACCCTTGCCTTTGTACGGCTCTGGTGGACGGAAGTCGCGGATTTCAGCGGCCACCTGACCTACCAGCTGCTTGTCGATACCCTTGATCAGGATGTCGGTCTGGCTAGGAGTTTCAGCGGTGATACCGGCTGGCAGTTCGTAGTCCACTGGATGCGAGAAGCCCAGAGCCAGGTTCAGGACGGTGCCTTTAGCCTGTGCCTTGTAACCAACACCGACCAGCTGGAGCTTGCGCTCGAAGCCTTGGCTTACGCCTTGGACCATGTTGTTGACCAGAGCACGGGTAGTACCGGCCATGGCGCGAGCTTGCTGATCACCGTTGCGAGCGACGAAACGCAGTTCGCCGGACTCTTCGGTAACTTCAACAGACGAGTGAACGTTCAGTTCGAGAGCGCCTTTGGCACCCTTCACCGAAAGCTGCTGGCCGGCGAATTTTACTTCGACGCCTGCTGGCAGCTTAACGGGGTTCTTAGCGACGCGAGACATGCCTATCTCCCCTTAGAACACTGTGCACAGAACTTCGCCGCCGACACCGGCAGCGCGCGCAGCGCGGTCAGTCATCACACCTTTGTTGGTGGAGACGATAGACACGCCCAGGCCGCCACGAACTTTCGGCAGATCTGTGACGGACTTGTACTGGCGCAGGCCAGGACGGCTGGAACGCTTCAGTTCCTCGATGACCGGACGGCCTTCGAAGTACTTGAGTTCGATCGACAGGGACGGCTTGGCCTCACCAGTAACCTGGTAGCCAGCGATGTAACCTTCGTCTTTCAGAACTTTGGCAACCGCGACCTTCAGGGTAGAGGAAGGCATGCTTACGACGGACTTTTCAGCCATCTGGGCATTACGGATGCGAGTTAGCATGTCCGCTAACGGGTCCTGCATACTCATGGGCTAGATGCTCCTGATACAAGAATTATTAGCCTTGCGGCTATCACAACCACCCGAGCGGGCAGGGTAAAAAACCCAGGCTCGGGTGAGCCGGTCATTCTAGACACAAGGCAGAAACGAAACAAGCCCCATATAGGGGCTTGTTTCTTGGTGAGGTCACCGACGGTCGGAAGATTGCTCCCCTTCCGTCGGGATCACACCGACAGCGATTACCAGGAGGCCTTGACCAGACCTGGTACGTCGCCGCGCATTGCAGCTTGACGCAGCATGTTACGGCCCAGGCCGAACTTACGGTATACACCGTGAGGACGACCGGTCAGGCGGCAACGGTTGCGCAGGCGCGCAGCGCTAGCGTCACGCGGCTGCTTCTGCAGAGCGACTACGGCAGCGAAACGCTCTTCTGGAGAGGCGTTCACGTTGACGATGGTCGCTTTCAGCTCAGCGCGCTTTTTAGCGAACTTGGCTACCGTGAGCTGACGCTTCAGCTCGCGGTTTTTCATGCTCTTCTTGGCCATTTTCCTACTCCAATCAGTTGCGGAACGGGAACTTGAAAGCACGCAGCAGAGCGCGGCCTTCGTCGTCCGAACGAGCAGTGGTGGTCAGGGTGATGTCCAAACCGCGCAGAGCATCGATCTTGTCGTAATCGATTTCCGGGAAGATGATCTGCTCTTTCACGCCCATGCTGTAGTTGCCACGGCCATCGAAGGACTTGGCATTCAGGCCGCGGAAGTCGCGAACCCGAGGCAGGGAGATCGCCAGCAGGCGGTCCAGGAATTCGTACATCTTGTCGCTACGCAGGGTCACCTTGACGCCGATCGGCCATCCCTCACGGACTTTGAAGCCCGCGATGGATTTACGAGCGAAAGTCACGACCGGCTTTTGACCGGTGATCTTTTCCAGGTCGGCTACAGCGTGCTCGATGACTTTTTTGTCACCGATGGCTTCGCCCAGACCCATGTTCAGGGTGATCTTGGTTACGCGTGGAACTTCCATCACGTTCGACAGCTTAAGTTCTTCCTTAAGCTTGGGAGCGATTTCGTTCCGGTAAATCTCTTTCAGTCGTGCCATGGTCTTCTACCTAGCAGTGTTCAAGCATCAACCGCTTTTTGGGTCGACTTGAAGACACGAATTTTCTTACCGTCTTCTACTTTGAAACCAACGCGGTCAGCCTTGTTGGTTTCGCCGTTGAAGATGGCAACGTTGGAAGCGTGCAGAGGCGCTTCTTTTTCGACGATACCGCCCTGAACGCCCGCCATCGGGTTAGGCTTGGTATGACGCTTAACCAGGTTCACACCACCGATGACCAGACGGTCATCAGCGAGAACCTTCAGCACCTTACCGCGCTTACCTTTGTCTTTGCCGGCGATCACGATGATCTCGTCGTCACGACGAATCTTTTGCATGTCGGATCTCCTTACAGCACTTCAGGGGCGAGCGAGACGATCTTCATGAACTTCTCAGTACGAAGTTCACGGGTCACTGGCCCGAAGATGCGAGTGCCGATCGGCTCTTGCTTGGTGTTCAGCAGAACAGCAGCGTTGCCGTCGAAACGAATGATGGAACCGTCAGCGCGACGTACACCGTGACGGGTACGGACGACAACAGCGGTCATCACCTGGCCTTTTTTGACCTTACCGCGCGGAATTGCTTCCTTGACGGTTACTTTGATGATGTCACCGATGCCGGCGTAACGGCGGTGCGAACCGCCGAGTACCTTGATGCACATGACGCGACGAGCGCCGCTGTTATCGGCCACATCGAGCATGGATTGAGTCTGAATCATAAAATTTCTCCGACCCCTAGCCCTTAGACTTCAACAGCGCGTTCGAGGACTTCAACCAGTGCCCAGGACTTGGTCTTGGCCAGCGGACGGGTTTCACGGATGGAAACCTTGTCGCCGATTTTGCACTGGTTGGATTCGTCGTGCGCGTGCAGCTTAGTCGAACGCTTAACGTATTTACCGTAGATCGGGTGCTTTACGCGACGCTCGATCAGAACGGTGATGGTCTTGTCCATTTTGTCGCTGACGACACGGCCAGTCAGCGTACGGACGGTTTTTTCAGCTTCAGCCATGATCACTTACCTGCCTGCTGGTTGAGCACAGTTTTCACGCGAGCGATGTCACGCTTAACTTGCGAGAGCAGGTGCGACTGACCCAACTGGCCAGTTGCTTTCTGCATACGCAGATTGAACTGGTCGCGCAGCAAGCCGAGCAATTGCTCATTCAGTTGCTGTGCAGATTTTTCACGAAGTTCATTCGCTTTCATCACATCACCGTCCGCTTAACAAAGGAGGTGGCGAGAGGCAGCTTTGCAGCAGCCAGGGCGAAAGCTTCGCGCGCCAGCTCTTCAGAAACACCCTCGATCTCGTACAGGACTTTGCCTGGCTGGATCTGGGCAACCCAGTATTCCACGGAGCCCTTACCTTTACCCATACGAACCTCGAGAGGCTTCTTGGAGATCGGCTTGTCCGGGAACACACGGATCCAGATCTTACCGCCACGCTTAACGTGACGGGTCAGCGCACGACGTGCGGACTCGATCTGGCGAGCGGTGAGGCGACCGCGAGCAACAGCTTTCAGGGCGAATTCGCCGAAGCTGACTTTGCTACCGCGCAGTGCCAGACCACGGTTGTGGCCAGTCATCTGCTTGCGGAATTTTGTACGCTTTGGTTGCAACATTTGGCGTACCCCTTACTTAGCAGCTTTTTTACGAGGCGCTGGTGCTTGTGGTTTCAGTTCTTCTTGGCGACCACCAATAACTTCGCCTTTGAAGATCCAAACCTTCACACCGATCACACCGTAAGTGGTGTGAGCTTCGTAGGTGTTGTAGTCGATATCGGCACGCAGGGTGTGCAGAGGCACACGACCTTCGCGATACCACTCGGTACGAGCAATCTCAGCACCGCCGAGACGACCGCTCACCTGGATCTTGATGCCCTTGGCACCAATACGCATGGCGTTCTGCACGGCGCGCTTCATGGCGCGACGGAACATTACGCGGCGTTCCAGCTGCTGAGCTACGCTCTGCGCAACCAGCATAGCGTCGAGTTCCGGCTTGCGGATCTCTTCGATGTTGATGTGCACAGGCACACCCATCTGCTTGGTCAGGTCCTGACGCAGCTTCTCGACATCTTCACCTTTCTTCCCGATAACGATACCGGGACGAGCGGTGTGGATGGTGATGCGTGCAGTTTGAGCCGGACGATGAATATCGATACGGCTTACGGACGCGCTTTTTAGTTTGTCTTGGAGGTACTCACGCGTTTTCAGATCCTTCAACAGGTAATCTGCGTAAGTAGCACCGTCTGCGTACCAGACGGAGGTGTGCTCCTTGACGATTCCCAGGCGAATGCCAGTGGGATGTACTTTCTGACCCATCTGATCGACTCCGTTACTTGTCCGCAACCTTGACAGTGATATGGCAAGACCGCTTGACGATGCGATCAGCACGGCCTTTGGCACGTGGCATGATGCGCTTCAGCGAACGCCCTTCGTTGACGAAGACGGTGGAGACCTTCAGGTCATCAACGTCTGCGCCTTCGTTGTGTTCGGCGTTGGCAACGGCCGACTCGAGGACTTTCTTCATGATTTCAGCGGCTTTTTTGCTGCTGAAGGCCAACAGGTTGAGCGCTTCGCCCACCTTCTTCCCGCGGATCTGGTCGGCGACCAAGCGGGCTTTCTGGGCGGAGATGCGAGCGCCCGACAACTTAGCGGCTACTTCCATTTCCTTACCCCTTAACGCTTGGCTTTCTTGTCAGCCACGTGCCCGCGATAGGTGCGGGTACCGGCGAACTCGCCCAGTTTGTGGCCGACCATGTCTTCGTTCACGAGAACTGGGACATGCTGGCGACCGTTGTGAACCGCGATGGTCAGACCGACCATTTGTGGCAGGATCATCGAGCGACGCGACCAGGTTTTAACTGGTTTGCGATCGTTCTTCTCCACCGCCACTTCGACCTTCTTCAACAGGTGAAGATCGATAAAAGGACCTTTTTTCAGAGAACGTGGCACTGTCGTATCCCTCTAGTTACTTGCGACGACGGACGATCATGTTGTCGGTACGCTTATTACCGCGGGTTTTAGCACCCTTGGTTGGGAAGCCCCATGGCGATACCGGATGACGACCACCGGAGGTACGACCTTCACCACCACCATGTGGGTGGTCAACCGGGTTCATGGCAACACCACGAACGGTTGGGCGAACGCCGCGCCAGCGTTTGGCACCAGCTTTACCCAGCGAACGCAGGCTGTGCTCGGAGTTCGAGACTTCGCCCAGGGTCGCACGGCACTCAGCCAGTACTTTACGCATCTCACCGGAGCGCAGACGCAGAGTCACGTATACGCCGTCACGAGCGATCAGCTGAGCCGAAGCACCAGCGGAACGAGCGATCTGAGCACCTTTACCCGGCTTCAGTTCGACGCCGTGAATGGTGCTACCTACTGGGATGTTGCGCAGCTGCAGGGAGTTACCGGCCTTGATTGGGGCCAGGGCACCTGCGATCAGCTGGTCGCCAGCGCTCACGCCTTTAGGGGCGATGATGTAGCGACGCTCACCGTCTGCGTAGCACAGCAGGGCGATGTGAGCAGTACGGTTTGGATCGTATTCGATACGCTCGACAGTGGCTGGAATGCCATCTTTGTCGTTGCGACGGAAGTCGACCAGACGGTAATGCTGCTTATGACCACCACCAACGTGACGAGTGGTAATACGGCCATTGTTGTTACGACCACCAGACTTCGATTTCTTCTCGAGCAGCGGTGCGTGAGGAGCGCCTTTGTGCAGCTCCTTGTTGACCACCTTGACCACGAAACGGCGGCCAGGGGAAGTCGGTTTGCATTTAACGATTGCCATGATGCACCCCTTCCTTACTCAGCACTGCTGCTGAAATCGAGATCTTGGCCTGGCTGAAGGGAGACGATCGCCTTCTTCCAGTCATTACGCTTGCCCAGACCACGTGCGGTACGCTTGGTTTTACCCAGAACGTTAACAGTCGACACGTTTTCAACTTTTACGTTGAACAGGCCTTCGACAGCTTTCTTGATTTCCAGCTTGGTTGCGTCGGTAGCAACCTTGAATACGAACTGGCCTTTTTTCTCAGCCAGAACGGTAGCCTTCTCGGAAACGTGCGGGCCAAGGAGGACTTTGAATACGCGTTCCTGGTTCATCCCAGCAGCTCCTCGAATTTCTTCACGGCCGAGACAGTGATCAACACTTTCTCGTATGCGATCAGACTGACTGGGTCGGAACCTTGTACGTCACGTACATCGACGTGCGGCAGGTTACGAGCAGCCAGGTACAGGTTCTGATCAACAGCGTCGGAAACGATCAGAACGTCGTTCAGACCCATGCCGTTCAGCTTGTTCAGCAGATCTTTGGTTTTCGGCGCTTCAACAGCGAAGTCCTGAACCACGACCAGACGGTCGCTACGCACCAGCTCAGCGAGGATGGAGCGCAGGGCTGCGCGGTACATCTTCTTGTTGAGCTTCTGCGAGTGATCTTGAGGGCGAGCTGCGAAGGTAACACCACCGCCACGCCAGATCGGACCACGAGTGGTACCAGCACGAGCACGGCCAGTACCCTTCTGACGCCATGGGCGCTTACCGCCACCAGCCACGTCGGAACGGGTCTTCTGCTGCTTGGTGCCCTGACGGCCGCCGGCCATGTAGGCCACGACTGCTTGGTGAACCAGCGTCTCGTTGAATTCGCCACCGAAGGTCAGTTCGGAAACTTCGATCGCCTGAGCGTCATTTACGTTAAGTTGCATGTCAGTTTCCCCTTAACCGCGAGCCTTGACAGCCGGACGTACAACCACGTCGCCGCCAGTAGCGCCAGGAACGGCACCCTTGACCAGCAGCAGGTTGCGTTCAGCGTCTACGCGAACTACTTCCAGGGACTGAACAGTCACGCGCTCGGCGCCCATGTGACCGGACATTTTCTTGCCCTTGAACACACGACCAGGAGTCTGGCACTGGCCGATGGAACCTGGGACACGGTGCGACACGGAGTTACCGTGGGTGTTGTCCTGGCCACGGAAGTTCCAGCGCTTGATGGTACCGGCGAAGCCTTTACCTTTGGACTGACCGGTTACGTCTACCAGCTGGCCTGCAGTGAAGAGTTCAGCTTTGATCAGATCGCCAGCCTGGAAATCGCCTTCTTCAAGACGGAACTCCCAAACACCGCGACCAGCGGCAACGTTAGCCTTGGCGAAGTGGCCTGCCTGAGCGGCAGTCACACGCGAAGCACGACGCTCGCCGACAGTGACTTGCACTGCGCGGTAGCCATCGGTTTCTTCAGTTTTGAACTGGGTGACGCGATTCGGCTCGATCTCAATGACCGTGACCGGAATGGAGACACCTTCTTCGGTGAAAATGCGGGTCATACCGCATTTGCGACCGATTACACCAATAGTCATGTTGTAAACCTCATGAGTGTACGGGGCTTTCACCCGCTATGGCCGCCCATTTCAGAGCGTTACACGACTAGACCGAAGTCTTAGCCGAGGCTGATCTGTACTTCCACACCTGCCGCCAGATCAAGCTTCATCAGCGCGTCAACGGTTTTATCCGTTGGCTGGACGATGTCCAGAACACGCTTATGAGTGCGAATCTCGTACTGGTCACGCGCGTCTTTGTTGACGTGCGGGGAGACCAGAACGGTGAAACGCTCTTTGCGGGTAGGCAGTGGAATTGGACCACGCACTTGTGCACCAGTACGTTTCGCGGTTTCCACGATTTCCTGGGTGGATTGGTCGATCAGGCGATGGTCGAAAGCCTTCAACCTGATACGGATTTGCTGATTTTGCATTGGATTTCAGACTCCAGGCTGTTCCCAACGGACGCACTACGCCCGCTAAAAGGAGGCGTGATTCTATAGACGCCCCAATTTAGTGTCAACCCAATAAAAAAAACCCCCGCTGAGCGGGGGTTTTTTCAATCGGTCGAGTGATTACTCGATGATTTTGGCTACGACGCCGGCGCCGACGGTACGACCGCCTTCACGGATAGCGAAGCGCAGACCGTCTTCCATTGCGATGGTCTTGATCAGAGTGACAGTCATCTGAATGTTGTCACCTGGCATTACCATTTCAACGCCTTCCGGCAGTTCGCAGTTACCGGTCACGTCAGTGGTACGGAAGTAGAACTGAGGACGGTAGCCTTTGAAGAACGGAGTGTGACGGCCGCCTTCTTCCTTCGACAGGACGTAGACTTCTGCGGTGAACTTGGTGTGCGGCTTGACCGAACCTGGCTTGACCAGAACCTGGCCACGCTCAACGTCGTCACGCTTGGTACCACGCAGCAGAACGCCGCAGTTCTCGCCAGCACG
>NZ_JBIVIC010000018.1:0-111699 GCF_044749545.1 Pseudomonas sp. NPDC089396 | reverse complement strand
CGGAGGGAGGCGACGGGCATGGATGCCCGTCGAGCGCTGGGCCCCAGGATGGGGCCTGCAGCGCGGTCCTCCCGGGAGCAAGACCGGAGCGAGGGAACCCCGGAGCGAAGCGTAGGGGCCGGATGTAGGAGCAGGCGGTTTTTGGTTACTTTTTGCCAAGACAAAAAGTAACCCGCCGTAAGGGCGGAAAGGTGAATCAGCGCCACCTTGGCAAATGGATATTCACCTGATTTGAAAGCCAAAAGCCAAAAGCCAAAAGCTCAGGCGGTGGTTCTGATGTGCTTGGACATCTCCTTTTGCCAGGGCGACGCCAAGTCACCTTTCCGCCCTTACGGCGGGTCACTTTTTGGCAAACGCCCCAAAAAGTAACCAAAAAAGGCTGGCTCCTACATCCGGCCCCTACGCTTCGCTCCGGGGTTCCCTCGCTCCGGTCTTGCTCCCGGGAGGACCGCGCTGCAGGCCCCATCCTGGGGCCCAGCGCTTGACGGGCATCCATGCCCGTCACCTCCCTCCGCAAGACCTCCGCTCGGCCTTCTGACGTCGCAATTGGCTGTGACTGAGCTACCGCGCGCTTAAAAGCAAGATCAAGATCAAGATCAAGATCAAGATCAAGATCAACAGCTTTAGGGTCAGCACAGACAAAACTCTACAATCCAAGTAAAGTGCCGCCCCCCGCCGTTTCAGCAAAAGGATCCCCACCATGACCCAACCCTTGGACATCGCCGTCGTCGGCGCTACCGGTAGCGTCGGTGAAACCCTCGTTCAGATCCTCGAAGAACTGCAATTCCCGGTCGCGACGCTGCACCTGCTGGCCAGCATGGAGTCGGCGGGCAGCAGCGTGATGTTCGCCGGCAAGAAGGTCAAAGTCCGGGAAGTGGACAGCTTCGACTTCGCTCAGGTCAAACTGGCCTTTTTCGCTGCCAGCCCAGCCGTCAGCCGCAGCTTCGCCAGCAAGGCCCAGCAGGCAGGTTGCACGGTCATCGACCTGTCCGGCGGCCTGGACGACGCCTTGGTTGTGGTGCCGGAAGCCAATGCTGAGCGCATCGCCGGCCTCGAACTGCCCGCGCGCCTGGCCAGCCCAAGCTCCGCAGCCGTTGCTCTGGCCGTCGCCCTGGCGCCGCTCAAAGGCCAGCTGGATATCGAACGTGTACAGGTCATGGCCGCGCTGGCGGTGTCCGCCCAAGGGCGTGAAGCCGTCAACGAACTGGCCCGGCAGACTGCCGAGCTGCTCAACGCCCGCCCGCTGGAGCCACGCTTCTTCGACCGCCAGGTCGCCTTCAACCTGTTGGCCCAGGTCGGTGCCGCCGATGCGCACGGCCATACAGCCCTGGAGCAGCGCCTGGTTGGCGAGTTGCGCGTATTGCTCGGATTGCCCGAACTGAAGATTTCCGTGACCTGCGTTCAAGTCCCGGTGTTTTTCGGCGATAGCTTCAGTGTGGCCGTACAGACTCGCGCGCCGGTGGACCTGGACGCCGTCAACCAGACGCTCGAGGCAGCCGACAGCATCGAGCTGGTCGAGCGCGATGATTATCCGACGCCGGTCGGTGACGCAGTCGGGCAAGACGTGGTCTATGTTGGTCGTGTGCGCCATGGAATAGACGAGCAGCAACAGCTCAACCTCTGGCTGACCACCGACAACCTGCGCAAGGGCGCCGCGCTCAATGCCGTCCAGGTGGCGCAATTGTTGATTAAACACATGGCGTAAAAGATACTGGCGAGCACTTTTGTCCCGCTCCGCCTGCGGGTTTCGGGACGATTCATACAAGGGAAGAGGTCATGCTTCGAATTCGCAAACTGGTTCTGGCTATGGCGGCAGCGTCGGCGCTGTCGTCTGGCATGGCGAATGCCCTGGGGTTGGGTGAGCTGACGCTCAAGTCGGCGCAGAACCAGCCGCTGGACGCCGAGATCGAATTGCTCGATGTGCGCGACCTGACCGCTGCCGAAGTGGCGCCGAGCCTGGCGCCGCCGGAAGAGTTCAGCAAGGCTGGGGTGGCCTATCCGACCTACCTCGAAGACCTGACCTTTACCCCGGTGATCAACCCCAATGGCAAGAGCGTGCTGCGGGTCACTTCCAGCCAGCCGCTGCCCGGTACCGTGGTCAAGTTCCTGGTTCAGGTGATGTGGCCCCAGGGCCGCCTGCTGCGTGACTACAGTGTGCTGCTCGACCAGGCCAAGGCCCAGGGTCAGGAGCCTGCCGCGGCGAACGTCACCCCGGCAGTCAGCAGTGCCGGCAGCTACACCACCAAGCGCCGCGATACCTTGTGGCAGATTGCCGAGCGCAATACCCAGGGTGGCGGTTCGGTGCAGCAGACCATGATCGCCATCCAGGCGCTGAACCCGGACGCTTTCATCGGCAACAACATCAACCTGTTGAAGGTGGGCCAGGTATTGCGCCTGCCCGACCAGCAACAGATCCAGAGCATCCCCCAGGGGGAGGCCAATCGCGAAGTGGCCGAACAGTATGCGGCCTGGCGTGAAGGCCGGCGCCTGGGGCCGCGCGCGCGGCAGCTCGATGCCACCCGCCGCGGTGCCGCCGATGCAGCACCCGAGCGGATTGCCCAGGGCGACAACCTGCGCCTGGTCAGCCCTGGCAACCAGGCGGGCGCCAGTAAAGCCAAGGCGATCAACGACAAGTTGGCCGTGGCCCAGGAAAGCCTCGACACCAGCCGCCGTGACAATGATGAACTCAAGGGCCGGATGACCGACCTGCAGAGCCAGCTCGACAAGCTGCAGAAGTTGATCCAGTTGAAGAACGATCAGCTGGCGCGCCTGGAAGCACAGGGCGCCGCCGATGAGGCGCCGGCAACGGCTGCCTTGCCGGCTGAGAATGCTCCGGCACAATCGGCAGAGCCTGTTGTTGCTCCGGCTCCCGCCGCTGTCGATACCGCACCTGAAACCGCTCCGGCCAGCGAGCCTGTGCCTGCCGTCCAACAGCCGAGCGCGCTGGACGAGATGCTGGGCAACCCGGTAGTGCTTGGTCTGGTCGCCGGTTCCGCGTTCCTGGTCCTGCTGCTTTTGTTGCTGCTGCTGGCACGCAAGCGCAAAGCCCAGCAGGAGGCTGAAAAGCACCTGCGCATGGCGCGTGCGCTGGCCGAGGAGGGCGAGCGTAACCCGGACCTCGACCTGCCATCGAGCAGCTTCGATGAGCTGGACGTTTCCACTCCGAGCGTTACCTTGTCGCCGGCTGTGGTGGCGGCTTCGGCTGCAGCGGCGGTTGCCGCCGAGAAAGTGGCCGCGCCGGCCCCCGTGGCCCCAACGCAGGATGCCAATGCCGAGCTGCTGGCCGAGGTCGATCAAAGCCTGGCCCGTGGCCGTCTCAATCACGCTGCCGACCTGCTGGAAACAGCAGTCGCCGCGCAGCCTGAGCAAGACGGCTTGCGCCTGAAGTTGATGGAAGTCTATGCCCGCCAGGGCGATCACAGCGCTTTCGTCGAGCAGGAGCGCAAGCTTGCGGGTAGCGAAGAGAACACGGCTCAAGTCGGTGCGCTGAAAGAGCGCTTCCCGGCCATGCTCGGCGTCGCTGCCGCAGGGCTGGGCGCGGCGGCGCTGGCGGCTGAAATGGACGAGCAGTATGTTCAGGAGCTGCTGCAGGACGAACCTGAAACAGCGGTTGAAAACGAGCCTCAGGCGCAAGCCGTGGCCGAAACCGAGCCGACCCCTGTCGAGGCGCCTGAGCTGAATCTGGAGGCGCCTGAGCTGGATGTGGAGGCACCTGAGGCGGACCTCGATGCAGCTGCCGAGGCGTTCGTCGAGACTTCGGTCCTTGATGACAACGACCTGGACAGCGCCTTCGACCTGAGCCTGGGCGACGAGCTGCCGGAGATCGACCCGCTCGAGACCCCACTGCTGGATGAAGCGCCATTGCCGGAGCCGCAGGCCGACGCTGACGTTGCAGTGCAAACCGATGCCGATGAAGATTTCGAAGCCTTGCTGGCGCAGGCTCAGGCCGAGCCACAAAGCATCGATGATCTGGCCGATTTCGACCTGGACATGGGCGAGGCGATCAGCCCGGCTGCGGCGCCCGAGGAGCCGGTGGACGTCGCCGCCGAACTGGCAGCCTTCGATGCGATTCCGGAATTCGATCCGATTTCCGAGCTGGAGCTGCCGGAGGACTTCGACCTGTCACTGTCGCTGGATGACGAGTCGCCGGCGGCCAAGAGCTTTGCCTCGGAACTGAGCGACGTCAACGCCGAGCTGGACAAGCTGTCGCAGAGCCTCGAGTCGCCATCGCTGGAGCCGCACTTCACGGCCGCCGATGCCGCCCAGGAGCCGGAGCCGCTGGACGACCTGGACTTCGATTTCTTCTCCGGAAGCGACGAAGTGGCGACCAAGCTCGACCTGGCGCGCGCCTACATCGACATGGGCGACCACCAGGGTGCGCGCGACATCCTCGATGAAGTGGTCAAGGATGGCGATGACGGCCAGCGCCAGGAAGCCGAGGAGATGCTTTCCCGATTGGTCTGAGGCCGCACTGGCAACACAAAACCGACGGCAGCCCAACAAGGCTGCCGTTGTCGTTATAATCCCGCCATTCCGTATTACCCCACAGGTTTCATGCGCTTGGACATCATCGACACCGCCGCCTCCGAATCTGCCGCCGAAGGCTTCACCCGCATCGCCCTGGGCGTGGAATACAAGGGCTCGCGCTACCGCGGCTGGCAGCGCCAGGCCAGCGGCGTGCCCAGCGTCCAGCAGGCGCTGGAGCAAGCGCTGTCGAAAGTCGCCAATGAACCGATCAGCGTCGTGTGTGCCGGACGCACCGATGCCGGCGTGCATGGCTGCGGCCAGATCGTGCACTTCGACACCTGCGCCGTGCGCGACGAGCGCGCCTGGACCCTGGGTACCAACTTCAACCTGCCCCACGACATCAGCGTGGTCTGGTCGCGGCCGATGCCGGCGGACTTCCATGCCCGCTTCAAGGCCTGCGCCCGGCGCTACCGCTACGTCATCTACAACGACCCGATCCGCCCGGCACACCTGGCCGAAGAAGTCACCTGGAACCACCGTCCGCTGGATGTCGAACGCATGGCCGAGGCGGCGCAGTACCTGCTCGGCACCCACGACTTCAGCGCTTTCCGTGCCAGCCAGTGCCAGGCCAAGTCGCCGATCAAGCACATTCATCACCTGCGCGTCACGCGCCATGGCCAGATGATCGTGCTGGACGTACGCGCCACCGCGTTCCTGCATCACATGGTGCGCAATATCGCCGGGGTGCTGATGACTATCGGTGCCGGTGAGCGTCCTGCCAGCTGGGCCCGCGAGGTGCTGGAGGGGCGCAACCGCCGTGAAGGCGGGGTCACGGCGCATCCCTATGGCCTTTACCTGGTGCAGGTGGAATACCCAGAGGAATTCCAGCTGCCACAGCGTTACATTGGCCCACACTTTCTGACCGGTTATGAGGCGTTGGCGGACTGACGGGCGAAAAGTCATTTGCTACCATCGGGCCTTTCACTATCCACTCAGGGTTCGCAGTCCATGAGCAACGTTCGCAGCAAGATCTGCGGGATCACCCGTATTGAAGACGCGCTGGCCGCCGCCGAGGCCGGGGCCGATGCCATCGGCCTGGTCTTCTATGCCAAGAGCCCGCGCGCCGTGGACGTGCGCCAGGCGCGGGCGATCATCGCCGAGCTGCCGCCCTTCGTGACCACCGTCGGCCTGTTCGTCAATGCCTCGCGCTGCGAGCTCAACGAGATTCTCGAAGCCGTGCAGTTGGACCTGCTACAGTTCCACGGCGACGAAACCCCGGACGATTGCGAGGGCTATCATCGCCCCTGGATCAAGGCACTGCGCGTGCGCCCCGGTGATGACCTGGAAGCCGCTTGCCAGCACTATGCCGGTGCCCGCGGCATCTTGCTCGACACCTATGTGGCCGGTGTGCCTGGTGGTACCGGCGAGGCCTTCGACTGGTCGCTGGTGCCGGCGCGGCTGAGCAAGCCGATCATTCTTGCCGGCGGCTTGTCGGCGGATAACGTAGGACAGGCGATTGCCCAGGTACAACCTTACGCGGTGGATGTCAGCGGTGGCGTGGAACAGGCCAAGGGCATCAAGGATGCTGCCAAAATCGAGGCGTTCATGCGCGCGGTGAAACAGGCGTGATGCCAGATGTGACGGCTGGCTGCGCGCCATCGTCCATAGCTATCGCAGCCCTGCGGGGTGGCTGCCGGCATGCCGGGCAGCCGACGCACACATTGAAGACGGCGCGCTGCGCAGGCAGCCCTTGCGGCCGGGCCGTCATCGTTTCATAGAAGAATTTGAGCTCAAAGGGCAGGGCATGGCCGGCCAGACCGGTCCCCGCCCGCCAATACTGGAGAAATAAAGCATGAGCAACTGGTTAGTCGACAAACTGATCCCTTCGATCATGCGTTCCGAGGTGAAGAAGAGCTCGGTGCCAGAAGGCCTGTGGCACAAGTGCCCAGCCTGCGAGGCCGTGCTGTATCGTCCGGAGCTGGAAAAGACCCTGGATGTCTGCCCCAAGTGCAACCACCACATGCGTATCGGTGCACGTGCACGTATCGATATCTTCCTCGACCCGGAAGGCCGTGCGGAGCTCGGCGCCGAGCTGGAGCCGGTTGACCGCCTGAAGTTCCGTGACGGCAAGAAGTACAAGGACCGCCTGACCGGTGCGCAGAAGCAGACCGGCGAGAAAGACGCCCTGATCTCCATGAGCGGTACCCTCATGGGCATGCCGATCGTGGTCAGCGCCTTCGAGTTCTCGTTCATGGGCGGCTCCATGGGCGCCGTCGTCGGTGAACGTTTCGTTCGCGCCGCCAACTACGCCCTGGAAAACCGCTGCCCGATGGTCTGCTTCTCGGCCTCCGGCGGTGCGCGCATGCAGGAAGCGCTGATCTCGCTGATGCAGATGGCCAAGACCTCGGCCGTGCTGGCGCGCCTGCGTGAAGAAGGCATTCCGTTCATCTCCGTACTGACCGACCCGGTCTACGGTGGTGTTTCTGCCAGCCTGGCGATGCTGGGCGATGTCATCGTCGGTGAGCCGAAGGCGCTGATCGGCTTCGCCGGTCCGCGCGTGATCGAGCAGACCGTGCGCGAAAAACTGCCGGAAGGCTTCCAGCGCAGCGAGTTCCTGCTGGAGCATGGCGCCATCGACCTGATCATCTCGCGTGGCGACCTGCGCCCACGCCTGGCCCGCCTGCTGGCGCAGATGACCGGCCAGGAAACGCCAGAACAGGCGCGTGAGGCGGCTGCGGTCGCGTGATGACGAAGCGCAGCCTGGGCGAGTGGCTCGCCTACCTCGAACAATTGCATCCTTCGGCCATCGACATGGGCCTGGAACGTTCGCAAAAGGTGCTTGCCCGGCTGCAGCTGGGCAAGTTGGCACCGCGCGTGGTGACCGTCACCGGCACCAACGGCAAGGGCTCGACCTGCGCCTTCGTGGCATCGATGCTGCGGGCCCAGGGCCTCAAGGTGGGGGTTTACAGTTCGCCCCACCTGCTGCGCTACAACGAGCGCGTGCTGATCGATGGCCAGGAGGCCAGCGATGAGCGCTTGTGCGAGGCCTTTGCTGCCGTAGAAGCGGCGCGGGGCGAGATTTCCCTGACCTACTTCGAAATGGGTACCCTGGCGGCGTTCTGGTTGTTCCAGCAGTCCCGTCTGGATGCCGTGGTGCTCGAAGTGGGGCTTGGCGGTCGCCTGGACACCGTCAATGTGGTGGATGCCGACCTGGCCCTGGTGACCAGCATCGGTGTCGACCATGTCGACTACCTGGGCGATACCCGTGAGCGGGTGGCTTTCGAGAAGGCCGGCATCTTCCGCCAGGGCAAGCCGGCGCTGTGCGGTGACCTCGATCCGCCGCAGCCGCTGCTGGACAAGGCGCGCGAGCTGGCTGCGCCGTTGTTCCTGCGGGGGCGTGATTTCGACCTGGAAAGCGCTGAGGGCGTCTGGCACTGGCGTGGCGTCACCCAGGGCGGTACCGCGGTGCAGTTGCGCGACTTGCCCCTGCTCGACTTGCCGATGGAAAACGCCACGCTGGCGCTTCAGGCCTACCTGTTGATGGGCCTGCCATGGGATGCCGGGCAGATCCGCCAGGCGCTGCTCGCCACCCGCATCACCGGGCGTCTGGATCGGCGTGTGGTGCACTGGCAGGGCAAGCGGGTGGAGCTGCTGCTGGATGTGGGGCACAACCCCCACGCCGCGGAGTATCTGGCCCGCCGCCTGTCGGCGCGCCCACTGCAAGGTCGCCGTCTGGCAGTCTTCGGTCTGCTCGCCGACAAGGATCTGGCTGGCGTCATCGCGCCATTGCAGGCGCTGGTCGACGAGTGGGCGGTCGCACCGCTGGATACGCCCCGCAGCCGTCCGGCCGCCGAGCTTGCCAGTGCCTTGACGAACTGCGGTGCCACGGTGAAGTCTTATGCCAGCGTCGACGCCGCCCTCGAAGGGCAATGCGCGCAGGCGACGGCGGATGACCAGATCCTGCTGTTCGGTTCGTTTTTCTGTGTCGCCCAAGCCCTGGAGTGGCTGGAGCGGCAGGCCCTGGAGGGGTGAATAGATGGCAGTGCTGGATAAAGGGATGAAACAGCGCATGGTGGGTGCGTTGGTGCTGGTGGCGCTGGCGGTGATCTTCCTGCCGATGCTGTTCACCCGCGAGGACGAGATGCGCCAGGTGCGTGTCGAGGCCCCGCAGGCCCCGGCGATGCCCAGCCTGCCTGAGGTCAAGGTGGAGCCGGTTGCAGTGCCCGAGCCGCAAGCGCTGCCGGAAGAACCGCAACAGCCACCCGTGGTGGTGAACGAGTCCACAGCGCCAGTGGCCACGCCGAGCCAGCCAATCACCCCGTCGCCGCAGACTCAGGCACAGGTTCAGCCCAAGCCGCAGACGCCGGTGCCAACCCCTGCGCCTGCGCCCAAGGTCGAATCGCGGCCGGCTGCGACGCCTGCGCCGGCGGCCACCGCCAGCGCGCCTTCGAAGATCGATGCCAACGGCTTGCCGGTGAGCTGGTCGATCCAGCTGGCCAGCCTGTCCAACCGTGCGGGCGCCGAAAGTTTGCAGAACACCCTGCGCAGTCAGGGTTA
The DNA here is from genome assembly GCF_044749545.1 of Pseudomonas sp. NPDC089396. Classification (NCBI taxonomy): domain Bacteria; kingdom Pseudomonadati; phylum Pseudomonadota; class Gammaproteobacteria; order Pseudomonadales; family Pseudomonadaceae; genus Pseudomonas; species Pseudomonas sp. NPDC089396. The sequence continues at coordinate 102,675 of NZ_JBIVIC010000018.1, read as the reverse complement.
CAACGCCTATATCCGTTCGGCCGGCGGCATGAACCGGGTGTATGTCGGACCGTTGATCGAGCGCGCCGAGGCCGAGCGGGTGCGCGATGCGATCAACCGCAAGCAGAACCTGAAAGGTTTCGTGGTGCGCTTCCAGCCGGAGCGTGGCTGAAGCCCAAGGCGGATCGCCGCGGCGTCGCTCCCAGTGGTTTTTCTTGACTTCAAAGTCCACGAAAAGCCCGTGGGAGCGGGCTCGCGCCGCAAACCGGCCTCTGTCAAACGACCTGACATTCCGCTTACCCCCAGCCCCGCGCTCTGGTAAAATGCGCCGCCTCAAACGTCTGTAGGCAGCACCGTGGCATTTACCTGGGTTGATTGGGCGATCATCGCGATCATCGCCGTTTCCACACTGATCAGTCTCAAACGCGGCTTCGTCAAGGAAGCCTTGTCGCTGCTCATCTGGATCATTGCCGGTGCGGTTGCCTGGATGTTCGGCGGGTCGCTCTCGGTGTACCTTGAAAGCTATATCCAGACCCCGTCGATGCGCATCATCGCCGGTTGCGCCATTCTGTTCGTCGCTACCTTGCTGGTAGGGGCCATGGTCAATTTCCTGGTCGGCGAGTTGATCCGCGTGACCGGCCTGTCCGGCACCGATCGTTTCCTCGGCATGGCCTTCGGCGCTGCGCGCGGGGCCTTGCTGGTGGTGGTGGCCATCGGCCTGCTCAGCCTGGGGCCGGTGCAGCAAGATTCCTGGTGGCAGGAATCGCGCCTGATACCACAATTTCTATTGGTCGCTGACTGGTCGAAGAACCTGATCCTGGGTTTCAGCAGTCAGTGGATGTCCAGTGGAATGATCAGCACTCCGGCTGATCTTCCGTTCAAGGAACAGTTGCTCGGGCCCGCAAAGCCTTGAGCGCCTTTCGTGCAAGTTTCATCAATGTAGGGGTTGCGTCGCATGTGTGGCATCGTCGGTATCGTCGGTAAGTCGAACGTCAATCAGGCGCTGTATGACGCGCTTACGGTCCTCCAGCACCGCGGCCAGGACGCTGCCGGTATCGTGACCAGCCACGACGGCCGGTTGTTCCTGCGCAAGGATAATGGCCTGGTGCGCGACGTCTTCCAGCAGCGCCACATGCAGCGCCTGGTGGGCCACATGGGTATAGGCCACGTGCGCTACCCGACCGCGGGCAGCTCCACCTCGGCCGAGGCCCAGCCGTTCTATGTCAACTCGCCCTACGGCATCACCCTGGCGCACAACGGCAACCTGACCAACGTCGAGCAGCTGGCCAAGGAGATCTACGAGTCCGACCTGCGCCACGTCAACACCAACTCTGACTCCGAAGTGCTGCTGAACGTGTTCGCCCATGAACTGGCCGTGCGTGGCAAGCTGCAGCCAACCGAAGAAGACGTGTTCGCTGCGGTGTCCCACGTGCACAGCCGCTGCGTTGGCGGTTACGCGGTGGTGGCGATGATCACCGGTTACGGCATCGTCGGCTTCCGTGACCCCAACGGCATCCGCCCGGTGGTCTTCGGCCAGCGCCACACCGATGAAGGTGTGGAATACATGATCGCCTCGGAAAGCGTGGCCCTGGACGTGCTCGGGTTCACCTTGATCCGCGACCTGGCGCCGGGCGAAGCGGTCTACATCACCGAGGAAGGCCAGCTGTACACCAAGCAGTGTGCGCAAAGCCCGAAACTGCAGCCGTGCATCTTCGAGCACGTTTACCTGGCCCGCCCTGATTCGATCATCGACGGTATCTCGGTGTACAAGGCACGTCTGCGCATGGGTGAGAAACTCGCCGACAAGATCATGCGTGAGCGCCCGGAACACGACATCGACGTGGTCATCCCGATCCCGGACACCAGCCGTACTGCCGCACTTGAGCTGGCCAACCGGTTGGGCGTGAAGTTCCGCGAAGGCTTCGTCAAGAACCGCTACATCGGCCGTACCTTCATCATGCCCGGCCAGGCCGCACGCAAGAAATCGGTACGCCAGAAGCTCAATGCCATCGAGCTGGAGTTCCGCGGCAAGAACGTGATGCTGGTCGACGACTCGATCGTGCGCGGCACCACCTGCAAGCAGATCATCCAGATGGCCCGCGAAGCCGGGGCCAAGAATGTCTACTTCTGCTCCGCAGCCCCTGCGGTGCGCTACCCCAACGTCTACGGCATCGACATGCCGAGCGCTCACGAACTGATCGCCCACAACCGTACCACCGAACAGGTGGCCGAGTTGATCGGCGCCGACTGGCTGGTCTACCAGGACCTGCCGGACCTGATCGATTCGGTCGGTGGTGGCAAGATCAAGATCGAGCACTTCGATTGCGCGGTGTTCAATGGTGAATATGTCACCGGCGACATCGACGAAGCCTACCTGGATCGCATCGAGCAGGCCCGTAACGACCTGGCCAAGGTGAAGACCCAGGCCGTCAGCGCGATCATCGACCTCTACAACAACTGATCAGGGAGCAGCGGCATGACGGATCAATGGGATGCCGGGCGACTGGACAGTGACCTCGAGGGTGTCGGTTTCGACACCCTGGCGGTGCGCGCCGGTCAGAGCCGTTCACCAGAGGCAGAGCACAGCGAAGCGCTGTTCCTGACCTCCAGCTATGTGTTCCGCACGGCCGCCGATGCGGCCGCGCGCTTTGCCGGCGAAACGCCGGGCAATGTCTATTCGCGTTACACCAACCCGTCGGTGCGAGTGTTCGAAGAGCGCCTGGCGGCCATGGAAGGTGCCGAGCAGGCCGTGGGTACCTCCACCGGTATGGCGGCGATCCTCGCGGTGGTCATGTCGCTGTGCAGTGCCGGCGACCATGTGCTGGTGTCGCAGAGCGTGTTCGGTTCGACCATCAGCCTGTTCGAGAAGTACTTCAAGCGCTTCGGCCTGCAGGTGGATTATGTGCCGCTGGTCGACCTCAGCGGTTGGGAAAAGGCCATCAAGGCCAATACCAAGCTGCTGATCGTCGAATCGCCGTCCAACCCGCTGGCCGAGCTGGTCGATATCACTGCACTCAGTGAAATCGCTCATGCCCGCGGCGCCATGCTGGTGGTGGACAACTGCTTCAGCACCCCGGCCTTGCAGCAACCGCTCAAGCTCGGCGCTGACATCGTGTTCCACTCGGCCACCAAGTTCATCGATGGCCAGGGCCGTTGCATGGGCGGTGTGGTCGCAGGGCGCAGCGAGCAGATGAAAGAAGTGGTGGGCTTCCTGCGCACCGCTGGCCCGACCCTGAGCCCGTTCAACGCCTGGATCTTCACCAAGGGCCTGGAAACCCTCAAGCTGCGCATGCGTGCACACTGCGAGAGCGCCCAGCTGCTGGCCGAATGGCTGGAGCAGCAGGAGGGCGTGGAGAAGGTGCATTACGCCGGCCTGCCTAGCCACCCGCAGCATGAATTGGCCAAGCGCCAGATGAGCGGCTTCGGTGCGGTGGTAAGCTTCGAGGTCAAAGGCGGCAAAGAGGGCGCCTGGCGCTTCATCGATGCCACGCGGGTGATCTCGATCACCACCAACCTGGGTGACAGCAAGACGACCATCGCCCACCCGGCCACCACTTCCCACGGCCGTCTGACGCCGCAGGAGCGTGAGGCTGCGGGTATTCGCGACAGCCTGGTCCGTGTTGCCGTCGGCCTGGAAGACGTGGCCGACCTCAAGGCGGACCTGGCGCGCGGGTTGGCGGCATTGTGATCGACTGGAAGGGTGGCGGGCCAGGCCATAACGGCCGGGTAGCCCTGGTGACCGGTGCCGCACGCGGCATCGGCCTGGGCATCGCTGCCTGGCTGATCTGCGAAGGTTGGCAAGTGGTGCTCAGCGACCTTGACCGCCCGCGCGGTGCCAAGGTGGCCAAGGCCCTGGGCGACAATGCCTGGTTCATCACCATGGACGTGGCCGACGAAGCCCAGGTCAGTGCCGGTGTTTCGCAAGTGCTCGGGCAGTTTGGGCGATTGGACGCGCTGGTGTGCAACGCGGCCATTGCCAATCCGCACAACCAGACCCTGGAAAGCCTGAGTCTGGCGCAATGGAATCGAGTGCTGGCCGTCAACCTCAATGGCCCGATGCTGTTGGCCAAGCACTGTGCGCCGTACCTGCGAGCGCACAATGGGGCGATCGTCAATCTGACCTCGACCCGGGCCCGGCAGTCCGAACCGGACACCGAAGCTTACGCGGCGAGCAAGGGTGGCCTGATGGCGTTGACCCACGCCCTGGCCATGAGCCTGGGCCCGGAGATTCGCGTCAATGCGGTGAGCCCGGGCTGGATCGATGCCCGCGACCCCTCGCAGCGCCGCGCCGAACCCTTGACCGAAGCCGACCATGCCCAGCACCCGACGGGCAGGGTAGGGACCGTGGAAGATGTTGCGGCCATGGTGGCCTGGTTGCTGTCGCGCCAGGCGGCGTTCGTCACCGGCCAGGAGTTCGTGGTCGATGGTGGCATGACCCGCAAGATGATCTACACCTGAGCTGCCAGTTGTCATGAAAGGGACCGAGAGGTCCCTTTCTTGTTTTTGTCTGTAGCGGGCCTTTCGCGGGGCCAGCAACGACAAACCCTCTTTTTCGTTTTTTTGAAAAAAATTCAATGGGGCTATTGACTTAGCTCCGCCACCTGCGTAAATTTCGCGGCCTCAGCGAAGTAAACGCAACAAGCAACATCGCGGGGGTGATTAGCTCAGCCGGGAGAGCATCTGCCTTACAAGCAGAGGGTCGGCGGTTCGATCCCGTCATCACCCACCACTTCCTGAGGTTGTTCCTGGCGCAGGCGGTTTCGAAAGAAGCTGAATGCCAGAGAGGAACAGGACGCAAGTCCACACTGCGCAGCGGTAGTTCAGTCGGTTAGAATACCGGCCTGTCACGCCGGGGGTCGCGGGTTCGAGTCCCGTCCGCTGCGCCATTTTCAGTAACAGATGGGTGCTTTTCACCGGTCTGAGCCAAAAGGCAGAGATGCCTGAGGCTGATCCCAGTTTCAATCGGGCGCAAGCCTGAACGATACGCAGCGGTAGTTCAGTCGGTTAGAATACCGGCCTGTCACGCCGGGGGTCGCGGGTTCGAGTCCCGTCCGCTGCGCCATCTTCGCTTCGAGGCCCCATGAACGCCTCGATGCAAACACAAAGCAAGCGAATGACCATTCGCTTTTTTTGTGCCTGCCCTGAGGCCTTCGAGCCGGAAGGGTAGACCCAGGTTTCAACCGGGCGCAAGCCTGGATGATACGCAGCGGTAGTTCAGTCGGTTAGAATACCGGCCTGTCACGCCGGGGGTCGCGGGTTCGAGTCCCGTCCGCTGCGCCATCTTCGCCTCAAGGCCCCTTGAACGCCTTGAAGCAAAACGAGAAAGCGACCTTAGGGTCGCTTTTTTCGTTTCCGGCCCCATGCAGTCAACATTTACACGAAGCTGACTGACTCTTCACTGATGAACGGTTTCAGTGACCCGGTGCAGTGATGCACAATAGAGCTCTCTCGACATACCCGGAATTCGCAATGACCAGATCATCCGTCTTTGGTGCGCTCGGGCTGGCCCTGGTGCTGGCGGGCATGACCGGTTGCTCTTCGAAAAAAACCGCGATCTACGAGCACGAGAACTTCGATGACTCGGGCACTTACTCGCGCAGCTTCCAAGTCAGCGAGGCAGGCTCCTGCGAGGCTGCCCGGCGTGCGCTGCTGAGCCAGGGATACATCATCACCAGCAGTGGCCCCAATCAGATTGCGGGCAACAAAAGCTTCCAGCAGAACAACGAAAACCACCTGCAGATCAGCTTCAGCGTGACGTGCGCGCCTGACAGCAGCGACGAGCAGCGCTCGACGGTGTTCGCCAATGCCCTGCAGGATCGTTATGCGCTCAAGAAGTCGAATACCTCGGCCAGCCTGGGCGTCGGAATTCTGGGTTCGGTGTCGATGCCAATCGGCTCCAGCGACGACTCGATGGTCAAGGTCGCCAGCGAGACGGTAACCGCTCCACAGTTCTACGAACGCTATTTCGCGCTGGTGGAGAGCTACCTGCCCAAGCCGAAGAAAGTCAGCAAGGCCAAGGACAAGGCCGAGGCGCCTGCGCCGAAGGCCGAGAAGCCGGCGCCTGACCTGGGGCTGCCAGAGCAGGCTTCGGTGGCGCCGGCACCGGCCGCAGTGGCGCCTGAAGCGCCTGCGCCCACTGCTGCGCCAGCCGCTGCGGTGAGCGAGGCGGCCGCTGCGCCAGCGTTGGATGACAGCCAGGGCTCGCAGCCGGTTGCACCGCCTTCGGACGCCACGCCGATTCAGGTACAGCAGGATCCCCAGCCTGCCGAGGCCACGCCACCCTCGCCGTGAAAGGCGTCAAGACCGGCAGCCCTCAGTTTCAGCTGAGACAGCCGCCGGTTGCAGCGAGGTGCTTGCAGCGTTACCCCTGAGCGGCGCCACTCAATGAGAATGTCGCGGCATCCCACCCTCACGCGCAATGACGCGCATATGCAAGGTCGCCGGCTCCAGGCAGCCCCCGGTCGAAAGCTGCCCCACCAACTGGCGATACAATTCCTGCCACGGCGTCTGCGAAGCCGGAATGCTCGGCTTCCAGGCCGCCCGGCGACGCGCCACTTCCTCGTCGTCCACCAGCAAATCCACACGCCGCTGATTCAGGTCCACCCGCAGCCAGTCATTGGTCTGCAACAACGCCAGGCCACCACCCACCGCCGCTTCCGGCGACATGTTGAGGATCGAAGGGCTGGCTGAAGTGCCGCTCTGGCGGCCATCGCCCAGGCAGGGCAGGGAGTCGATGCCTTGCTTGATCAGCGCCGCTGGCGGCGCCATGTTGACCACCTCGGCACTGCCTGGGTAACCCACGGTACCTGCGCCACGGATCACCAGGATGCAACGCTCGTCGATGTCCAGCGTCGGGTCGTCGATGCGGGCGTGGTAATCCTCCGGCCCCTCGAACACGATTGCCCGCGCCTGGAAGCTGTTTTCCTGGCCCGGCTCGGCCAGGTAGGTCTTGCGAAACGCCTCGCCGACCACCGACATCTTCATGATTGCGCTGTCGAAGAAATTGCCGCTGAGCACAATGAAGCCGGCATTGTGCTTGAGCGGCTCGTCGAACGGCAGGATCACGTCGCGGTTGCTGCTGACGGTATCGCTGACCACTTCGCCAATGGTCCTGCCGCTCACCGTGGCGCAGTTTTCGTGCAGGCGGCCAGCCTTGCGCAGCTCGTGCATGACCGCCGGCACACCGCCGGCGCGGTGGAAGCCTTCGCCCAGGTATTTGCCCGCCGGCATGCAATTCACCAGCAGCGGTACGCTCTCACCCATACGCTGCCAGTCATCCAGCGACAGTTCGATGCCCATGTGCCGGGCGATGGCAATCAGGTGCGGCGGGCAATTGCTTGAGGCGCCCAGCGCCGACGCCACGGCGATGGCGTTCTCGAAGGCCTCGCGGGTCATGATCGAAGACGGCCGCACGTCCTGCATCACCAGCTCGCAGATGCGCCGGCCGGTGGCATACGCCATCTGCCCACGCTCGCGGTAAGGGGCCGGGATACTGGCGCAACCGGGCAGCGACATGCCCAGGGCTTCGGCCAGAGCGTTCATCGACAACGCGGTCCCCATGGTGTTGCAGTGGCCTACCGAAGGCGACGCGGCGGTGGTCATCTCCATGAAGCCTTCGTAGTCGATCTCGCCCGCCGCCATCAGGTTGCGCGCATGCCACAGCACCGTGCCCGAGCCAATCAGCTGGCCCTTGTGGTGGCCGTCGAGCATCGGCCCGCCAGACAGTACGATGGCCGGCAGGTCGGTGGTGGCCGCGGCCATCAGACAGGCAGGCGTGGTCTTGTCGCAGCCGGTGGTCAGCACCACGCCGTCCAGCGGGTAGCCGTGGAGGATCTCGACCAGGCCCAGGTAGGCCAGGTTGCGGTCCAGTGCGGCGGTTGGCCGGCGGCTCTGCTCGGCGATCGGGTGGACCGGGAACTCCATGGGAATCCCGCCCGCATCACGGATGCCGGCCTTCACCCGCTGGGCCAGCTCGATATGGTGGCGGTTGCAGGGGGTGAGGTCGCTACCGGTCTGGGCAATACCGATGATCGGCCGCCCGGACTGCAGTTCGTCGCGGGTCAGGCCGTAGTTCATGTAGCGCTCGACATACAGCGCGGTCATGTCGGCGTGGCTCGGGTCGTCGAACCATTGCTGGCTGCGCAGCGGGCGTTTCGGAGTATCGGTCATGTCATGTTCTCTTGTTTTCAGTGGTGCCGATCAGCGCTTCAGGAGCCCTCGGGCGGCTAGGTTGCTCATCATCGCACCAAGGCCGAAGCTCCAGGGGGTGGCTTGATCGCTGGTGGTCACCTGGTTGCGCAGCTGGCCCAGCAGAGGGCTGGCGATGCGCACCTGGTCGCCGAGCTTGTGGGTGAACCCGGCGCCTGGCTCGTCCCGGTCGTCGGTGGGGGCGAACAGGGTACCGAGGAATAGCAGAAAACCGTCGGGGTATTGGTGGTTTTCGTTGAGGGTCTGCCGGACCAGGTCTTCAGGGTCGCGGCTGATCTGGTCCATCGAGCTTCGGCCGACCAGGCGGTAGTCGTCGGTGCCCTGGACTTCCAGGTCGACGACGCAGTGGCGCACGAGGTCGAGGTCGAAGGTCTCGTCGAACAGGCGAATGAACGGGCCGATTGCGCAGGAGGCGTTGTTGTCCTTGGCCTTGCTTAGCAGCAGGGCGCTGCGGCCCTCGAAGTCGCGCAGGTTGACGTCGTTGCCCAGGGTCGCACCATGAATCCGGCCACGGCTGTCGACGGCCAGCACCACCTCGGGTTCGGGGTTGTTCCATGCCGAATGCGGGTGCACGCCGATCTTGCTGCCGCTGCCGACCGCTGCCAGCACCGGGGCTTTGGTGAACACTTCGGCATCCGGGCCGATGCCCACTTCCAGGTATTGCGACCACATGCCCTGTTCGATCAGCAGCGCCTTGAGCGCCATGGCCTGTGCCGAGCCTGGGCGGACCGCACGCAGGTTGTCGCCGATCACCGACCGCACCGAGGCACGCACGGCCTCGGCCTTGCTCGCATCGCCGCCGGCCTGCTCCTCGATCACCCGCTCGATCATGCTGGCGGCGAAGGTCACGCCCGCGGCCTTGATCACTTGCAGGTCGACCGGGGCCAGCAGGTAGGGCTGGCGGGCGTCGAACGCGTCGCCGCTGTTGCCCAGCAACGCCTCGAGGCTGCACAGGAAGCGGCCCGGGGTGCTGCGTACAGCGTGCAAGGGGTCTTCGCTTTCAAGCAGCTGGCTGAGGGTGGCAAAGCGCTCGGACAGGTCGAACACGCCGTCGGCACGCAGGGCGATCGGCGACGGGCCGCCGGGTTCGCCGGGCGTCCAGGCGCGGCCGATCAGGGTTCCGGTCAGGCCGTCCTCGGGCAGGGTGTTGCTGGGGGTAAGCGAAATCGGCATGGCAAAAATCTCTTGGATCTGGAGAGATGCACGCTAGGCAGGTCCCGCGATAAACTCCAATGGCATCTTTTCACTATTCGATAACAACAGGTTATTGCACCCAAAGGTGGATTCCATGTCGGACCTGTCTTTCTCCCATGTCTGCAACTGGCTCAAGTTCCGCCACCTGCTGCTGATCGAGACCCTCGGGCGCACCCACAACATGCACCTGGCGGCGCAGCAGATGAACCTGAGCCAGCCGGCGATCAGCAAGATGCTCAAGGAGATCGAGCACCTGCTGGGCTTCGCCCTGTTCCAGCGCCTGCCGCGCAGCATGCCGCCCACCGCGCTGGGCGAGCAGGTGGTGCGCTATGCCCAGGTCGCGCTGAACGACGCGCGCAATTTCGTCGAGCAGATCGACAACCTGCGCCAGGGCGGCCATGGCCACCTGAAGGTCGGCGGCATCTTCGCCGCCACCGCCGTGGCGCTGCCCGATGCCATCGTTGCGATCAAGCAGCGCAAGCCGTTGCTGTCGATCGAGGTGGTGGAGCAGACCAGCGACCACCTGATGGCCATGCTCGAAGACAAGCATCTGCACCTGGCTGTGGCGCGTTTTACCGATGCCTCGCAGCAGCAGCGTTTCGACTTCCAGCCGTTGGCACCGGAGCCGTTCTGCTTCGTGGTCAACGACCAGCACCCGTTGAGCGGGGCAGGGCCGGTGACCTTGCCGCAGTTGCTGGAATGGCCGTGGATCCTCTACCCCAAGGGCACGCCAATCCGCGGGCGCATGGAGCGGGCGTTCGCCGAGGCGGGGGTGGCGGTGCCGCGCAATACCATCGACACCATTTCCATGCAGACCTTCCTCAAGGTGTTGCTGGGCGGCCCGATGATCGGGATGCTGCCCCAGGCGATGGTCGAGCCGCACCTGACCAGCGGTGTGCTGGTCAACCTCGACACGCCACTGCACCTCACGCCTCAGGACTACGGCATCCTCACCCGCAAAGGCGAGCCCTTGAGCGGCGCGGCCCTGGAATTCGCCGACATTCTCCTGGCCAATGCGCGACAAGCGCAGGCTGAGTGATAACGGCTTGTTATCGGATGATCCCGAAAAGCCATTGGGCAAGAATCGCAGGGCCGCCTAGATTAGCGACCACTGTTTATGCAATGGCGAGGAACTACCCATGACTTCACACGCAGGCCAGCAATTTATTGGCGGCGTTCGCCGCGCTACCGGCCAGGCGACCTTGCAGAGTATCGATGCGCGCACCGGGCAGGCGCTGCCCGAGGCGTTCCATCAGGCCACGGAAGAAGAAGTCGACGCGGCTGCACGGGCGGCGGCGGCTGCCTACCCGACCTACCGGGCATTGTCCGCAGCGCGCCGGGCCGAATTCCTCGACGCCATCGCCGAGGCGCTGGACGCTCTGGGCGATGACTTCATCGCCACCGTCTGCCGCGAAACGGCCTTGCCGGCGGCGCGCATCCAGGGCGAGCGGGGGCGTACCAGCGGCCAGCTGCGCCTGTTCGCCTCGGTGCTGCGCCGTGGCGACTTCTGCGGCGCCCGCATCGACCGTGCGCAACCCCTGCGCACGCCGCTGCCGCGCTTCGACATCCGCCAGTGCCGTTTGGGCCTGGGGCCGGTCGCGGTGTTCGGTGCCAGCAACTTTCCCCTGGCGTTCTCCACTGCCGGCGGTGACACCGCTGCGGCGTTGGCCGCAGGCTGCCCGGTGGTGTTCAAGGCGCACAGCGGCCATATGGCCACGGCGCAGTGGGTGGCCGAAGCCATCGTCGCTGCCGCCGAACGCTGCGCCATGCCGGCCGGGGTGTTCAACATGATCTTCGGCGGATCGGTCGGCGAAGCACTGGTCAAGCACCCGGCCATCCAGGCCGTCGGCTTCACCGGCTCGCTCAGGGGTGGTCGAGCCCTGTGCGACATGGCCGCGGCGCGGCCACAGCCGATCCCGGTGTTCGCCGAAATGAGTAGCATCAACCCTGTGCTGGTGCTGCCGCAGGCGCTGGCGGTACGTGGCGAGGCCGTGGCACGTGAGCTGGCGGCTTCGGTGGTAATGGGCTGTGGGCAGTTCTGCACCAATCCCGGTCTGGTGCTGGGTGTGCGCTCCCTTGAATTCAGTGCCTTCGTCGAACACCTGCGTGCGCAAATGGCCGACCAGCCAGCGCAGACCATGCTCAACAGCGCCACCCTCGGCAACTATGCCCACGGTGTGACCAGGCTCAAGGCGCATCCGCGCATTCGCCACCTGGCCGGCGCCGAGCAGCAGGGCAACCAGGCCTGGCCGCAGCTGTTCCAGGCCGATGCCCAGCTGTTGCTGGACGCTGAGCCGCTGCTGCAAGAGGAAGTCTTCGGGCCGGCCACGGTCGTGGTCGAACTGGCCGACCAGGCCCAGTTGCTGGCCGCGCTGCAAGCGCTGGGCGGGCAACTGACAGCCACCCTGATCGGCGAACCGGGCGACCTGGCCGAGGCTGCAGCGTTGGTGGCGATACTCGAGCAGAAGGTCGGCCGGGTGCTGGTCAACGGTTACCCGACCGGCGTCGAGGTGTGTGATGCCATGGTCCATGGCGGCCCGTACCCGGCCACCTCCGACAGCCGCGGCACCTCGGTTGGCACCCTGTCGATCGACCGTTTCCTGCGCCCGGTGTGCTACCAGAACTTCCCCGACGCCCTGCTGCCGGAGGCGTTGCGCGACGCCAACCCGCTGGGCCTGCTGCGACTGGTCGATGGCCAGCCGACCCGCGACCCGATCTGCTGACTGGCTTTACCAACGGGCGCGGTCGCGCCCGGTGCGCTTTCGATAACAACAATCAGGCATGCCCGACATGCCAAGAGGCTGGGTTATGGACCAACAACACACTGTCGACGCCGTTCGCGATCAGGCTTTCGAAGATCGCACCTACCGCAAGGTGATCTTGCGGATCCTGCCGGTCCTGCTGCTGTGCTACATGGCGGCCTATCTCGACCGGGTCAATATCGGCTTTGCCAAATTGAGCATGCTCGAGGACCTGCAGTTCAGCAACACGGTGTATGCCTTGGGTGCCAGCGTGTTCTTCTGGGGCTACTTCCTGTTCGAGGTGCCGAGCAACCTGCTGCTGCACCGCTATGGCGCCCGTTTCTGGATTGCCCGCATCATGCTCAGCTGGGCGATCATTTCGATGGCGGTAGCCTTCACCCAGCCGCTGGCCGCGCTGATGCATGTCGAATCCAGCACCATGTTCTACGTGCTGCGTTTTCTCCTGGGCGTCTGTGAGGCCGGCTTCTTCCCAGGGGTGATCCTGTACCTCAACTACTGGTTCCCGACCCATCGGCAGAGCCGGGTGATGTCCGGTTTCCTCATGGCGATGCCGGTAAGCCTGACGCTGGGCGGCATGCTCTCGGGTTGGTTGATGACCAGCATGGACGGCTGGCACGGCATGGCGGGGTGGCAGTGGATGCTGCTGGTCGAAGGCGTGCCTTCGGTGATCATGGCCGTCGTGGTCTTCACCTGCCTGTGCGACAACATCGACAAGGCCAACTGGCTGTCCGACAAGGAGAAGCTGATGCTCAAGGCCAACCTGCAAGAGGACGGGCACGGCAAGGTTTCCCGACTGGCCGAGGTCTTCTTCAACCCGCGGGTATGGCTGCTGGTGTTCATCCTGTTGACCTTCAACACCGGCTTCTACGGGCTGGCCTTCTGGATGCCGTCGATCATCAAGAGCGCGGGCGTGACCAGCACCCTGGAGATCGGCCTGCTGACCGCCATCCCCTACGGCGTGGCGGTCATCGCGATGTTCCTGAACGCCCGTCACTCCAACCGCACCGGCGAGCGCCGCTTCCATGCTGCAATTCCTGCGTTCATCGGCGGTTGCGGCTTGATCCTCAGTGCCGCCTTCGCCCATGACGTGGTGCTGTCGATCGTCTTCCTGACCGTTGCGGCTTCGGGCGTGCTGAGTCTCATGCCAATCTTCTGGACGCTGCCGGGCACCGTGCTCTCGGGTGTCGCGGCGGCGGCGGGCATCGGCATGATCAACGCCATCGGCAACCTGTCGGGCTTCACCGGCTCGATGATCACCGCCGTGGCGGAGGAGATGACCGGCAATATCAACAATGGCACTTACGTGCTGGGCCTGTGCCTGTTCATCAGTGGCTTGCTGATCCTGGCGATTCCGGCTGCGATGTTGCAGCGGTCCGAGGCCGAAACCCGTGCACGCATGGAGCTCAAGGCAGCCTGAGCGGCGGCAGCAGGTCTGGTCAGCCGCGCAAGGGGCTGACCAGGTGCTGTGATCCGAGATTTCTGCTTCGGGCCCACGCCGCTGCCTTCCAGCCCCCGCAAAAACGTCTACCCTGCTAATAGCATCGGATCATAGGCTTGTCATCATGCCTTCATCGCGCTCGCTTAAGGTGAAGGCAAGACCAACGAAGACAACGCGTGAAGAGGACGCAGGCAATGGATGACTATCAGGAAGAGCTGCTCGAATACCAGGCCTATGAGCTGGACACCCCGGAACCTGCCGAAGACGCCACCGAGCTCTAGCCCACCCGCCGCTGGCTGCGGCGAAACTCCCCCGGCGTGACGCCCGTCCAGCGCTTGAATGCGCGCTGGAAGGCTTCGGCCGATGCAAACCCCAACAGGTAGGCGATCTCGCCAAAGGCCAGTTCCGTGTCGCGGATGTAGGTCTCGGCCAGGTCGCGCCGGGTGTCGTTGAGCAGGCTGCGAAAGCACGTGCCTTCTTCGGCCAGTTTGCGCCGCAAGGTCCAGGTGGGCAGTTGCAGGTGCAGCGCCACTTCTTCCAGGTCCGGTTCACGGCCGCCATTGAGCAGCGGGCCAAGCAGATGGATGATGCGTTCGCCCAGGCCCCGCACCCGGGTGCGCTGAATCATCTCCGCTTCGCACAATTGCAGCAGGTGCTGCCAGGTGCTCGGGCAGTGCTGTGGGTTGGGCAACTCAAGAGTGGCGCGGTTCAAGCGCAGTTGGTTACCACTGGCGCCAAACTGCACGGTGCTGCTGCACAGCGGCTGGTACTGGCTGGCGTAATCGGGTGCTTCAAATTCCATTTCCAGCCGCTCGGCCTGCAACGGGACGCCAACCAGTGCGCCCAGTTGGGCCAGCCAGCCGGCCATCAGTGAATCGACCACGAAGCGGTTGTAGGCGTTGTAGGGGCTGATCGAATAGAAGCGCAGCCATGCCCCCTGGGGGTCTTCCTGAAAACTTGAATGGCCACGGTAATTGGCGGCATACAGAGGCTCGAAGCGCAGCAGGGTGCGTGCGGCTTCGCCCAGGGTAGGGGCCTGGGCTGCCGTGACACCTGCCAGGCCGGCCTGGGCCAGATGGCTCAGGCGCCCCATGTGCAAGCCCAGCGCTGGCTGCTTGCACAGCGCGATGGCGGCATGACCAAGGTGCATGTAGCGGGGGATCGACAAACGAGCGCCGGCTTCGGCAAGGCGTGTGGCGTCGAGCCCGTATCGGTGCAGCAAGGGGACCGGATCATGGCCAAGGTCGAGCAGGGCTTGGGCCAGGGGCTGGACAAAGCCTACCGAGACTTCACCCAGGCGCACGCGCAGGCGAGGCATCGCCTTACAACCACAAATTCAGCAGGCGCGCGCCATGGCTGGGCGGGCCTGCCAGCAACTCGCCGGCCTGATGGGCAAAGCCCTGGCCATCACTGCTCTGTTCCCAGAACTGCCCACGCATGAACACGCTCATGCTGCTGACCTGGGCGCCTGCAGCCTGGGTCAGGCGCTGCCAGGCCACTTGCTCGCTGACCTCGCCACGTTGCAGGGCCAGCTCGGTCGCGGCCTCCTGGTGCCGGTTGCCACGCCATGGCGCTTCCCAACTGCCTTTGCCGCTGAGAAAGACGGGGTTGGCGACCAGTTGTACCTGTTGTTGCTCCAGCTGGTGCTGGTTCTCTGGGTACCAGCTGTCACTGCCGATCAACACGCCCAGGCGCCCAGCTGGTGTTTGCAACACTTGCAGCGGGAAATGCCGACCATGATGGATGTAGCGCCGCACTTCGCTGTCAGGGTATTGCTGCCGCTGAGGCTGGCCCAGCAATGAACCATCGGCTGCGAACACCAGGCTGCTGTTGAACAGCGGGCCGTTGCCGACGTGCAATATGCCGCGCTCGACATAGGGCGCGGGCAACACGATCGAGCCGGCCACCAGGGTTACGCCGAACTCCCGGGCCAGGCCGCCGAACAGTTGCTGGTAGTCGCTGGCCATCTGCGTGGCTTTCATGCGCAAGTGCGCGTCGGCGCGGCGATCATCTCCATCGGCCCGCAACATGGCCAACCCGTAGCGCAACGGGTTGCTCAGCTCCAGCCATTGCTGCGCCTCGCGGCCGTGGGTCACCTGATACAGCTCGTTCTTCTCGCCGCGGGCCCACAGCCAGGTGCCGATGTGTTCCGGCAGCACCACGACCGTGCGCGGGCCGATCAGGCCCTGGGCACGGGCTTGCTCCAGGTAGGCCGCGAGCTTGCGGTGCAAGCGCTGCAGGTTCTGGTAGTCGCTGGGGTAGAGCAGGGGTTCGACGCCCAGCAGATTGCCACGTTCACCGGGTACGCCATGGTTGAGCGCCAGCTCGATGCGCAAGTCGGACAAATAATGGCCTTCCGGGCGCTGTTGGGTCCAGAAACCGTAGCCGCACAGAGCGGTGATCATTACCAGCGCCAAGGCGCCTGCCAGGAGTTTTCGCATGCGGCGGTAAAGCGCTTTTAAGAACAAAGGTTTTCTAGGGTAGTCCTGCTGTGCAGCAGGATCAATAAGTTGTCAGTTTCGATCATTGAGCGCATTCAAACGGCTGTTTAATGTCGTTGGCATAAACGACGGGGCCCGCCGAGGCACCCGCATTCCGTGATCACGCCACCTGGGGAACCGTTCCATGGCTGCCGACCGCTATCCGCACTTGCTGGCCCCGCTCGACCTGGGCTTCACCACCTTGCGCAACCGCACCTTGATGGGCTCGATGCACACCGGCCTCGAAGAGCGCCCGGGCGGCTTCGAGCGCATGGCGGCATATTTTGCCGAACGTGCCCGCGGTGGTGTCGGCCTGATGGTCACCGGCGGTATCGCGCCCAACGACGAGGGTGGGGTGTACTCCGGCGCGGCCAAGCTGAGCACCGAGGAAGAGGCCGACAAGCACCGCATTGTCACCGAAGCAGTGCATGCCGCCGGTGGCAAGATCTGCCTGCAGATCCTGCATGCCGGGCGCTACGCCTACAGCCCGCGGCAGGTCGCGCCGAGCGCGATCCAGGCGCCGATCAACCCGTTCAAGCCCAAGGCACTGGACGAGGCCGGTATCGAAAAACAGATCGCCGACTTCGTCAATTGCGCCGTGCTGGCGCAGCGCGCTGGTTATGACGGTGTCGAGGTCATGGGTTCGGAAGGCTACTTCATCAACCAGTTCCTCGCCGCCCATACCAATCACCGTACCGACCGCTGGGGTGGCAGTTTTGAAAACCGCATGCGCCTGGCGGTGGAGATCGTCAGTCGGGTGCGCGATGCAGTCGGGCCGAACTTCATCATCATTTTCCGTTTGTCGATGCTCGACCTGATCGAGGGCGGTAGCACCTGGGACGAAATCGAACAGCTGGCCAAGGCTATCGAGCAGGCAGGCGCGACGCTGATCAACACCGGCATCGGCTGGCACGAAGCGCGTATTCCGACCATCGCCACCAAGGTGCCGCGCGCAGCCTTCAGCAAGGTCACCGCCAAGCTGCGCGGGGTGGTGAAGATCCCGCTGATCACCACCAACCGCATCAACACCCCTGAAGTGGCCGAGGCGGTGCTGGCAGAGGGCGATGCCGATATGGTTTCGATGGCCCGGCCATTCCTGGCCGATCCAGACTTCGTCAACAAGGCAGCTGCAGGGCGCAGCGATGCGATCAACACCTGCATCGGCTGCAACCAGGCCTGTTTGGACCACACCTTTGGCGGCAAGCTGACCAGCTGCCTGGTCAACCCGCGTGCCTGCCATGAAACGGAACTCAACTACCTGCCCGTGCGCACCGTCAAGCGAATCGCCGTGGTTGGCGCCGGACCTGCCGGCCTGGCGGCGGCTACCGTGGCTGCCGAGCGTGGACACGCGGTGACACTGTTCGACGCAGCAAGTGAAATCGGCGGCCAGTTCAATGTCGCCAAGCGAGTGCCCGGCAAGGAGGAGTTTTTCGAGACCTTGCGCTACTTCCGCAACAAGGTGGAGAGCACCGGCGTCGAGCTTCGCCTGAACACCCGGGTCGATGTGCAGTCTCTGGTCGACGGACGTTATAACGAAGTCATCCTGGCCACCGGCATTGCCCCGCGTACCCCGGCCATTCCGGGCGTCGAGCATGCCAAGGTGCTCAGCTACCTTGACGTGCTGCTCGAACGCAAGCCGGTCGGCGAGGCGGTCGCGGTGATCGGTGCCGGTGGTATCGGCTTCGATGTTTCCGAGTATCTGGTGCACCAGGGTGTGGCAAGCAGCCAGGACCGCGACGCCTTCTGGAAGGAGTGGGGGATCGACACCCAGCTGGAGGCGCGTGGCGGCGTGGCAGGGGTAAAGGCCCAGCCGCATGCGCCGGCCCGTCAGGTGTATTTGCTGCAGCGCAAGAAGTCCAAGGTCGGTGATGGTCTGGGCAAGACCACCGGCTGGATCCACCGCGCCGGGTTGAAGAACAAGCAGGTGCAGATGCTCAACAGCGTCGAGTACCTGGGGATCGATGACGCGGGCCTGCACATTCGTGTCGGCGAGGGCGAGCCGCAGGTGTTGGCGGTGGACAACGTGGTGATCTGCGCCGGGCAGGAGCCGCTGCGGGAGCTGCATGAAGGGCTGCTGGCGGCGGGGCAGTCGGTGCACCTGATTGGTGGCGCGGATGTGGCGGCCGAGCTGGATGCCAAGCGAGCGATCAACCAAGGGTCGCGGTTGGCTGCCGAACTTTGAGGTAGGGGTTGGGGACCGCTACGCGTTCCAATCGCCGGCAAGCCGGCTCCCACAGGTACAGCGCAAGCCTCGAAAGCGCTGCTCTCCCTGTGGGAGCCGGCTTGCCGGCGATGGGGCGCGAAGCGGCCCCAGTTTCGCTGATAGACTGATGCCCTCACATCAGGCCCCGATCCATGCCCAGCCGTTTTCTTGACCTCCCCCAAGCCCCACTGCAGCCCTTGCACCTGCCCTGGCTACACGCAGCCCAGGTCGAAGCCGCCATCCTGCGCCTGGACCTGATCGACCCGCTGATCAGCGGCAACAAATGGTTCAAGCTGCGTCACCACCTGCTGCAGGCCCAGCAAGCCAACGCCCCTGGGCTGATCAGCCTCGGCGGTAACCACTCCAACCACCTTCACGCCCTGGCCGCCGCGGGCAAGCGTTTCGGCTTCGCGACCGTTGGCCTGCTGCGCGGCCACCCCCAGGACACCCCCACGGTGCGGGACCTGCAGGCGCTCGGCATGGAACTTCACTGGCTTAGCTACGGCGGCTACCGAGCGCGCCACGAGGCCGGGTTCTGGGCGCCCTGGCAGGCGCGGTATCCCGATTGGCACTGCATTCCCGAAGGCGGTGGCGGGCTGGCTGGGGCGCAGGGGTGCGCATTGATCGTCGAGCAGGCCCGGGCGCAATTGGCCGCCCTGGGCTGGCCGGACTACCACGTCTGGTGGCTGGCAGCCGGCACGGGCACCACCCTGGCGGGCCTGGTGTTGGCCGAGGCGGGTGCGCATGAGGTGCATGGCGCCCTGGCAGTGCCGTGGGATCATGGTGTGCCCGAGGCGGTGGCGGCGTTGGCGGGTAATCGCGGTTATCAGCTGCACGCGGCCTGCCGTGGCGGTTTCGCCAGGATCGATGATGAGCTGCTGGCATTCATCGACGAAACCGAAGGCCGCACAGGCGTTCCTCTGGAAGCCCTCTACACGGCAAAGGCCCTGCTGGCCCTGCGTGATCAGGTCGAGGCCGGACGGTTCGCGCCCGGCACTCGCCTGATCTTCCTGCACACAGGTGGCCTGCAGGGCCGGCGTGGTTACTTGTAGGGCAGCATGCGCAGCAGTGTGTTGTCGCGCTGCACGTAGTGATGGTACAGCCCGGCCAGCGCATGCAGACCGATCAGCCAGTAACCCCAGGTGGCCACACGTTCATGCCAGCCCTTGATGAACTTGGCCTGGTCCGGGTCCGGTCCGATCAGGTGCGGCAGTTCCAGGCCATAGAAGGGTACCGGCTTGTCGGCGGCGCTGAGAATCAGCCAGCCGGCCAGGGGCAAACCGATCATCAGCAGGTACAGCGCCAGATGCATCAGGTGCGCCAGGCCGGTCTGCCAGGCCGGTGGTTTGGGCACGATGGGCGGGGCAGGGCGCACCAGGCGCATGGCCAGGCGTAGCCAGACCAGCACGAACACGCTCAGGCCAAGCATGAAGTGCAGGTCTTTCATCAGGTTGCGTTCGACGCTGTCCTTGGGGAACAGGCCGCGGAACTCGATGAAGGCATAGACGGCGGCCAGCAGCACCAGCATCAGCCAGTGCAGGGCGATGGACAGGCGCGAATAGTGGCTCGCGGGGGTGGATGAAACCATGGGCGGTCCTCGTCATCAGGTCAATGGTCAAAAGTGGCGCTCTTGGCGGCGCTCGCTATCAACTGTAACTGCCTGGATGGAATAAAGCTTTGCGCTGGGTCGCTGAATGGTCAGTTGTCTGCGCTGGCCCTATCGCCGGCAAGCCGGCTCCCACAGGCACACCACTGAACTTGAGAGCAGTGGTGTACCTGTGGGAGCCGGCTTGCCGGCGATAGGGCCGGTACAGGTCACCTGAACACGGGCAATTCTGGCCAGCTATCGGACACCAGGAACACCCGCTCGACCTCATGCCACACACCCTCTGAGCCTGGCTCCAGCCTGACCAGCATCTGCGCCGGTGCCTGCAGGTCCAATTCCGCCAGCCAAGCGGCGAACTGCAGGGGCGCCCAGCACTCATTCGCCTCGACCCGTGCCGGCGCCAGCCAGGCTTGGCGGGGCAGCGGCTGCCAGCGTTCGCTCGCGCTCATCGGCCAATCCCGGCGCCGTACCCAACGCCCACGCAGATGCTCCGGGTTGGCCCCCTCAGGCGGTTCAGCATGCCCAGGCCACGGGTGGAACAGATAACCTGCTAGCCACAGATGCGCCTGCACCTGCTCCACGCCAAGCTCGGCCAGCGCCTCACGGCTGTGTGCTTGACCCGACATCGGCAACTGATGGCCAGCCAGATGCGCCAACTTGTTGCCCAGCCGGTCATGGCAGCCGGGCCCCAGCCACTGCGCCGGGTCACGGCCATCGCCGTCGGCAGGCCCCAGGTAGAGCTTGATGGCCAGTTCCAGGTGATGGGTGCCGTCGCGGTCGCGCAGCAGGATGTCCAGCTCGCCCAATGTTCGGCTGTGGTCGCGGATCGCCAGGTTGGCGGCCAGCAACGCGATGCCCGGCGCCTGGCCCAGGGCAAATTGCCACAGACATTCGTAGTACAGGCCCAGGCGCCGGCTGGTGAGTTTCGCCAGCCACGCGCGCAGGGGCTGGTCGTCGGCGTCCAGCGCCTGCAACCACTCCTTCAGGCGCTGCGGATCAGCCGCCCAGGCGCTGCCCGCCAGCGGATGGCGCTGGGGGCAGGGCGGGGCGCTCAGCAGCGGTGGCGACAGCAGGGCCCAGGCCAGGTCGCGCACGGCAGGGCGGCGCAATTGACGGGGCAGCGCGTGCAGCTCGGCGAAAGGCATCATGCTGCGAGCATAGCCGGTTTGCCGCTGGCCGGTCGTTTCGCCCATAATCCCGGCATCGTCACCCCGCCGCAGAGCCTCGCAGGAGCCCCATGGAGCAATTTCGCAATATCGGTATCATCGGCCGCCTTGGCAGCTCCCAGGTGCTCGACACCATTCGCCGACTGAAAAAATTCCTCCTCGAGCGCCACCTGCACGTGATTCTCGAGGACACCATCGCCGAAGTCCTGCCAGGCCATGGCCTGCAGACGTCGACGCGCAAGCTGCTGGGCGAGGTCTGCGACCTGGTCATCGTGGTCGGCGGTGACGGCAGCCTGCTCGGCGCCGCCCGCGCCCTGGCCCGGCACAATATCCCGGTACTGGGCATCAACCGCGGCAACCTGGGTTTCCTCACCGATATCCGCCCCGATGAGCTGGAAGAAAAGGTCGCCGAAGTGCTCGACGGCCACTACCTGGTGGAAAACCGCTTCCTGCTGCAGGCCGAGGTGCGCCGCCATCACGAGGCGATCGGCCAGGGCGATGCGCTCAACGACGTGGTCCTGCACCCGGGCAAGTCGACGCGGATGATCGAGTTCGAGATCTATATCGACGGCCAGTTCGTCTGCAGCCAGAAGGCCGACGGCCTGATCGTCGCCACCCCGACCGGCTCGACCGCCTACGCGCTGTCGGCCGGTGGCCCGATCATGCACCCCAAGCTCGATGCCATCGTCATCGTGCCGATGTACCCGCACACCCTGTCGGGCCGGCCGATCGTGGTGGATGGCAACAGCGAGCTGAAGATCGTCGTGTCCAAGGACCTGCAGATCTATCCGCAGGTGTCCTGTGACGGCCAGAACCACTTCACCTGCGCCCCCGGCGACACCATCACGGTGAGCAAGAAACCGCAGAAGCTGCGCCTGATCCACCCGCTCGACCACAACTACTATGAGGTTTGCCGCACCAAGCTCGGCTGGGGCAGCCGCCTCGGAAGCAGGGACGACTGATGCTCGATCCGGCGCGAAGTTTCGACATCATCGGTGACGTGCACGGCTGTGCACTGACCCTCGAACGGTTGCTCGATGCCCTCGGCTACAAGCGCGTCAGCGGCGTGTGGCGCCATCCGCGACGCCAGGCGCTGTTCCTCGGCGACATCGTCGACCGCGGCCCGCGCATCCGCGAGGCGTTGCACATCGTCCACGACATGGTCGAAGCCGGCCAGGCGTTCTGCATCATGGGCAACCACGAATACAACGCCCTGGGCTGGGTCACCCCGGCTTTGCCCGGCAGCGGCAAGGCCTTCGTGCGCGAGCACACGCCACGCCACGCCCGCCTGATCGACGAGACCCTGACCCAGTTCGCCCAGCACCCCGGCGACTGGCACGACTTCATCCAGTGGTTCTACGACCTGCCGCTGTTCGTCGACGCCGGGCGCTTCCGCCTGGTGCATGCCTGCTGGGACCCTCGCCTGATCGAACCGTTGCGCCAGCAATACCCCGATGGGCGCATCGACGAACATTTCATCCAGGCCTCGGCAGTGTCCGGCAGCTTCGCCGCCACCGTGTGCAACCGCCTGCTGCGCGGCACCGACATGCGCCTGCCAGACGGTCTGACGCTGACCGGCGGCGACGGCCTGACCCGCGCCTTCTTCCGCACCAAGTTCTGGGAGGAAGACCCGCAAACCTACGGCGACATCGTCTTCCAGCCCGATGCGCTGCCCGACGATGTGGCCCGCACACCCCTGAGCCACACCGAGAAGAACGCCTTGCTACGCTATGCCGAGGACGAGCCGATGCTGTTCGTCGGCCATTACTGGCGCAGCGGCCGCCCGGCACCGATCCGCGGCAACCTGGCCTGCCTCGACTACAGCGCGGTGCTGTACGGCAAGCTGGCGGCCTATCGGCTGGATGATGAAACCCGGATCGACCCGCACAAGTTCGTGTGGGTCGACGTCGACCGACCGCAGGCCAACCAATGAATATCGTCGAAGTGATGCGCCTGCCGTTGTCGGTCGACCTCAGCGGCTTCGTCCATCTGCTGCAGCGCCTGCAGGTGCCGCATCGGGTCAGCGAAGAGGGCGAAGTCCAGGTGCTCTGGGCCCCGGACACGATTGCCGCGGACGTCCTCCAGCTCTACCAGCGCTACCCCGATGGCAACGCCGACATCGAAGCCGCCGCGCCCTCTGTGGGAGCCGGCTTGCCGGCGAAAGGCCCAACCCTGGCCGAGCAGGCAAAAGCCTGCAAGGTCACCGCCTTCATCCTGTTCCTGTGCCTGATCGTCGCCGGCCTCACCGGCCTGGGCGACAACCTCGTCACCATCAGCTGGTTCACCTTCCTCGACTTCCGCGTGCAGGGCGAATACCTGCACTTCACTCCGCTGGCCCAGGGCCTGGCCGAAGGCCAATGGTGGCGCCTGGTGTCGCCGATGCTGCTGCACTTCGGCGTGCTGCACCTGGCCATGAACGGCCTGTGGTACTGGGAGCTGGGCAAGCGCATCGAACTGCGCCAGGGCCCCTGGCTGCTGCTGGGCCTGACCCTGCTGTTCAGCCTGGTGTCGAACCTTGCCCAGCATTACACCAGTGGCCCGAGCCTGTTCGGCGGCCTGTCCGGCGTGCTGTACGGCCTGCTCGGCCATGTCTGGCTGTACCAGTGGCTAGCGCCCAACCGCTTCTTCAGCCTGCCCAAGGGCGTGCTGGTGATGATGCTCGTCTGGCTGGTCATCTGCCTGACCGGTGTGGTCGGCCAGCTCGGCTTCGGCCAGATCGCCAACGCCGCCCACGTCGGCGGGTTGCTCATCGGATGCCTGACGGGCCTCTTGGGCGGGGCGCTGGCCCGGCGTAAACTGTCCGCTTGATTTAGGAGACGCTATGTCCACGTTCACGCAAATGATCGAAAACATCACCCCGGAAATCTACCAAAGCCTGAAAACGGCGGTGGAAATCGGCAAATGGTCCGATGGCCGCAAGCTCACCCCCGAGCAGAAAGAGCTGTCGCTGCAGGCCGTGATCGCCTGGGAGATGAAAAACCTGCCCGAAGACCAGCGCACCGGTTACATGGGCCCGCAGGAGTGCGCGTCGAAATCCGCACCGATCGCCAACATTCTGTTCAAGTCGGACTCGGTACATTGATCGAACTCGCTCGTGGCTCTTTGAGCAAGATGGCAGTACGCCTGGAAGCACCGCTGGTGCAGTACAGCTTCCGCCTGGATGACACGCAGGTACCGGTCAACCCGTTGATCGGTCAGCGCCTGCGCCTTGAGTACCTCGGTGCCATCCACTGCACCCATTGCGGCAAGCGCACCAAGACCAGCTTCAGCCAGGGTTACTGCTACCCGTGCATGACCAAGCTGGCCCAGTGCGACGTCTGCATCATGGCCCCGGAACGTTGCCACTACGACGCCGGCACCTGCCGTGAGCCGTCCTGGGGCGAACAGTTCTGCATGACCGACCATGTGGTCTACCTGGCCAACTCGTCGGGGATCAAGGTCGGCATCACCCGCGCCACCCAGTTGCCCACCCGTTGGCTCGACCAGGGCGCCAGCCAGGCATTGCCGATCATGCGCGTGGCCACCCGCCAGCAGTCAGGCCTGGTCGAAGACGTGCTGCGCACCCAGGTGCCGGACCGCACGAACTGGCGAACCCTGCTCAAGGGCGACGCCGAAGTGCTCGACCTGGTGGCCGTTCGCGAACAGATATTCGATGCCTGCGCCGATGGCCTGCGCGAGCTGCAAGGGCGCTTTGGCCTGCAGGCGATCCAGGCATTGCCCGACGCCGAAGTGGTCGAGATGAAATACCCGGTCGAGGCCTACCCGAAAAAGATCGTCAGCTTCAACCTCGACAAGGACCCGGTGGTGGAGGGCACGCTGCTGGGCATCAAGGGCCAGTACCTGATCTTCGACACCGGCGTGATCAACATTCGCAAGTACACGGCCTACCAGTTGGCCGTGCTCCAGTAAAAAGGACCTGCACATGCGTACCGAACAACCGCGAGTGATCTACCTCAAGGACTATCAGGCGCCCGAGTACCTGATCGACGAGACGCACCTGACCTTCGAGCTGTTCGAGGACCACACCCTGGTCCATGCGCAACTGGTCATGCGCCGCAACCCGGCACGCGGTGCCGGCCTGCCGCCACTGGTGCTCGACGGCCAGCAGCTGGAATTGCAGAGCGTGCAGCTGGATGACCAGACCCTGGCAGCTGGCGAATATCAGCTCGAAGCCGACAGCCTGACCGTGCAGCCCAGGACCGAGCGCTTCACCCTCGACACCAGCGTGAAGATCCACCCGGAGAGCAACACCGCGCTGGAAGGCCTGTACAAGTCCGGCAAGATGTTCTGCACCCAGTGCGAAGCCGAGGGCTTCCGCAAGATCACCTATTACCTCGACCGCCCGGACGTGATGAGCACCTTCACCACCACGGTGATCGCCGAGCAGCATCGCTACCCGGTGCTGTTGTCGAACGGCAACCCGATTGGTAGTGGGCCGGCCGAAGACGGCCGCCACTGGGCGACCTGGGAAGACCCGTTCATGAAACCGGCCTACCTGTTCGCCCTGGTGGCCGGTGACCTGTGGTGCGTGGAAGACAAGTTCGTGCGCCAGTCCGGCCGCGACGTCACCCTGCGTATCTACGTCGAGCCCGAGAACATCGACAAGTGCGACCACGCCATGGTCAGCCTGAAGAAGTCCATGCGTTGGGACGAAGAGGTCTACGGCCGTGAATACGACCTGGACATCTTCATGATCGTCGCGGTCAACGACTTCAACATGGGCGCCATGGAAAACAAGGGCCTGAACATCTTCAACTCCAGCTGTGTGCTGGCCCGCGCCGAAACCGCCACCGATGCCGCCCACCAGCGGGTCGAAGGTGTGGTGGCCCACGAGTACTTCCACAACTGGTCGGGCAACCGCGTGACCTGCCGTGACTGGTTCCAGCTGTCGCTCAAGGAAGGCTTCACAGTGTTCCGTGACGCCGAGTTCAGCGCCGACATGAATTCGCGCACGGTCAAGCGTATCGAGGACGTGGCCTACCTGCGCACCCACCAGTTCGCCGAGGACGCCGGCCCCATGGCGCACCCGGTGCGCCCGGACAGCTTCATCGAGATCTCCAACTTCTACACCCTGACCGTGTACGAAAAGGGTGCCGAAGTGGTGCGCATGGTCCGTACCCTGCTGGGGACCGAAGGCTTCCGCAAGGGCAGCGACCTGTACTTCGAGCGCCACGATGGTCAGGCGGTGACCACCGACGATTTCATCAAGGCCATGGAAGACGCCAACGGCGTCGACCTGAGCCAGTTCAAGCGCTGGTACAGCCAGGCCGGTACGCCGCGCCTTGAGGTCAGCGAGGCCTATGATAGCGCCGCGCAAACCTACAGCCTGACGTTCCGCCAGAGCTGCCCGGCCACCCCGGACAAGGCCGAAAAACAGCCGTTCGTGATCCCGGTGGAGCTGGGCCTGCTGGATGCCCAGGGCAACGACCTGCCGCTGCGCCTGGTGGGTGAGTCGGCTGCCGCCGGCACCCGCCGCGTGCTGTCGGTGACCGAGGCCGAGCAAACCTTCACCTTCGAGGGCATTTCGGCCAAGCCGCTGCCATCGTTGCTGCGCGGTTTCAGTGCGCCGGTGAAGTTGAGCTTCCCGTACGATCGTGACCAGCTGATGTTCCTCATGCAGCACGACAGCGACGGTTTCAACCGTTGGGAAGCCGGCCAGCAACTGTCGGTGCAGGTCCTGCAGGAACTGATCGGTCAACACCAGCGCGGCGAAGCACTGAAGCTCGACCAGCGCCTGATCACCGCCCTGGGCACCGTGCTGGCCAACGAAGCGCTGGACGCTGCCATGGTTGCCGAGATGCTCTCGCTGCCGGGCGAGGCGTACCTCACCGAGATCAGCCAAGTGGCTGACGTCGATGCCATCCACGCGGCTCGCGAGTTCGCCCGCCAGCAGATCGCCGCGCAACTGTTCGATGCCCTGTGGGCGCGCTACCAGGCCAACCGCGAGGTGTCACGCAACACCGCCTACGTGGCCGCAGCCGAGCACTTTGCCCGCCGCAGCCTGCAGAACATCGCCCTGTCGTATCTGATGCAGAGCGGCAAGCCGCAGGTGCTGGAAGCGACCCTGGAGCAGTTCGACCAGTGCGACAACATGACCGAACGCCTGACGGCGCTGGCTGTGCTGGTCAACTCGCCGTTCGAAGCCGAGCGGGCCAAGGCGCTGGAAAGCTTCGCCGAGCACTTCAAGGACAACCCGCTGGTCATGGACCAGTGGTTCAGCGTGCAGGCCGCCAGTGCCTTGCCGGGCGGGCTGGCGCGGGTCAAGGCGCTGATGCAGCACCCCGCGTTCACCTTGAAGAACCCGAACAAGGTGCGGGCATTGATCGGTGCCTTTGCCGGGCAGAACCTGGTCAACTTCCATGCTGCCGATGGTTCGGGGTATCGCTTCCTGGCGGACCTGGTGATCGAACTGAATGCGCTGAACCCGCAGATTGCTTCGCGTCAACTGGCACCGCTGACCCGCTGGCGCAAGTATGACGATGCGCGTCAGGCGCTGATGAAGGGTGAGCTGGAGCGGATTCTGGCCTCCGGTGCGCTGTCCAGTGATGTGTATGAGGTTGTGAGCAAGAGCCTGGCTTAAGTCCGGGTAGCGCTTGGGGCTGCTGTGCAGCCCATCGCCGGCAAGCCGGCTCCCACAGGAATAGCACTGCACTCAAAGCCAGTGGGATACCTGTGGGAGCCGGCTTGCCGGCGATGGGCCGCAACGCGGCCCCATTTTTTTGGTTAACAAAACATAACGTCCCGTTCGTTGTATTCCCGCAAACATCCCCGATACGATGGCCCCAAGCTATTGCAGGCCTCTACCACAGGCTTTTCGCAGTAACACAGACCCACTAACAAGAATAAATTGGGGGCGGTCATGAGAGAGCGGGTAATGACGCAGGCCAGGCGCAGCGCCTGGCCGTTGGCGGCAGGCGCGATGCTGGCGCTGGCGATGGGCATATGGGCAGACAGCGCGCAAGCGGCCACTGCCGACGAGTACTCGAGCGAATCGGCCAAGGCCAGCCAGAGCCTGCTGATCGATGCCGCCCACGCGGGGCAACGCCTGGTGGTTGTCGGCGATCGCGGCCACATCCTGTTCTCCGACGACCAGGGCAAGACCTGGACCCAAGCCCGAGTGCCCACCCGTCAACTGCTCACCGCCGTGTTCTTCCTCGACGACAAGCGCGGCTGGGCAGTCGGCCATGATGCGCAGATCCTCGTCAGCACCGATGGCGGCGCGACCTGGACCAGACAGTTCGAAGACCTCTCCCGCGAAGCACCGTTGCTCGATATCACCTTCCTCGACGCCCAGCACGGCTTTGCCGTCGGCGCCTATGGTGCGTTGCTGGAAACCGCCGATGGCGGCCAGCACTGGCAGGAGGTCGGCGAGCGCCTGGACAACCCTGACCAGCTCCACCTCAATGGCATTGCCGTGGTCAAGGACGCCGGGCTGTTCATCGTCGGCGAGCAAGGCAGCATGTACCGCTCCAGCGACAACGGCCAGACCTGGGCCAAGCTCGAAGGCCCCTACGAGGGCTCGCTGTTCGGTGTGATCGGCACCGCCCATGCCCACACGCTGCTGGCCTACGGCCTGCGCGGCAACCTGTTCCGTTCCACCGACTTTGGCGATAGCTGGCAGCCGATCGCACTCAAGGCCGCGCGCGGCACCCTCGAATTCGGCCTGGCAAGCGCTACGCTTCTCGATGATGGCAGCCTGGTATTGGTCGGCAATGGCGGCAGCGTGCTGCGCAGCCAGGACGACGGGCAGACCTTCAGTGTCTACAACCGCGCCGACCGTATCGCCTTGGCCGGTGCCAGTGGCCTGGCCAATGGTGGCCTGCTGCTGGTGGGGCAGGGGGGTGTGCATCTGGCCACCGCTGAAGGTGCCGACCAAACCGACAAGGAGCCGCGCCCATGACCAGCAGGGAGAGCATCACCATGCACCCGCACCACCAGGACAAGGCCACGCTGCTTGAGCGCCTGATCTTCAACAACCGTCCTGTGGTCATCGCCCTGTGTCTGCTGGTCAGCATCTTCCTGTTCTGGCAGGCCACGCAGATCCGGCCCTCGACCAGTTTCGAGAAGATGATCCCGCTGCAGCACCCCTTCATCGAACAGATGATGGAGCACCGCAACGACCTGGCCAACCTGGGCAACACCGTGCGCATCTCGGTCGAGGCAGTCAACGGCGATATCTTCGACAAGGACTACATGGAGACCCTGCGGCAAATCCATGACGAGGTGTTCTACATCCCGGGTGTCGACCGCGCCGGCCTCAAGTCGCTGTGGAGCCCCAGCGTGCGCTGGAGCGAGGTCACCGAGGAGGGCTTCTCCGGTGGCGAGGTGATCCCCAATACCTACAATGGCTCGGCCGAGAGCCTCGACACCCTGCGCGACAACGTGCTCAAGTCCGGCCAGGTCGGGCGCCTGGTGGGTAACAACTTCAAGTCCAGCATCGTCGATATCCCCTTGCTGGAAAGCTTCCCAGACCCACAGGACCCGGGCAAGCAGGTCAAGCTCGACTATCAGAAATTCTCCCACCAGCTCGAAGCGCAGATCCGCGACAAGTTCCAGGCGCAGAACCCCAATGTGAAGATCCACATCGTCGGCTTCGCCAAGAAGGTTGGCGACCTGATCGACGGCCTGGTGATGGTGGCGATGTTCTTCGGTGTGGCCCTGGTCATCACCTGGATCCTGCTGTACTGGTTCACCTGGTGCATCCGCAGCACCATCGCCGTGCTCATCACCACCCTGGTGGCGGTGGTCTGGCAGCTGGGGCTCATGCATGCGGTGGGCTTCGGCCTGGATCCGTATTCGATGCTGGTGCCGTTCCTGATCTTCGCCATCGGCATCTCCCACGGGGTGCAGAAGATCAACGGCATCGCCTTGCAATCGAGTGGCGCCGACAACGCCCTGACCGCTGCCCGGCGCACCTTCCGCCAGTTGTTCCTGCCGGGGATGATCGCCATTCTCGCCGACGCGGTGGGCTTCATCACCTTGCTGATCATCGACATCGGCGTGATCCGTGAACTGGCTATCGGCGCCTCGATCGGCGTGGCCGTCATCGTCTTCACCAACCTGATCCTGTTGCCGGTGGCGATCTCCTACGTCGGCATCAGCAAGAAGGCCGTCGAGCGCAGCAAGAAGGACGCCACCCGCGAGCACCCGTTCTGGCGCCTGTTGTCGAACTTTGCCAGTGCCAAGGTGGCGCCGGTGTCCATCGCCCTGGCCCTGGTGGCCTTCGCAGGTGGCCTGTGGTACAGCCAGAACCTGAAGATCGGCGACCTCGACCAGGGCGCGCCTGAACTGCGCCCCGACTCGCGCTACAACCAGGACAACAACTTCATCATCAGTAACTACTCGACCAGTTCGGACGTGCTGGTGATCATGGTCAAGACACCGGCGGAGAGCTGTTCGATCCACTCGACCATGGCGCCGATCGACGAGCTGATGTGGACCATGGAGAACACCCCGGGCGTGCAGTCGGCGATTTCCCTGGTCACCGTGTCCAAGCAGGTGATCAAGGGCATGAACGAGGGCAGCCTGAAATGGGAAACCCTGTCGCGCAACCCGGACATCCTCAACAACTCCATCGCCCGTGCCGACGGCCTGTACAACGCCGATTGCTCGCTGGCGCCGGTGCTGGTGTTCCTCAACGACCACAAGGCCGAGACCCTGGAGCGCGTCACCCAGGTGGCCCAGGCGTTCGCCGACAGCCACAACAAGGAAGGCCTGCAGTTCCTGCTGGCGGCCGGTAATGCCGGGATCGAGGCGGCCACCAACGAAGTGATCAAGTCGGCCGAGCTGACCATCCTGGTGCTGGTGTACATCTGCGTGGCGGTGATGTGCCTGATTACCTTCCGCTCCTTCGCCGCCACCTTGTGCATCGTGCTGCCGCTGGTGCTGACCTCGGTACTGGGCAATGCGCTGATGGCGTTCATGGGCATTGGCGTGAAGGTCGCCACCTTGCCGGTGGTGGCGCTGGGTGTGGGCATCGGCGTGGACTACGGCATCTACATCTACAGCCGCCTGGAAAGCTTCCTGCGTGCTGGCCTGCCGTTGCAGGAGGCGTACTACGAAACCCTGCGCTCGACCGGCAAGGCCGTGCTGTTCACCGGCCTGTGCCTGGCCATTGGCGTGTGCACCTGGATCTTCTCGGCGATCAAGTTCCAGGCCGACATGGGGCTGATGCTGACCTTCATGTTGCTGTGGAACATGTTCGGTGCGCTGTGGCTGCTGCCGGCATTGGCGCGGTTCCTGATCAAGCCGGAGAAGATGGTGGGCAAGGAGGGTGGCTCGATCTTCGCTCACTGAGTGGTGGTGTGCCCAATCGCCGGCAAGCCGGCTCCCACAGGTACAGCACTGAACTCGAAGTCAGTGGGGTCTCTGTGGGAGCCGGCTTGCCGGCGATTTGGGCTGCAGAGCAGCCCCAAGGCTATAATGCCGGCTCACTTCAGTTGGATACCCCCATGTCTTCCCTCCCCACCGCCCTCGCATCCTGCGACATGCTCCTGATCGACGGCCTGCACGCCTTCGACTTCACCTTCGACGAATCCGGCCTCATGGTTGAATGCATGGACGGCCGCCAGCACCGCCGCTGGACCTTCACCACCGAGCAGATCGCTACCGCTGTCGGCGTCGGTGACGAGTGGCTCGTCAACGATGCCCAGGGCGAGCATCGTCTAGTCTGTATGAGTGCCTTTCGCGCCCCGGATGAAGAGAACGATGAACCGGATCTGGACGAGCCTGCTGACCGCTAGCCTGATGAGCCTGCCCCTCAATGCCAATGCCGCCACGCTGTTGGTCGGCAGTTACACCGACGGCGCCAGCCAGGGCATCTACCGCTACGCGTTCGACAGCAAGAGCGGGCAGATCACCCCCAAGCCGTTGCAAGTGGTGAAAAGCGTCAGCCCGTCGTGGCTGGTGCTCTCGGCCGATCAGCGACAGCTGTTCGCGGTCAACGAAACGGTGCAAGGCCACGCCAGCAGTTTCAGCGTCAGCAGCAAAGGTGAGATCAAGCCGCTCAACCAGGTGGCCACGCGCGGCGACGAACCGACCCACGCCAGCCTCAGCCGCGACCAGCGCTACCTGTTCGTCGCCAATTACGCTGTCGCCCCGGATCCTGGGGGCAGCCTGGTGGTGATCCCGGTGGCCAAGGACGGCAAGCTCAAGGACGTGGTGCAGCAAGTGCGGCACAAGCCCAGTGGTGTGAACCCCGAGCGCCAGGCCGGTGCCCATGTGCATTCGCTGGTGCTGTCGCCCGATGGCTTGCACGTGTATGCCTGCGACCTGGGGGCCGACAAGGTCTTCATCTACCGTTACGACGGCGCCAGCCCGAATGAGCCGCTCACCCCGGCGATTCCGGCCGCGGTCGACCTGCCGCCCGGCAGCGGCCCGCGCCATCTGCTGTTCGATGCCAAGGGGCGGCACGCCTACCTGACTCTGGAAATGAGCGCCGAGGTGGTCATGTTCGATGTCCAGGACGATGCCTTGCTCGAACGCCAGCGCTTGCCCCTGACCGATCAGCAGGAGGCTGCGGCCAAGGCGGCCGGCGGGCTGCACCTGTCGGCGGATGGGCGCTTCCTGTACGTCAGCAATCGCGGTACGGCCAACGAGATCGTGGTGTTCGGCGTGGGCAAGGACGATGGCCGGCTGGCGTTCCTGCAGCGCCGCTCGGTGGAGGGCGATCACCCCCGTGAATTTGCCCTGGACCCGAGTGACAACTTCCTGCTGGTGGCCAACCAGAAGAGCAACCAGATCGTGGTCATGCGCCGCGATCCGCGTAGCGGCAAGCTGGGTAAGACGGTACAGACGATGCCGCAGGAGGCGCCATCGGACCTGAAGTTTATCGAGTGACTATCGATACGCGTGATAATCCCTACCAGTGCAATGAATTTCTGCCGGCGACCTCAGCGGCGTAAGTTTGGCTCAAGGCCCATAAGGGCTACCGTCAAACCACCGCAGTCGAGGTCAGCCCAGATGAACTTCAATCTCTTCCCGGTCATCGCCGCATCCGCCATTTCCGCATCCGTGGTGCTGCCAGCCCACGCCCATGCCGACAACAGCCCCAAGGCGTCCAGTACCCACAGCTACACCGAGCAGTACCTGCGCCAGAGCGCCCATTACCATGCGGCGTTGAGCGGCAAGCATAACCATTGAAACCTGTACTGGCCCTATCGCCGGCAAGCCGGTTCCCACAGGTACACCACAGGTCTTGAACATCGTGCTACCTGTGGGAGCCGGCTTGCCGGCGATAGGGCCAGTACAGAAAACAGCGTTCAGCGTGCCATCACGGCCTTGAACAGCTCGGACGCCAACCACCCCTCCAGCCAGCTCCGCACGCGCGGATAAGCCGCCTCGGCGAACCACTGCGGTTCGACCCCGGCAAACTGGCGCATCAGGGGCAGCAAGGCGGCATCGGCCAGGCTCGGATGCTCGGCCAGCAGGTACGACCGGCCTTCGAGCAGTTGTTCCAGGGTCGCCAGCCAAGGCTCGGCCTGCTGGCGATAATGTTCCCGTGAATGCTCAGGGTAGCGCTCGGCATACTTGTACAGATTCACCTGTGCCTTGAACGCGCTGTCGTTGCGGGCAATCAGCGCGTCGGCCTGCTGCGCGGCGGCGGGGTCGGCCTGCAGGCGCCAGTCCTGCGGGTCGTTCTGTTCAAGCGCCCAGCGCATGATGTCCAGGCTCTCTTCCAGCACCCCGTGACCGGTGTCGAGCACCGGCACCGTACCCTTGGGCGACAAGGCCAGCAACTCGACCGGCTTGTGCTTCATCGCCACCTCGCGGATCTCCAGTTCACACCCGGCATAGCGCAGGGCCAGACGCGCGCGCATGGCCCAAGGGCAGCGGCGGAACGAGTAGAGAATCACCCGCACACCTCCACGTCACTCAAGCCATTGCCCTGGCGGCGCACCTGGATCTGCACCGGAATGCGCTCATGCATTTCCTGCACGTGGGAAATCACCGCCACCTTGCGGCCCTGCGCCTGCAGGCCGTCCAGGGCATCCATGGCCAGTTGCAGCGACTCGGGGTCGAGGCTGCCGAAACCTTCGTCGATGAACAGCGATTCGATCCGCAGCGTGCTCGATGCCATCGACGCCAGGCCCAGGGCCAGGGCCAGCGAAACCAGGAAGGTCTCGCCACCGGACAACGAATGCACCGAACGCAGTTCGTCACCCATTTCGGTGTCCATTACCAGCAGGCCCAGGGCACTGCCGCCGCGCTTGAGGCGGTAGCGGCGTGCCAGCTGGCGCAACTGGGCGTTGGCGTGGTGCAGCAGCAGGTCGAGATTGTAGCCCTGGGCGATCTTGCGGAATACATCGCCGGAGGCCGAGCCGATCAGGGCGTTGAGGCGTGCCCAGCGCTGCCATTGCTGGTACGCCTGCTCGATCTCGCCTGCAAGGGCCTGGTGCGCCTGTTGCCGGCGCTGGTCGTCAGCCTGCTGGGCGCGTAGTTCGGCGCATTGCTGTTCGTGACCGGACAGGCGCTCGCGCAATTCGCCCAGCGCCTGTTCCAGGGCTTGGGCCGAAGTTTCCACGGTCATCTGTGCGCTGTGCTGCTGCAGGCGCTGCTCGCGCTCCTGCAGCAGCACACGGCCTTGTTCGATGGCCCGTTCGGCACCTTGCAGACGCTGGCGCAGTTCGTTGAGCTGGGCATCGTCCACGGCCAGCAGGCGGTCCAGGCCGGCATCGTCCAGTTCCGGGTGCGCCGCGCGCCACTGGGCGATGTCGCCCTGCAACTGCTGGCATTCACTGTCCAGCGCCTGCTGCCGCTGGATATTGGCCTTGAGTTCGCTGGCCAGTTGCACGCCTTGGGTGCGCAGGTCCTGCAGGCGCTGGGCGGTGTCGGCGTCAAGCACGCGGGCCTGCTCCAGCTGCGCGTCCATATGCTGCTGCCAGGCTTCGGCGCTGGCGTGTTGACCGAGCAGTTGGTCGAGGGACGCCCGGGCCTGCTGACGCTGTTCGTCCAGCGCGGCGAGCTTGTGCTGCAGTTGCTGCAGCGACTGCAGCCGCACCTGCTGCTGGTCGCGCAGTTTGTCCAGTTGCACTTGGCGCGCTTGCTGCTCGTGCTGCTCGTCCTTGCGCTGTTCCAGGTGCTGCAAGCGCTGGGCGATCTGCTGGTCGAGGGCGAGGAAGGCGTGGGCCGGGTCGTCGCTCAGGGCCTTGAGCACCTCCTGTGGCAGGACGCTGGCAAGGTCGTCCAGCCCTTGCTGCAGTTGCTGTTCATCGTTGGCCAGGGCCTGGTGCTGGTGATCCAGCTGGTGCTGCGCCTGCTGCTGGGCGTGCTGCGCCGCCTGCAGTTGCTGGTTGAGGCGGGCGGATTCCTTTTGCAGGGTGAGCAGGGCGCTTTGGCGCTTCTCGTCCTGGTTGATTTCATCGTTGAGCCGGCGCAGCTGGCTGTCGAGCCAGGCACTGCGGGCCTTGTCATCCTGGGGTGCAAGGGCTGGCCACAGGCTGTGGGCCTGGACCTGGGCCTGCAACGGCTGCAACAGCTCGCCCAGCTGGGCCTGTTGCTGTTGGTAGTCCTTGAGCTGGGCATTGACCACGCCCAGTCGGGTGCGCAAATCCACCAGCTTGTCGTTGAGGGCATCGACCTGCTTCTGCGCGGCTTCCTCTTCGGCCTGGTCGTGACGGCCCAGGCTCTGCAGCAGCGCTTCAGGCTGGTGGAACGGATGCTCGGCGCTGCCGCAGACCGGGCACGGCTCGCCGTCTCGCAGCTGGCCGCGCAGTTCCTCGACGCTGGTGTTGCGTGCCAGGCGCTGGCGCGCCAGCAATTGGCGGGTGAGGGTGAGCGCCTGCTCGGCCGCTTCCAGTTCCGCCTTGGCCGCCGTGCCTTCGCCGATCAGCTGCTGGCGTTGCTGCATGGCCTGCTGCTGGCGCTCGCGCAGTGCATCGAGCTGCTGGCGCAGTTCCAGTTCGCGGCCATGCAACCGCGACAGCTCCTCGACGGCGCGCTGTTGTTTACGGTTGTCCTGCAGCATGCCGCCGAGCAGGTCGATCTGTTCCGCCAGCGCCTGGGGTTCGGCCCCGGCTTCCTGGAACAACAGGTCGAAGGCGTCGCGCTCGGCCTGCAACTGTGCGTTGGCCTGGCTGACCCGGGCTTGCAGGCCGGGCAGCTCTTCGCGCCCCTTGGCCAGGCGCCCGCCGGTGAGCATCACCTGCTTGAGTTGCGGCAGGTAGGCTTGCCAGGCATTGGCCAGACCCTCCAGGTGCTGACTGTCGGCCAGGGCTGTGTCGATCTGCGCCAGTTGCTGCAGGCTGCGCTGCTGGTGTTCTTCCAGTTGCTGCAGGTGCTGCTGGCCTTCGGCGAGCGCTTGGTCGGCCTGCTCGCTGGCGCTGCGTTGAGCCACCTGCTCTTGCTCCAGGCGAGCCAGGCTGTCCTGCCCGGCAAAGGCCTGGCGCAGGCGCGGTGCATCCTCGCTGTGCTGTGCCTGGTGTTGTGCCAGGGCCTGGCGTGCTGCATCCAGCGCCTGTTCCAGCTCGCCGGTGCGCACGTGCAGTTCGGCTTGCTGGCGTTGCTGTTCGGTGAGGGTCGCGGCCAGGGGGGCCAACTGCGCATCGAGCATCTGCTGGCGGTGGAACTGGTGGCGCTGTGGCGCCAGGCGCTCCAGGCGTTGCAGGTCGAGGCGCTGTTCGGCCAGTTGCTGCCAGTTGTGCTCGGCAGCCTGCAGGGCCGTGCCGGCTTCGGCGTGTTGGGCCTGCAGCTGGCGCTGTTCATCGAGCCATTTGCGTTGCTGTTCCAGCTGGCGCTCGCCAGCCTGGTCAGCCTTGAACTGCTGCTGCGCCTGTTCCAGGCGCTGGTCGAGTTCCGCGCGGGCTTCGGCGGCCATCGGCAGCAGGTGGCTGGCACGGTCATTGAGCGCTTTGTGCGCCTCGGCGGTTTCCCGTGCCTTGCTGAAGGCGCGCTGGCCGAGGCGGGTGTAGATGGCGGTGTTGGTGAGCTTTTCCAGCAGCTCGCTGCGCTCTTTGTCGTCGGCCTTGAGGAAGGCGCCGAATTCGCTTTGCGCCAGCATCACCGCGCGGGTGAACTGCTCGAAGTTCAGGCCCAGGCGGGCTTCGATCAGTTGCTTGTATTCGTTCTTGCCGCTGCCCAGCAGCTGTTCGCTGTCCAGGTCGTAGAGGCTTTGGCGGCTGTTCTGCAGCTTGCCGCTGGCCTTGTCACGGGCGCGATTGGCTTCCCAGCGCGCACGGTAGCGGTGGCCGTCGATGCCGACGAAGTCGACTTCGGCAAAGCCGCTGCCGGTGCCACGGCGCAGCAGGTTGCGCGGGTCGGAGGTGGGAATGTCGCCGTCGGCGTCGGGCACCTTGGCTTCACGGCCGATGTCATTGAGCCGCGGCACGGTACCGAACAGGGCCAGGCACAGGGCGTCGAGCAAGGTGCTCTTGCCGGCCCCGGTGGGCCCGGTGATGGCGAACAGGCCGGCGCTGGCCAGGGGTTCGGCGGTGAAGTCGATGTCTACCGGGCCGGCCAGCGATGCCAGGTTCTTCAGGCGGATGGCGAGAATCTTCATGGCTGTTCCTCTTCCAGCTGGACGTCCTGCAGCAGCAGGGCGAAGTCGGCCAGGGCCTGCTCGTCGACGGGGTTGCCATAGGCCTGCTCCCAGGCGCGGCTGAACAGATCCTGCGGGGTCATCTGTGACAGCTCGACGAAGGCCAGGTCATCGTCGTCCTGACCGCCACTGCCGGCATATTCGGCGCTGATGCGCACCAGTCGCACCGCCTTGCCGTGCAGGGCACCCTCGATCTGCTGGCGCAGGTCCGGTTGCGGCTCGTCCAGTTGCACGCGCACTTCCAGCCAGGGTTGCCGGTTGGGGTCTTCCAGCAGGTCAATCACCGGCAGCTCGGCAAGTGCGCTGAGCAGCTCGCCCAACGGCGCAGGCCCCAAGCGTTGCAGGGCCACGGCGCGTGGCACAGGTCGTGGTTCGACGCTGAGCAGTTCGCTGCCCTGCAGTTCGACTTCCAGTACCTGGTGTGGGTAGTTGATTTCGGCGAACGACAGCGGGATCGGCGAGCCGCTGTAGCGGATACGGGCTTCGCGGTTGACCTTCTGCGGCTTGTGCAAGTGGCCCAGGGCAACGTAGCTGATGTCCTTGTCGAACAACTTGGCCGGCAAGGCTTCGGCGTTGCCAATGATCAGGCTGCGCTCGGAGTCCTCGGACACCGCGCCACCGGCCATGTGCGCATGGCTGATGGCGATCAGCGCCTGGTCCTTCTTGCGCTTCTTCTGGGCGGCGGCGATCAGTTGCTGGTGCACCTGGGTGATGCCTTGCAGGTAGTCGTCGCCCAACTGCGGGCCGGTGACTTCGGCCGGGCGCAGGAAGGGCAGGGCCAGGCACCAGGCGGCGACCTTGCCACGGCCATTGGTCAGCGGGATCAGCAGGCGCTCGGCATCCAGCTGGCCTTCGTCGAGCCAGTGCACCCGGCCCAGCGCATGGGTGCGCAGGCGGCGCATGAGTGCGGCGGGCAGCTCGATGCGCGAGCCGGAGTCGTGGTTGCCGGCGATCATCACGATGTCCAGTTTCGGCTGCTGCTCGTGGGCCTGGACGATGAAGTCGTAGAGCCGCTCCTGGGCTTTGACCGGTGGGTTGACCGTGTCGAAGATATCGCCCGCGATCAGCAGCGCATCAGGCTGGCGCAGGTGCAACTGGCCGAGCAGCCAGTCGAGGAAGCAGGCGTGTTCGAAGTCGCGTTCCTGGCCGTGCAGGCTTTGGCCCAGGTGCCAGTCGGAGGTGTGAAACAGACGCATGGATGACCTGTTGGTGTCGAGTCGGCAAGCCGGGGCTTGGCGTGAATGATGGGCGTTGCGCAGCCGGGTATGGTAACCCAAGCCAGGGCGGTAGGGCAGGTAAGTGCATGCGCCGGCAATCGGCGTTGCTGGGCTGGAGCGGCCTTGGGCACATTGTGGTTTGCGTCCTACGAATGTGCTTTCGCATTGAACATTTCGTCTATTGACGGTCTATTTCCTGTGTCCTAGTTTCCGATTTTTGAACCTCAAGGAAGCAACAATGCTCAAGGATCTGACCGAGCGGCTGTACCCAGCTTGTTTATCAACAGCCCCAAGGCTGCCCGCGTTGAAAAAAGCATTGGCGCCTGCGACAAGCACCCAGGGCCGGTGCTTTTGGCGGTATCGCGCCGTTGCTCAAGACCCTCTCTGAGTC
This sequence comes from Pseudomonas sp. NPDC089396, assembly GCF_044749545.1. Lineage (NCBI taxonomy): Bacteria > Pseudomonadati > Pseudomonadota > Gammaproteobacteria > Pseudomonadales > Pseudomonadaceae > Pseudomonas > Pseudomonas sp. NPDC089396. The sequence continues at coordinate 63,497 of NZ_JBIVIC010000018.1, read as the reverse complement.
AATCCTGAAAGCCTTCATGCACTGTGCGATGAAGTTCACAGCTGGCGTAATCGCACTTCGCACTTGGCCCTGGCGAAGCATTAAGCTGCTTTCGGTGTGTGCTGCCAGTGAACGGAGTTTTTTCAATGGACCTGACCTTCGCAACCGCCCTCAGTCAGAGTGGCCGTCTCCTGCAACTCACTACGCCCTTGGGCGAGCATCAGCTGCACGCCCAGCGCGTCCACGGCGTCGAGCGGCTTGGCCGTGTGCCCCGTTACACCCTCGATGTGCTGGTGCAGGACACCGAATACGATCCCGAGCAGCTCATCGGGCAGCCCGTCAGCCTCGCCATACTCTGCGATGACGGCAGCTCTGCCCAGCGCCACGGTCTGGTCGAAAGCGTGCGCTATCTGGGCAGTGACGGCGGCCTGCACGACTGGCAACTGGTCTTCGCGCCCTGGTTCAGTCTCCTCGAATACCGCACCGATTGCCGCATCTGGCAGGACAAGTCCCTGCCCGCCATTTTCGAAGCGGTCTTTGCCTTGTACGAACAGGCCAAGGGCAACTTCCGTCTGGACCTGCGCCGCGAATACGCCCCGTTGTCCTACGTCACCCAGTTCAACGAGAGCGATGCCCAGTTCGTGCAGCGCTGGTGCGAACAGGAAGGTATTTTCTGGTACGTCGAGCACACGGCCGACAAGCACTGCATCGTCTTTACCGACACCGTCGATACCTTGCCCGCCCTGGCACCGCAATGCGTGCGTTTCCATACCCAGAGTGCCACTGAAAAGCAGGACGGCATCACCCAGTGGAGCAGCGGTTCACAGTTGCTCAGCTGCAAGCTGAACTGGCGCAGCGTCGATTACCAGGTCCACGGCCAGCCCCGGGAAACCGTGATGCCGGCCCTGCAAGCCGCTTCTGCGCCGCAGGCGCTGGAGCGTTACGAGTATCAGGGGCAGTACGGTTGGCAGAAGCAGGAGCGGGGCGACTGGCTCAGCCGGGTGCAGATCGAGCAGCGCGAGTCCCAGGCCCGGCGTGTACAGGGTCAGGGTGGCGTGCGCCAGATGCAGGCCGGACGCTGGTTCGAGCTGACCGACCACCCGCTCTATGCCCGCAAGGCGGCCGAGGCGCGTCAGTTCCTGCTGATCGAGGTGCAGTTCTTTGCCCAGAGCAACCTGCCCATGGCCCGCGAGCGGCGCGAGGCGCCGGGTAGCCTGGCCCCGCTGTTCAAGGCGGTGCGCCCTGAGCCTTCCGCCTTGGAGGACGCGGCCGGCACGCTGGGCGTCAACAGCCACGGCTTCTATCTCAACCGTTTCGAAGGCCAGTTGCGCAGCGTGCCGTTTCGCAGTCCCGCCGAGCATGCCAAACCCGCCCACCCCGGGCCACAGACCGCCGTGGTGGTCACCCCCAGCGGCCACGAAGTGTTCACCGACAGCCTCAACCGGCTGTGCGTGCGCTTCCACTGGGACCGCCTGAGCCAGGACGGTGAATTGAGTTCGTGCTGGCTGCGCATGCTGCAACCCAGCAGCGGCCCCGACTGGGGCAGCGTGCACGTGCCGCGTGCCGGTGAAGAAGTGGTGGTCACCTTCCTCGACAACGACATCGACCGCCCGCTGATCATGGGTCAGGTCTACGGCGGCCATAAGCCGGCCTGGCACTCCAGCGGTCTGATGAGCGGCTACAAGAGCAAGGAAGTCGGCGGCGGCGGCTTCAACCAGTGGGTGATGGACGACTCCACCGGCCAGGTGCGCACCCAGCTGCACAGCAGCCACGGCCACAGCCAGCTCAACCTCGGCTACCTAATCGATCAGCGCGGCAACAACCGCGGCGCCCTGCGCGGTACCGGTTTCGAGCTGCGCACCGACGCCTACGGCGCCCTGCGCGCCCAGCAAGGCCTGTACCTGAGCACCTGGAAGCGCAGCAATGCCCAGGGCGCCCAGCTCGACGTCAGCGAAGCCCAACAGCAGCTGCGCAACAGCGAGCAGCGGCTCAAGACCCTCTCCGACACCGCCAAACAGCATAACGCCGACGCCCTGCAAGCCGGCCTCGATAGCCTGACCCAGCTCAACGCCGACGCCGACGTCACCTACGGCAGCGACAACAGCAGCCCGAGCCAGGGCCCGAGCGAGCAGCAACGCAACGGCGGCGACACCGCCTGGGCCATCCGCAGCGGCGGCCGCGGCAAGACCCCGGGGTACCAGAAGCCACTGCTGATCGCCTCCTCCCCAGCCGACATTGCGACCGCCACCCCGCAGAACACCCACCTGCACAGCGGCAAGCACCTGACCGTGAGTACCGGTGAGGATGTCAGCATCGCCAGCGGCAAGTCGCTGCTCGCCAGCGTAGCGCAGGGCATCAGCCTGTTTGCGCAGAACGCCGGAGCCCGACTGTTCGCGGCCAAGGGCAAGGTCCAGCTGCAGGCACAGAGCGATGCGATGGAGCTGACTGCCAAACAAGGCATGAAGATCACTTCCACCGCCGCCGGCATCGAAATCGCTGCACAGGACGGCATCCTGCTCACCAGCGGTGGCGGGTACATCCGGATCAAGGACGGCAACATCGAGATTCATGCGCCAGGCACGATCGATATCAAGGGGGCGAAGAAGACGTTCAGCGGGCCGGCGCAGCTCAACCGGGAGAACCCAGCCTGGCCTGAATCGTCTGTGACCCAGAGCCTGTCATTTTTTGCCGGCAATACAAATGCGGGAAGCTCAGGCGCTTGGGCCGGCATGCCTTACAAACTTTATGCTGGCGGCTCAATGATCGGGCAGGGGGTGATGGACAAGACCGGAATGATCGATGTCGATCACCACCCGACGATAACTGGCTATACCGTAGAACTGGCAAACGGCATCCGCTATGACATACCCGTAGGCGGCCAGTACAAGGGAGAACAGAAAAATGCCGAACTGGCCAACAGCGGGTTCCATCGTCACGAAAGCAAGACGCATCCGGATGTCAATCAGCCCGGAACGCGTAGCGTTTTCAGAGACAGCTATGCATCGCTCAATAACCCGGATTAAGAGGAGAATTAAATGACATCCGCCAACTCAATTACTTCTCCGATCGCCACGGGTAAAACAACGTCAACCACGTTGACGCTTCCGTGGTTTTTACAAAAAACAGAGTACCACCCCGTCCCGGCAACATTTGAGCCCTTGGTAAACGGCGAGCGCGCGTTTGGCGCACTGTATGACGCGATCATGGCCGCCACCACAAGTATCGATTACATTTGCTGGGGTTTCCAGCCTTCCATGTATTTCAAACGTACGGGTAATGCGGGTGATTTGTGTATAGGGGATTTACTGGTTAAAAAAGGGGCCGAAGGCGTAAAGGTCAGGATTCTATGCTGGTATATGCCGCTGGCACAATTCATTGAAAACCCAACGCCCGGTAACAATGTAATTAGTAGCTTTTCCAAAGGTAAGCAAAATCGTAATGACGCGCAAGAAGAGTATGACAGGCAGTGGTATGATCAAGCGCGATTCACCGGAGTAGCCGATCAGAACTCAATAATGAAGTTTTCTCCCTACTACCTGAAAAATGTCGAATTTGCGACGCGGGATTTTGGGTTTATTGAGCGCGTGGAGATTGCATGGCAGCTTCTCGTGAACGGTGAAGATAAGAACGGTACAAAAAACAATAAATTTCAGACCACTGGGGCGATGACTGCTGCGCCTACTCACCATCAAAAGATGGTTCTCATTGATTATGAAAAGCCCGAAAATGCCATAGGCTTTGTCATGGGGCACAACACGTTAGACGCCTACTGGGACAAAGACGATCACAGCTATGCGAGGATGCACGCTCGGTTTGGTAGAAATGGTGCCACGCCGCGGCAGGATATCTCCAGTAAAGTAACAGGGCCGATTCTTGAGCACCTTAACCATAATTTTTGTCAAGCGTGGAAGCGTCGAACCGGCGTCGACCTGCTGTCGCAGCGAAAAAATAGTGCAGCGAAGTTAAAGGTTCGATCCGACGCAGGCACGCCTATTATGGCGCAGCTACTTCGTACGCAGCAGCAAGAAGGTGTGCATGATATCAAGGCGCTTTATCTGAAAGCGACCAACAACGTTACAAATTATATTTACATGGAGAATCAATATTTCAGATGGGAGCCTGTTGCGACGGCAATTAAAAACGCTGCGCAAAAACAGCTGGAGTGGGGCAGAAGCCATGCGAAGCACGGAGCAATTCACCTGTTTGTCGTGACTAACTCAAGCGACGAAGGCATGGGTGACGGCACAATGAATACTTACAGGATGTTGAGCAGTCTGGGTCGGAAAGATGTTCTGCCCACCGTTTCAAAGCTTGAGCGAAATGACAAGCTCGATGAACAACTAAGGCAGGCGCGCTCAGAAACGATTAGCGCCAGACAATCCTTGTTATCATTGAACTATGTTGCACAAAGCTTGGATCCCAAGCTGTTGCAAAAAATGAAAGATGAGCGTGAAGCCAAAGTCGTAGCGGCAGAGGCCAGGCAGAAGGCGCTTGAGGCTTCAATTCCGCTCAAGAAAGCAGCAGCCATTGTTCCGGTAGAGATTCCGGGACTCAAGGTTCACATATGTACATTGGTCGCGCCTGATTCACCACCCGATAACTGGCTGCCCGTTTACATTCATAGCAAGCTAGCGATAATTGATGATGTATTCACGACGTTAGGCTCTGCCAATATAAATATACGCAGCATGGAGGTCGACAGCGAGCTGAACATTTGTCATGAAAGCCCAGCCTTGTCAAAGCCTCTGCGCAAGCAGCTTTGGGATATACATACGAAGGGGATGGGCGCGCAAGACGATGCAGCGGAAGCATTTCTCAAGTGGAACGATATCATGTTGGAAAATAATCAACGTCAAGAACAAAATAAAACACCATCAATCGATGAGAAAAAAGCGCCTTACGCTTCGCTAATTGAATTCTTTCGCGACAGCCCAGCACGTAAAAACCTGGACTAGAAATGCATAACTATATATTTTCTACATGCCTTTTTTTCACTGCTTTAACTACAGCATCAGAGGCGAGTGCAATGGATCCGTTAAAAACGTCTGACGACTTGGCGTTTGAATGTCGTCGTGAAGCAGATGTGCTTCCATCTTTGGATTTAGACGCAGATCTACTTTATAAATACGGTCTTTTCCTTGAGCAGCAGGAAGGGCCCAAAAATTATAATGAAGTTGCAAAATACTATCGTATTGCTGCATCTCATGGTCACTACAAAGCTTCTACCAATTTGCAAGTGCTCATCTCTCAGGGGTTGGCTAGCTCTCCCGATCCACAAAAGGAAACGATTGAACTCGTTGAAAGCGCTATCGCTCAAGGCATACCTGGCGCCTATTATGATATGGCACATTACCTTGAGATGGGGTATGGCGTCGAGCAGGATCGCGATAAAGCAAACGCTTATTTCCGTAAGGCGGCAGACTTGGGAAGCCCTGATGCGCAGTTCTATGTCGCAAGTATGCTAGGCCGTGTTATAGGAACACATAGCGTAGTGACAGAGATGCGTCGTTGCGCCGCGTTCCAAGGACATAGGCGAGCTGCGGAGAATTTGGCTGTTTCTCTACGCGTAAGTGCCAAGTACAAAGAAGCAGTGCCGATTTATCAGCAAGGCGTAAAATCAGGAGATTCTGCTTCAGCCAGAAAACTTGGAGAAGCTTTTGACGGTCCGCCAGAGGACAGTCTTTATTATATTGCATTGGGAGCCGATAAAGAGCGCTCTGTAAGATACAAGAAAATAAGTAAATTTCTAGAGGAAAATGAGCAGCTTGGAGCAAAGCTGCCCGATATTGACGCTATCGTACCTCTTCCGCCAGCCGAGTTACCCAAGTGGGATGGTTCGTTTCAATGGCAGAAAGAGCGTGCGTCGAAAAAAGACCCGGTAAAGCCCAGCCAGGATTTAGTTAAGCGGTTGTGTGAGGAGAAACGTCTTGACCCAGAGACGGGGCTTGCGCTGTAGAATGTGAGTGGCGCAAATTGCCCTGGTAGCATAGATCTCTATTTGACTAAGGGACAGCACATGCCAGATTACTTGTTTTATGCACTTGCTGCAGTGTTATTAGCGCTCCCGGTTTACGGGGCGTTTTATGCGCCCATCAAGGCAGTGGTTTTTTTAGTTGGCGGGAAAAGACCTTTGGCTCGCATTCCTAAATATCAGTGCTTGATATCATGTGCGCTGTCGCTTCCTGGCGCTTATTACTCAATCGTGCTCTATGGGGTCAGTAAAGGCAGGTATGAGGCCTTTTACTATCTTTCTATCTACCTTTTTATACAGGCCTGCCTAATGCTTGTATTCACATTCAAAGCAAATGCATCGGCACCCACATTAGAGGCCGATCACTTGCCTGATAACGCCCCCTTTGTACCACGCGATATCGAATCCAGCGCCAAAGAGTTCGCGCGCAAATCCCAAGGGACTGATTGGCCCGAAACAAAATAGGCGCGATCAAAGCTCGCGAAGCGCCGCGTGGGCGGCGCTAGATCTCACAGGCGCTGAAGAGCCTGAGGCATTCCCTTCTCAACCCAAACCCCTCACTTCGGATACAACGGCGGCAAGCTCCCACTCTCGCCCGCAGGCAACAACACCTGCTCCGCCGGCGGAATCGTCCCGATCGCCCGCCACAGATCCTCGCCCTGCCAATACTGGCCACTCTCGCTATACAACGCCCCATTCAACCCATCCAGCGCATCCGACAACGGCACGAACCGCGCCGCCATCTCGGCCAGGGTTTCCGGCTGCTGCCGGGCCCAGGCATCCAGCGCCTGGCGGGTGGCCTGCGGGTCGTTGGCCTGGCACGCGCGCTTGAGGTCGTCGAGCAAGGTGCGCGGGCTTGGGCCGTTCTGCGCGGCGCGCAGCACGGCCGGCTGCGAACGGGCGCGCCACCACAGGGCGAAGCCGAGCACCGTGGTCAAGGCGAGCACCAGCGTGGCGAGCTGCCAGGGCCACAGCAGCGCGCTGCTGCCGCTGGCATCACTGGCCGGGGTGTCGGCGCTCAAGGCCGGGTTGTCCTGCACGTCCAGGGTGCGCGCGGGCAGGCTGCTGTGTTCCAGGTGGTCTTCACGGGTGTTCCACCAGGTGACCTCCAGCGCCGGCAGGGCCAGTTCACCGCTGTGGGTCGGCACCAGCGCCTCGCGTTCCTCGCGGTTGGCGGTCATGCCGCGTTCGCTGATCTCGTTGCGCAGCAGTGGCTGGTCCGGGTAGCGGCGCAGGCCGACGATCTCGGTGGCGGGCAATTGCGGCAGCTGAGTGCTCGACAGGCCCTCGGCGCGCAGGGTGATGCTGCGGGTCAGGGAGTCGCCAATCTGCGTCTGCTGGCTGCTTGGGTCCGGGTTCCAGTGCTCTTCCAGGCTCAGGCTGCGGGCCGGTAGCCAGGGCGTGTCGGCCGGCCAGTCGGCTGGAACAGGGCGTACCGCCAGGTGCAGTGGCAATGAACTGACCTGGACCTGGCGACCTGCCCGCGCGGTGCCGTTGGACGCTGGCGCATTGTCGGCGGCGGTGGCGGTGAAGGTCAGCGGTGGGATGTCCAACGCGCCGCTTTGCTGCGGATAGACCGCATAGCGCGTTTCGATCACGCCGTGGAGCACGCCGTTGATTTCCTTCTCGTAGGTGCGTGATTCGCCCAGTGGTTCGACCTTGGCGTTTTCCAGCTCCAGCGGACTCAGGCTGCTGTCGTCGTACAGCGACACCGAATGGTAGATGCGCAAGGTCAGCACGGCCTGGGCCTGGACGTACACCTGATCGCTGTCGAGGGTGGCTTCAACGAATACCTGGGACGCCGTGCCCTGGCGGTTGGCATCGGCCTGCAGCACCTGCAGCTCGATGGGCTGGCTTTGCGACTGGCCCAGTTGCAACTCGGGGATGCGCAGGTTGCCGCTGCGCCGTGGCAGCAGGGTGATGATCCAGCGCGTGCTGGCGCGTGTCTCGCCGTCGAGGGTGTGCAGGCTGTTCAACTGGCGTGTGCCACGCACTTCGAAGTCGCCCTCCAGTGCGCGCAGGTCGGGCTTGCCGAACTGGGTGACGTCCTGGCTTTCCAGGGTCAGCTCCAGGGTTTCGCCCGCTTCCAGGCGGGCGCGGTCGACGCTGGCCTGCAGGGTCGGTTCGGCCTGGGCGAGGAGGGCCCACAACAGGCTGAGAAGAAAGACGCCGAGGCGACTCATCGTGGGGTTTCCTGATGCAATTGCTGTTCATACCAGAATTTGCGCCGCAGCAGCTCCGCCGGGTTGTCGGGGATCTCCCGCAGCCATTGTTCAAGGGCCTGGCGCTGCTCGGCATCGAGGCTGGTCGAGATCGGCCGCTGGGGCGGCTGGGTCACGCCGTCGTCATCGCCTGCCTGGTTACCGGGGGTTGCCTGGCTGTTGCTGTTGCTGTTGCTATCGCCGGCTTGTTCGGCGCTGGCGGGTTGCTCCTGGCCAGGTGTGCCTTGGGCCTGGCTGCTGGCCGAGCTGCTGTTGCCCTCGGTTTCGCTGCCGGGCGTGTCTTGGGCATCGCTGTTGGCCGGTTGTTCTTCGGCCTGCGCCTGGCGTTGCTGCAGCAGTTGCTGGACCAGTGCCTGGTTGGCCAGGGCCGGCTGCAGATCGGGCTGGCGTTCCAAGGCCTGATCGTAGGCATCCAGCGCCGCTTCGAATTCACCACCGCGGGCCAGGGCATTGCCACGATTGTAGTGTGCCGCGGCGTTGTTACCCTGGGCGAAGGCCTTGGCGGCAGCGGCATAGTCGCCGGCCTGATACAAGGCCATGCCGCGCCACTGCGGGTCCAGGAAGTGGCGCGCGGCCTCGGCGGGGCGATTGTCTTCGAGCAGGCGCTGGCCCTGCTGGTCGGGGCGCAGCCACAGGTCATCGAGTTCGAACGCCTGGCTCGGTTGCGGCAAGGCCAGCAGCAGCGGCAGGCAGAACAGCCAGCCCCGACGCCCGGCGCAGGCGGCCAGCAGCAACAGGGGCAGCAGCAGCCAGTAGCCTTGGTCGGCCCAACTGTCGAGTTGCACGTTGTGGCCGTCGTTGCGCAGGCTGCGCGGGTTGTCGAACAGGCCGAGGCCGCGCAGGTCGAGGTCATCGATGCGGGCATGGCGGTAGCGTCCACCGGTGCCGCTGATGAACGCCTTGAGGCCCGGGGTGTCCAGGCGCGGCACGAGGATCGCGCCTTGCTCATCCTTGAGAAATTCGCCATTGGCCTGGCGCACCGGTGCACCCTCGGCACTGCCGATGCCCAGCATCGACAGGCTCGGGCCCTGGCGGCCCAGGGCCTGGACGATGCCCTGGCGCTCCGGCGCGCTCAGCGCCGAGCCGATCAGCAGCAGGCGGCCCTGGCCCAGGCCGCTCTGGGCCAGCAATGCCAGGCCTTTCTGCACGGCGAGGTCGGCGCGCTGGCCGGGTTGCGGCATGATCGACGGGTCGATGGCCTCGAGCAGGTTGCGCGTGGTGCCCAGGTCATCGGACAGCGGCACCAGGGTGTGCGCACTGCCGGCATAGACGATCAGCGCGGTCTGGCTGTCGCGGCGGTGTTCGAGCAGGTCGAGGATCTTGCGCCGGGCCTGTTCCAGGCGGTTGGGGGCCGTGTCCTCGGCGAGCATCTGCGGGGTCAGTTCGAGCAGGATCACCAGCGGGTCGGCCGGGCGCTGGCGGGATTCTTCCAGGCGCTGCCAGCTTGGCCCGAGCAGGGCCAGTACCACCAGCAACCAGGCCAGGCCCAGGGCGACCCAAGGTAGTTTGCTGTTGCTGCCCTTGCCACCGCCGAGCAGCACGGGGTGGAACGCCGGCGGCAAGATCATCTGCCAGCGCCCGGCACGTTTGCGCCGGTGCCAGAGCTTGAACAGCAGCCAGGCGAGCAGCGGCACGACAAGCAGCCAGAGGGGGCGTAGCCATTGCGGCCAGAGATCGATCATCGCCGCTTCCTCAGGCGTAGCCGTTTGAGGCGCTCACGCCATTCCGGGTGGGGCTGCAGGAAACGCGGCCTGCGCAGCGCACGCTGGAGCAGGTTGTCCGGCCATTGCACGGCCACCACCAGCAATACGCTGAGCAGCAGGGCCAGGGCCAATGGCCAGGCGTACAGGGCTGTGGCGGTGCGCGCCTGGGTCGGCTGTTGCGCCACCGGTTCCAATTCATCGAGGGTATCGCCGATGGCGTCCAGTTCGGCGCCGTCGTGGGCGCGGAAGTAGGCGCCATGGGTCAGATCGGCGATTTCCTTGAGCGAGGCTTCGTCCAGGTCCAGGCTCGGGTTCAGACCCAGCAGACCGGGGGTGCCGCTGGCTTCGGGGTTGGCGCCGATGCCGATGGTGTAGATGCGCACGCCTTCCTGGGCAGCCAGGCGGGCGGCGGTCAGCGGGTGGATCTGCCCGCCGTTGTTGGCACCGTCGGTGATCAGCACCAGCACCCGGCTTTGTGCCGGGCGCTGGCGCAGGCGCTTGACCGCAAGGCCAATGGCGTCACCGATGGCGGTGTTCTTGCCGGCGATGCCGATCTGCGCTTCGTCGAGGAAGGTGCGCACGGTGCGCCGGTCGAAGGTCAGCGGTGCCTGCAGGTAGGCCTGGCTGCCGAACAGGATCAGGCCGACGCGGTCGCCTTCGCGGTCCTGGAGAAAGTCGCCAAGCAGTGCCTTGACCAGCTCCAGGCGGCTGATCTCTTCGTCCTTCCACTGCATGTCGGGGAAGTCCATGGAACCTGACACATCCACGGCCACCAGCAGGTCGCGGCCACTGGCGGCGACAGGTACCGGTTCGCCGAGCCATTGCGGGCGGGCGGCGGCCAGTAGCAGCAGCAACCAGATCAGCACGAACGGTGCCTGCTGTCGCCAGGTCGGCAGGTTCAGTCGCGCCCGGCGTCCGGCCAGGCGTTCCAGCTCATGAAGGAAGCCGACCTTGAGCACCGGCTCGCCGCTGTCGGCAGCGGGCAGCAGCAGGCGCGCCAGCCAGGGCAGCGGCAGCAGCAGGAAGATCCACGGCCAGGCCAGTTCAAACATGTTTGCGGATCCAGGTTTCGACGGCCTGGCTGAGCCCGGCGATCGCCTTGTCGTCGAGCTTGCACTCGGGCTTGTAGGCGCCTTCGACCAGCACCATCCAGCGCGTCAGGCCGGCGGCCGGGCAGCGGTTGTCGAGAAAGGCCAGCCACTGGCGGCCATTGAGGGTATGGCTGTTGGCGCCGGGGTAGTGGTTGCGGCACAAACGCTTGAGCAACGCGTTGATCTGCTGCAGCCAGGCGCCCGCCGGCGCGCCGTCATAGGGGCGTGGCAAGCGGGCGAGCTCGGCCAGGGCTTCCTCGCGTACTGGGTCCAGCGGTTGTTCGGCCCGTACCACGCGGCGCTTGCCCGGGCGCCAGTGGCGCAGCCGCCACAGTCCCCAGGCCAGGGCGGGCAGCAGCGCGAGCAGCAGCCACCAGCCAGGCGCCGGTGGCCACAGCCCGATCGCCGGCGGCGCAATCAACGGTTGCAGTTGATCCAGCGGATTCATTGACCGCTCCCTGGGCGCTGGGCGTTCAGGTATTCACGCAACTGCTCGATCATTTCGCTCTGGGTGCTCAGCGGCATCAGCACCACACGCAGCTTCTGCGCCATCAACTCCCAGCGGTCGATACGTGCTTCTGCCTGTTGACGGTAGGCCTGGCGCAGGTTGGCGTCCAGGGTGTCGAGCTCCAGCTGCGCGCTGCGCTGGGCAAAGCGCAGCAGACCGGCGGCGGGCAGGGCGTGGTCGAGCGGGTCGGAAACGGGCATCAACAGCAAATCGCAGTGGCGCGAGAGCATGGCCAGGTGTTGCTCGGCCTGGGGGCTGAGCGAGCGCTCGTCGCAAATCACGATGGCCAGGCTGCCGGGGCGCAGCACTTCCCGGGCGCGGCGCAGGGCCAGGCCGAGGCTGTCGGCCTGGGGCACGGCCTCAGTGTGCAGCGCCTGGTTGACCTTGGCCAGGCGGTTGAGCAATTGCAGCAGGCTTTGCTTGCTGCGCCGCGGTTTGATCTCGTGGTGCTCGTTGTCGCCGAACACCAGCCCGCCGATGCGGTCGTTATGGCCCAGGGCAGCCCAGCCGAACAGCGCGGCGGCCTCGGCAGCCAGCACCGACTTGAACATCTGGCCCGAACCGAAGAACAAGCGTTGGCTTTGCTCCACGAGAATGAAGATGGGTCGTTCACGCTCCTCGTGAAACAGCTTGGTATGCGGCTCCTGGGTACGGGCGGTGACACGCCAGTCGATGTTGCGCACGTCGTCTCCGGCCTGGTAGACACGCACCTGGTCGAAGTCCACGCCACGTCCGCGCAGTTTGGAATGGTGCAGGCCGACCAGCGGGCTGCGCTGGCCAGGGCGGGAAAACAGCTGGATCTCGCGCACGCGGTGGCGCATGTCGATCAGCTCGGCGAGGCCGATGCGGATTCCGGGTTCGGCTTGCTGCGCGCAGGGCATGGGCTCAGGCAACAGCGACGACGTCGAGGATGCGCTGGACCACGCGGTCCTGGTCGATCCCCGCGGCTTCGGCTTCGAACGACAGGATGATGCGGTGGCGCAGCACGTCGAACAGCACGGCCTGGATATCTTCGGGGCTGACGAAGTCGCGCCCCGCTAGCCAGGCGTGGGCACGCGCGCAGCGGTCCAGGGCGATGGAGCCGCGCGGACTGGCGCCGTAGGCGATCCAGTCGGCCATTTCGGTATCGAACTTGCCGGGGGTGCGGGTGGCCATGATCAGTTGCACCAGGTACTCCTCCACCGCGTCGGCCATGTACAGGCCGAGGATTTCCTTGCGCGCGGCGAAGATCGCCAGCTGGCTGACCCGTCGCTCAGGCTTCACCTCGCCGCCCAGGGCTTCGCCGCGGGCCTGGGCGAGAATGCGCCGCTCCACGGCGGCGTCGGGGAAGCCGATTTTCACGTGCATCAGGAAACGGTCGAGCTGCGCTTCGGGCAGCGGGTAGGTGCCTTCCTGCTCGATCGGGTTCTGCGTGGCCATGACCAGGAACAGTGGCGACAGGTCATACGTGCTGCGCCCGACGCTGACCTGGCGCTCGCCCATGGCTTCGAGCAAGGCCGACTGGACCTTGGCCGGGGCGCGGTTGATTTCGTCGGCAAGCACCAGGTTGTGGAAGATCGGCCCCTGCTGGAACACGAAGCTGCCGGTTTCCGGGCGATAGATTTCGGTGCCGGTGATATCGGCCGGCAGCAGGTCGGGGGTGAACTGGATGCGATGGAACTGCGCCTCGATGCCCTCGGCCAACTCCTTGATGGCCTTGGTCTTGGCCAGGCCAGGCGCACCTTCGACCAGCATGTGGCCGTCGGCCAGCAGCACGATCAACAGACGTTCGACAAGCTTTTCCTGGCCGAGAATCTGCGAGGAAAGAAAGGTGCGCAGCGCGATCAGCGCTTCACGGTGTTCCATCGATGACGGTTCCTGGAATGGGGCCAGGGTGCGCGCGGAGCGCAACTGACCTGGCAAGGGGGGATACTTTAATCTATCCGCGGTGCTGCGTCGAAATCTGCGCTGGATGATTGCGGTATTCGCCGATGTTTTGCCGGCGTCAGTCGTCGCTTGCTTGTTCGCTCCAATTCATGAAGGAGCGTGACGATGGACAAGCAGCATGGCCAAGCCAGACTAAGGGTGGGCATCTTCTTTGACGGCACCGGCAACAATCAGGCCAATGCCATGGACCCTTGCGGCGGCGAAGCAGGCAGTTACGCAAATGCCCCGAGCAACATCGGTCTGTTGCACGCGCTTTACCCCAGTGGCCGGGTAGGCGATCAGTTCGTCCTCAAGCGCTATGTCGAGGGCGTTGGCACTGTCGAAGGGGCGCCCGACTCAGTCTTTGACGGGTTAACCGGCAGAGGGGATACAGGTGTACAGGCGCGTGTGGAAAAGGCACTGCTCGACGTGGCGGAGCAAGTGCGCCAATGCCTGGCGAGCTCTCCCCAGGTGTTGCCCGGGTATATCGCGTTCGACCTGTTCGGTTTCAGCCGCGGCGCGGCAGCGGCCAGGCATCTGGCCAACAGGTTGGCCAAGGGCGGGCAGGGTCTACCGACCGCGTTGCAAGGCCTCAGGGTGATTGAGTTCATTGGCCTGTTCGACACCGTGGCGGCGATCGTTGCGCCGTTACGGGGCAACTTCGACCCCGCCAATGACGATTACGATGGCCTGCAGCTGGGGCTTGGCCAAGGCATTGCACGGCAGGTGGTGCAACTGGTGGCCGGCGATGAGCAGCGACACAACTTCCCGCTGATACGCAGCGACAACGATATTGTCGTGCCCGGGGTTCACTCGAACATCGGCGGGGGCTATCCGCGTTCCCTGCGCGAGCAGGTGCTGTTGTGCAAGCCGCAATCGAGCCGGGTGCTGGCGACCACCCCGGCCGAGCGCACCCCGGCGTATAGGGCCGTCGATGCCTTGCTGGCCTCGGCGTTCGCGGGGCTGGATGAACCTCGGGCTCGTGTCCAGGTCTGGGAGGAGCCCTTGGCCGGGCACCGGGGCAGGCGGGACGCCCCCGAAAAACAGGTGTACGCCGCGGTGTACCGGGAGCGTGAGGTGAGCGGGCATCTCTCGCGGGTGTACCTGAGCGTCATGCGTGAACTGGCGGTGAGGGGTGGCGTGCCGTTCGTAGTGTTGGGCGAGGACGAAGCGCATCGGCTGCCTGAGGAGCTGCAGGTGATCAGCCGCAAACTGCATGACTTTGCGCTTGGACGTTGCCTTCAACCGCAGCTCACGCCCGCTGAGCACGCCTTGCTGCACCGCAAGTACGTGCACACGTCGGCGCACTGGAATGCCTTCAAGGGGTTACGCAACAGTGGGCTGGACATGCTGTACATAGACCGACCCGCCGCGGGTGGCAGGGTAGTGCATGACAATCCGCCCAGCTGATCAGTGAGGGTTGGCGCTGTCGGCGACTTCACACCCGCGAAGGCACCGACAGCGCCGCAGCGCCTCAGTTGTTCGAGGTCGAACGCTTGCGCGCCTGAGTCTTTGTAGCGGTGTCCTGCTTGAGGATCTTCTCGGCGATCATCTCGCCGATCGGAATAGCCGACGTGGCAGCCGGCGACGGGGCGTTGCAGACATGCACCATGCGCGGGGTCTCGGCGAACAGGAAGTCGTGGACCAGGGTGCCGTCGCGCATCACCGCCTGGGCGCGAATGCCGGCTTCATAGGGCAGCAGGTCCTCGACTTGCAGCGACGGGCAATACTTGCGGCATTGCTCCAGGTAGCCACGCTTGAACAGCGAGTTCTTCATCTCGGTGGTGCCCGAGCCGAGGTTGTTCCAGATGGTTTTCCAGAACCCCGGGAAGCGCGCGTACTCGGCTACATCGCGCCAGTTGACCCCGAACTTGCGATAGTTTTCCCGGCCAAAGCCCAGCACGGCGTTGGGGCCGACGGTGACGCTGCCGTCGATCATGCGTGTCAGGTGCACGCCGAGGAACGGCAGCTCCGGGTCGGGGATCGGGTAGATCAGGTGGTTGACGATCTGATTCTTGCTGGCCGGCAGGCGGTAGTACTCGCCGCGGAACGGGATGATCTGGTGGTCGATCTTGACCCCGGCCAGGCGCGCCAGGCGGTCGGATTGCAGGCCGGCGCAGGCGACCAGCTGGCGGGCGTACCAGGTCTGGTTCTGGTCGCGGATCTCGACATGCTCACCCAGCTCGCGGATGGCCTGCACGGTGGTGCCCAGGCGCACTTCGCCACCGGCCTGTTCGATGACCTTGGCCATGGCGTAGCACACCTGCTTGTAGTCGACGATGCCGGTGGCGTCGACGAACAGCGCACCGAGGCCGGCGATGTTCGGTTCGCGGCGCGCGAGCTCGGCGGCGTCGAGGCGCTCGACCTTCAGGCCGTTCTGCTGCGAGCGTTCGTACAGCGCCTGCATGCGCTGCATTTCCAGCGGGTTGGAGGCCACCAGCAGCTTGCCGCAGACGTCGAAGGCGATGTCATGCTCGCGGCAGAAATCCTTGGTGGCCTGGGCGCCGCGCTTGCACAGCTCGGCCTTGAGGCTGCCCGGGGCGTAGTAGATACCTGCATGGATTACGCCGCTGTTGTGGCCGGTCTGGTGGCGGCCGAGGCTGGTTTCCTTTTCCAGGATCAGCAAGGACGCGCCGGGGCGCTGTTGCAGCAGGGCCATCGCAGTGGCGAGGCCGACGATGCCGCCGCCGATGATGCAGTAGTCGTAAGTCATGCAGGAGTACCTTGAAGTTTTTATCGGTTGACTGCTTATCAGGTTGTCAGACTAAGTAGTGCGTGCGCAAGGCCTCGCCAGGCCGCGAAGGATTCTCCGGGTCAGTCGAGGGCGGGAAGGTCGATCTTCAGACGTTTGGCCGAGGCGCGCAGGTGGGCTTCGGCGCAAGCCGCCGCTGCCTGGCGATCACCGTCGGCAATGGCCTGGTACAGCGCCTGGTGCTCATGGCTGGCATCCGCCGAACCGCCTGCCGAGTGCGCGGAATTTTCCCAGGCGGTGCGTCGCGCGCTGGCCAGCTGGCCGCCGAGGAAGTCGTGGAAGGCCACGAAGTAATCGTTCTTGCTGGCTTCGGCAATGGCCCGGTGGAAGGCCACGTCTGCGGCCGAGGCAGTGGCGAAGTCGCTGCGTTTGTCGCGCATGGCCTGCAGGGCCTCGGCCATGTTCGCCAGGTCATGCGGGTCGCGGCGGCGCGCGGCGATGGCGGCGGCCTGGGTTTCGATCCACAGGCGCATTTCGAACATCTGCACCAGGTCCGGCTTGCGCCCTTGACTGGCGGGGAAGCGGAATACGGTGCCGTTGGGCGTTTGCGAGATGTAAGAGCCGAGCCCGCGACGGGCGATCAGCACGCCATCGGCCTTGAGCTGCGCCACGGCCTCGCGCACCACCGAACGGCTGACATTGAGCTGTTCGGCCAGTTGCTGTTCGGTGGGCAGGCGCGATTCGGCGGCCAGGCGGCCGGAATCGATCTCGGCGCGGATGGCGTTGACAACCCGTTCGACCAGGGTGTCGGGGCGCTGGAGCTCTAGCATGGAAGCGGTTGCCTAGTAGTCAGGTTGTCAGACAATGCCTGTCGTGGGTGTGGGCTGTCAATGGTTCAAGGTGTTGTGAGGTTGTCTGTCAGGGCCCTATCGCCGGCAAGCCGGCTCCCACAGGTACGGCACACAATTCAGATTATGTGGTGCACCTGTGGGAGCCGGCTTGCCGGCGATAGGGCCGGCGCAGGCAAAACTCAAAGCTCGCTGACGAAGGTCCCGGTGCCATCGAGGATATTGCGCAGGGTCAGCTCGACCTCTCCCAGGTCAGTCCCCGCCGATGTCAGCACGATCTCCAGCGCTTCATCACCCTTCAGCGCATCGCGATCCCCAGCCGCCACCTCGATCAGCAACCGCTGGGCACTCAAGGTCACCTTCAACCCATCCAGTGTCGAAGGCTCGTCGTCCAGGGTCAGGTCGACGGTGTCCTCGTCCGGATAACGGGTCAGCAGGAACATCTGGCCCTTGTCGCTGTGGCAGCACAAGGTCGCCATGTTGTCTTCCTCGTCGTCGCAGGGGGTGGCGAAGAGCAGGGCGGTATTGATTTGCATGGCGGGCTCGGATCAAGGAAATGAAAGGGAATTCTGACAGTGTTGTCGGCATCCATAAACGTAAAGTTACCCCCCCTTGACCGAAATTGTCGCAGCGCTGCAAGCGGCAATGACCGATCAGTCGTTAAGCTTCGGCGAGCCCTGAACTTTACGTCCGGCTTGCCACGGGTTGGCTATCGTTGATCCGTAAACGTCGGACGCACGCGACGCTTCAACTATTACAAAGCCCAAGCGGAGTACCACAGATGGCGTTCTTCACCGCAGCCAGCAAAGCCGACTTCCAGCATCAACTGCAGGCGGCCCTGGCGCAGCACATCAGCGAACAGTCACTGCCACAAGTGGCGCTGTTCGCCGAGCAGTTCTTCGGCATCATCTCTCTGGACGAACTTACCCAGCGCAGGCTGTCGGACCTTGCCGGCTGCACCTTGTCTGCCTGGAGCATCATCGAGCGTTTCGACCCCGAGCAGCCGCAGGTGCGGGTGTACAACCCCGACTACGAGCGCAACGGTTGGCAATCGACCCATACCGTGGTCGAGGTACTGCACCATGACCTGCCATTTCTGGTCGACTCGGTACGCACCGAGCTCAACCGCCGCGGCTACAGCATCCACACCCTGCAGACCACCGTACTGAGCGTGCGCCGCGGGGCCAAGGGCGAGCTGCTCGAACTGCTGCCCAAGGGCACCCAGGGCGAGGGTGTGCGCCACGAGTCGCTGATGTATCTGGAGATCGACCGCTGCTCCAACGCCGCCGAACTGAACGTGCTGACCCGCGAGATCGAGCAGGTGCTGGCCGAAGTGCGCGTGGCCGTGGCCGATTTCGAGCCGATGAAAGCCAAGCTGCGGGAAGTTGTGGCGCTGGTGGAGCAAACCCCGTTTGCCCCGGTTCAACATGAGAAGGGCGAGGTGAAGGCGTTCCTCGAATGGTTGCTGGACAACCATTTCACCTTCCTCGGCTATGAAGAATTCACCGTGCAGGCCGGTTCTGCCGGCGGCCAGATGCTCTACGACGAGCACTCCTTCCTGGGTCTGCCGCGTCGCCTGCGCGTAGGCCTGACGCCCGAAGAGCTGCGTATCGAAGACTACGCCGTGGCCTATCTGGCCGAGCCGCTGCTGCTGTCGTTCGCCAAGGCCGCATTGCCCAGCCGCGTGCACCGCCCGGCCTACCCGGACTACGTGTCGATCCGCCAGCTGGACGCCGACGGCAAGGTCGTCAAGGAGCACCGCTTCATGGGCCTGTACACCTCTTCGGTGTACGGCGAGAGCGTGCATTCCATCCCTTACATCCGCGTGAAGGTGGCCGAAGTCGAGCGCCGTTCGGGCTTCGACCCGAAAGCCCACCTGGGCAAGGAGCTGGCCCAGGTACTCGAAGTGCTGCCGCGCGACGACCTGTTCCAGACCCCGATCGACGAGCTGTTCAGCACCGTGATGTCGATCGTGCAGATCCAGGAACGCAACAAGATCCGCGTGTTCCTGCGCAAGGACCCCTACGGGCGCTTCTGCTACTGCCTGGCCTACGTGCCGCGGGAAATCTACTCCACCGAGGTGCGCCAGAAGATCCAGCAGGTGCTGATGGAGCGCCTGAAGGCCAGTGACTGCGAGTTCTGGACCTTCTTCTCCGAGTCGGTGCTGGCGCGCGTGCAGCTGATCTTGCGGGTCGATCCGAAGAACCGCATCGACATCGACCCCCAGCAGCTGGAAAACGAAGTGATCCAGGCGTGCCGCTCGTGGCATGACGACTATTCGGCGCTGGTGATCGAAAACTTCGGCGAGGCCCAGGGCACCAACATCCTCGGCGACTTCCCCAAAGGCTTCCCGGCCGGCTACCGCGAGCGCTTTGCCGCGCATTCGGCGGTCGTCGACCTGCAGCACGTGCTGGCACTGTCCGAGAGCAAGCCGCTGGCGATGAGCTTCTACCAGCCGCTGACGCGCGTGGGCGAACGCCTGCTGCACTGCAAGCTGTACCACGCCGATACTCCGCTGGCGCTGTCGGACGTGCTGCCGATCCTCGAAAACCTTGGCCTGCGTGTGCTCGGCGAGTTCCCCTACCGCCTGCGCCACGCCAGCGGTCGCGAGTACTGGATCCACGACTTCGCGTTCACCTACAGCGAAGGCCTGAGCCTGGACATCCAGCAGCTCAACGACATTCTTCAGGACGCCTTCATCCATATCGTCCAGGGCGACGCCGAGAACGACGCCTTCAACCGCCTGGTGCTCACCGCCGGGCTGCCGTGGCGTGACGTGGCGCTGCTGCGTGCCTATGCCCGCTACCTCAAGCAGATCCGCCTGGGCTTCGACCTGGGCTACATCGCCAGCACCCTGAACAACCACACCGACATCGCCCGCGAGCTGACCCGGTTGTTCAAGACCCGCTTCTACCTGGCGCGCAAGCTCACCAATGAAGACCTGGACGACAAGCAGCTGCGCCTGGAGCAGGCGATCCTCACCGCCCTGGACGATGTCCAGGTGCTCAACGAAGACCGCATCCTGCGTCGCTACCTGGACCTGATCAAGGCCACCCTGCGTACCAACTTCTACCAGCCTGATGCCAACGGCCACAACAAGTCGTACTTCAGCTTCAAGTTCAACCCCAAGCTGATCCCCGAGCTGCCCAAGCCGGTGCCGAAGTTTGAAATCTTCGTCTACTCGCCACGGGTCGAGGGCGTGCACCTGCGCTTTGGCAACGTTGCCCGTGGCGGCCTGCGCTGGTCGGACCGCGAAGAGGACTTCCGTACCGAAGTGCTGGGCCTGGTGAAAGCCCAGCAGGTGAAGAACTCGGTGATCGTGCCGGTCGGCGCCAAGGGCGGCTTCCTGCCGCGGCGCCTGCCGCTGGGCGGCACGCGTGACGAAATCGCCGCCGAAGGCGTGGCCTGCTACCGCATCTTCATCTCGGGCCTGCTCGATATCACCGACAACCTCAAGGAAGGGGGCGTGGTACCGCCGGCCAACGTGGTGCGTCACGATGACGATGACCCGTACCTGGTGGTGGCGGCCGACAAAGGCACCGCGACCTTCTCCGATATCGCCAACGGCATCGCCATCGACTACGGCTTCTGGCTCGGCGATGCGTTCGCTTCGGGCGGTTCGGCCGGTTATGACCACAAGAAGATGGGCATCACCGCCCGTGGGGCCTGGGTTGGCGTACAACGCCACTTCCGCGAGCGCGGCATCAACGTGCAGCAGGACCCGATCACCGTGATCGGTGTCGGCGACATGGCCGGCGACGTGTTCGGCAACGGCTTGTTGATGTCGGAAAAACTGCAGCTTGTGGCGGCGTTCAACCACCTGCACATCTTCATCGACCCCAACCCGGACCCTGCCACCAGCTTCGTCGAGCGCAAGCGCCTGTTCGACCTGCCGCGCTCGGCCTGGAGCGACTACGACACCAGCATCATGTCCGAAGGCGGCGGGATCTTCCCGCGCAGTGCCAAGAGCATTGCCATCAGCCCGCAGATGAAGGAACGCTTCGCCATCGAGGCCGATCGCCTGACCCCGACCGAGCTGCTGCACGCACTGCTCAAGGCGCCGGTGGACCTGCTGTGGAACGGCGGCATCGGCACCTACGTGAAAGCCAGCAGCGAAAGCCACGCCGATGTCGGCGACAAGGCCAACGACGCGCTGCGGGTCAACGGCAACGAGTTGCGCTGCAAAGTGGTGGGCGAGGGCGGCAACCTCGGCATGACCCAGCTGGGCCGTGTCGAGTTCGGCCTGAACGGCGGCGCCACCAACACCGACTTCATCGACAACGCCGGCGGCGTGGACTGCTCCGACCACGAGGTCAACATCAAGATCCTGCTCAATGAAGTGGTGCAGGGCGGCGACATGACCGAGAAGCAGCGCAACCAGCTGCTGGGCAGCATGACCGATGAAGTGGCCGGCCTGGTGCTGGGCAACAACTACAAGCAGACCCAGGCCCTGTCGCTGGCGGCGCGCCGCGCCCGCGAGCGGATCGCCGAGTACAAGCGCCTGATGGCTGATCTTGAAGGCCGCGGCAAGCTGGACCGGCCCATCGAGTTCCTGCCGTCCGAGGAGCAGCTGGCCGAGCGTATGGCCGCAGGTCACGGCCTGACCCGTGCCGAGCTGTCGGTACTGATTTCGTACAGCAAGATCGACCTCAAGGAGCAATTGCTCAAGTCGCTGGTGCCGGACGACGACTACCTGACCCGCGACATGGAAACCGCCTTCCCGCCGTCGCTGGTCAGCAAGTTCGCCGAGGCCATGCGCCGCCACCGCCTGAAGCGCGAAATCGTCAGCACCCAGATCGCCAACGACCTGGTCAACAACATGGGCATCACCTTCGTCCAGCGCCTGAAGGAGTCGACCGGCATGAGCCCGGCCAACGTCGCCGGTGCCTATGTGATCGTGCGCGACATCTTCCACCTGCCGCATTGGTTCCGCCAGATCGAGGCGCTGGACTACCAGGTGCCAGCGGAAGTCCAGCTGACCCTGATGGACGAGCTGATGCGCCTGGGCCGTCGTGCCACCCGCTGGTTCCTGCGCAGCCGACGCAACGAGCAGGATGCCGGGCGCGACACCGCGCACTTCGGGCCGAAAATCGCCCAGCTCGGGCTCAAGCTCGACGAACTGCTGGAAGGCCCGACCCGCGAACGCTGGATGGTGCGCTACCAGGGCTTCGTCGATGCCGGTGTGCCGGAATTGCTGGCGCGCATGGTCGCCGGTACCAGCCATCTGTACACGCTGCTGCCGATCATCGAGGCGGCCGATGTCACTGGGCATGAGCCGGCCCAGGTGGCCAAGGCGTTCTTCGCTGTGGGCAGTGCCCTGGACCTGACCTGGTACCTGCAGGAAATCAGTAACCTTTCGGTGGAGAACAACTGGCAGGCCCTGGCCCGCGAGTCGTTCCGCGACGACATCGACCTGCAGCAGCGGGCTATCACCATCTCCGTGCTGCAAATGGCCGATGCGCCGCAGGACATGGACGCCCGGGTGGCGCTGTGGGCCGAGCAGCACCGGGTGATGGTCGAGCGCTGGCGCGCCATGCTCGACGACCTGCGTAATGCGACCGGTACCGACTATGCGATGTATGCGGTGGCCAACCGCGAGCTGGTCGACCTGGCGATGAGCGGGCAGGCGGCGGTAGTGCCGTCCTGAGCGGTCAGCTGAAATGAAAAAGCCCCGGCAGTGATGCCGGGGCTTTTTTTGTGTGTTTCGGCCCTATCGCCGCGGTTCGTCGCCACGACAAGCCGGCTCCCATAGGTGCTCCACAACTTTTGAAACCGGTGGTGACCCTGTGGGAGCCGGCTTGCCGGCGATAGGGCCTGTACAGGTTTACTTGAATCTACGCTCCACCCCTTTCTCCACGAGAATCTTCGCCGAAATCTCCTCCACCGAAAAATGCGTGGAGTTGATGTTGGGAATGTTCTCCCGACGGAACAGGTTCTCCACCTCGCGCACCTCGAACTCGCACTGGGCAAAGCTCGAATAGCGGCTGTTGGGCTTGCGTTCGTGGCGGATGGCAGTCAGGCGGTCCGGGTCGATGGTCAGGCCGAACAGCTTGTTCTGGTGCTTTCTGAGCACGGGCGGCAACTGCAAGCGCTCCATGTCGTCTTCGGTCAGCGGGTAGTTGGCGGCGCGGATACCGAACTGCATGGCCATGTACAGGCAAGTGGGGGTCTTGCCGCAGCGCGACACACCCACCAGGATCAAATCGGCCTTGTCGTAGTAATGAGTGCGCGCGCCATCGTCGTTGTCGAGGGCGAAATTCACCGCCTCGATACGCTCCATGTAGTTGGAATTACCGCCGATCGAGTGCGATTTTCCGACGGAATACGACGAATGGGCGGTCAATTCCTGCTCAAGCGGGGATAAAAACGTCGAAAAGATGTCGATCATGAAGCCGTTCGACGTGGCCAGGATCTCGCGGATGTCCTGGTTGACGATGGTGTCGAAGATGATCGGGCGCATGCCATCGCGCTCGGCAGCTGCGTTGATTTGCTGCACCATGGTCCGCGCCTTGTCAGGCGTATCGATGTACGGACGCGTGAATTTGTTGAACGGAATGCTTTCAAATTGCGCAAGCAGGCTTTGGCCCAGGGTTTCGGCGGTGATGCCGGTGCCATCGGAGATGAAGAACGCGGTTCGTTTCATTTGCGATCTGGGCCTTAAGCTGATGACGATTCTTGGATATGATAAGTTCGGTTTGCCGAACGCGGCTGTCGGCATTCTCACTTATTTTCCAGGTACAGGCCACAAGCGTCCCGGCCAAGTCAACGCAGACAGGCGGGCGCCCTTGAGCTTTTCCAATACAGTTAGTGGAGAGATCACCTTGGTAGAGTACGTAGTTTCCCTCGAAAAGCTCGGCGTCCATGATGTAGAGCATGTGGGGGGCAAGAACGCATCCCTGGGCGAGATGATCAGCAACCTTGCAGGTGCTGGCGTTTCGGTGCCGGGCGGCTTTGCCACTACGGCTCAGGCGTACCGCGACTTCCTCGAACAGAGTGGCCTGAACGATCGCATCCACGCCGCGCTCGATGCGCTGGACGTGGACGACATCAACGCCCTGACCAAGACTGGCGCGCAGATCCGTCAGTGGGTCATGGAGGCCGAGTTCCCGGCTCGTCTGGATGCACAGATCCGCACGGCCTTCGCCGAAATGGCCGCCGGCAACGACAACATGGCCGTGGCCGTGCGTTCCTCGGCCACTGCCGAAGACCTGCCGGACGCCTCGTTCGCCGGCCAGCAGGAAACCTTCCTCAACATCCGTGGCGTCGACAACGTGATCCGCGCGGCCAAGGAAGTGTTCGCCTCGCTGTTCAACGACCGTGCCATCGCCTACCGCGTGCACCAGGGCTTCGACCACAAGCTGGTGGCCCTGTCGGCTGGCGTGCAGCGCATGGTCCGCTCGGAAACCGGCACCGCCGGCGTGATGTTCACCCTCGACACCGAGTCGGGCTTCCGCGACGTGGTGTTCATCACCGGCGCCTATGGCCTGGGCGAAACCGTGGTGCAGGGTGCGGTCAACCCTGACGAATTCTATGTCCACAAGCAGACCCTGCAGGCCGGCCGCCCGGCCATCCTGCGCCGCAACCTGGGCAGCAAGGCGATCAAGATGGTCTATGGCGACGAAGCCAAGGCCGGCCGTTCGGTCAAGACCGTCGAAGTCGACCGTGCCGAGCGCGCACGTTTCTGCCTGAGCGACGAGGAAGTCAACGAGCTGGCCAAGCAGGCCATGATCATCGAGCAGCACTACCAGCGCCCGATGGACATCGAGTGGGCCAAGGACGGTGACGACGGCAAGCTGTACATCGTTCAGGCTCGCCCTGAGACAGTGAAGAGCCGTTCCAGCGCCAACGTCATGGAACGCTACCTGCTCAAAGAGAAGGGCACCGTACTGGTCGAAGGCCGTGCCATCGGCCAGCGCATCGGCGCCGGCAAGGTTCGCGTGATCAACGACGTGTCCGAGATGGACAAGGTGCAGCCGGGCGACGTGCTGGTTTCCGACATGACCGACCCTGACTGGGAACCGGTGATGAAGCGCGCCAGCGCCATCGTCACCAACCGTGGTGGTCGTACTTGCCACGCGGCGATCATTGCCCGTGAACTGGGTATTCCGGCCGTGGTCGGTTGCGGCAATGCCACCCAGATCCTCAAGGACGGTCAGGGCGTCACCGTGTCCTGCGCCGAAGGCGACACCGGTTTCATCTTCGAAGGCGAGCTGGGCTTCGACGTCAAGCAGAACTCGGTCGATGCCATGCCGGATCTGCCGTTCAAGATCATGATGAACGTCGGCAACCCGGACCGCGCCTTCGACTTCGCCCAGCTGCCCAACGCCGGTGTCGGCCTGGCGCGCCTGGAGTTCATCATCAACCGCATGATCGGTGTGCATCCCAAGGCGCTGCTGAACTACGCCGGCCTGCCTGCCGACCTGAAAGAAAGCGTCGACAAGCGCATCGCCGGCTACAACGACCCGGTCGGTTTCTACGTCGAGAAGCTGGTCGAAGGCATCAGCACCCTGGCTGCGGCCTTCTACCCGAAAAAGGTCATCGTGCGCCTGTCGGACTTCAAGTCCAACGAATACGCCAACCTGATCGGCGGCAAACTGTACGAGCCGGAAGAAGAAAACCCGATGCTGGGCTTCCGCGGCGCCTCGCGTTACATCAGCGAATCGTTCCGTGACTGCTTCGAGCTCGAGTGCCGTGCACTCAAGCGCGTGCGCAACGAAATGGGCCTGACCAACGTCGAGATCATGGTGCCGTTCGTGCGCACCTTGGGCGAAGCCAGCCAGGTCATCGACCTGCTCGCTGAAAACGGCCTGGCCCGTGGCGACAACGGCCTGCGCGTGATCATGATGTGCGAGCTGCCGTCCAACGCCATCCTGGCCGAAGAGTTCCTCGAGTACTTCGATGGTTTCTCCATCGGCTCCAACGACCTGACCCAGCTGACCCTGGGCCTTGACCGCGATTCGGGGATCATCGCCCACCTGTTCGACGAGCGTAACCCGGCCGTGAAGAAGCTGCTGGCCAACGCCATTGCCGCGTGCAACAAGGCCGGCAAGTACATCGGCATCTGCGGCCAGGGCCCATCGGACCACCCGGACCTGGCCAAGTGGCTGATGGAACAGGGCATCGAAAGCGTGTCGCTGAACCCGGACTCGGTGCTCGAGACCTGGTTCTTCCTGGCTGAGGGTCAGGGCGCAGCCTGATGCGGTGAAATGCGGGGGCGTGCCCCCGCCTGGTTTATCCAGGGCGAGTTCCAGCGATGGATCCCGCCCTTTTTTGTGCACCAAGCAACCTATGCAAAGCAGCAGCACTCTATTTCCCGTCGCCTTGCTCAGTGCCGAGCGTCGCGGCGACCTCAGCGAAGACGTGTACCGGATCAAGGCCGGCAACAGCCCTGACCCCAGCGTCGAAATCGCGGTGACCCGTCTGGGCCTGGCCGACCAGGGCCGTGCCCAGGGCGTGCCGGTCATTCTCCTGCATGGCAGTTTTTCCAACCGGCGTTTCTGGTATTCGCCCAAGGGCATCGGCCTGGGCGCCCACCTGGCGCGAGCCGGATTCGATGTGTGGATCCCGGAGATGCGTGGCCATGGTTTGTCGCCGCGCAATCGCAACTGGAAGCACAATCGGGTGGCCGACTATGCCCGTGACGACCTGCCGCTGATCGCGGCCTTCGTCCAGGAACAAGCCGGCCAGGCGCCGCACTGGGTTGGCCATTCGTTAGGTGGGATTACCCTGGCGGCGGCGCTCGGTGGCGGTTTCCTGCGCGCCGAACAGGTCGCCAGCGCTGCGTTTTTCGGCACCCAGATCAGTCGGGTCTATTGGCCGCTGAAGGTGCCGCCGTTGACCTGGGGGGCGAAGCTGGTGCTCAAGCGCTGGGGGCAGATTTCCGGGCCACGCTTCAAGCGCGGGCCTGAGGATGAACCTGTCGGCCTGGCCTTGGAGAGCATGCGCTGGCATGGCCTGTTCGGCCGCTTCGGTGACAAGGACAATGACTGGTGGGCCGGGCTGGCCGATGTGGATGTGCCGGTACTGGCCGTGGCCGGAGCAGGCGATTTCCAGGATCCGGTCTGGGCCTGTCGCAAGCTGTTCGATCAAATCGGTGGCGAGCGCAAGCAGTTCCTCAGGCTGGGGCGTGAGGAGGGCTTCGAGGCCTTCGGGCATGTCGACATGCTGGTGAGCAAGGCTGCGCAAGCGCAGGTGTGGCCGTTGGTGGAGCGCTGGTTGCGTGGGCCGTTGAAGCCTGTGCATGCGTCGACGAGGGTTGCCGAGCCTGTGCCCGCCAACTGATTTTCTGTTGCCTGCTCTGCCCCTATCGCCGGCAAGCCGGCTCCCACAGGTACACCACTGACCTTCAGAACGCCTGTGGGAGCCGGCTTGCCGGCGATAGGGCCAGAGCAGGTCGCTCATAACTGACTGCCCAGTCCTGGATGACTGCAACAGCCTCGCCGGTGTAGCCTTGGCCTACACCCGCTTTCGTTGTGACTGACAGGAGCTTCCCATGCAGCATTACGTAACGCCCGACCTGTGTGACGCCTACCCAGACCTGGTCCAGGTGCTGGAACCGATGTTCAGCAATTTCGGTGGCCGCGATTCGTTCGGCGGCCAGATCGTCACCATCAAGTGCTTCGAAGACAACTCGCTGGTCAAGGAACAGGTCGAACTGGACGGCAAGGGCAAGGTCCTGGTGGTCGACGGCGGTGGTTCGCTCCGCCGTGCCCTGCTCGGTGACATGCTCGCCGAAAAGGCTGCCAAGAGCGGTTGGGAAGGTTTGGTGATCTACGGCTGCGTACGTGATGTGGACGTACTGATCCAGACCGACGTGGGCGTGCAGGCCTTGGCCAGTCACCCGATGAAGACCGACAAGCGTGGCATCGGCGACCTCAACGTGGCCGTGACCTTCGCGGGCGTGACCTTCCGCCCGGGCGAATACGTGTATGCCGACAACAACGGTGTGATCGTCTCGCCAAACCCGCTGAAAATGCCGGAGTGATGCGCCCCGCGCGCTGATGGAGCTTTGATGTTCGAGGAAGACAACGCGCAGTGGGGGCTGGTACATGCCCTGGTGCTCGATGGTAAAGGCGGCGCGCGCTCGATCGCTCGGACCGAGCTGGACGACCTGCACCTGCAGCCACAGGAGAGCCTGTGGCTGCACTGGGATCGCAGCCATCCACAGACCCGCACCTGGCTGCTGCATGACAGTGGCCTGAGCGAGTTCGCCTGCGACCTGCTGCTCGAAGAAAACACCCGGCCACGCCTGCTGCCGTTGGCGGCCGAGCAGTTGCTGGTGTTCTTGCGCGGGGTCAACCTCAACCCGGGCGCCGAGCCCGAAGACATGGTGTCGGTACGCATCTTCGCCGAGGCGCAGCGGGTCATTTCGCTGCGCCTGAGGCCGTTGCGCGCCAGTGACGAAGTGCTCCAGCAACTGGACGAGGGCAGGGGGCCGAAATCGGCGTCGGAGCTGTTGCTGTTGATGGGCGAATTGCTCACCGAGAAAGTCCAGGGACTGGTCAGCGACTTGTCCGAGCTGGTCGACCTGGAAGAGGAAAAGGTCGAGTCCGACGAACGGTACACCCCCGAGCAAGGCAGCCTGCAGCAGATCCGCCGACGCGCCGCCGGTCTGCGGCGTTTTCTGGCGCCGCAGCGGGAGATCTATGCGCAGCTCTCGCGCAGCAAGTGGAGCTGGTTCGCCGAGGCCGACGCCGACTACTGGAACGAATTGAACAACAGCCTGATTCGCTACCTAGAAGAGCTCGAACTGACCCGTGAGCGAGCCGCGCTGGTGCTGGAGAGCGAGGATCGCCGGCGCAGCGAGCGAATGAACCGGACCATGTACCGCTTCGGCATCATCACGTGCATCTTCTTGCCCATGAGCTTTATCACCGGGTTGCTGGGGATCAATGTGGGCGGCATTCCGGGGGCCGAGAATCCCTATGGCTTCCTGTTTGCCTGCGTCGTCGTGCTCGCAATGGCGGTGGGGCAGTGGTGGCTGTTCCGACGCTTGCGGTGGGTCTAGTTTTGCAGGGGCCTCATCGCCGGCAAGCCGACTCCCACAGGTATCCCACACCTCTCAAGGCTTGTGGTGTCCCTGTGGGAGCCGGCTTGCCGGCGATGAGGTCCATGCGATGTGTGACCCATCGCCCGGCGCTCTCGTCTCTGACTGATACTGCGCGAGGTGCCCATGCACGATCCGTTTGAAGAATCCCTGCGTGACCTGCTCAAGGCGTCGCCCTCCGGTGAAGACCGTGACGATGCCGCGTGCCTGGGTCGCGTGCTCAAGACCGCCAACCGCCAGGTTGGCGCAGGTGATCTGTTCAGCCTGCTTGGCCGCTGGAGCCAGGCACTGCTGATCGCCGTGAACAATGGCTCGGCGCATGTTGCGCCTGTACGTCGTAACGCTGCCGCTGGCAGCAAAGCTGATAAGGCCGATTGAATATGGAACTCGATCTCTGGACCCAGAGCCTGGTCACTGCGATGACCGCACTATGGACCAAGGTAGCGAACTTCATCCCCAACCTGTTCGGCGCGCTGGTGGTGGTGCTGCTCGGTTTCGTGGTGGCCAAGCTGCTCGATACGCTGCTGTCGAAATTGCTCGCCAAGTTCGGCCTGGACCGCCTGATGGCCGGTACCGGGTTGACCAAGATGCTGGCCCGCGCCGGCATCCAGGTGCCGATCTCGACCCTGATCGGCAAGATCGTCTACTGGTTCGTGTTGCTGATTTTCCTGGTTTCTGCCGCGGAATCGCTTGGCCTGGAGCGGGTCTCGGCGACCCTCGACATGCTTGCCCTGTACCTGCCCAAGGTATTCGGTGCCGCGTTGGTGCTGCTGGCCGGCGTACTGCTGGCGCAGGTTGCCAACGGGCTGGTGCGCGGTGCCGCCGAAGGCATCGGCCTTGAATATTCGGCAGGTCTTGGGCGCATCACCCAAGGCCTGGTGATCATCATCAGCATCTCGGTGGCCATCAGCCAGCTTGAGGTCAAGACCGACCTTTTGAACCACGTAATCGTCATTGGATTGATTACCGTTGGTCTGGCCGTTGCCCTGGCGATGGGCCTCGGCAGCCGGGAAATTGCCGGGCAGATTCTGGCCGGGATCTACGTTCGCGAACTTTACCAGGTCGGCCAGCAGGTGCGGATTGGAGAGGTCGAAGGGCAAATCGAGGAAATCGGTACGGTGAAGACGACGCTGTTGACCGATGATGGCGAATTGGTGTCTCTTGCCAACCGTGTGTTGCTTGAGCAGCGTGTCAATAGCCGCTAACCGCACAAAAGCTGTTAATGTATGCCGCCGCGAAAATGGGTCCACGGGGCCCTGCGGCGACATTGACCTGACTGTCGGCCAGATCCGTTTTGAATAAAGTTCATTCGCCGCCTATGCGTTATGACCCCCGCGAGCTCACCGACGAGGAGTTGGTGTCGCGTTCGCATGAGGAGCTGTATCACGTTACCCGCGCCTATGAGGAACTCATGCGGCGCTACCAGCGGACCCTGTTCAACGTCTGTGCGCGTTACTTGGGGAACGACCGGGATGCTGACGATGTCTGTCAGGAAGTGATGCTGAAGGTGCTGTACGGGCTGAAGAACTTCGAGGGTAAGTCCAAGTTCAAGACCTGGCTCTACAGCATCACCTACAACGAGTGCATTACCCAATACCGCAAGGAGCGTCGTAAACGCCGGTTGATGGATGCCCTGAGTCTTGACCCTGTTGAAGAGGCGTCTGAAGACAAGGCACCGAAACCGGAAGAAAAGGGCGGGTTGGACAAATGGCTGGTGCATGTGAACCCGATTGACCGTGAAATTCTGGTGCTTCGATTTGTCGCAGAGCTGGAATTTCAGGAAATCGCCGATATCATGCACATGGGCTTGAGCGCTACGAAAATGCGCTACAAGCGCGCGCTAGACAAGCTTAGAGAGAAATTTTCAGGCCTTGATGAAACTTAGTCACTTGTAAATATCTCTAACCTACCGGCGAGTTCTGCTAGACTTGCCGTCGAGTTGTCCCCCGGATGTTGGTGGGACTGCTTAACTATCACCAGATGGGGATTTAACGGATGAAATTGAAAAACACCTTGGGCTTGGCCATTGGCTCGCTCGTAGCCGCTACTTCGTTTGGCGTTCTGGCTCAAGGCCAAGGCGCTGTCGAAATCGAAGGCAACGTTACCAAGCAGTACTACGACAGCGAGCGTAACTTCAAGAACGACGGCACCAATCCTGGTGTTCGCCTCGGTTACTTCCTGACTGACGACGTTTCCCTGGACCTGGGCTACAACGAGACTCACAACGCTCGTGGCGAAGTCTTCAACAAAGACATCAAAGGTTCCAAAGCCAAGCTCGACGCTACCTACCACCTCGGTACCGTAGGCGATGCAGTGCGTCCGTACGTCTCCGCTGGTTTCGCTCACGAGAGCCTGGGCCAGGCCACTCGTAGCGGCCGCGACCACTCCACCTTCGCCAACGTTGGCGCTGGCGCCAAGTGGTACATCACCGACATGTTCTTCGCCCGTGCTGGCGTTGAAGCCATGTACAACATCGACAACGGCAACACCGAGTGGGGCCCGTCCGTTGGTGTCGGTCTGAACTTCGGTGGCAGCGGTGGCAAAGTTGCTGCTGCTCCGGCTCCAGTTGCTGAAGTCTGCTCCGACAGCGACAACGATGGCGTGTGCGACAACGTCGACAAGTGCCCAGACACCCCGGCCAACGTTACCGTTGACGCCGATGGCTGCCCGGCTGTTGCCGAAGTCGTTCGCGTTGAGCTGGACGTCAAGTTCGACTTCGACAAGTCGGTCGTCAAGCCTAACAGCTACGGCGACATCAAGAACCTGGCTGACTTCATGAAGCAGTACCCACAAACCACCACCGTGGTTGAAGGTCACACTGACTCCGTCGGCCCAGACGCTTACAACCAGAAGCTGTCCGAGCGTCGTGCCAATGCTGTCAAGCAGGTTCTGACCCAGCAGTACGGCGTGGAATCCACCCGTGTTGACTCGGTTGGCTACGGCGAAACCCGTCCGGTTGCCGACAACGCCACCGAAGAAGGCCGTGCTGTCAACCGTCGCGTTGAAGCTCAGGTAGAAGCCCAGTCCAAGTAATTGGTCTGAAGCTTCAATGAAAAACCCGGCCTCGGCCGGGTTTTTCTTTGCCTGCGATTTAGTGCACCTGCTCGGGCCCTATCGCCGGCAAGCCGGCTCCCACAGGTATCCCACACCTCTCAAGGCTTGTGGTGTCCCTGTGGGAGCCGGCTTGCCGGCGATAGGGCCCGAGCAGCCGAAGCATTATCCGGCAGCAGCCATCCCCTCAAGCCCCCTCAGCTCCCCAGCTACCACCTCGCCAATCACCAGAATCGCCGGGCTGCGCAATCCAAACGCCCGTGCATCCTCCAGCATCGCTCGCACATCGCTCCTGCATTCGCGCAGCGCTTGCAGCGACGCATTTTCGATCATCGCCACCGGTGTCCCCGGCGCCATGCCGCCCTCCAGCAGCCCTTGGCGGATCTGCGCCAACCGCGCCACGCCCATGTACACCACCAACGTGGTCCCGCCCTGGGCCAACGCGGCCCAGTTCAGCTCGCTGTCATCCTGCGTGTGCGCGGTGACCAGTGTCACCCCGCGGCTGACTCCACGTGAGGTCAGCGAGATGCCGCACTGGGTCGCCCCAGCCAGGCCGGCGGTGATGCCGTTGACCACCTCCACCTCGATGCCATGCCCCTGTAGCCACGCCGCCTCTTCACCGCCACGGCCGAAGATGCAGGGGTCCCCACCCTTGAGCCGCACTACGCAGCGCCCCTGCCGCGCATGGCGCAGCATCAGGCGCTGGATGAAGGCCTGGGGCGTGGAACGGCAGCCACCACGCTTGCCCACGGCAATCACCTGGGCTTGGGGGCAGTGCTCCAGTACTGCGGGGTTGACCAGGTCGTCGATCATCACCACCTGCGCCTGCAGCAAGGCGCGCACGGCCTTCAGGGTCAGCAATTCAGGATCACCGGGGCCCGCACCGACCAGCCAGACTTTCGCGTTCATCAGGATTTTCCTCATCGGCATGGGCTGTTCAGCCCTTGAGCAGGCTGAACAGCAGAATCAGGTTGAGTAACAGAGACAACAGGGCCAAGGTGCGCCAGACCTTGAGCGGCTCACGTTCGAGCAGCGGTCGAGGGTGGCTGGCAGGCGCCTGGCGGTCGCCGCGTTCGAGCAACAGCAACCATTGCTCGGCGGTTTCGAAGCGCTGTGCGGGGTCGGCTGCCACGGCTTGTTGCAGATTGTGTTGAAGCCACTCCGGCAGGTCGGGCCGGTAGCGCGAGGCATTCACCGGCTGGCCAAAGCGAGGGCGCTGGAATGCTTCGACTTCACCGTAGGGGTAATGCCCTGTCAGTAGCTGATAGAGCGTTACACCCGCCGCATAGAGGTCTTGTCGGGGGCTTGGCGACTGGCCTTCGAAGGCTTCTGGCGCAAGATACGAGGGCGTGCCGGGCAGCGTGTGCAGTGTCTCGGTGGACAGCCCCGGGCAGTACGCCAGGCCGAAGTCCAGCAGGCGCAACTGACCGTCTTCGCCCAGGTGCAGATTCTCCGGCTTGATGTCGCGGTGCAGCAGGTTGCGGCGGTGCAGCACACCGACGGCCTGCAGCAGTTGGCGCGCCACCTCCAGCCATTGGGCCAGAGGCAGTGGGCCGTGTTCGCTGAGCTGGGCGGCGAGGGTGTGCCCGCTGTGTTCACGCATGACGTAGTAAAGGTGCTGGCGCTGGTTGGCCGCATGCAGCTCGGGGAAGTGGCGACCGGCGACCCGCCGCAGGAACCATTCTTCGAGCAACAAGGCTTGGGCCGCACCCGGCTCATGCTCACGTTCTGCGGGCAAAGTCTTCAGCAGCCACGGCTGGCCTTGGCTGTCGCGGACCCGGTAAAGGAGCGACTGGCGGCTGTGTGACAGGCGCGTGTCGACCTGCCAGCCATCCAGCGCCTGGCCCTCGCGCAGCGGGCCGGGCAGTGGCCACTGCTGCAGCTGCACCAAGGTGTCGCCCAGGTTGGCCGGGCCCAATTGCTCGACCCGCAACAACAAGGCGCTGGCATTGTCCTGGCTGCCATTGAGGTGGGCGCTGGCAACCAGAGTGTCGGCAGCCCGCTGCAGGTCGGGCTGATCACGCAGCACGGCCTGGATGTGCGGGTCGCCCAGGCTGGCCCAGACGCCATCGCTGAGCAGCAGGTAGCACTCGCCCGCCTGCAGCTCGCCGTCCAGGTAATCGACCAGCAGGTGCTGGTCCAGTCCCAGCGCGCGTTTGAGCACGTGCTGCATGCCGGGCTGGTCCCACACATGGTCCTCGCTCAGGCACTGCAGACGGTCGTTGTGCCAGCGGTAAACGCGGCAGTCACCGACATGCGCCAGGGTGAAGCGGCGCCCACGCAGCACCAGGGCGCTGAGGGTGGTCAGCAGCGGCTGGCTGCCCTGGGCGCGCAGCCAGCGATTCTGGGCCAGCAACAGGCGATCCAGGGCTTGCGCCACGCCCCAGGTGGCAGGTGTGGCGTAGTAGTCCATGGCCAGCGCCTGCAGGCTGGCGCGGGCTGCCAGGCCGCCGTCGGCGCACTGGCTGACGCCGTCGGCGAGGGCGAACAGGTAGCCTTTGCTGGCGGCAAGTTCCGGCGCCGGCGTCACCAGGCGCAGGGCATCCTGGTTCTCCTCGCGCGGGCCGGTGGCGCTGGCTTGGGCGAAACTCAGCTGCAGGCTCATCGACGTGCCTCAGACCCGTGCCGCGGTAACCGCTGCCGAGCCCCAGGTGGTGCGCCAGCGCTGCTTGACCCCGTGCAACCCGAACCAGGCCAGCAGGCCGAGGCTGGCGAACAACCACAGACCCATCTGATAGTCACCGGTATGTTGCTTGATGGTGCCAAGGCCCGCCGCGAGCAGGAAACCACCGATGCCACCGGCCATACCAATCAACCCGGTCATCACCCCGATTTCCTGGCGAAAGCGCTGCGGCACCAGTTGGAACACCGCGCCGTTACCGGCGCCCAGGCCGAGCATGGCGCTGACGAACAGGGCCAGGGCAGCGGCGGCGCTCGGCAAGTTGAAACCGACGGCGGCGATGCAGATGGCCGCTACGCTGTACATCCCCAGCAGGGTGCGGATACCGCCAAAGCGGTCGGCCAGAGCGCCGCCGAGCGGGCGCATCAGGCTGCCGGCGAAGACGCAGGCGGCGGTGTAGTAGCCGGCGGTGATCGGGCTCAGGCCGTACTGATCGCTGAAGTAGCCGGGCAGGGCGCTGGCCAGGCCGATGAAGCCGCCAAAGGTGACGCTGTAGAAGAACATGAACCACCAGCTGTCCCGGTCTCCCAGGGCCTTGAGGTAATCGGCCATGGCTTTGGGTTTGGGCCGCTGCGGGGCATTGCGCGCGAGCAGGGCGAACAGCATCAGGGTCAGCAGCAGCGGGATCACGGCAAAGCCGAACACGTTGTTCCAGCCGAACGCTGCGGCCAGCACCGGGGCTAGCAGGGCCGCGAAGACGGTGCCGGAGTTGCCCGCGCCGGCGATGCCCATGGCTTTGCCTTGGTGCTGAGGCGGATACCATTGCGAGGCGAGCGGCAGGGACACGGCAAACGAAGCGCCGGCGATGCCCAGGAAGACGCCAAGCAGCAGCGCTTGCTCATAACTGTGCACGCCCAGGTACCAGGCGCCGGCCAGCGCAACGATGACGATTACCTGGCCGATCAGCCCGGCTGTCTTGGGTGAAAGCCGGTCCACCAGCAGACCCATGACAAAGCGCAGCACGGCACCCGCGAGAATCGGCGTGGCCACCATCAAGCCGCGTTGTTGAGTGCTGAGCTGCAGGTCGGTGGCAATCTGCACCGCCAGGGGGCCAAGCAGGTACCAGACCATGAAGCTCAGGTCGAAATACAGGAACGCGGCGAACAGCGTGGGCACATGCCCGGATTTCCAGAAGCTGGTACTCATCGAACACCTCACTCGGCAATGCAACGGAAACAAAAAGACGCCGCTACCCGGTCCACTGGCGTGGAGGGGAGAGCGACGTCTTTGTCGGGATTACGAGGGGCAACCGCCGTTGGCTACCGATGGATTATCTTCAGCAAGAGATGGGCCAACTCATCGATCTGCACTGGCTCTTGTGGGAGTCGGCTTGCCGGCGATAGGGCCTGCAGCCCCTAGCCCAGCATCTCGTGCATGGCAATGATCTGTTCGGCCACCTGGATCAGCTTCTGCTGCCGGCTCATGGCCTGGCGACGCATCAGGGTGTAGGCCTGTTCTTCGTTGCAATCCTTCATTTTCATCAGCAAACCCTTGGCCTGTTCGATGCGCTTGCGCTCGGCCATTTGCTGGTCGCGCGCCAGTAGCTGGGCCTTGAGGGCCTGGTCGCTCTCGAAGCGGGCCATGGCGACATCGAGGATCGGCTGCAGCCTGGCGGCGTGAATGCCTTCGACGATGTACGCGCTGACGCCTGCCTGGATCGCCTGGCGCATCACCCCCGGGTCATGCTCGTCGGTAAACAGCACGATGGGCCGTGGCTGGTCGCGACTGACCATCACCACTTGTTCCATCACATCGCGGTCGGGTGACTCGGTATCGATCAGCACCACGTCCGGCCGCACCGTTTCGACGCAGGCGGGCAGGTCGATGGTCAGGTCTGGCGCTTCGATCACTTCGAAGCCGGCTTCGCTCAATGCCGCCTTGAGGCGGCCGATCTTCTTCTGGGTATCGTCGATCAGCAAGATGCGCAGCATGGTGATGGCCCTCATAAACCGACGCGGGTGCAGGCCGCATCGCCCAGGGCATGCAGGCGAAAGCTGCGGGCATAGCCGTGCGGGTCGCTGCCGTCCCAGCGGCTGCCGTCGATCAGCAGGCTGCTGCGCATGGGCTTGGCTTGGCAGGGCACGCCGAGCGCTTCGGCGGCGTCGCGGTACAGCGCCAGTTGCTGGACCTCGCGGGCCACGCCGAGGTAGTCGGGGTCTTCGCGCAGCAAGCCCCAGCGGCGGAACTGGGTCATGAACCACATGCCGTCCGACAGGTAGGGCAGGTTGGCGCGGCCCTGGTCGAACAGGTGCAGGGGGTGTGTGTCCTGCCACTGGTTGCCGAGGCCGTCCTGGTAGGTGCCGAGCAAACGCGGTTCGATGTTTTCCACGGGGGTATCCAGGTAAGCGCGGCCACCAAGCAGCTGCGCGGTGCTGCGGCGGTTCTCCTGGCTCTGCTCGATGAAGCGGCTGGCGGCGAGGACAGCCTTGACCAGTGCCCGGGCGCTGTTGGGGTACTGTTCGACGAATGTGCGGGCACAGGCCAGCACCTTCTCTGGGTGATCGGGCCAGATCGACTGGCTGGTGGCCAGGGTGAATCCCTGGCCCTGCGCCACCGCCGCGGCGGCCCAGGGTTCGCCGACGCAGAAACCGTCGATGCGGCCGGCCTGGATGTGCGCTGCCATCTGGGCGGGTGGCACCACCACGCTGTCGACATCGTGCAAGGGGTGAATGCCCTGGCTGGCCAGCCAGTAGTACAACCACATGGCATGGGTGCCGGTGGGGAAGGTCTGGGCGAAGGTCAGGCGTGCGCCATGCTGGTGCACCAGGCGTGCCAGTGCCTCAGGGCTGGTCACGCCTTTGCGCTGCAGGGCCGGGGACAGGTTGAGTGCCTGGGCATTCTGGTTCAGGCCCATGAGCACGGCCATGTCGTTGGTCGGTACGCCGCCGATGCCCAGGTGCACCGCGTAGACCAGGCCGTACAGGCAATGGGCGGCATCCAGTTCGCCACTGGCCAGCTTGTCGCGCAAGCCAGCCCATGAGCCCTGGCGCTTGAGGTTCAAGGTCAGGCCGTGTTGCTGGGCGAAGCCTTGGGTAGCGGCAACCACCACCGATGCGCAGTCGGTCAGGGCCATGAAGCCGATGTCGAGGCTGGGTTTCTCCGGCGTGTCGCTGCCGTTGACCCATGCCAGGGCTGATGTATTCACGAAGATCCTCGCCTGTACTGAATAGGCAGTGTGCAGGCGATGTTGCAACGCATGTGCCAAGGCCCTGTCATGGCGAGCGCGTGCTGGCTATAATCGCCCCCTCACTCACCCCGAGTCTTGCCCGCCCATGTATACCCTGGCCCGCCAGCTGCTGTTCAAGCTTTCCCCGGAAACCTCCCATGACCTGTCCCTGGACCTGATCGGCGCCGGTGGCCGCCTCGGGCTCAACGGCGCGTTGTGCAAGCAGCCAGCGGCGTTGCCGGTGACGGTGATGGGTTTGAACTTCGCCAACCCGGTGGGCCTGGCCGCGGGCCTGGACAAGAATGGCGCGGCCATCGATGGCTTTGCCCAGCTGGGCTTCGGTTTCGTCGAGATCGGCACCGTGACGCCGCGCCCGCAACCGGGCAATCCCAAGCCGCGCTTGTTCCGCCTGCCGGAAGCGACAGCGATCATCAACCGCATGGGCTTCAACAACCTGGGCGTCGATCATCTGCTGCAGCGGGTGCGTGCGGCGCGTTATGACGGCGTGCTGGGCATCAACATCGGCAAGAACTTCGACACCCCGGTCGAGCGCGCGGTCGACGATTACCTGATCTGCCTGAACAAGGTGTACACCGAGGCCAGTTACATCACCGTCAACATCAGCTCGCCGAATACCCCGGGCCTGCGCAGCCTTCAGTTCGGCGATTCGCTCAAGCAACTGCTCGATGCGCTGGCCGAGCGCCGTGAACAGTTGGCCGGCGAGCATGGCAAGCGTGTGCCGCTGGCGATCAAGATCGCGCCGGACATGAGCGATGAAGAAACCGCGCTGGTGGCGGCAACGCTGCTGGAATCGGGTATGGATGCGGTGATCGCCACTAACACCACGATGGGCCGTGAAGGCGTCGAAAGCCTGCCGCATGGTGGTGAAGCGGGTGGCTTGTCGGGCGCGCCGGTGCTGGAGAAGAGCACCCATATCGTCAAGGTGCTGTCGGCCGAGCTGGGGGGCAAAATGCCGATCATCGCCGCCGGCGGCATCACCGAAGGGCAGCATGCGGCACAGAAAATCGCTGCTGGGGCGAGCCTGGTGCAGATTTACTCGGGCTTCATCTACAAGGGGCCGGCGCTGATTCGTGAAGCGGTGGATGCCATCGCTGCCATGCCACGGGTGTAAAACGCAGCCATAAAAAAGGGCCCCATCTAGGGGCCCCTGGGCCGTAGCCCGCCGCCCGGATGGGGCGTGCATGGTAACTCGAATTCAGTGTCCTCGATCAGCCAACGGCGTGATTTTCGTTGAGTCTATGGATGCCAGCGGTGCCAGTCATTCCGTCCCAGTTATCACCGCGACCTTCGCGCCAGCCGTTAATCCAGGCTTGGCGAACTGAAGGAAGATTGAAGGGGCAAAGTTCGCGGGATTTGCCGGTGACCCCGTATTGGTAGCCACGTGAATATGCTCTTTCCAACGGATCACGCTTAAGTCTTCTCATAGGGTGTTGCCCTCACTTGTTGACTGTAATGTCCCGTCGGCCTCTCCGAGGCCGGGCAGAGTCTTTCTGCCGGTGTGCGCCCGCTGCCGGCGTGGCGGGCTGAAGGTGCCGCCTCATTGCGAAGCGGCCTAAGACCAGTTCTAACGAATGCGGGTCACGGTGTGAATGATCGATTTGTCATAAGCACGTAACGTTTCCTAGGGTGAAGGGATAAGTAAATAAATGCGACTCAACCTTGTTTGGCCTTGAGCCCGCTATGATCGGCGTTTGCTGATCCTTGACGTCATTTCGCCAGCGTGGCGCAGTGATGAAAGAAATATTTAGTAATGCGACGAAGGGTCACATCGGCCCCCACATCGATAGAAATTATTCGTACTGCCTGATGATCTAAGCTGTTTTTGCCAGCCGGCGAGCAGCAGATCGATCAGGCGGCCTGGCCAGCCGACTGCGTTGATGCAGTCGGCGAAGGCCACTCGAACGCTTGCTGGAAGGGCGTTCGGGCAAACATCGGCGAAGCGATGCGTCGCCTCGTCAGTCAAATAGCCCAAGGCGCTGGAATCCTCATGTCGGACCGTTTCGAACTCTATCTCACCTGCCCCAAAGGCCTGGAAGGCCTGCTTGCCGAAGAGGCCAAGGGCCTCGGTCTGGACGAAGTGCGTGAGCACACCTCGGCCATTCGCGGCACCGCCGACATGGAAACCGCCTACCGCCTGTGCCTCTGGTCGCGTTTGGCCAACCGCGTGTTGCTGGTGCTCAAGCGCTTCTCCATGAAAAACGCCGACGACCTGTACGACGGCGTGAACGCGGTCGACTGGGCCGACCACCTGGCGGCCGACGGCACCTTGGCGGTGGAGTTCAGCGGCCATGGTTCGGGCATCGACAACACCCACTTCGGCGCCCTCAAGGTCAAGGATGCGATCGTCGACAAGCTGCGCAACCGTGAGGGCCTGCGCCCGTCGGTGGAGAAGGTCGATCCGGACGTGCGGGTACACCTGCGCCTGGACCGGGGCGAGGCGATTCTGTCCCTTGACCTCTCCGGCCACAGCTTGCACCAGCGTGGTTACCGCCTGCAGCAAGGCGCCGCGCCGCTGAAGGAAAACCTGGCAGCGGCGGTGCTGATCCGCGCCGGCTGGCCACGCATCGCCGCCGAGGGCGGCGCGTTGGCCGACCCGATGTGTGGTGTGGGTACCTTCCTGGTCGAAGCGGCGATGATCGCTGCCGACATCGCCCCCAACCTCAAGCGCGAGCGCTGGGGCTTCAGCGCCTGGCTCGGCCATGTCCCGGCCACCTGGCGCAAGGTCCATGAGGAAGGGCAGGCCCGTGCCCAGGCGGGGCTGGCCAAGCCGCCGCTGTGGATTCGCGGCTACGAAGCCGACCCGCGGCTGATCCAGCCGGGGCGCAACAACGTCGAGCGCGCAGGCCTCGGTGACTGGATCAAGATCTACCAGGGCGAAGTCGCCAGCTTCGAGCCGCGTCCAGACCAGAACCAGAAAGGCCTGGTCATCAGCAACCCGCCGTATGGCGAGCGCCTGGGCGACGAGGCCAGCTTGCTGTACCTCTACCAGAATCTCGGCGAGCGCCTGCGTCAGGCGTGCATGGGCTGGGAAGCGGCGGTATTCACCGGTGCCCCGGAACTGGGCAAGCGCATGGGCCTGCGCAGCCACAAGCAATACGCATTCTGGAACGGCGCGCTGCCCTGCAAGCTGCTGCTGTTCAAGGTGCAACCGGACCAGTTCGTCACTGGCGAGCGCCGCGAGGCCCAGAGCGACAACGGCGAATCCGGCCGTCCGCTGGCGGTGGCCAGCGAGCCGGCACGCTTGTCCGAAGGCGCGCAGATGTTCGCCAACCGTCTGCAGAAGAACCTCAAGCAGCTGGGCAAGTGGGCACGCCGTGAACAGGTCGACTGCTACCGCCTGTACGATGCCGACATGCCCGAGTACGCCCTGGCGGTCGATCTCTATCAGGAATGGGTGCACGTGCAGGAATACGCCGCGCCGCGTTCGGTCGACCCGGAAAAGGCCCAGGCGCGCCTGCTCGACGCCCTGGCGGCGATTCCTCAGGCACTGGGCATCGATCCGCAGCGCGTGGTGCTCAAGCGCCGCGAGCGGCAGAGCGGCACTCGTCAATACGAGCGCCAGGCCACCGAGGGGCGTTTCCTGGAGGTCAAGGAAGGCGGCGTGAAGTTGCTGGTGAACCTCACCGACTACCTCGATACCGGGCTGTTCCTTGATCACCGCCCAATGCGCATGCGCATCCAGCGCGAGGCCGAGGGCAAGCGCTTCCTCAACCTGTTCTGCTACACCGCCACGGCCACCGTGCATGCCGCCAAGGGTGGCGCGCGCAGCACCACCAGCGTCGACTTGTCGAAGACCTACCTGGACTGGGCACGTCGCAACCTGGCGCTGAACGGCTTCTCCGAGCGCAACCGCCTCGAGCAGAGCGATGTCATGGCCTGGCTGGAGGGCAACCGCGACAGCTATGACCTGATCTTCATCGACCCGCCGACCTTCTCCAACTCCAAGCGCATGGAAGGCGTGTTCGACGTACAGCGCGACCACGTGCAATTGCTCGACCTGGCCATGGCGCGCCTGGCGCCCGGTGGCGCGCTGTATTTCTCCAACAACTTCCGTAAGTTCCAGCTCGACGAGCACCTGGCTGCGCGGTATGTGGTGGAAGAAATCAGCGCTCAGACCCTGGACCCGGACTTCGCCCGCAACAGCCGCATTCACCGGGCCTGGCGCCTGCAATTGCGTTGATACGAGAGGCGATATTGCATAGCTAATGGCCAATAGCTATAACTCAGCACAGGGCCAGACAATCGCAGGACGCTGACGTGACGAGATCGATCTATGTCGAAGTATGGCGTGCGTGCGAAGGTGCTGGGCCTGTGCCGAGAGGCGATGGCCGCCTGGGCGGTGGCGCTGGTGGCGCTGGTGGCTGGCGGCTTGCTGTCGGCCGGCCTGGCACTGGCCACGCAGGCCTTCTACAAGCAGCAACTGCGCCAGCGCTTCGAGCTGCTGGCCAGCGAGCGCTATAGCCGTATCGCCGAACGCTTCGACGACCAGGAACAGCGCCTCGATGGTCTGCGGCGTTTCTTCAGTTTCTCAAACGAAATTACCCCCCGCGAATTCGACGGTTACGCCCAACCCTTGTTGCGGCGCACCCAGGCCTACTCCTGGGCGCCGCGGGTCGAGCATGCCCAGCGTCGCGAGTTCGAACGCCAGGCCAGCGCCAGGCTGGGGCAGGCATACGAAATCCGCGATCAGGATGGCCAGGGCAACTGGCAGGCGGCGCCGCCTCGCGACCATTACTTCCCGGTGCTCTACACCCAGGCCATCCAGCGGCAGGGGCAACCCTACGGGCTGGACCTGCGCAGCCAGCCGGCACGTGAGCAGGCCCTCAAGCGAGCCCTGCTGCCTGGCAGCATGGCGGTGTCCGAGCCGTTGGACATGATCAATGTCGCAGCGGGCTACAGTCGCGGGCTGTTGATGGTCGCGCCGGTGTTCTATGACAAGGAGCCTGATAAGGAGCCCGATAGCGAGGCCCCAGGCGCCCCCGTCGGCTACGTCATGGCGTTGCTGAACCTGAGTCAACTGATCAGCGATGGATTGCCGACGACCGGCGAGGACAACCTGGTGGTGCGCATCGTCGACTCCAGCGGGCGCGATGGCCGTGAAGTGTTGTT
Source organism: Pseudomonas sp. NPDC089396 (assembly GCF_044749545.1). Taxonomy (NCBI): domain Bacteria; kingdom Pseudomonadati; phylum Pseudomonadota; class Gammaproteobacteria; order Pseudomonadales; family Pseudomonadaceae; genus Pseudomonas; species Pseudomonas sp. NPDC089396. The sequence continues at coordinate 20,505 of NZ_JBIVIC010000018.1, read as the reverse complement.
CGACTCGCAGAACCCGCCGGCATCCTTGGCGCTGGTGAGCAGCCAGTTGCTGCACCTGGCCGACCACCACTATCAGATCGATATCCGCCCGAGCCAGGTGTTCATGCAGGGCAATCGCTCCTCGGCAGCATTGGCGGTGGGGTTTCTGGGTGGCTTGCTGAGCCTGTTGCTCAGTGCCTTGCTCTACAACCTGTTCAGTCAACGGCAGCGGGCCTTGAGGTTGGTCGAACAGCGCACTTCGGAGCTGCGCGTCAGCGAGCAGTCGCTGCGCGAAACCCACAACCAGTTGCGCAGCGTGCTCGACGCCGCTACCCAGGTGGCCATCATTGCAACCAGCCTCAAGGGCGTGGTCAGTACCTTCAATGCCGGTGCCGAACGCATGCTGGGCTATTTGGCCGCCGAGGCGGTTGGGCAGCTTCGGCTGGAAAACCTGGTATTGCCTGAAGAACTCAACCAGCGTGCCCATGCACTGAGCCTGCGCTACGGTCGTCCTATTGCCGGTGGCCAGGCCATGTTCGCCGATACCCTGCAGGAGGGTGGCGCCGAGCCCAGCGAGTGGACCCTGGTGCGCAAGGACGGTAGCCAACTGCTGGCCAACATGCTGGTCACCGCTGTGCTCGACGAGCAGGGGCTGTGGGTCGGATATCTCGCGATCTGCATCGATGTCACCGAGCGACGCCGGGTGCATGAAGCGCTGGCACTGCGTGATCGGCTATTGGAAAAGCTCAGTGCGGAAGTGCCAGGGGGCATCTATCAGTATCGGTTGGATGCCGATGGCCACTCCTGTTTCCCGTATGCCAGTGAAGGGCTCTTCGATATCTACGAAGTCGACCTGCAACTGCTGCGAGAAGACGCCACGGCGGTGTTCGAGCGTATTCATCCCGAAGACCTGGAGCGTGTGCGCCGCTCGGTCCGCTACTCGGCCGAGCACCTGACGCCGTGGCGTGAGGAGTACCGCGTCTGCCTGCCGCGTGCCGGGTTGCGCTGGGTGCGCGGTGAGGCGACGCCGGAGGTGGGGGAGGAGGGCTGCACCCTATGGCATGGCTACCTGACTGACATCTCCGACCTCAAGGGCGTGGAAGAAGACCTGCGCACCCTGTCGGTCACCGATGCGCTCACCGGTATCCACAACCGCCGTTACTTCCAGGAGCGGATCAAGGTCGAGCTGGACCGTGCCCAGCGCGAAGATCAGGACCTGGCGGTGATCATGCTCGACATCGATCACTTCAAGCGCATCAACGACCAGTTTGGCCATGCGGTGGGTGATCATGTGCTGCGCAGCTTGTGCCAGCGCATTGGCCAGCGCTTGCGCCGTACCGATGTGTTCTGTCGGTTGGGGGGTGAAGAGTTCATGGTGCTGTGCCCAGGCAGCAATGCCGAGCAGGCGCAGGTGTTGGCCATGGAGTTGTGGCAGGGGGTGCGCAGTGTGCCGGTGGAGGGGGTGGGCAAGGTGACCGCCAGTTTTGGCGTGGCGGGGTGGCGGCCGGGGGAGGGCGCCGATGCCTTGTTGTTGCGCGCGGATGCAGGGGTGTATGCCGCCAAGCAGGCGGGGCGGGATCGGGTGGAAGGGGAGCTGAGCTGAGTTGAGCGCCTCGGTGTCAGTTGCGGCCTCATCGCCGGCAAGCCGGCTCCCACAGGTACTGCGCTGAAATCAGCAGCAGGGCTTCTGTGGGAGCCGGCTTGCCGGCGATGAGGCCGCCAGAGAAATCAGGGCGCTGCAGAGACCGTGCTATTGCCCGCCTGCGGCTGGCGATAAAGGTCCAGCAACACCTGATCCAGCACCTGCGAAGCCCCCCACGGCTTCGGATCGTTGAGGATCGCCGCCACCGCCCAGGTATTGCCATTGCTGTCACGGCTGAAGCCGGCAATGGCGCGCACGGTGTTCAAGGTACCGGTCTTGATATGGCCCTCACCGGTCATGGCGGTGCGCTTGAGGCGCTTGCGCATGGTGCCGTCCATGCCCACCAGCGGCATCGAGCTGATGAACTCGGCCGAGTATGGGCTGTTCCACGCCGCCTGCAACAGCGCTGCCATCTCACGGGTACTGACCCGTTCCGCGCGCGACAGGCCCGAACCGTTCTCCATCACCAGGTGCGGGGCAGTGATGCCTTTCTTCGCCAGCCACTGACGCACCACGCGCTGGGCGGCGCGGGCGTCGTCACCATCGGCGTCCGTACGGAACTGTGCGCCAAGGCTCAGGAACAGCTGCTGGGCCATGGTGTTGTTGCTGTACTTGTTGATGTCGCGGATCACTTCCACCAGGTCTGGCGAGAAGGCCCGGGCCAGCAGGCGGGCGCTCTTGGGCACGTTCTCGACCCGGTCACGGCCCTGGATGCTGCCTCCCAGTTCGTTCCAGATCGCCCGCACGGCGCCGGCGGCGTAGGTCGAGTGATCGAGCAGCGAAAGGTAGGTCTGCGAATTGCAGCCGTCGCCCAGTTGACCGCTGACCACCACACTGATGCCATCGGGTTGGGCGACCGGGTTGTAGCGCACGTCGCCCTTGCATTGCTTGGAGGCAACGGCCTTGACCTGGTTGTCGATGCGAATGCTGGCGATCGGTGGCTCGACGGCGACGGTTACCTTGCCGCCGTCGTTGCGGGCGACAAAGCGCAGGGCCTTGAGATTGACCAGCAAGGAGTCGGGCTTGACCAGGAACGGCTTGTTGACGTCACCGCCATCGTCATTGAACTGCGGCAGGTTGGGTTGCACGAAATGGCTGCGATCCAGCACCAGGTCGCCGGTAACGGTGCGCACGCCGTTGGCGCGCAGGTCACGCATCAGCAGCCAGAGTTTCTCCATGTTCAGCTTCGGGTCGCCCCCCCCTTTGAGGTAAAGGTTGCCGTTGAGTACGCCGTTACTCAGGGTGCCGTCGGTGTAAAACTCGGTCTTCCACTGGAAGGTCGGGCCGAGCAGTTCGAGGGCGGCGTAGGTCGTGACCAGTTTCATGGTCGAAGCGGGGTTGACCGACACGTCGGCGTTGAACACGGTGGCCGTGCCGGGGCCGTTCAGTGGCAGCATGACCAGGGACAGTGCAGTGTCCTGCAGCTTGTTGGCCTTGAGTGCCTGCTGCACCTTGGGTGGCAGGGTGGTATTGACGGTCGCGGCCTGGCTGGGCAATGCGAACGGCAGCAGCAGGCCGGCGAGAACGAGGGGACGAAGCGTTTTGATCATATGAGATTAATACCCTACGGACGAGGGAAAATGACAATGGGGGCTGTAAGAGGTGATGGCCCCCAGGACGAAATATAGTGCGCATTATGCCCCAACCGCAGCGCTCATTGCGCCACGTTCGACGGAAAAGCGCCGTTGCACCACGGAAACTGTTAAAGTGCCGCGCGTAATTACTCAAGAGGATTGTTTCATGGCTACCAACCGTTCCCGTCGTCTGCGCAAGAAGCTGTGCGTGGATGAATTCCAGGAGCTGGGTTTCGAACTGAACCTGGGTTTCAAGGAAGATCTGTCTGACGAAGCCATCGATGCCTTCCTCGACGCTTTCCTGGCAGAAGCCATGGATGCCAATGGCCTGGATTATGTCGGCGGCGATGACTTCGGCCTGGTCTGCTCGGCCAAGCGTGGTTCGGTCAGCGAAGAGCAGCGCGCCAGCGTCGAAGCCTGGCTCAAGGGCCGCAGCGAACTGACCTCGATCGAAGTCAGCCCGTTGCTGGATGCCTGGTATCCAGAGAAGCCGATCAACTCGGCTTCCTGATGCACGCTTGAGTGGCCGTCCACACGGACGGCGCTCGATCAAGCCCTGGCCAGCTCCTTGGCCAGGGCTTTCTCCATGCGGCGCATATGCCGTGCCAATGCCTGCCGACGCAGCTTCATCTGCGGCAGCGACAGATTCTCTTCGTTAATGGCCTCGCAGGCCGCCATCATGCCCCGTGCTTCCAGCATTCGAGCCGCGCTGAGGATTTTGTGCGCCTGCTCGCGAAGGGCAATGGCCTCTTTGTCGGGGTTCAGGGCCATCAGTTCGGCCAAGTCCTCTTGCAGGCTCTGGTGCAAGGCTGTGAGCAACCGATCACGCTCGTCCAGGTTGTCTCCCACGATGCTGCGCAGGCCCCGCAGGTCGAACGGCAGCGGTATGACTGCCTGCTGCTCGCGTCGGACAATGGCGGCCAGGCGCTGGCTGAGTGTGCGCAGGCTGATGGGTTTGAGCAGGCAGTCGTCCATGCCGACGCTCAAGCATTTCTGCCTGGCTTCTGGCTGGGCATTGGCGGTGTAGCCGAGAATCACACAGCGTGGGCGCTTGCTGCGGCGCTCTTCGGCACGAACTGCGGCGGCGAGCTGATAGCCGTTCATGTGCGGCATGTTGCAATCGAGTACCAGTACATCGAACAGCCCTTCACGCCATTTTTCGAGGCCTTCGCGGCCGTCACTGGCAGTGGTCTGGCTAAGGCCCAGGTAGGCCAGCTGCTGTGCCATCAACAACAGGTTGGCTGGATGGTCATCGATCACCAGCACATTCAGTTGCGGGTCCGGGACGTCGACATCTTCTTCCACTCGTGGCGACAGTGGCGGCGCACCGACGCAATGCAGTGGCAGGATCAGACGAACCTGGGTACCGAAATCCGGCAGGCTCTTGATACTCAACCTGCCACCCATCATTTCGCACAGGCTGCGGCAGATGGCCAAGCCCAGCCCTGTGCCTGCGCGGGCTCCCTGGCTGTGCGGGTTGGCCTGGACGAAGGGGTTGAACAGGCGCTGCAGGTCATCGTCATGAATGCCGATGCCGCTGTCGCGCACTTCAAGCGCCAGGCTTGCGGTGGCCGTTGGGTTGGCGTCGCGCAGGCTCAGGCAGATGCGCACATGGCCATGCTCGGTGAACTTGATGGCATTGCTGACCAGATTGGACAGGATCTGCTTGAAGCGCAGGGGGTCGAGCAGGGCATGGCAGCGGGCGCCAGGGCTGATGATGACCTCCAGCGCCAGGCCTTTCTGCCGGGCCTGGCCTTCGAAGATGCGGCCCACTGACTCGACCAGTGCCGCCACTTCGACCGGTTCCGGTGAAAGGCTCAGATGGCCGGACTCAATGCGCACGATATCCAGGATATCGCCCATCAGCCCCAGCAGGTCTTTCGCCGAATGGTGGGCGACCTCCAGCGAAGTAAGGTCAACCTGGCCCTGATGGGCACGTTTCACTGCCAGTTCGAGCATGCCGATCACCGCATTCATCGGGGTGCGGATCTCGTGACTGATGGTCGCCAGGAAGGTGCTCTTGGCCCGGTTGGCGTCATCGGCCTGCTGCTTGGCCTCGCGAAGTTCCTGGACCAGTTTGCGACGTTCGCTGATGTCGATCCAGCCGCCGATGATGCCCTGCACTTCACCCAACGAGTCGCGGTAAGGCAGGATCCAGTGGTAGATGGTGATCTCCTGCTCCTTTAGTCGCAGCGGTCGGTCCACCACCAACGGCACACCTGCGGCCATGACCTGCAGGTAGTCGGCCTGGATCTGCCGGGTATGCTCCGCAGGGGCGAACAGGCTGTCTTCCAGGCGTTTGCCCAGCACCTCGTCAAGGCTTGCCTGAACCGCCTCCAGGTAGCTGGCGTTGCAGCTTTGCAGGCAACCGTCACGATCACGCACGTACATGGGATGGGGCGTGCCGTTGAGTAGCGCCCCCATGAACTCCAGCTGATCGCTGAGGGCACGTTCGGCACGTTGGCGCTGCTTGATCTGGCGCCGCAAGCGGGCGTTCCAGATTAGCGCCACCAGCAGCAGGCTGGTGCCCAGCAATACTTGCAAGGCCAGGCGGCGAAACTCTTCCCAATTGTTGTCGTCATGCAGGCTGAAGTCTCGCCAACGGTTATTGATGCCGCCCATCTCTTCCGGCGAGATGCTCAGCAAGGCCTTTTCCAGGATCGAGGCGAGTGCGGTGGCCTGGGCGGTGGTGGCCATGGCGAAATTCGCCGGTTCACTACCAACCGTGCGGCGAATGACCAGATCGGCGTTGCCTGCCAGGGCGTGGTTGGCATCGATCAGCGTGGTGATTACGGCATCGACGGCGCCACTGCTCAACAAGGCCATGGAGTAAAAGGGGCTTTCGGTCTCGATCCAGCCGGTTTGCGGATAGTGGCTTGCCAGCAACTCGGCCATGGCGCTGTAGCGGGTAATTGCGATACGGCGTCCACGCAGTTGCTCAAGCGACGCGTACTCAGTGTCTTGCTTACGGGTCACCAGCACGTGAGGGCTCTCGAGGTAGGGCCGGCTCAGGTGCAGGCGCTCTTCGCGCATGCCATCGACAGCCAGGGCGGCAATCATGTCCACGCGCCCGTCTTCAAGGCGAGCAACCATGTCGGCGACACCGTTGGCGCGCTGCACTTCGAAACGCAGGCCAGTGCGCAGGCGAATCAGCTCCAGCAGGTCGGCGGTTATCCCACGGAAATGGCCCGTGGCGTCGAAATAGGACAGTGGGGCGGCTGTCTCGTCGATGGCCACCTGCATGATCGGGTGCTCCTGCAACCATCGGGCTTCTACCGCCGTTAGGTGCAGTTTGCGACTGCTCAACAGCTGCTCGCCGCCGGCACTCCAGCGCTTGAACAGGCTGGTGCGCACGGCACTAGGTTGGTGGTCGATAGCGGCGTTCACCAACTCGATGAGCAACGTATCCTGAGCCCGGATGGCGAAGCCGAAACCAACGCTTTCGTGCTCGCCAAAACTGGCCATGCGCAAGCGTGGCAGGTGGCCGCGGTTGAGCTGATAGTGGGTAGACAGGGTATCGCCAAGGAACACGTCGGCTTGCCCGAAAGCGACGGCATTCAGGGCCTGGGACGAGGAGCCGAAGGCCAGCAGTTCAGCCTTTGGATAAGCGGCAAGAATGTCCTGGATGGGCAGGTAATGGTAGAGCATGCCCAGGCGCATGCCGTTCATGTCGGGACCGAGTGCTCGGTGTTCATCCTCGCGGGTGACCAATACCGGCTGGTCGATGGCATAAGGGTGCGAAAGCGCCAGGCCATCAGTCGCGGCTTCATAACCGTTGGAACTGCCGAGCAGGTCGATATCGCCCCGTTTGAGCGCAGCCACTGCCTCTTGCCGGCTGGCGTAGCGCAGCACTTGGATCGGCAGCTGCAAGGCCTTGCCGATCAGGTTGGCATACTCGGCGGTCAGGCCTTGGTAGTCGCGCCCTCCACTGGTGATATCGAAGGGTGGGTAATCAGGCGCTGATGTACCCAGCGTGAGCTGTTGTCTTCCCCTCAGCCATTGCTGTTGCGCCGGTGTCAGCTGCAGGCGTACCGCTGCAGCCGGAGAGCGGGCCAGTAGGGAGTAAGGCGCGGCCTCTTGTTCCAAGGCTTGGGTTCGGCCAGCAGCCAATGCCAGGCAGGCGAACAGGATGCCAATGAATCGCGCCATCGGCTACCTCAGACCAGTGCGTTGCGTTTGGCCATTTCTATGAGGTCGACCAAGGTGTCGACCTGCAATTTCTGCATCAGGCGTTTCTTGTAGGTGCTGACAGTCTTGTTGCTCAAGAACATGCCTGAAGCAATTTCCTTGTTGCTTCTTCCTTGGGCAAAAAGTTGCAGCACCATGAGTTCGCGATCATTGACCTGGCGGAACAGCCTGAGGTCGGCTTCCGCTGTTTCGTGGTCGTGGTGAACGGCCTGGCTTGGGAAGTAGTTGTATCCGGCAAGTACGGCTTTTATCGCACTGAGCAGTTCACTCAGATCTTCTTGTTTGCACACATACCCTGCGGCTCCCGAGTGCATGCAGCGTAAGGCGAACAGTGCCGGTGATTGCGCAGTGAGAACAAGCACCTTGGAGGGTAGGGCCATGGCCTGAAAGCGCGAGAGCACCTCCAGGCCGTCCAGCCTGGGAATGCTGATGTCGAGAATCACCAGGTCTGGGAGGGTTTCGCGAATCATCTGCATGGCATCGACGCCATTGTCTGATTCGCCAACGATCTTGTAGTTCTGGTTCTCGAGCAACATACGGACAGCCAGGCGAATGACTGGATGGTCATCGACTATGAATACGGTGTACATGTTCACGTTCCCTGCGGCAGATGACGAAGGCAGGGCGCACCTTAACCTAGTTGCAAGTCGCCGGGGGTGCGAGGAGAGGCGAATAGGTTCTTATGGGAAATTGCCTACAAGAGAAATCAATTAACGCTACGAAGTGTAATAAATTGATTCTCTGTCACTGCAGTTCTAGGGGCTGTTGGGTTGTTCTCGTCATGCATGTTTAATGATTAAACGTCAATTGTAGGAAGCGTCCTACAAAGATGCCGCTGGCTGGTTTGCGCCAGGCGGCATCGCACAAGTTCAGGTCGGGCTGGACCGTCCGGTCATTTCCCGCGCCATTTCGCTTGCATAGCTGTCGGTCATCCCGGCGATGAAGTCGATCATGCGCAGAAAGGACCTGTACAGCGAGTCATGCGGACTGGGAGCATTACTGCCGATCAGGTCCAGGACACGCCGGCTCTTGAACGAAGGCGTGCGCCCGCCGTGCTGTTCGAGGGCGGCAGCGCAGAACGTGTTGAGCAGGATTTCCAGGGTGGTGTAGGCACCAATCTCGTGCAGCGTCTTGCGTTTATCCTGGAAGATCTTGTTGCGCGCCATGTCCTTGGCCTGCAGCACGCAACGCTTGGCCGGACCGTGCATGTGCTCGACCAGATCGCCGCTCAACTGCCCGGCAAGCAGTGCTTGCTGTTGCTCGACGAAAGCATGCGCGGCGGCGTTGGTCAGGTGCTCGATGGCCTTGCCGCGCAGAATCGCCAGTTTGCGTCGCCGCGAGTCCGAAGGCCCGAGCTGGCGATAGGTTTCGGGCAGGTCATCGCCGACCAGGTCAAGCAGCAGTGCTTCGACTTCGGCGTAGTCCAGCAGCCCCATCTCCAAGCCGTCTTCCAGGTCGATCAACCCATAGCAGATGTCGTCCGCGGCCTCCATCAGGTACACCAGCGGGTGGCGAGCCCAACGCTGCGGCTCCAGCAGTGGCAGGCCCAGTTTGCGGGTGATCTGTTCCAGCAGCGGCAGCTCGCTCTGGTAGCAGCCGAACTTGTGCTTCTTGTAGCCCAGGGCATCGGCGTGCCGTGCTGTCCACGGGTACTTCAGGTAGGTGCCAAGGGTGGCGTAGGTCAGCCGGGTGCCACCGTCGAACTGGTGATATTCAAGCTGGGTCAGTACGCGAAAACCTTGAGCATTGCCTTCGAAATTGAGAAAGTCGCCGCGCTCGTCGTCGCTCATGTCATCCAGCCAGCCACGTCCAGCGGCCTGCTGGAACCAGTGGCGGATGGCGTCTTCACCGGAGTGGCCGAACGGCGGGTTGCCGATGTCGTGGGCCAGGCAGGCGGACTGCACGATCATGCCCAGATCGCTGGGAGCGCACCAGACAGGCAGGCTGTCACGCAGTGTTTCGCCCACGCGCATCCCCAGAGAACGGCCTACGCAACTGACCTCCAGGGAGTGTGTCAGGCGTGTGTGGATATGGTCGTTGCTGGAAACGGGATGGACCTGGGTCTTGCGCCCCAGGCGGCGAAATGCGCCTGAGAAGATGATCCGGTCGTGGTCCTTGTGGAAGGGGCTGCGCCCCAGTTCCTCGGGGCTGTACAGGGCTTTGCCCAGACGTTCGCGGGTGAGCAGGGTATGCCAGTCCAAGGCTCGGTCTCCTGTCGATCGAAGGGCATAGCATCCTGCGTCAGGCGGGGCGGCGCAAGGGGCAGGGGGGCACCGCTACCGAGGCAGCGGTACCCACGATCAGGGGCGTCGCCCTGCTTGCAAGTAGAGGCGTATCAGCGGCAGCAGGCTGCTGCCCAAACGCACCAGGCGGCTCAGGTTCCCGCTGCGTACGCCCTTGCCGGTCAGGAAACCCAGCGCCACGACGGCGCCAATGCCCCAGAGGGGGGCGTGCTTGATGCCCAGCCCTTCGTGCAGCGACCCGCCCATGCCGCGCAGCCGCTGCAGCGGTTGCAGCAACTGTCCCGATTCGTGGCGGATTTCCTGGCGATGCATCTCCATGCGCAAGCGCAGCAGCGCCTTGCGCAGCTCCCTTGGGTTTCGGGTGTTCGGCAGCTCAGGCAGGCTCATGGCAACAGGCGCTCCCGGTCCTTGGCAAGTTCTTCGAGGGTGGCGCCGAAGGGCGACGACTCGTCGAACACCGCAGCCTTCAGCCGTAGCGCGCAATACAGTGCGGCGATGCCATAGAACACGCACAGGCCGACGATGCCGGCCAGGCGGTAGCTGTCCCACAGCAGTACCAGCAGCAGGCCCGACAAGGCCGTGAGCAAGAGCAGCGCGAACACCAGCGCCAGCCCTGCGAACAGCAGCAAGCTCAGGGTGCGTGCCTTCTGCTCCTGCAACTCGATGCCGAACAGCTCGATGTGGCTGTGCAGCAGCCCCAGCAGTGCTGCGCCCAGGCGCTTGCCCGAAGCGCCGCTGGCAATGGCGTCATTCTCCATAGGGGCTCCTCAGCGTCGATTGGCTAGCAGGCCGATCAACAAGCCGACACCGGCGGCGATGCCAATCGCCTGCCAAGGGTTTTCCTGGACGTATTGCTCGGCGCTGCCCAGCGCCGCCTGGCCGCGTTCTCTCACCGAATCCTGGGTCAGTTGCAGTGTTTCGCGGGCTTGGGTCAGGCGCTCGTGAATCTGCTCGCGCAGTTCGTCGGCCTGATCGCCTGCCAGGTTGGCGGTGTCGGCCAGCAGTTTCTCGGTATCACGGACCAAGGCCTGGAAGTCAGCCATCAGTATGTCTTGTGCAGTCTTTGCCGATTTGCTGGCCATGGGGCTCTCCCTGTGTGGTGTGTTGAACATTCGAGCTTGCCGGTGCGCGGAAGGTTCACTGTAGCGCTGGTATGGGCCTTGCTAAGCCTTGCTCAAAGGAACGTGCCACAACCTGGGGCTTCGCCCCGGGCCGTGCGCCGATCCAGGGCAAGCACGCCCGGCGGATACCGATAAACCTTAACCCAATCCTCGACAAACCCAAGAAAAAACCACGCAGGCTTCGCCCGGTTGGGCAAAACAGGGCAGGGAGCTGGCACCGATTCGGTGCATGGATGCAGGTTCTTGAACTGTCCTGGTGCCTTTTTCAGCAGGTCTGCCTCTTTCATGGAAAACATGCACAGCGCAATGGACTCACTGGTCCACGGTTCCAACACCCTGTTCATCCTCATGGGCGCCATTTTGGTGCTGGCCATGCATGCCGGTTTCGCGTTCCTCGAAGTGGGCACGGTACGCCACAAGAACCAGGTCAATGCCTTGTCGAAGATCCTCAGCGATTTCGCCATCTCGGCATTGGTGTATTTCTTCATCGGCTACTGGATCGCCTACGGTGTGAGCTTTCTGCACCCGGCGGCGCAACTGGCGGCGGAGCATGGCTATGCCCTGGTCAAGTGCTTCTTCCTGCTGACCTTCGCTGCCGCGATCCCGGCGATCATTTCGGGAGGCATCGCCGAGCGGGCCCGCTTCCTCCCGCAGCTGTGCGCCACGGCGTTGATCGTGGCGTTCATCTACCCGTTCTTCGAAGGTGTGGTGTGGAATGGCAACCTGGGTATCCAGGGTTGGCTGCAGGCGCGCTTCGGTGCGCCGTTCCATGACTTTGCAGGTTCCGTGGTGGTGCATGCCATGGGCGGCTGGCTGGCGCTGGCGGCGGTGTCGCTGCTGGGTGCGCGGCGCGGACGCTATCGTGAGGGGCGCTTGGTGGCGTTTGCGCCGTCGAGCATTCCGTTCCTGGCGCTGGGTTCGTGGATCCTGATCATCGGCTGGTTCGGCTTCAACGTGATGAGTGCCCAGACGCTGCAGGGTGTCAGTGGCCTGGTGGCGATCAACTCGCTGATGGCCATGGTCGGCGGCACCTTGGCGGCCTTGCTGGCCGGTCGAAACGATCCGGGCTTCTTGCACAATGGACCGCTGGCCGGGCTGGTGGCGATCTGCGCTGGCTCCGACCTGATGCATCCGATCGGTGCGCTGGCAACCGGGCTGGTGGCGGGTGTGCTGTTCGTGTGGAGCTTCACCGCTGCGCAGAACCGCTGGAAGATCGACGATGTGCTGGGTGTCTGGCCGCTGCATGGGCTGTGCGGGCTGTGGGGCGGCATTGCCTGCGGCATCTTTGGGCAGTCTGTCCTGGGTGGCATGGGGGGTGTCAGCCTGATCAGTCAGCTAATCGGCAGCCTGGCTGGGGTGCTGGTCGCACTGGTGGGCGGCTTTGGCGTGTATGGCCTGATCCGTAGCGTGCTGGGGCTGCGCTTGAGCCATGAGCAGGAGTTCCAGGGCGCTGACCTGTCGCTGCACCGCATCGGGGCCACCAGCCAGGATTGAGCGAGGCAAGGTGCACAGGGGGCGGGACGGACCTAGAATAGGTATCTCTCCAATCCCAACCGAGCCTTACTCCATGCTGCCTGAATGCCAACTCTTCGGCACCGTCGGCTGCCACTTGTGCGAAGTGGCTGAAGCCGTGTTGATGCCATTTGTCGAACATGGCTTGCTGGTCGAGCTGGTCGACATCGCCGATAACGAGGCGCTTTTCGAGCGCTATGGCCTGATCATCCCGGTGTTACGTCGTAGCGATACGAGTGCCGAGCTGCACTGGCCGTTCGATGCCGAACAGGTGGTGGCGTTTCTCGCGCAGTGATGACGTTTGTGGAGCTTCATCCCTGCGCCATGAGGAATGCTGCGTCGCGATGATCGAGTGCCGGCGCGCTGACGCCGGCATTTCTCATGGGTCATCAGGAGCTCAACCATGCTCATCACTCCCCATTTCACGCTCAATGAAATGATCGCTTCGCAGCTCGCCGCCAGGGAAGGGCTCGACAACACCCCGCCACCTGAGGCGCGCGCCAATCTGCAGTTGCTGTGCAGTGCGCTGGAACAGGTGCGCGAGCTGTTCGACGCGCCGATCATCATCTCCAGCGGCTACCGCAGTGCCGCAGTCAACGCGCGTCTAGGCGGCTCGCCGATAAGCCAGCATTTGCAGGGCTTGGCGGCTGATTTCACGGTAGTCAAGCTGACCCCGCGCGACGTCGCGCGCCGCGTCAGCGAAAGCGCCGTTTCCTTCGACCAACTGATCCTCGAGTTCGACCAGTGGGTGCACTTGTCGGTGGCGCATGCCGCGCCCCGGCGACAGGTGCTGACCATTCGCAAAGGCACCGGCTATCTGCCGGGGCTGCAATGAACCGCATTGACGGCACCAGCGGGATATTCGTATGCTGTATATAAATACAGTATCGAGGTGAATCCATGCTCAACGTCGAGCAACTCAAGTACAGCGTCAACCGCATGCCGGTAGAGCGGGTGTGTGACGCTGTGCTGGAATTACGCCTTGAAGGCCTGGTTACTGATGACCGAACGCCGTTTGGCAAGGTCCACTTCAATACCTGCTTCGCCGAGATTGAAGCCTTGTTCCAACGCGCCGGCTACCACCGCGGGCTGGACGTGGTGGGTTACCAGGGCTTGCTGTATGCGCTTTATGACCCCGGCCGCTGGGAGCCCGTGCAGGTGTTGCGCTGGCTGAAAGAACGCAGCGAGCAAGGGGGCGAGGCTGGTTGCGCTGCCGGGCTTGGGGGATAATGCCCGGCTTTGATCGACTCGAGTCCCGCCATGTCCAGCCCTTTCGACCCCGCCCGTCAGCAAGCCAGCACGGTGTGCCTGCCACCTGGCAACTGGGCCACGGTGCTCGATTGCCTGTGCGACCACTTCAAGGCCATTGGCCGCGATCAATGGCTCGACCGCTTTGCCCGTGGCCGTGTGCTCGACGCCGAAGGGCAGGCGGTCGCTGCCGATCTGCCTTACCGCCGCGGCATGCGGTTGCATTATTTTCGTGAGGTGGTCAACGAGCGGCCGATCCCGGTGGAGGAAACCATCCTGCATGTGGACGAGCATCTGGTGGTGGCCGACAAACCGCATTTTTTGCCGGTCACACCTACCGGCGAGTATGTCGAGCAGACCTTGCTGCGGCGCTTGATCCGCCGCCTTGATAACCCGCACCTGGTGCCGCTGCACCGGATCGACCGGCATACGGCAGGCTTGGTGCTGTTTTCAGCCAACCCGCAAACCCGCAGCGCCTACCAGCGGCTGTTCCCGGAGCGGCGTATCGACAAACGCTACCAGGCCATCGCCGCAGCCATGCCCCAACGGGATTTTCCCTTGGTTCACAAAAGTCGGCTGGTGCATGGCGAGCCGTTTTTCCGCATGCATGAGGTGGAAGGGGCGGACAACAGCGAAACCTACGCCGAAGTGCTGGAGAAGCACGGTGAGCTGTGGCGCTACGGCCTGTCGCCGGTGACCGGCAAGACCCACCAGTTGCGGGTGCACATGGCGGCCTTGGGGGCGGGCATCTGCAATGATCCGTTCTATCCCGAGCTGCTCAAGGAAGACGACGATTATCAGCGGCCATTGAAGCTGTTGGCGCACAGCTTGCGCTTCAGCGACCCGTTGACGGGCGAAGAGCGTTACTTTGAAAGCCGTCTGACGCTGGATTGGTAGGCGTTTGCAGTCTGTGCTGGCCCTATCGCCGGCAAGCCGGCTCCCACAGAGATATCAGTGCCTTTGAGATCAGCGCTGTATCTCCCACAGAGATATCAGTGCCTTTGAGATCAGCGCTTTATCTCCCACAGAGGTACCAGCGCTCTTGGGATCAGCGCTGTACCTGTGGGAGCCGGCTTGCCGGCGATGGGGCCACGCGAGCTTAGCGGTTGAAGCGCTCCACCAGCGAGTACTGTCCGCCTGCCGTGGTGCTCAGCGCTTCACTGAGCAACGCCGAATGCTGCGCCTGTTCGGCGGTCTGGTCGGCCAGTTGGGCGATGGTGCTGATGTTGCGGCTGATCTCGTCCGCCACGGCGGTCTGTTCTTCGGTAGCCGCAGCAATCTGGGTGGCCATGTCGGTGATGTTGGCCACTGCCTCACTGATGCCGACCAGTGCCTGGTCGGCCTGCATGACCCGTTCGACACCTTCCTGGGCCTGGCGGTGACCGCTTTCCATGGTCTGCACGGCGTTGTTGGCGGTTTGCTGCAGTTTGGCAATCAGGCCGTGGATCTGCCCGGTGGACTCGGCGGTACGCTGGGCCAGTTGACGCACTTCATCGGCGACCACTGCAAAACCACGCCCCATTTCGCCGGCACGGGCTGCCTCGATGGCAGCGTTCAATGCCAGCAGGTTGGTCTGGTCGGCGATCCCCTTGATCACATCCACCACGCCGCCGATCTCGTCGCTGTCCTTGGCCAGCTGAGTCACGGTCGCGCCGGTTTCGCCCACCGCGCTCGACAGGCGCTCGATGGCGTCGCGGGTTTCCCCGGCGATCTGTCGGCCCTGGGCAGTCAAACGGTTGGCTTCCTGGGTGGCGTCAGCGGTGCGCTGCACATGGTTGGCCACTTCCTGGGTGGTGGCGGCCATCTGATTGACGGCGGTGGCGACCTGTTCGGTCTCCACCCGCTGGCGCTCAAGCCCCGAAGAACTCTTGTGGGCCAGGTCATCGGACTGGCGTGCTTGGTCGCTCAGGTGTTCGGCGCTGTCCTGCAGGCGGGTCAGGCAGGTTTTCAGGCGCGCATCCTGGCTGAGCATGGCCATTTCCAGGCGTGCCTGGACGCCACGGCTGTCGGTGAACATCTGCGCGATCAGCGGGTCGGAGGTGGTCTGTTCGGCCAGACGCAGCAAGCGCTTGAGGCCCCGTTGCTGCCAGCCCAGGCCCAGCAGGCCGAGTGGCACCGACAGGGCAGCGGCCAGCGCGAAGCCCCAGGAGTGACCCAGCCAGTTGCCAATCAGGAAACCGACCTGGCTGACCAGGATGAACGGCAACCAGTCCTGCAGCACCGGCAGCCATGTGTCACGGCGTGGGATCGCGGTCTTGCCCTGGTTGATGCGTTGGTACAGCGCTTCGGCGCGGCGGATCTGCTCGGCGCTGGGCTTGACCCGCACCGACTCGAAACCGACCACCTGGTTGTTGTCGAAAATCGGCGTGACGTAAGCGTTGACCCAGTAATGGTCGCCGGATTTGCAGCGGTTCTTGACGATGCCCATCCACGGCAAGCCTTGCTTGAGGGTTTGCCACATATGGGCAAAAACCGCCGACGGTACATCGGGGTGGCGCACCAGGTTGTGTGGCGCACCGGTCAGCTCCTCGCGGGAGAAACCGCTGATATCGATAAAGGCATCGTTGCAGTAGGTGATCACACCCTTGGCGTTGGTGGTGGAGATCAACCGCTGTTGTGCAGGGAAGGTCCGTTCCCGTTGGGTAATCGGCTGGTTGTTACGCATGGGTCGAGTAATCCGCAAGGCTTTCGATGGGTATCGGCAGGCCGGTGGTTTTATTGAATGAATATTTGCCAGGCGCAGGGGGGAAGGGGCCGCAGGGCGGCCCCAACCGCTCTAGCTCGCGATCAGTTGGCGCAGCACGTAGTGCAGAATGCCGCCCGCCTTGAAGTACTCCACTTCATTGAGCGTATCGATCCGGCACAGCACCTCGATCTGTTGCTGTTGTCCATCCTCTCGGGTGATGCGCAGGGGCAGGGTCATGCCAGGTTTGATAGGCGCGTCAGCGAGTCCCAGTACGTCGATCTGCTCCTTGCCGGTCAGCCCCAACTGCTTGCGGTCGTGCCCAGCCTTGAACTGCAGGGGCAGCACGCCCATGCCCACCAGGTTGGAGCGGTGGATGCGCTCGAAACTCTCCGCCAGCACCGCCTTGACCCCCAGCAGGTTGGTGCCCTTGGCCGCCCAGTCGCGGCTGGAGCCGGTGCCATATTCCTGGCCGGCGATCACCACCAATGCAGTGCCCTCGGCCTGGTAGCGCATGGCGGCGTCATAGATCGACAACTTCTCGCCCGTGGGCACATGCAGGGTATTGCCGCCTTCTTCTCCCGCAAGCATCTCGTTGCGGATGCGGATGTTGGCGAAGGTGCCGCGCATCATCACCTCATGGTTGCCGCGCCGTGAACCGTAGGAGTTGAAGTCGCGCGGCTCCACGCCCTTGCCGCGCAGGTAGCGACCGGCCGGGCTGTCAGCCTTGATGTTGCCGGCCGGGGAGATGTGGTCGGTGGTCACCGAGTCGCCGAGCAGGGCAAGGATGCGTGCGCCCTGGATGTCCTTGATCTCAGGCAGCGGGCCGCTGATTTCGTCGAAGAACGGTGGATGCTGGATATAAGTGGAATCGTCCTGCCATACATAGGTGGCCGCTTGTGGCACTTCGATGGCCTGCCATTGGGCGTCGCCGGCGAATACCTCGGCGTACTCCTTGTGGAACATCGCAGTGTCGACCTGGGCCACGGCAGCGGCGATTTCCTGCTGGCTGGGCCAGATGTCGCGCAGGTAGACCGGTTGGCCATCCTTGCCGGTGCCCAGTGGGTCGCAGGTCAGATCGATGCGTACGCTGCCAGCCAGGGCATAGGCCACCACCAGCGGCGGCGAGGCCAGCCAGTTGGTCTTGACCAGCGGATGCACGCGGCCTTCGAAGTTGCGGTTACCCGATAGCACCGAGGCGACCGTGAGGTCGGCGCTGGCGATGGCCTTCTCGATGGCCTCGTCCAGTGGGCCTGAGTTGCCGATGCAGGTGGTGCAGCCGTAACCGACCAGGTCGAAGCCGAGCTCGTCGAGGTAGGCGGTGAGCCCTGCGGCGTTGTAGTAGTCGGTTACGACCTTGGAGCCGGGTGCCAGAGAGCTCTTCACCCATGGTTTGCGTTGCAGGCCTTTTTCCAAGGCTTTTTTCGCCACCAGACCGGCCGCCATCATCACGCTGGGGTTGGAGGTGTTGGTGCATGAGGTGATCGCTGCGATCACCACGGCGCCATCGCGCAGGGTGTAGGTCTGGCCCTGGTGGCTGTAGTCGACCTCGCCGGCCTGGTCGGCATTGCCCACCGCCACGCCGCCGCCGCCCTCGCTTTCCAGGCGGCCTACCTCTTTGGCCAGTGGCTTGGGTTGCAGTTCGATGAAGTGGTCGAAAGCCTGCCGGACCTGACCCAGGGCGACCCGGTCCTGTGGCCGTTTCGGCCCGGCCAGGCTGGCTTCGACTTCATTCATGTCCAGCGCCAGGGTGTCGCTGAACAGCGGCTCCTGCCCGGGCAGGCGCCACAGGCCCTGGGCCTTGCAGTATTGCTCGACCAGTTGCACCGCCTCGCTCGGTCGGCCCGACAGGCGCAGGTAATCGAGGGTGACCTCATCGACCGGGAAGAAGCCACAGGTGGCGCCATACTCGGGCGCCATGTTGGCGAGCGTGGCACGGTCGGCCAGGGGCAGGTCGGCCAGGCCGTCACCGTAGAATTCGACGAACTTGCCGACCACGCCTTTCTTGCGCAGCATCTGCGTCACGGTCAGCACCAGGTCGGTGGCGGTGATGCCTTCGCGCAGCTTGCCGGTGAGCTTGAAACCGATCACCTCCGGGATCAGCATCGACACCGGCTGGCCGAGCATCGCGGCTTCCGCCTCAATGCCGCCTACCCCCCAGCCGAGCACGCCCAGGCCGTTGATCATGGTGGTGTGCGAGTCGGTGCCGACCAGGGTGTCGGGGAAGGCGTAGGTGCGACCATCCGCTTCACGGGTCCAGACCGTGCGCCCGAGGTATTCCAGGTTGACCTGGTGGCAGATGCCGGTACCAGGTGGTACCACGCGGAAGTTGTCGAACGCGTCCTGGCCCCAGCGCAGGAAGGCGTAGCGTTCGCCATTGCGTTGCATCTCGATGTCGACGTTCTCGCTGAACGCCTGGGGCGTGGCATAACGGTCGACCATCACCGAGTGGTCGATCACCAGGTCCACCGGCGACAGTGGGTTGATCCGCTGTGGGTCGCCACCGGCCTTGGCCATGGCGGCGCGCATGGCGGCCAGGTCGACCACCGCCGGCACGCCGGTGAAGTCTTGCATCAGTACCCGCGCCGGGCGGTACTGGATCTCGCGATCGGAACGGCGCTCCTGCAGCCAGCCGGCGAGGGCACGCAGGTCGTCGCCGACGACGGTTTCACCGTCTTCCCAGCGCAGCAGGTTTTCCAGCAGTACCTTGAGCGACATGGGCAGGCGCTGCAGGTCGCCAAGCTGTTGTGCGGCCTCGGCGAGGCTGTAGTAATGGTAGGTGTGGCCAGCTACCTTCAAGGTCTTGAGGGTGTTCAGGCTATCGAGCGAGGGCATTGCCAACTCCTTCTGCACCGGTGCCCGGCCTGTGCTGTTGGCCGGTGTCACCGCTCTGTTTCGGTCCGCACGGCACGGACCTGGCTGAAAGGTCAGGTTAGACCGCTTTGGTACCCCTGACCCTTTTCTGGACCGGCGGGGCGTGTCGCAGGTTCCGAACTTCCTTTATCATCGCCGCCCTGCCGGCGCCCGTGGTGCGCCAGCCGTAGTGGAGTGAGAAATGAATACCCTGTTCATGCATTGCCGGCCCGGTTTCGAGGGTGAGGTCTGCGCCGAGATCAGCGAGCAGGCCGCCCGCCTGGGGGTTGCTGGCTATGCCAAAGGCAAGGCGCACAGCGCTTGCGCCGAGTTCGTCTGTGCCGAAGCCGAAGGTGCCGAACGGTTGATGGCGCAGCTGCGCTTCGCCCAACTGATCTTCCCGCGGCAGTGGGCGCGTGGCTGCTACATCGAACTGCCGGAGAGCGATCGCATCAGCGTGCTGCTCGAGCACCTGGCCGGGTTGCCGGTATTTGGCAGCCTGTGGCTGGAAGTGCTGGACAGCAACGACGGCAAGGAGTTGTCGACCTTCTGCCGCAAGTTCGAGGTGCCGCTGCGCAAGGCGCTGGAAAAGGCTGGGCGTCTGGTCGATGACGTCAGCCGGCCGCGTCTGCTGCTGACTTTCATCAGTGGGCGGCGGGTGTTCGTGGGTATGGCCGAGGCGAACAACAGCGCGCTGTGGCCGATGGGGATTCCGCGCCTGAAGTTTCCGCGCGAGGCGCCCAGCCGCTCGACGCTCAAGCTGGAAGAGGCCTGGCACCAGTTCATCCCGCGGGAGCACTGGGAGCAGCGCCTGGGCGATGACATGACGGGCGTCGACCTGGGTGCCTCGCCAGGTGGCTGGACTTACCAGCTGGTGCGTCGCGGGATGCTGGTCACTGCCATCGACAACGGGCCGATGGCGGAAAGTCTGATGGACACTGGTCTGGTCCAGCATCTGATGGCGGACGGGTTCACCTGGCAGCCGAAGCAGCCGGTGGACTGGATGGTGTGCGACATCGTCGAGAAGCCGGCGCGTACCACCGCGTTGATCGAGACTTGGCTGGGCGAGGGGCTGTGTCGTGAGGCGGTGGTCAACCTCAAGTTGCCGATGAAGCAGCGATATGCCGAAGTGAGGCGTTTGCTGGATCGGATGGAAGCGACGTTCAAGGCGCGCAAGGTCAAGGTGTCGATCGCCTGCAAGCAGCTGTATCACGACCGTGAGGAAGTGACTTGCCATCTGCGCAGGCTGGACTTGAAACCTCGATAGCACGCCGGTTGCCTTTGCCTTTGCCTTTGCCTTTGCCTTTGCTTCTGCTTCTGCTTCTGCTTCTAAGCGCGCGGTAGTTCAGGCGCCGCCAATTGCGACTTCAGGAGGCCGAGCGGAGGTCTTGCGGAGGGAGGTGACGGGCATGGATGCCCGTCAAGCGCTGGGCCCCAGGATGGGGCCTGCAGCGCGGTCCTC